>JAJZVN010000042.1 GCA_021845685.1 bacterium
GGCCCCCCCCCCCCCCCCGACCACCTGAATACAATAAATATTTATTAATTATTCTTATATTTTATCATAACAGGCGAACCGACGGGAACATAATACGGCGGCGGTCCGACAGGAATATAATATGCTGGCCTTTCATAATAGGGATATATGTCATAACCGCTTTTAATATAATAATTGACTTTTCCATATGGAATAAACATTACAGGAGAACGGCTTCCGTCAGGGAATATTTCAATAAAATATTTGCTTGATTTTGACGGAGCATTATAATTATAAAAATATTGATATTGATTGTTATAGGCTATCTCAGGAGACATCGGCACAATAACTCTATTGTAGGCGTAAACTTTTATAGAAAACAGAAATAAGCCTGATATAATTAATACAGTTAATAATATTTTTTTCATAATTAGCCTCTGTTATCTTATATTTATGTAGCGAAGTTAATTTTAATTTCAATTTCCGGATAAAAATATCTTATAATATCAATCTGCTCCGAATATAATCTGCTGCCGACTTTGCAATCAATTAATTCTTCTTTGCCGTCTGCTTTAGGATTATGTAAGTCTTCTACTCCCGTGTTTTCGGTAATTATGAAAACATTTTTTGTAATTTCTTTAATTCCTAATGTTTTTAACATTTAGATTTGACTCAAAAAATTTAATCAATTCTATTGTATGAATCTTCTATTCTGACTATATCGTCTTCCTTTAAATATTCTCCTACTTGCGCTTCAATCAAAACTAAAGGAATAAGGCCAGGATTTTCTAATCTATGTAAAGAGCCTATAGGAATATATGTTGACTCATTTGATTTTAACAATATTTTTTTATCATCAACCGTTACAAGCGCAGTACCGCTAGTGACTATCCAGTGTTCTGATCTGTGGTAATGCTTTTGTAGAGATAATTTCGCTTTAGGTTTAACCAATATTTTTTTAATTTTATATGCTGGAGAATCTAATAGTATAGTATATGAACCCCATGGTCTATGCACGGTTAAATGCTGAAAATGAAGTTCGGAATTCAGTTCTTTTAATTTTTCAACCACTTTTTTTACATTCTGCGAAGAGCCTCTCTTTGAAATAAGCAATGCATCGTCAGTATCTACTATTATTAAATCTTCAATATCTACTACTGCTATTGTTCTGCCTGAAGACAAAATCAAATTTTTTTTAGAATTGACGTTAATAAAAGAACTCATAAAGTCTGAAGAATTTAATTTAGCATTATTATCGGAATCTTTTTCTAATTCGGCATATAAAGAATCAAAACTTCCCATATCGGACCACTTAATATCGGACGGTATTACTTTAGTGCTGGAAGTTTTTTCCAATAAAGCATAATCAATTGAGTTTTCTTCTATATTTAACATATCTTCCAATTTTATTCTAACGGATGTTAAATCTTTTTTCGCATTGTTATAGGCATTTTCAGCAGATTCATACAAAGAAGGACAATATAAGCTAAGTTCATTAAGCAAAACTTCGGGGTTAAATAAAAACATGCCGCTGTTCCAGAAATAGTTATTTTTAGATAAATACATGAGCGCGGTGTCTCTATCAGGCTTTTCTTTAAAAGAATTTACGCTATAATATGGAGCGTCTTTTAAAATATTTTCTTCGGCAGTATTTGCTTCTATATATCCGTACCCCGTTTCAGGATGAGCCGGTTTTATGCCGAATAATATTAAACTATTGTCTTCAGCTAAATCTTTTGCCAATTTTATTATATTTTTATAATTGCCGTCATTTTGAATTATATGATCAGATGGAGTTATAAATACAAATCCGCTGTTATGACTTTTAGCGTCAAAACATGCAAGAGCAATTGCGGCAGCAGTATTTCTGGGAGCAGGTTCAACAATAAATCGGAAATTCTTAATTTTTATTTCTTCTAACTGATCAAGAGCTAAAAAATACTGTTCATGGTTTGTAACTATTAAAAAATCATCGCATAAATCTTTGTTTCTTAAAACCGTTTGCTGAAACAAAGATAAATTGTCTTTAAATTTATAAAACTGTTTAGGAAATAATTCTCTTGAAATAGGCCATAGTCTCGTTCCGCTTCCGCCGCATAAAATAACGTTAGTCATTTTAAATATTTACCTCCGATAAAATAACAATCATAAATCGCACTAATAACAAAGTAATAATATTATATTATGCAATAAACATAATATTTAGCGCTATAATTAAATATTAAATATAATAATTTATATTCCTATAAAATAATAGTCAAACTTTGCTAATACTAATCCGTCAATATCAAATAACAATTTTATCTATTTATCTTCCTATAGAATAATAGTCAAACCCGTATTCCTTCATTTTGGCTTTATCGTATATATTTCTTCCGTCAAATATGACAGGTACTTTAAGAAGTGATTTTATTCTATCAAAATCAGGCATTCTGAAGTCATTCCACTCTGTAGCTATTATAAGTCCGTCTGAACCGTTTAAAGCATCATACATATCGTCAAAATATTCTGCCTGCTGAAATACTTTTTTTGTATTTTCCATAGCGATCGGATCGAACGCTTTTACATTAGCTTCATATGAAAGGAGTTTAGATATTATAGTTAGGGCGGGGGCTTCTCTTATGTCGTCTGTTTTAGGTTTAAAAGCAAGTCCCCATAAAGTAAAAGTTTTATTTTTAATATCGGATTTAAAATGTTTTAATATCTGGATTAATATTACTTCTTTCTGGTAATTATTAACTTCATCTACCGCTTTTAATATTTTAAAATCATATTTTTGCCGTTTTGCGGTCTGATAAAGCGCTTTTACATCTTTTGGAAAACAACTTCCGCCATATCCTATTCCTGAAAAAAGAAAAGATTGTCCGATTCTTTTATCAGAGCCTATTCCTATTCTTACATAGTCAATATTGGCTCCTGCTATATTGCAAAAATTGGCGAGTTCGTTCATGTAGGATATTCTTAAAGCAAGCATGGCATTTGATGCATATTTTGTTAATTCTGAAGATAATCTGTCCATAAAATAAATTGGAGCACCAGTTCTGATAAATGGTTCATATATTTCAGAAATCAATTCTTTTGCTTTTGTGCTATCCTCATGATTGTTTAAACCTGCTATTATTCTATCCGGTCTTTGAAAGTCTTCAATAGCAGCTCCTTCCTTTAAAAATTCAGGGTTAGATACAACATCGAAAGGAATTTTCGTTAATTCTTTTATTCTTTTTTCAGCACTATCGCAAGTTCCAACCGGCACCGTACTTTTTATCACTATTACTTTATATTTGTCCATATATAATGCAATACTTTCCGCTACTTTAAAAACATTTAAAAGGTCTGCTTCCCCGTTTTCTTTAGGAGGAGTGCCTACCGCTATGAATATAACATCTGAATTCCTAACGGCTTTTAATAAATCTGAATCAAATAATAGTCTTTTAAGTTTAATGTTTTTATCGCAAAGTTCTTTAAGTCCAGGCTCATATATAGGAATAATTCCTTTATTTAATAAATTAATTTTATTTTCGTCATTATCTATACAATAAACTGTATTACCCGAATCAGATAGGCAAGCTCCGGTTACAAGACCGACATAGCCTGTACCGATTATGGAAATGCGCATATTAACTCCATTTTTAAAATATTATTTATTAATATTAATAGCCGATTTATTATTTAATTTAGCGTTATTTAAAACAAAACAACAATTTTATATAGCTGATACATATATTAATAATTTAAATCACCGTTAGAAATTATTAAAACTGATTCAGAATATGATAAATACTGGATTCCAGCTTTCGCGGGAATGACACCAAATAGGTTAAAATTTAAACCTTCGCAAAGTCATTCCTGCCAACGCAGGAATTCAGAAAAAGAAATTTCTAACGGTGATTTAAGGTAATAATATAATTAATATATGTATCAGTTATATAAAATGCAAAAATATTTTTTTGCATTTTATATGATATATTAATATTTATACGGCTAATTTTCAATTATTATTTTTTATAAACAAATTAAAAGTTAATAACATTATTATTTTTTATAATTAATTTAAACTATCCGTTATAAATAATATATATAATAATGGCAAATAATTAATTTAATTTTTTAATTGACAATATTTTATAAATATTGTATATTAGTCAATAATATTTATTGTTTAATATTTTTTATTTAATTTATTATATAACTTTTAATTAAATTAATAATTAAATTAATTCGGAGGTTTTTATGGAATTAGAAAAAGCAAGCATTGGAAAAGAAGTGCCGTCATTTGGAGAAATTAATACTTTTAATCCTAAAACAGGCGGTTTCGGAACATTTAGTCTTGAAGAAGCTAAAAAAAATAAAAAATGGACAGTTCTAGTATTTTATCCTGCCGACTATACTTTCGTATGTCCTACCGAACTTGCTGATTTTGCTACAAAGCAAGATGAACTTGAAAAATTAGGCGCTCAAATTGTATCAATAAGCACTGATACCCATTTCGTACATATGGCATGGCAAAGGGACGAAAAATTATTAGTAAACGTTAAATTTTTAATGGCGGCCGATCCTACAGGAAAAGTTTCAAAAATTTTCGGCGTCTATGATGAAAACTCGGGGCTTGCTTTCAGAGGAACATTTATTATAAATCCGCAAGGAACTTTAGTTGCTTCGGAAGTTAATTTTTTCAATGTAGGCAGAAATTCTGATGAATTATTAAGAAAAGTAAAAGCAAACATTTATGTTGCCGAGAATCCAAATGAAGTTTGTCCTGCTAAATGGAATCAGGGGGATAAAACATTAAAACCTGGAGAAAATCTTGTCGGTAAAGTTTATGAAGCTTTAAATTTAAGTTAAAAAAATATAATTAAAAAAATTAGGTTAATGATTATTTAAGTTAATGATTATTATAAGATGACCGTTTTTTGTTTCTTATGCTAAAAAAAAGAAACAAAAAACGGTCATCCATAAAATAAATTTCTATATAAGGTTAAGGTTTTTATGCCTAATTTAAATTTGTTATAATAAAATACAAATGGGTATATTTCCCATTAAATTAATACTTTGAAGTTATGTCAACAATTCTTTGATATGCTTCTTCAACTTTTCCTAAATCTCGCCTGAAGCGATCTTTGTCAACTTTTTCCATTGTTTGTTTATCCCAAAGTCTCATGCTGTCTGGGGTAATTTCATCTGCAAGCATAACTTCGTTTTTATATAATCCGAATTCTAACTTAAAATCAACAACTATAATATTGTTATCGTCAAAAAATTGGCTTAAAATTTCATTTATATTTACAGCTATATCTTCAGCTTTAGCCGCATGAGCAGGATCGCATATATCAAATGCTTTCAAATAAGTTTTATTTATCATGGGATCTCCGAGTTCATCGCTTTTAAAACACAATTCAACAACAGGAGACAAAAGTTTCACTCCTTCTTCAACTCCCATTTTTTTCGCAAGACTTCCGGCTGCAATATTTCTTACAATAAATTCTACCGGCAGCATCTTAAGATGATATGTAAGCATTTCTCTTTCTGATATTTTTTCTATAAAATGGCTATTTATTCCTTTATTTTTTAAAAGTCTAAAAAGCGATGCCGATATAGCATTATTGTATTCACCTTTTTTGACAATTGTCCCTTTTTTTTGCCCGTTAAATGCAGTAGCGTCATCTTTAAAATATGTCAGCAGCAAATCTTTTTTGTCTTCTTCTCCGCTGAATTCATATAATATTTTAGCTTTCCCTTCATAAATTTTTTTTAAATTATCGCGATTGATTTTTGCAGGCATAAATTCATCCGTCAATTTTAATTTTGACGCCTCCATAAATAATAGTTAAAATATTGGATATTATATTATACTTATATAATTTAATCAATTAAATTTTTGAAATTTTATTGCAAAACGTAATAATAATAAAAGAATTTATCTTGAGCAAGAAAATAATGATAAACGGGACGCGGCGGCAAATTAAAAGTTGACAATTAAATTTTTGAAATTTATAAAATAAAATAAAAATGTTATAATATTTACATTATAATTATAAATAATAATAAATATAAATATCAAACATATTTCTATTATAATTTTTTATTTCGGTTAAATTATATTTATAAGTTCATAAAAATTGTTATCAAGATTATTATCGATATCATATATAATATATAGTAATAAATAATTCATATATTTTAATTAAATAAATTAAATAAATTAAATAAAAAAACGGCAAATTTAAATATATATAATGAAAAAAAACAAGATTCTGGTTTATGCTTTAATTATTTCTATTTTAGTGCATGTATTGGCTATTTTTTATATTTTACATTTATCTCAGACAAAAAATAAAAAAAAACATCAATATACTAAACCTATAATAGTTGAACCTTATAATTTTATTAAGAACTATTTAAAAAACACTCCTAAACCGAAACTGGCAACTACAATAGCTCATAAAGCACCTAAAAATACAAGGCTTAATGCTCCCGCATCTTCAGGGCTGCCGATACCGGCGGAACATTATTCTTATCAGCCTAAACAAATATCCCATGCTAATTTTAACAATCATCAGAATCAAACTTCTAAACGGCGCAAATATGTAAATCATAGGCATATTGCAAATGCCCCTATTTTTTCAAATAATAAACGGGCGTCAAAGCAAAACACCAAATTAAGCATGAATAATCTTTATCCTATGAATCAAAATTTTTTAAACTCAACTGCACAGCAAAACATAAATAGCGGTCAAAATAATTCCGTCCAAAATCCTTCAAGCGGTGCAAAAACAGCAACTATTAATCTAAATACGACAACCATAAAATACGCTTCCTATTTATTGCATATAAAGGAAAAAATAGAAAATGTATGGGAATATCCTGCGAAAGCTGAAAAAGAAGGATTACAGGGTATTCTAATAATAGAATTCAGCATTAATAGAGATGGAAAAGTTTATAAAGTAAAAGTTTTAAGGTCATCCGGCAAGAAAATTTTAGACAAAGCAGCGGTGGATGCAATTTTTAACGGAGCACGGTATAATCGGTTTCCGCATTACTGGACTCTTCAAAGATTAAATATTATAGGAACATTTATTTACAGACTAAATAACTTTTCTTTATATTAAGTTAATATTAATGTTAAAACTAATGTTAAAATGCTAATTTATTTTTATAATATAAGGCTTTATTTTAAATTTGCCTGATATAACTTTTTCAACGCTTAAGGCATCTTTCTCATTAGAAAATTTGCCGACTCTAACTTGCTGATATACTGCTTTCCCATTTTTGCCGGATATATTTATCGGAATTATATAAGCAAAAAATCCCATTGTATTTAGTTTATTTGCTAAATTTTTAGCAGTTTTATAATTTGATAGAGCCGCAACCTGAATAGTGTAATAAATACTTGAAGAAAAAGGTGAGGCTGATTTAGCGGCGTTTGCAGTTTTTGGTTTAATTTTAATATATTTATAAACATAAATGGGCTTTTTTACATAAACTATTTTTGTTTTAACAATAGGTTTTGCAGGCTTAGTTTTTTGATTAGAAATAATTTTTTGTTTTGTTTTATTTATAATATTTTTTTTCTTTTTTAGTTTTGATTGTGTCAGCGGCTTAAAATTCAAAGAATTATCTGCTATAGGCTGATTTTTACCGTTAGACGATACCAGCTTAGATTCATCTTTAGAATTTAATGAATTTTTAATTGTTGATTCATTTATAATCCCCTCTTTAGAAGAGGAAGGGTTATTGAGTTTCTTGCCCACATAAACGCCGACCGCAAATATTACAAACATTAAAACTAAAATTACAAATAAAACTGATATTTTTTCTTTCTTCATTTTATTTACCTTTTAATTTACCCTAAAACCATTTTTTTCAAAAACTAAAGAAAATAATTCGTCAAATCCTGAAACAGTAAGACTAATATCTCTTACAAAATCAGGGCAATTAAATATTTCAATTCCTGAAACGCTGTATTTTTTTGAGCACATACCTCGCCACGCACATACAGCGCAAAGAACTACGTTTTCTTCCATATATTTAACTCCTTAATTTATTAATTATTTATATTTATATATCACAATATATGTATCAATAATATGCTTTTATACTAAAAATTGCAGGTATAATTTGCTAAAAGTATTATAATCAAGTGTTAAATTTTATGTTTTATGTCGTCAATTTTGGTTTATATAAATAACATAGTTTTTATATTATATTATATTATATTATATTATATTATATTATATTATATTATAAATACTTATAATTTTTTGCTTTTATTCTTATAACTTTTTATACTAATATATATATTGAGTATTTATTGTATCATAAAAATATAATAAATTATAAGAAATTTATAACCTTAATACTGCGATAGAAATTATTAAATATACAGCAATATTTTAAGAACTATAGATTCCCGCTTTCGCGGGAATGACGCCAAATGGGTGAAGGAATAAAATCCCCCAAAGTTATTCCTGTGTAAGCAGAAAAGTTCCGAAGATAGAAACGCACGCCGTTTCTGTTCACAAGACTATAAGCCGAGAGCGAAGCGGTCATCCTGAATATAAAATCCTATCGCAGGATTAAGGTGTTTTTATTTTATTGTGTTTTTTTATTTTTTTTAGTTATTTATTTTTAAGTTATGTATTTCAATAAACATTTATGTTATTATTTATAAGTATATAAAATCATAACATAAATTACGAGGTTTTTTTGTCTACCGAGCTTATAATAAATAAAGACGATTATGAAACAAGAGTTGCTCTATTAGAAAGCGGACAGTTGGTAGATTTTTATTTAGAGCGAAAATCAGGCTCTCCAAAACACGGTAATATTTACAAAGGTAAGGTTATGCAAATATTACCGGGAATTCAAGCGGCTTTTATAGACATCGGATATGATAAGTCGGCTTTTTTATATGCCGGAGATTTTTTTGACATTGATATAACCGACTATGATTTTTTTGACGGAGACGAAGAAAATAATGATATTAGCACAAGTTTTACGCCAAAGAAGAAAAAGAAAAGAAAAAAAGAAAAAAATTTGCCGAGCATTGATGAACTCTTGAGAAAAAATCAGGAAATACTTGTACAAATTGCAAAAGAACCCGTTAAAACCAAAGGACCAAGGGTTACAAGCCATATTTCTTTGCCCGGAAGATATCTTGTTTACCTGCCGACTTCACCACATATAGGCATTTCCAGAAAAATTAAAAACGAGTCCGAAAGAAAAAGATTAAAATCTATAGCAATGCAGTATAAACCTGAAGAAGCAGGTCTTATTATTAGAACTGCCGCTGAAAATGCAAGCGAAATTGAAATAGAACGGGATATAAAATTTCTTGTT
The DNA here is from genome assembly GCA_021845685.1 of bacterium. Lineage (GTDB taxonomy): Bacteria > SZUA-79 > SZUA-79 > Acidulodesulfobacterales > Acidulodesulfobacteraceae > Acididesulfobacter. Next base: position 9,316 of record JAJZVN010000042.1, read on the forward strand.
AATTTGTGGAATAATATATATAAAGACAAAATGGACTCAAAAGCGCCTGCGTTAATTCATGAAGATTTAAGCATTTCGCTCAGAGCTATAAGAGATTTACTGAATAACAGCATAGATAATGTTATAGTTGACAACAAAGAAGAATATGACAAGATTATCAACTTTTTAGATATCCAATCGCCTGAATTTAAAAATAGAGTTGAATTATACAATAAAGACCAGATGATATTAGAATATTACGATGTAGAAGACGAGATTTACAAAGCTCTTGATAAAAAAATATGGCTAAAATCAGGCGGTTATATTGTCATTGAAAGCACCGAAGCTTTAACGTCGATAGATGTGAACACAGGCAAATATGTTGGAAAAAGAAATTTTGAAGACACAATATTAAAAACTAATATGGAAGCCGCCAAGGAAATAGCCTACCAGCTTAGACTTAGAAATATCGGCGGTATTATCATTATTGATTTTATAGATATGCAAAAAACAGAAAATAAAGAAAAAGTTTATCACACATTAGAAGAAGTTTTAAAAAACGACAGGGTAAGAACTACTATTAATAAAATATCGGAACTGGGGCTTTTAGAAATGACAAGAAAAAGGCTCAGAAACAGCCTTTCAAGTATGCTTATGGAAAATTGCCCATTATGTGAAGGAAACGGTTTAATTAAATCATCTCAAACAATCTGCTTTGAAATATTCAGAAAAATTTTAAAAACATCTAAAAAAACAAGGTCAAAAAAAATAACCGTAACGGTTCACCCTCAAGTTATGAACAAAATATATGAAGAAGAAGCTAACATTGAGAAATTAGAAGACAAAATAGGGAAAAAAATATTATTTAAAATGCAGGATAGCTTTCATCCTGAAACTTATGAAATAGAATGATGATATTAAAATATAGTTTATTTTTTTTTATTATTATTAACGCCAAAAAATTTAAAAACTATTTCTCCTTTTTTAATCATACCTAATTCCTGTCGCGCTAATTCGGAAATATATTGTTTATTATGCTTTAAATCATATATTTGCCGTTTAATTTTTGCGTTGCTTTTTTTTAAGTATATTAACTTATTTATAAGTTTAGATTTTGCCACTTTTAATCTATAAACTTTAATTACACCTCCTATACTGAATATAACAATCAATGAAATTAAAAAAACAAAGGTGCCAGGTATAAAAAATTTAAGCTTTTTTTCCTTTTGAGATTTCATATTTAAAATATTTCCTAACTTTAAGAGGGGCGCAGAAGTCTCCACACATACTGCATCCTGCTGCATTATTATCATTTTTTTCTTCATATATGCTTCTTGAGTATTCAGGATCTATTGAATAATAAAATTGCTTTTCCCAATCAACATCGCGTCTTGCTTTTGATATTTTAATATCTGATTCATTTTTTTTAAGTTTTACCATATCTCCTGCATGAGCTGCAATTTTAGCCGCTTTAAGTCCCATAATAACATCTTCTTCTGAAGGGAGACCTAAATGTTCGGAAGGCGTTACATAACATAAAAAATCTGCTCCGTATGAAGAAGACAAAGCTGCTCCGATAGCGCTTGAAATATGATCAAATCCGGCTGCAACATCCGTTACCAAAGGTCCGAGAACATAAAAAGGAGCCTCGTCCGACATTTTTTTCTGAATTTTAACATTAGCTTCAATTTCATCTAACGGAATATGTCCAGGACCTTCAACAATTGCTTGCACTCCATAATCTCTTGCAATCTCGCTCAATTCGCAATTTATAATCAATTCCTGCATATAGGCTCTGTCAAAAGAATCTGCCGTAGAACCTGCCCTTAATCCGTTTCCTAAACTCAAAACCGTATCGTATTTCTTTAAAATCTTCAAAACATCTTCGAATCTTTCATACAGCGGGTTTTCTTTATTATTCTCAATCATCCAGGCAATAAGATAAGAACCGCCTTTTGAAACAAGTCCTGCATACCTGTATGACTGTTTTCTAAGTCTTTCAAGAGATATTAGATTTAGACCCGAATGAATAGCCATAAAAGAAATACCGTCGGCGCATTGTTTTTCTATTACTTCAAAAATTAAATCTTCAGGCATTTTTATAGGATTTTTATATTTATTTATCGCTTCTGTAAACGCCTGGTATAATGGAACCGTGCCGACAGGAAGCGAAGTTCTGCTTAAAACGGTTCTTCTTATTAAATCTAAATCTCCGCCGACGCTAAGTTCCATAAGAGTATCTGCTCCGTGTTTTTCGGCCGCCACAGCTTTATTAACTTCTTCATCAATGTTTATATGGTTAGTAGATGTGCCGATGCTTGCGTTTACTTTAGTAGTTAATCCTTTTCCTATTCCTACAAAATTGTCTTTATTTTTATTATGCAATATTACAATTTTACCTAAAGCGATATTATTTAAAAGAAAAGATTTGTCTATATTTTCTTTATTACACACATACTCCATAGCTTCGGTAAATTGATTTTTTTCGGCTAATTCTTTTTGCGTCAACAACGAAGTAATACAATCGGGATTTTCTAAATTATTTATATTTATATCAGACATTTAATAATAACTCCTTTTAATCATTATTTTTTAATTCTTATTTTATAATTCTTTTTTTTAATTACTATCTTGTAATTAATTATAAGATAGTTTTTTATTTTATTTTATTTTATTTTATTTTATTATTAATATTT
>JAJZVN010000043.1 GCA_021845685.1 bacterium
TCTGATTTATTTTATTTTTCGAAAGTTAATTCTAAAAAATCTTTGGGGGTCAAAATAAGAGTATTTTTTAATTTCTTATTGTAAAAAGTTAAAAAATCTTTTGTATTTCCCGTGATAAAAAAATCTAATTTTTCCGGTTTCTTTATCTTTATGTTGTGAATCGACTCAAACTTAACGAGATTTGATATATAAATTTTGATAATATTGAGATTTTGCAGCTCGAAGAAAAGATAGGAGCGGGATTTTCCTTTTTCTGAATAAGCGGCGGAAAATACGACGTTGCTATCCAGAAAAACCTTTAATTTTTCCATTTCTTTAGGATTTTAGCCTTTTCGTTTTCTTTTATTACATCTTCTTCTATAAGTTCTTTTACAAAATCATCGTCAAATGTTCTTGCCGCCTGTTTTAATTTTTTTAAAGGTATAGCATATGCCGGTTTTATGACGAGTTCCCCGTTTCTTTCTTCTAGTATAACAGGCTGTTTGCTTTTTATATTATATTTTTTTCTTAAATTGCTTGGGATAGTAATCTGTCCTCTTTCTCCCACTATTAACGTTTCCATTTATATTGCTTCCGCATCTGGGTCTTAAATTTCATTTGATTTATATATATTAATAAATTATTCTTAATATATAAATATTATATACCTATTTTCAGAAAATATGCAAATAAATTATTAAAATTATTTCATAAATTTTAAATATATTTTTGCGCTTTAAAAAGCGCTTCTTTTTTTAAAAAATATGAGGCATGCTTTTCAAGACTATTTAAAATTTGTTTCGAGACAAATAATTTCTTCCATTAAAAAGAAATTAAAAAATTAATTGAATATCTTGCCGTAAAGAATATTAAAATCGGTTGATTTAGAAATTACGTCAAGGTAGGATATTGTCTGAAATGCCTTATTTACTGCGGTTTTTAAATGGCTGGGGGAGAAGGATTCGAACCTCCGTAATGGGAGTCAGAGTCCCATATTATAAATTATAAGTTATTAAAATTATTAAATTTTTTTATGACATAAATTACTTATGGGACAAATTTGGGACAATCATTCCGTAATCGCTTGTTGCCGGCTTTATCACGAGACTGTTCCGCAGTTTTTTTTATCAGTTTTCTTATCAAGAAACCCTTGTGGAAATTTTTCCACAAGGGTTTCTCTATTTTCGTTATTATTGTATATTTATTTTTTTTAAAGCGAATAATTTTGCTTTTTCGGCTATGGCGATAGCTTCTTTAGCATCTTCCAAACTCGGCTCTATAATGTCGTCATACCTTACTATAACGGCATAGTTTGTCATATCGTCTATATTTAATTTTTCAAGCTCTATAAAATCACTGTCTATATTTTTGCAGAATTGCAATAATTGCGATATATCGTGAGTTTTGTTAATTTCTTTATCGTTATAGACTAAATAAGCTTTTAAAAATTTTTCAACCGCCTGCTGACAGTGAAAACAAATTCCTTCCGCCGAAGCCTCTTTGCTGTTATATAATATTTTGGCGTCTTTCAAATCATTTTCCGCCTTTTTTAATAAAAGGATAACGGATTCTTTCATAAACTTACGCCTTCTTTATTAACGTAATAGGATAAAAAGCCGACGTCGTTTATTTGATTTTTATACGTTTCTTTAGATTTAATGACGATGTCGTTCGATATGCTGTTTACAGCCATTCTTCTGCGGATGTTGCGCAAAATAATTTTTAAATCTTCTTTAAATATATTCTTATCGATTAACACGAAAAAATCCCAGTCGCTTCCTTCTTTATAATCTCCTCTTGCTCTGGAGCCGAATAAAATTATCCTATCGACCTTATATCCGGCTTTTTCGATTTCTTCGTTAATTATTGTTTTTGCAGTCTCAATATTTTTATCTATCGTCTTTTCCATATAACTTATTATAGCATAATAAATATCATAAAACTTCGTTACTCCGTAAAACCCTTTACCACTCCCAAAAGTCCTGTAATAACCTTTTGAATTCTCACGGGATCTTTAAAAGCCGAAACGCTTTTTAGGAGCTCCTCGAAGTCTTTGTATTCCAAAAGCCTTAATATCTCGTCCGGCATATAGCCGGCAAGGGTTAGGTATTCGGCTACCGGTTGTTTAAATTCTTCCGCAAGCTTAATTATCTCTTCTTTGGAAAGGACGTCCAATCCTTCTATTACCTGTTTAATCTTTTCCGTTCTTTTTTTGGCGGATATGTCTTTCTTAATGCGGGCTATGAAATTATCCGGCATGCTGTCTTTTTTAAGAACGATTTTCTTAAGGACTTCGTCTGGTATTTTGTCTTGGAGCTTCGCTTTGGCAAGGAGCAGGTATAATTCGTCTTTGGTATTGCCGTCGACCTTGAACATATCTATGATTTGGTCTAAGAGCTCCATGCTCGGAAGCCTCTTATCGACTTCTATTAAGTTTAAATGGACTGCGGCGACTTTGAACTTATTCGACATAGAAGCTATGGAGATATGTTTGCTCTGCCTGATTTCCTGAAGTATGCGACCTAAAGTCTTTTCCTGCGGCATAATTGCTCCTTAATATAATGAGATGTTATTTAATTAAACTATTGGTTATAGAAATATAACTAATAGTTATATATTATAACTTGATAGTTTAGTAGTGTCAACGGAAAAGAAAAATTAGGACAATATGCTAAAAGAATAGGAAATATAAAGAAAAGAAAGAATAAATATGTTAAATGTAGTCAAATACATTCAAATGTAAAATTACATTTGAATGTATTTAAGTGCATTTAGCTACATTTGGATTTTTTGCATGGTAAAACACTATATAAATATATATATTACTTAAAAAAAATATAAATATATTGACTTTTTTGTAGATTATAATCTAAAATATATCTAACGTGATACGTAAGTGATACTACTTTTACAATCAAGGAGGTGAAACAGGCGGAGCGGCTAACTCCGCCGAAAATTTATGCTCTCTAATAGCTATAATAATACAACTTTTTGTAAAAAAAGTCAAGCGGAAAATTGGTTTAAAAAGAATTGGGATAAGGACAAAAAAGACTTCTTGAGCGGTCTTGATTATATAATTATACAAGACTTAAAAAAAAGCGGTTTGTCACTCGAAACAGTCGTATCAGCAGGGTTAACTAAATTTGAAGGCAATAGCGACGATTTAAAAATGCTTTTGGGATTTTGCACTATAGATAAACAAAGCATTTTGCAGGCGTGTTCGCTACTGAAAATACCTTACTTTCGTAAAGGCGAAACAACTGATTATTGTCGAGTTAGGCTCTACCCTGCGTTAAACGATATAAAATATCTATCTCCAAAATTCTCAGTCCCTATACCTTACATTTTACCCGCAGTTTTCTCGATAAAAGATAAGAAAAATAAAGAAATTTGGGTCACCGAAGGCGAGAAAAAAGCCTTGCGCTTAATTCAAGACGGCGAATATTGTATCGGTTTATCAGGCGTTTGGAACTTTCGGGCGGGAAAGGATACCGACGACACTCCGCAAAACAAAGAACTCTGGGACGACATAAGGGACTTCGTAACTAACGGGCGAACGTTTTATATTGCATACGACGCCGACTTTATTAAGAACCCAGATGTTCGCAAGGCTTTATTTTCTTTATCTATTACACTGCAAAATATGGGCGTAATAGTCAAAATAGCGACTTGGGATTACTCGAAAGGCAAGGGCATTGACGATTATCTTGTCGACGGCGGAGACTTGGTAGAAATTAAACAAAATGCCTTGCTTTTGCTAAGCTTTATTGAAAAAAATAAAGAATATATTAACGATGTTTTAACATCTATTAAAACAATTAAACTAAATGACATACTCAAGCAGCAATTACAACAAACTGCAAAAAAATGCGGCATTTTGAAAAAAATTTTTGATAGCTATTTGTATCGTCCTGAATTGCCGAAAGTTACTGATATGGTAACTGACGATTATACTATACCTGCTCCATATCGTTGCATAGAAAATATGCTTTGCATCGTCCATAATAAAGTATTAAAAGACGGCAATATTGAAGAAACCTACGAAGAGATTTGCCCGTTCTTTTATATTATAAATACAATAAAAGCGACCGATTCAGTAGAATTAACGCTTAAATTTAATGATAAAACGGTAGTTACTGACGCAAGCGGTTTAGGCGACACAAAGAAATTATCGGAACAATTAAACAATAGTCATGTATTTATTACAGGTAGGGACGCAAAAGATGTTGCCGACTATATAGTTAATTTTTTGCGAGTTAATAAAGACATACCGCAAATTTCTTATGTATCAGAGACGGGCTGGAATGACGACAATTCGTTATTTTATGCGCCAACGACGTATTCGCCTGAAACCGTTAAGTATTCAGACGCATTACAAAACGAAATTGCCATAAAGGGCAGTAAAGACAAACAGGTCGAATTATTACGAGAGATATTTAGTAACCATACTGGCGCTGCTATTACCTGTTTAGCTGGATTATCTGCTCCAATTTTTAAACTTTTAGGTATAGATAATATCGTATTTTACAGCTACGGACAGTCGGGCGTCGGTAAAACTCTTTCGGATTTAATTATGATGTCTTTATTTGGAAACCCATTTTTATTAAAGAAAATGTTAAATACGACGAGTAACGGCGCCGAAATAGCTATTTCTAATTATAAGGATATGCCGGTCTTGATGGACGAAACCGCCACAGCTGCCAAGAAAAAAGAAGAGATTAATAACATAATCATTAATTTGATTTATAGTTTTAGCGGAGGCGTCGGCAAAACAAGAGCCCAAAGAAACCTAACCTTGCGTAAAATGTTCAGGTTTAGGGGCTCATTGTTTTTATCAAGCGAGTTCTCATTAACGTCAATGTTATCGTCTTCTTCGTCCGAAAAAGCAAATTTAGGTGCGTATAGACGAGTTATCGAGATACCAGCGGATTTAATAAGACCGTTTGCCGAAAATGTTAATTTTGGAGATATTATAACAAATATAACCAATAATAACGGCCATATACTGCCTGTTTGGATTGATTATATAAAAAATAATTTATCTGAAATAAAAGAACGATACTCTAAATTTAAGACAGAATATAAAATAATAAATTTAGGCGGTAAACAAGATGTAATCTTATTAATTGTATTTGTATATGATATTTTTTGTAAATTATTTAATATACCTTATAACCAAGATATTATAAAAGGCATAAAGGATTTACTTGAATATAATAGGCAGGTTTATTTCGACGAAGTCTCTGACCCTAAAACCGAAAGCGAAAGATACCTAAACGCTATCCGAGAATTTGCTTTACGCTCAGGTGGTTTTATCAATAAAAACAATAACGATAAAGACTACCGCCCGCCGTTAAAACCTATAGGACAAGTAGAAAGCGACGGCGATAATATGTTATATTTTTATCCTATTGTGACATTTAAAGAGCTTTGCAGTTCATATAACTTTGAGCGGGAGCGAGTTTTATCAAGTATTACCGCAAATATTGTAAGAAAGGATAAATATGACACATATCCCAAATCTATCAATAATCATCTTGTTAAATGTTACTGTTTCAGATTTGAGTCGGAACCACCATTTTAGAATTTAAATTTAAGGGAAATTTAGCCTTACCAAAACCTTACCAATCACTTGGTAAGCTTTTTTATGCCTGAAATCACTATAAAATAAGGGCTTTTAAGACCATTTTTAAAACCTTACCAAATTTTTACACAAAGGTATATATATTTTTTAAAAAAAATTGACTGCAAATTTTTTTTATTTTCTTTATACCTATTAATTTTAAAAAATGGTAAGGATTTGGCTCAACGCCTATGGACATAAGGCTTAAGCTTGGTAAGGGTGGCGGTAAGGGTTGGTAAGGTATATTATTATAAAATATATAATATATTAATAAATATAATAACTTATATATTTATACCTATCATAAAAACCTTACCGCCACCCTTACCACATTGGTAAACTCTAATTCAATATAAACGGCTTGAGAAGACTATAATTTATAAATTTTTAGTTTAATTAACAACATATAAAACAAAGTTTTATATACGTTGTTTAAATTTATTCAAAAATATCGTAAATTTGCTTGCTTTATTTAAAAAACTTGATAAATATATATATTTCAAAAAATATTTGACATTTTTAAATCTAATAAGATATAATAATAATACTATCAATTACAAAGGGAAAAAGGAGACTGAACGTGAATAACGAAGTCGTTCGTAATTTTATCATCAAAAAATTAAAATTAAAACATGACATCGACGAAAGAAAAAAAATATTTTCAATGGATGATGTTTTAAAACTTGCAAAAAATATCGATTTTATAAGAAAAAGCATTTGTCATTTGTCTAAAAATAAACAAAAGCAACTTATCGAAAACGCAAATCTTAATAAAATAGAGCGTTTTGTATATAGCACTTATTATAATTTTTACTCTCGAAAAAGATTCGAACTTTCTAAAGATAATGAATTTAGAAAGAAAATGACGTTGAATATCGTCATAGCTTATCTAAAAACATATTTTAAAACATATAAAATAGATAAAAAAACGATTGAAATGATAAATAAAATGCGGCATAAAGCATATTATGATTTTAATAAAAAAATAAATAAAATATAGGAGAACAAAATGCATATTTTTCAATTTTCTTGCGGACTCGCACGAGCGAAAAAAGACGGTTATGTAAGAAAAAGACGGGGGGAAGGCGAAAAAAAGGAATATGTAGAATGGCTATTTCTAAATAAAAATTTTGAAGTCGCAATGAATATCAAAGCAAATTGGGTTGGGGATTTTAAGGAAGGGCTCGCTCGCATATATTATAATGATTATATTGCATTTATCGACAAAACAGGTGACGAAGTTATAAAAATTGAAAATAAAAACATCGATTGGATTGATGATTTTCAAGAAGAACTCGCACGAGCGCAATTTCTAGACGGAACTATGGGTTACTACGACAAAAACGGCAAATTAATTTATCAAACCGACAATGTTTAATTTTTTATGTTTAATTTTTTATTGACATAAAATTAATTTGCCATAATGATGTTACTATCAATTAATAACGTTTGCAAAACCATAAATAGACAAGTTTTCTTATTTATCTAAAGCATGCTGTAGTTTTTACTTAAAAATCCTTTCAAATTAGCGTTTTAAGGCTCAAAATGGGACGGATAGGTATTTTTATATTACTGAAATTGTAATGTTTCTAATCCACCTGTTAGGGTTGTATTAATTTATGAAAACATTATATTATTTTTTTGAAACAAAAATGAAACAAATATATATTTAAAAGTTACTGCGTAAAACACGATTCTAAATCGTTAAAAAAGAAAAATTAATTTATTAAAAAAAATTCGTATTATATATATAGGAGGAATTAAAAAATGGTAGATAAAAATAACAACAAGAAAGACCAAAATTTTGACAATGTGAAAGTGCAATTAAATAATGTAACTCTAAACAAAAACGAAGATAACGATAAATATTTCAAATTAATCGAAAAAATGCAAAAAAAAGTAAAATTAGCTATTTCCAAGATCCCTTTTATTGAAATTAAAAGAAGCTATTTTTCTTTTTCATTTAATGAAGTTAGGGAAGCTAAAGAAGTTTTTGAAATTAATTTTTTAATATTAGAGGTTTTAATTTCAACAAACTTATTTTTCAAGTTTGTTTTGTTGTATCAAGAAAAAGATGACAAAAAAACAAAGTTAAAAATTATAACGGAAATAGAAAATTTTATCGGAGACGCTAAAGATATGTACGGTATAGTTGTTGCGCCTTTTTTAAAAGAGAATACAATCGAAACGTATAAAAAATACGGAATTGGAAGCATAGATTTTAAAGGCAATATATTTTTATCTTTTAAAAACGTTTATGTTGATAAAAAAAAAGATTTTTATATAAGGGATACAGATAATTCCGAACTAGAAAATGAATCTTTAAAGCCACTTTTTTCGCCTAAATCAAGTAGAGTATTTAGGGAAATGCTAAGTAACCCTTTTAAAAAATTCTATGTAAGGGATTTATCTAAAATAACGGGAATCAGCATGGGACTTGTATCAAGAATAAAACGGGAGATGTTAGCAAATGAATGGGTTAAAGAATACAAAAAAGCCTTTTTTATCGAGGATATTGAAACAGCTGAACTAATGCTAAACGAATGGGCTAAAAATTATTTATATGAAAAATACAGCAAATTTCATTATTTTTTTTGTAAATATTTTGAAAATAAAAACAGAATCAAAGATATTATTATCGATGAGCGTTTAAAATTAAAAAGTTTTTGTGAAAAAAATAATTATATTTACGCACTAACTTTATTTTCCGGAGCTTACGAAGTTTTAAAAAATATACCCGATAATGAAAAAATATATCAAGATAAGCTGTTTTTTTATATAAAATATGTTCCACTTAGCGACACCTCAAAAATAGACGCTTTATATGATTTAAAAATGGAATTTGATCTGGTAAAGGTAAGTCCATCAAAAGCAAATTTTATTGTTTTGGAAGAGTCTAAAAATACAGAAAATTTAAAAAAGGAAGGTGACGATTATGAAGAAGAAACCTCTTTAGATGAAGACTACACAGATAAATTAGGAAAAGATGTTTTTTACAAAATTCAAACCGTTAAAAACGAATTTAAAAACGAGCCAGGCTCTTTAATCAAATACGAAACAAAAGTTGTATCAGACATTCAGCTTTATTTAGATTTGCACAAATTTAAAGGCGGAGCAAAAATAGCTCAAAGAATACTAGAAGAAAGAATTAAACCTGATTGGATAAAAAAAGAAAAAAATTCTTAAATTTAGGAGTAAAAAATGGAATATTACATTTCTGGAATAAATTTTGAACAAAATGTTGGGATAGTTAAATTATTAGATGAAATAAATCAAAACAGCATTTTTAAGCTGTGTAACGAAATAGAAATCTGCCTTGACTACTACAAATACGATAAAATTGAAATTCGGATAGATTCCACTAATGATAGAAATGTAGTCGATATAATTACGATAAATTGCGCAAACAGGTTCTTTTTCAGGAGTCAGGACCATACGCTTAAAAACTTAATTAAATCTTTAATTCCTGAAAAACCTGACTATAATCGCGTAATAGATGTAAGACCTCTTGCAAGTTTAGAGGCTGGCCAGTGCTATTATACGCTTGCAAACGGAAAGTGCGGTATTAAAGAATAAACCTATTGCAAAACTAATAAATATATTTTAGATAAAAAATTAATTGGAGACAATTATGGAAATAAAAATTTTAAAAGGCGCTGAAGAGATAGGCGGAAACTGATATGCAAAAGATTTTAGCATAATCAATATTATATAAATTTTAAAATTTAAGGAGGAGTTATGAATACTGATTTCAATGAAGACATTAAAATTTGGGAAGAGTGTAATTTTGAAAATAATATTAGAGAAATTTTGAAAAATGCAAAAGCAAAAAAAGGAGAACATCATTTCGGTTACTATTTTTTATCTGCTAATCAAATAGCAATAGATTTTGCAGAAAAATATCCAAATGATTTTAAAAAAGCGAATATGTCCATAGGTGGCTCTGGAGCTGGCAATAAATCATTATCAAACTATATTGCAAGGCAACTTTCAGGACTAATAAAACCAAAAATAAAAAAGAATAAAGAGCCCAAAATAAAAGATATTGAGGGTGCATTTCTTTCAAAGAATCATCTATACCAAGTTATTTTTAAGGATAATCAAGGAAGTGAATTTTTATCGTCATATAATGATAAAAGTCCTACAAGTAAAAATAATGATTCTAAGCGTTCTTTTGCTATGTTTAGATTTATAGGGGAATAAAATTTGTATAATAATTTAAATTAAAATACAATAATGGGAACAGCAAACACATAAACAAATTTAAAAAAGGAGGTATTTAAAATGGGTAGGCCGATAGACACAATAGCCAGTTTTCTCATAGGTATGTGGGTTACAAAGTACATATTGAAAATAGGCTTTATTTTAGGATTAATTATGTTTGCACTTTTTTTACTGTGGTTCTTTTATATGCTGTTTTTAATAATTTGGCCGTATCTTCTTGGTTTGGTTGTAATAGCAGGTGTAATTTTTTATTTTTTAAGAGGACGTAAGGCGGAAAAAGTGAGTAAGAATTTAAATGACAATGCAAATATTTAAATATTTGCTTAATCTTAATTAAATTTAACAAGCTACTAAATTTGCTTTAATTTTTTTCTTATGAATTATAAAATACATTAAGCAGTTAAAATTTAGATTAAACTTTAATAAAAGGAGAAGAAAAATGAAGATGAAAAAAAATTTGCTTTTAATGGTTCTAATCTTATTTTTAGTTCCAGTTTTTTTATCCGGATGTGCTAATCCTAAAGCCGAAAATTCGTCTAATTTTAAGCGGGCAATTTTAAATTATATGAAAAAAAATAAGGAATTATACTTAGTTAAAAATATATCAACAGGTAATAACAACGGTTTCTATGGTTATGAGAACCCAGAAATTAATGAATTTAAATCTGTTCTAACTAGATTATCGAAAGCAGGCTTGATAAAGAAGTATATAAAAATGGAGACTGCGGCAGAACAAGGCGCCATATTTGGACCTGGTATTAATACGCCGAAACCGGTTCTTATTGGATACGTTTTAACTGCTAAAGGTAAAAATAACAAATATATATCTTGGTATTCTGGTTATTATTTAAATGTAAAAATTGCTCGCGTTAGTTCTATTAAAATAGATAACTATACCAAAATGAACTTTGCTGGTGTAAAAGCTGTTTCTGTCAGATATAATATTTATTATCAGCCTTTAAAATGGTACACGTCTTTATCATCAAAACGAACAGTGATACCCCCAGTTAAAAATGCACACATTACACTGCAATTAACGCATAAAGGTTGGAGGGTTTCAAGATAATAATATTTGTAATAATTTAAATTATTTAATATTTCCCTCTCTCTTAACAGATGAGTTAGTAGTTTTTATAGAGAATTATTTCAATTTAATTAATTCAAAAATAAGATCAATAAATAAGTTTTTTCATTTAGCTTAATATTTAACTCAATTTAAATTTATTAAACTCATATGTCGAGCTTGATTATAGCAATAATAATATTATTAGTTATTTATTTCCTTTCAAAAACAAAATTGTTTTTAATAGCTGCATTAGTCGCTAATTTTCCATTATTTTCAATTTTTACATATTCCGTATCTAAAACTCCAAAAAATACGGCTTTATATCTTGCCGTATTTTCATTTATAGTCAGTATATCGTTTTTATTTGTTTATTTGTTTGGAAGTCAAAATAAGTTTTACAACCTTATTATCGCTGTATCTATTTGGGTTTTATTTTCAACAACAGCTCTTTTTATTTTTTCTAAATTTATTAAAATAAGATAAGCATTTTTATCAAAGAAGTTTATAAATATATTTAAAAAATATTCACACAAGAGGTTATATGAGTCAATTATTACCATTCTTTTGGAATTTTTTTATCATATTTGTTGTAGTTGTCGGATTTATAGTTGGCTCATACTTTTTTTTCACTAAGTTAAAGACCCGCCTTTTTAAGTCTATTGGTAAAAACGACTCTATAATTACACTTCACATCATTTATTTTTTAAGTATTGTACTTGTTTTTTATATAGTTTATCATTTTATACCTAGCCCAGTTATAAAGCCTTATATTGTTTTAATATTTTTTGCTTCATTTGCAGGTTATTGTTATTATTTATATAACGCATATAATCCAGAGAACTCTGATGACGAGACAATATCAACATTGTATAAATTTATTTTTAAATGGCTTGCTATAATAAGCGGGATTATTGCTCTTATGTCAACGGCAATCTAAAAGTGCACCACATCGGCGGAGTAAAAATGCACCAGTAAGTTAATTTAAAATAGCTAAGTTACCATAGGTTATATTTTCCTCCTTTATTTATGCCTTATGCCGGGTACC
>JAJZVN010000044.1 GCA_021845685.1 bacterium
TTGTATAATATACATAATATAATTTAATATACATATTTATTTAAGACGTTAGGGCGGGAGGGCGGGGATAATTAGGCCGCCGAAAATAATTAAAGCAGATTAAAATCTTACTTAGTTGAAAATTACTACGCCTAATTGCTATAATGCATAACTTGATGAAATAAACGCAGCATTAGCATTTAAAAATTTAAGTTTTGGCAGTAAACGGCTGATAGCAGAAAGTAATAAATCAAGAACTTATAAGTTCGTGTGTCAGCATTTTTCGCTACCGGCCGCATATTAAATAAAGCTCGAACAGTTGCCCGGGCTTATAAGCCCGAATCTTTGCAAGAATGAGTTTATTTAAAATTAACGGAGGTATTTATGGAAGAATCTTTTTTTGGAATCGACGTATCAAAAGCCGATTTGGATCTGTTCATCGTTCCGTCTAACTATTCAACACCGACCAAGGATCTCAGTTTACCGGCAAAGCATTTACCGGTAAACTTTTAGAATCGGGCGTAAAGATAAGATGGACGGAAGAGGCAGAGCGTTCGATAATATTTTTATAGAAAGATTATGGCGCAGTTTAAAGTATGAAGAGGTCTACCTTAAAGATTATAAATCGCCAAAAGAAGCTTACGAAAACATTTCTGAATATTTCAGGATGTATAATTACGACAGGCCTCATCAGTCTTTAGAATATAAAACGCCGTACGAAGTGCATTATAAAAGTTGACCAACTTTTTCGGCGGCGGTTAAAATCTTTAATTTTTTTAAAACAAAAAGACTTCCATTTTAAAATTTAAATGGCGAGTTAAATATTTTCTTGACACAGTAAGATAATTATGATTTAATATAACAATATTTTATATAATCATATAAAACTAAATACTAAGACACGTAAATAGATATATATTATTATATAAAATAATAAATTCAATAAAACTATCACACCTTAACAATAGTTAATTTTGGTCCGGATATTGGGGAGTAGTATAAACAATATGGGGGGTTAGACCAATACATTGTTAATTTTTTTAAGTAGTAGCTCCCAATAAACTTTACCTGTGTAAAGTTTATTTGCTTTTTCAGATCCGCTTAAAGTGATAGCCTTTCTTTCTTCATCGTGGGATAAATAATATTTTATTTTCTCAATTAAATCATTTTCATCTTTCCATGGTATATAATCTATGTAAGGCGTAAAATATTGAGACGTTTCATTGTTTTCTTGTTCTAGGAGAAGTGCTCCGCATAATGTTGTTTCAAAAACTCTTCCTTTGATCTGCGCCTTGCCTTCCTCATTTAAGCAAAAATTAATAACCATTTTTGATCTTCTGTAAATATCTGCACATTGATTATCAGTTAAGAAAGTATCTTTACCTGACCATAGACCTCCGGCACGAATTTCCGAATTAAGTTTTAATTTATTTATGCTATTCAATATTTTCTGTCTATCCGGTTTACTGCCGATTGAACCCACAAATGAAATATCTATATATCTGTCCGCTGAGACTAAATTATTATAGACTTCTGAATTAATAGGCGACGGAGTAAATAGATAATTTTTTCCAAAACTTTCGTCTCTTTTTATGTCCCAAACATTATGCAATGTTACATAATCTTCCAGTTGTTTGGCAACATCAATTGATAAACCTAATTGCAAATCTGTCCAACAAATAACTAAAGGAATTTTTAGATTTTTTTTAATATAGTAAAAAAAACTTTGATAAAAAGGAATCTCAAATTTTTGAAGCTTGTTTGTCAACGAATGTACTGGCGAAACAAAGCCTAAAAGCAACTGATCAAAAACAATCAGATCCGGTTTCTTTTCGCGAAGTAAATTTATTAAAGAAATTTTAAAATTTGAACCGGGGTATTGCTCAAGATGCTCATCAAAAAAAAACGTATGAACATTAAATGACTTTATTGAATTTAAAGTATCAACCAAATTTGACAAAAGTTGAAAAGGAATATGATAATTTTTCATTAAACCTTCATCGTTATAGTTTACATATCTAAGTGTACAAATTAAAATATTTTTTATTTCCATAAATATGTTATGTTTTTATAAAATTAATAAAACAATATTAGATTGACCTAGAATATCTAACGCTTCCTTTTAAATAAAATTATCGACGTTTGCGTCTAAAAAAGAATTTATAATAATATTCTTTCTGTCGTTAGAACATTCATGTCTGCAAGCCTCTTTAGGGTTGAAATTTTTAAAGAAATCTTTAGTTGCGTCAGAAAACCACATTTCTTTAAACCTCATATCTTTAATTGAACCAATTTTTCCTGTTTTATCATATGCCTTGTTATGGCAGGTATAAACACACATATCTGCGGCTATTACAGGGACCGTTTGCATTATATAACACCTTTCATAGCTTCTATTGATTGAATGGGATGAATTCGGCTGTATGTTATAAGTGGTATTAATAGTAAATGAATTATCAATAAGGGTTGATACCTTGTCTAACTGTCTTTGGACGTCTTCCGCAATTTTTGAATGATAATCGTAAAAGTCTGGAACCCACATAGGAGAATACCTTACATTTTCAACGCCAATTTCTTTTAATAATTTTGAAAAATCGTAAATATTATGAAAGTTTCCGTTATAAATAATATAATTGACAGCAAGTTCGCAGGATTTCTGTTTTATCTTTGAAAAATTAATGATATTTTCAATAACTTCATTAAAACTAGAATCCTTGACATTTCTTGAGCTAACCATTTGTTTGGAATTACTATAATCCATTGATATTCTAACCCACTTAGCTTTTGACAAAACATACGCTCTGTCTCCGTTTAAAAGTTGTCCGTTAGTTAATATGGATAAATCTATATTATAGTTTAAAGTTTGCTGCATAATCTTAATTATATCTTTATGCAGCAATGGTTCTCCTCCGCCGGAATATGTTACCGCTTTTACCCCCAGCTCATGCAAATCTTCTAAAATTTCCATTAATTTTTCAGTAGGGATAGTGTCTTTTTCATTAATATCGGAATGCATCCCGCTAATTAAATGATTTGCTTTATCTTTTGCCCTAAAACCGGTAGAATAAACGCAAAAAAAACAACCGTGATTACAAACATTAGTCGGCTTAATTCTTACATAAACAGGTGAAGTTACTATATCTTCTTTAAAAGAATTAATCTTATCTTCAAAATGAAAAATCTTATAATCGCTGTATTTATTATTCTTCATATTTTATCCTTATACTCAATCAAAATAACAGAAATACCTTTTTTTTGTAATTTTTCCGCTTTAATATATGCTTTCAATACATCATCGGCAGTGTTTAGCAGGATAACAGGAAACGAAACCAGACATTTTATCGCTTTTGAAAAATCCTGCGTATGCGTTATACCCGTATAAAGAGGCTTTTTAGAATTTCCCACTACGCATCTTAAAATTACAGCTGGGTTAAATTCACCTCTGGAAATATCTTTCATTTTATCTAAATGATTAACAATGGCATCCATAGAATTCATTATAAAATCCATGCGCTCTATGAAAACAACAGGGCGGTATCCTTTAAGGGATAAACCCATAGCCAGCCCAACCATTAGATTCTCGGCTACAGGAGTTTCTATAATTTGCGATTCGTCAATATTTTTCAATGTTCCAAGCGCCCGGCCTTTTTTAAGACCGTATCCGATGAATCTGGTATTTTTATTTTGCCCCAACTTAGTGTTCCCTTCTATTAAAGCATCTTTATAGCCAACAATATTCATTTATTTTCTCCCTGCGGTTTTCTTTTTATGTTTTTAAATTTAATCATTTTTTTTGTTCCGTTTCCGGCATGAGGAAAGGATGGCGTATATTTATATCTAATAACACATTTTGGCCACTCCATCCTAAAACTGTTTGGCAATCTGTCGTTTATGGCAGTGTCAACGCTTCTGTTGTTATCTTCGATAATGAAAGTACACGGTAAATTATAACCCTGCACCATCATAACTGCTTCATAGAAATGTCCTTCTTCCTCCGCTCCGTCTCCCAAAAAACACCACACTTTATTTTTAGAGCCTTCCTCTTTTAATGCCCATGCTATTCCAGCGGCAATGCAAGTTGTACCGGCTAAAACGGATGAAGTTAAAAATTTTCGTTTTTCATCAAAAACGAACATACTGTCGCCGTCTAATATAAGTTTTTCAAGTTTTTCCTTAGATATACCAGATAATAGAGCATGATAATGGTTTCTATGGGTACTCAAAATCCAGTCTCCTTCGATAATATTATCTCTAAAAAAATCTATTAAAAAACTTTCATTGCCGCCGGATAAGTGAACCAAAAACGGCAACCTTCCGTCTTCCCAATGAGATGCAATTTTTTGCTCAAATTCAATCAAATCGTTTTTATTGGCGTATTCCATAGAGGCTCCTATTAAAATTTTGAATTTATAAAAAATTCTTCAAATTCTTTTACGGAACGAAATACTTTCATATTGTCGCTAAAAATTACTTCTTCATTATCTAATAGTAAAAAAATCCCTTTGCTCCTTTTGCAATTAATATTATTCAATACATACCAACTAGGACCGGTTGAAATCATAAGATGAAATTTGCAGTTTAAAGATTGGGCAGCTATGTCTGACATACTCATACCGTAATCTGTCGTGCAAGGTATATCTGCAATCTTGCGAGTTGTAATAACTGAAAATTTATTAGACAGTTTAATACAAAACTCATCAAGCTCAACAATATTTGATTTAAATTGTTCGCTTAGCGGCAAAGAATTTACAACAAACCAGTCATAATCAGGAAATTTTCTTGACTTGTCAAGAAATAATTTACCGTCAAATATAAAATCTTTCTTATGCTTTATTGGATTTTCTAAAAATATTTTTGCAGAAAGTTTATCAAAAAAATCTATATAAAATTCAACAAAATCTAATTTCTTATTATGATTAAACCAAAATTGGCCTGCGTTTTTCCATGCATCCAACGAAAACATGGGACGATAAAATAAATCCAATATAATTACGTTGCTTAAATCGCTTATATAAAATTTCAAATCATTAATATAGTTTTTCTTGGCAAAATGAAAAAATGTAACTTCCTTGTGCTTACAGGCAAGCATTCTTAAATATTGCATATGTATAGCATTATCGCCGAAATTATACCCAATATGTGTAAAGACATTCGTTTTGTTAAAATTTTCCCCGAATTTAAAAACAAATGAATATGGTTTTAATCCTGAACCTCCTTCAGCATCTGGATGATAAATTTCACGGTAATTTTCGCAAATTTCTTTAGGATATGGGACAAACCGTCCAAAATGATTTGCATTAGGTATTACAAATATATCTGCCATTCCTATTGCAACTGCAATATGAGGCGCACTCGACTCATTTGCTATCATCATATTTCCTCTATGTATTACATAAAGCAGGTCAATCAAAGATATTTTTCCGACTAAATTAACAAAATCCATGCCAAAAGAATTATCGAACTCTTTTGCATCACCTATATCTTCCTTTTCGCCGCATAGGACTATTTCATAGCCGTATTTTGACTTAATATATCTACCGACTTTTGCAAAGTTTTCAGCATTCCACCACTTTCTGAAACCTGAATCTGCCCCTATGAAAAGTACCGCATATCTTTTTGGAAGCAAAAAAGGAAGTTCTTTAGGTATAAGATTAATATGCGGTTTTTTAATTTCCAGTTTTGTTTCAATAATATTTTCAAAGAATTCCTTATTCCTATAAAATTCAAACATTATTTCTTTTTTTGCAGTAATAAGTTTTGTATAATAAGAATCGCCTATTTTTTTCTGCCAAGGTTCTATATTGCTTAAATCGCCTTCACTGCCGATTTTTTCTTTTGCCGTCACTACATTGACTATGGAATCGCCGATAAAAAACTCTCTGCTATAAGTTGGGTGTATTATAACTTCATAGCCACATGAAGTTATTTCTTTTATCTTGTTATATCTATAATCTATATTTTTATTAAATTCATCTCTGTCGATCCAGATATATTTATCAATATAATTTTTATCAAGTTCAACCGATAAATCTTTCCATACAATATTGCCAAGCAACGTAATGCTATAATCTTTATATTTAGAGCTTGTTTTAATTAACTTGATAAAATTTCTAAATAAAATATAATCGCCTATTGAATCAAGACGGACTATCAATATAGAATTGTTATTAATGCGGTTATTTGGAACTATAAAAATATTTTCTGTCATTTTTGTTATCATATAATAAAAATTATATAATTCCCGGTTTATAACATAAAATAAATATATCAATCGAATAAGAATATTATGTTATACGTATCAAATTAAAAATTAACATTTATAGAAAAATATTTTGAAAGGAAAAGGCAATTAATTTAAAATATTATCTTTTTTCTATTGTCGGAAATTAACGCATTTCTGTCTCTCATAACAATGGTTACAATGTCATATTCGCCTGATAATATAATATCGGCAGGGATAACAAAATAATAGAAGTAACTTTCATTTAACGACAAATCCAATGCATTGACAACTTCGGTTCTTCCATATATTTTAGTTTCTATAAAATATTTTATCTGGTTGTTTTGTACTAATCCAATAAAAATTTTATCTGCGGTAGTTTTATTTTTTTCGGTTATTGCCATTCCTTTGCAAAAAATATCTATATTTTTATTATAAATTTTATATACGTCTAATTTATTGCCGTTAATTTGGTCGATAAGGCCAATCCCTTCGTTTATAAAATTTTGAAACCCGTACTCGTCCGGCAAAAATATATAAATTTTTGAATAAATAAAAATATCGAAAAAATCTCTTACGTTTTCTTTATCAACGCCTATTTTTGTAAGTCCTTCTTTAATGTTAACATTATAAATAAAACCGCCGACTAACTCAAAATCATTTTTAATAATTTTCATTAATTTATTTTTTAATTCTTTGTTTTTTTCTAATGCACTTTCATAATCTATATCTTCCGCAACAAAATCGTTTTGAATATATTTTTTTAATAAAGATGATGTCCTTTTATCTATTTTTTCTATGTCGTTTTCATCAATCTCGTAGGAATAATTTATTTTTTTTTCAATAATATTAATCTTTTTAAGCCTTTCAAAAATATTTTTTAAACTGAATAAATCTTTTGAAAAGCCCTTTTCTACAAGAACTTTTTCAAATGCAACATTTAAAATATCTAATTTATCCCATCCCCATTTCCCTAAAATCAGTGTAATAATATTTTTTGTAAGCCATTTATT
Organism: bacterium; assembly: GCA_021845685.1. Classification (GTDB taxonomy): domain Bacteria; phylum SZUA-79; class SZUA-79; order Acidulodesulfobacterales; family Acidulodesulfobacteraceae; genus Acididesulfobacter. The sequence goes on from JAJZVN010000044.1 coordinate 7,213, forward strand.
TAAAATGTTTTTATTAATTAAGTTATCTTTTAAGGCAATATTATAGGATATAATAGGAACTGTTGCATCATATATTATTTTATTCATGAATTCATTTATAGAATCATACCCTGATGAATTGCTTTCATGTGATCTAAACATAAGAAACGGCTTTCTTAATATATACATATTACCTCTTAGGCATAGCTTCCAGAATGTGTCCAAATCAAAAGCAAGCGTCATAGAAGCAGTCATGTCGATGTCCTTCAATATTGAAGTTTTTATAAGCATTGCTTCGAAAGCTATCGGCGCCCAAAACTCATAGCCCCTTAAAAATAGTTCGGTTCCTTCGACGACTTCTTCGGTGTTATCGGAAAGATCCCAAATTCTATTTGCCTCATTTTCATAAATAATTTTATACCCCCCGCATACTGCAACGATGTCGCCAAATTTGCATGCCCGGTTAACCACTTGAGATATAAAGGTTTTATCTATCCAATAATCATCGCTGTTAAGAAAAGTAACCCACTCTCCCGTGGCTTTATCAAGAGCCGTCTTGAAGCTATAGTACATACCAGAGTTTATTTCATCTCTATAAAACTTTATCCTGTTGTCCGATAAATATTTTTTTATTACATCCACACTGCCGTCGGTGGAAGCATTATCGTGAATGACTATTTCAATGTTTTTATAATCTTGTGAGATAGCACTCTCGATAGACTGGGCAATGTATTTTTCTTTATTGTAAACTGTTATGCATATGCTTACTTTTGGATATGTTTTCATTTTATTTTTTTGCTGTTTTTTTATAGTTCATTAATTACCGGTTATTTTAAAATTATTTGCATTATAGATAATATAAAATTTATAAATCTTCACAACTATATAATTATATTAAACTTATCTTTTAAATTCTGCTTTAATGTTAAAATATAATTATTTAGATATAATCTTTCATAATTTAATTTTTTCATATTTTTCAAATACATTACCGCAGATGCCATATCGGCTCCAAATGCATTCAAATAAGGTTTTAAAACTCTCTGATTATTATAATAAATATCAGTAGAAGTATTAACGTTATTTTTACTGTTTTTTATTATGCGATAATAAAATAAAGGCTCTGGTATAACTTCAAGTTTATAGCCGTTCAAAACCGCATTGGCAAATATTTCCCAGTCTTCTAATCCTAAACCTTTTAATTCAGTGAATCCCCCTAACTCAAAAAACACGTTTTTTTTGAACATTGCATTTATAGGCCCATAAGAATTCTCAAATATACCTGATGCAGGATCTCCCGTAAAAATCCATATTTGCGTCACATCTTCATCTTTTGGCTCAACGTTACTATTGAATACAAGAGGGAAACAAGTCAACACATCCGCCTTGCTATTTATCATTGCTTTAATAAAAGTACTTATATTATAAGGCTTTACATAATCGTCGTCATCTAAAAAAACAATATATTCGCCTGAAGCTTCTTTTGCCGCCCTATTTCTTGCAGCACTTGAATGAAGATTTGGTTGCATAATAATCTTCCAACCTCTGTCATTAAATTCTTCGCTTAAACTGTTTAAATAATTATAGGATTCTCTATCTCTACTGCCATCGTCGACTAAAATAACTTCATAGTTTGTATAATCTTGTTTTCTTAAAGAATCTACGGCATATTTCAATAAATGAGGTCTTTCGTGATGCACGAGACAAACCGAAACTTTTGGTTTTAAAGATAAATCCGCGATAGATTTTAAATCAAAAGATAATTCTTCGATGCATTTAATTAGATCTTTTTTTACTTTGTCTATGCTATAATTAGATTTGGTGGGCGTAATTCCGTTTATCATGTAATCATGTATCTTATCGGCTAAAATAAATTTATTTAGAACAAAACTGCGGTTTGCAACATCTTCTGCTTCTATATATTCTAAAGATGCAATCTTATCCGAAACTATAAAAGGTATATCATAATACAAGCATTTTGTAATTATATAAGGTGTATTTTCCAATAAATATGGCAGAATCAAAAGTTTCCCGTTATCTTGCAAAAGGTATTTGACCGATTGATTAAAATCAAAACTATCTATTATGTTTATCTTAAAATTCCAGTGTTTAATTCTATTATGTAAATTTTTCATCGAATCTTCATCTGGTTTATCGCCTGAAAATATAAAAGATACAACTAAATTTCTATGTAACATGGAGTATTTTATATTAAAAATATCTATTGCATCGATAAATATATCTATATTTTTTTGCTTTTCAAAATTTCCGTAATAAACCAATTCATTAATTAAGTGCTTTCTTTTATTTTCTTTCTCTAATATATTACTCTTGTTATTGCCGATGTTAATAATTTCATTGACGCCGTCGTAAATTATATCCCAAATCATATATACTTCACTCGGGATTTGCCAATCGTTGTCTTTAATCCAGTTCACGATATAATTCGACGAGACCAACAAGACATCACATAATTCTATTGATTTTTTTTCTATATAATCGATTGCAATATAATCGAGAGAATCAAAGTCCGTCTTATTAGCAAAAAGTTTCCATCTTGTCGGATGAAAAACTTTAACTATTATTTTTGAATTTTGAAACATCAGCCCCTGATTTTTTGCAAGTAATGAATAAAAACCAAATCCTTCATAATCGCTGAAAAATATAATGTCGAAATTTGGCTGAGATTTAAACCAATTATAAATTTTATATGAACTAACAAGATTTTCATTGGCTAATCTATCCGAAAAATATTTATCGTCTCCAGAGGATATTAATAAAAATAACTTAAGATTAAGGCTAATGCAAAATGAATTAATAATGCTTATTTTTTCTTTATATTGTTCAATATTTTTATTCGCAAATAAAATAGAAACATCATACCCTGATGAATTTAAAAAAAGCGCCAATTCGCTATAATAAATGCTTATTTCGCTGTCGTAAGGCACTCCGAAAATTCCGTTGGTTACAATGCATACTCTTTTATTTGTCATTTTACCAAATATACCTATATCCCATTATGATTCATATTCTTTTAATAAAGATTCCGCTCTTTTGATATAAATTTCTTTTATATTTTCTTCTTCGCCTATCGTTTCAAGCTCATTCAACTTTGCCTGAATTGTAAGATTATAAAAACCCATAAATAAAGATAAGTAAAGTCCTCTCCATCCGTCCAAGTAGCCATTGTTGCGATAATAACGATGCATAAAACCGTCTATCATGCCCAGCAAAGCAGCCGTTGTGTTGCTTTTAACACCCTGTTCATGCATCTGGTGCGCATGAAGCGTTGTGTATTTATTAAGTTTTTCAATAAAATGAAAGGAATTTGTGTAATTAAAATGAACCATCGCTTCGTCTTCCTTATAAGGAAGAAATACGACTCTTGCTCCGTATTTCGGTATATTAACATGGTGCAGTTTTATTTCTATTTCAAGAAAACCGTTCTTGAAAAATCTCATCTGCCTGTCCTGTTCGGGGTCCCATCCGGTATGCAATATTCTTGTTCCTAAAAGATAATTTACCCTTGGAATAGATACTATATCAGCTTCGTCTTTTGTTGCTATATCTATCAATCTTTTGCTTAAATTAAACGGAATAAGTTCATCCGCATCTATCATAACAATCCAGTCTTTTGTCGCCTTAGAAACCGCGTATGCCCTTGCTTTCTCGAACGATATCGTTCTTTCGTAATAATAAATTTCGGCTCCGAATCCTTTTGCTATCTCCACGGTTTTATCCTCGCTGTGCATGTCGACCAAAATTATTTCATCGACCCACGATTTTACAGACCGCAAAACAAATGAAATGTTTTTTTCTTCGTTTAATGTATTTATTACCGCAGATATTGTAGGCCTATTATTATCTTCAAATTTATTTAATACCGATAAGTCATTTGATTTTTCCAAAATCAACCCTCCTGTATTTTTATATTTATCAGTTAAATGAAATATTCATAAATCTATAAAAACTCTACAATATTACATAATTTTCTTCCAAAATTTTTATAATTTTTTCAATATAAGCTTCAGATTTTATCTCATTTGTATTTATTTTAATATCCGGCTTTTCCGGCTTTTCGTAAGGAGAATCGACGCCGGTATAGCTTTCTATTTCTCCGTTAAGCGCCTTTTTATACCAGCCCTTAGCATCCCTTTTAACGCATTCGTGAAAAGGCGTATCTATAAAAATTTCGACGAAATCGCCGGAGCCTATTATTTCCTTTGCCGTCTGCCTGTGCTTCTTTAAAGGCGAAATAAAGGATGCAATAACGATAATTCCGGCATCTACGAAAAGTTTGGCGGCTTCGGCGACTCTTTTTATGTTTTCTAATCTGTCTTCTTCGGAAAATCCCAGTCCCCTGCTGAGCCCGTGCCTTATATTGTCGCCGTCTAAAAGATAGGTATGGTAACCTTTTCCGTTCAACCGTTCTTCAAGCATATTTGCAATGGTGCTTTTTCCGCATCCGCTGAGCCCGGTAAGCCATAAAACGCACCCTTTCTGGTTTTTAAGTTTTTCCCTGTCGCTCCTTTTTATTTTATGTTCGTGCC
>JAJZVN010000045.1 GCA_021845685.1 bacterium
TATCCATATCTAATAAATCAATGTCATCGCCGTCGCCGTAATTATCATCAATAATTTTATGAAAATCATCAATTTTAAAATCGCTCATAGTATTAATAAACATTAATAAAATTAATAAATATTAAATTTATATACTGAAATATTGTTAAACTTTTAAATAAGATACAATATTTTTTATATTTTTCAATATAATATTATATCAGTTATAATACTATATATAAATATTATTTATTTGCAAATTTACAATTTTAATATATTTAAAACTAATATATTAAAATTGTAATAGGATAGACTTACTGCTTATAATTAATCTAATATAAATTAAAATATAATGCAAACAATATTTTAATTTATAAAAAACCAAAATACTTAATTTTTATTGTCATTAACTTATTATCTTAATCATGTAATAATAAATGAAATGTGATAATAAATTAAAAATTAATTTCAATAGGTAAAATAAAAGTAAACAACAAATACTTAATTTTTATTGAATATTATTAATTTATATTGTAAAATTAATAATATCAAAAGCCGAAGTGGTGGAATTGGTAGACGCACCGGACTCAAAATCCGGCGGAGGCAACTCCATGGGGGTTCGATTCCCCCCTTCGGCACCACAAGAAATAAGCTGTTCAAAGTAATATCATTTATCTTGATAATCTCCTTAAAAATGGTAAATTTATCCCGACTTCACCGCTATTAACAGCAAATCATTGATATTACTATATTTATGGGGCATACAAATTTTTATGGAACCGCACAAAATAAAATATAATAATATTAATAGATTATAAGCTTAAATAAAAAAGCGGCAAAGCCTTGATAAGAATAATAGGAAATTGTGACGCAAATTTATCGGAGCGAGTTTACGATAGACGGCAAAAGACATCGTTACAGCTTAATTAAGGCTTTTTTGCCATACTAAATTTCTTGGATTGTTTTTTGATATTATCAAATTGCCAGTCAAGTTCTGCAATTATCTCGTTGTTAGATGTAATAGTGACCTTTCCCAATAAATCTTCTCTATGCGAAATTACCCCTACCGACAATTCTTCTGCAATAACAAAACTAGCGTATGGCAGCAACTTATTTAAATCGTTTTTAAAAACATAAAATACATCAATTTTATTTTGCGCCTGCTCTTCCATGATATCTTTTATTTTAGAGAAATCATCCTCATTTTTTAAAATAAATATACGTTCAATGTGAACGCCTCTTTTCGCCTGCCTATAATTTAATTTTGTATGCTCAGTCGCATACTTACCCGATTTCCAATAAAACGGTTCTATGAGATTACTCGCAACCTTAAAAGACTGACCAGGTTTTAATTCCTCCAATATAATCATTTTAGCGGCATAAATATCATGGAAAGTAAAATCTCCTCCTTTTTCAGCCTGCTTTAATAGATGATGAATTTTCTCAAAATCTGCAATAGCTATTTGTGTCGAAATATCTTTTTTTTTCTTTTTAAGCTTGTTATATAACATTATAGTTTCATTAACTACAATTTGTTCTTTAAGAGAAAGTTCTAATGACGGAAAAGCTGCCTTTAATCTTTTTTCCAGATTATCTATAGCTATTACCAACTCCGCAAAAATAGTCGCTAACGCAAAAGCCAATACGATTACTATTTTTGTAGAAGTACTCAAATGGAAATATACGCTTAACCAAAATGTGAGCACAATAAAGACAAGACCGAATAACCCGATAAATAAGCGTAAAAATATAACTCTCGACATTATATAAATATAACCTCTCTATTTTTTTAGAAACTGTAAAATTATCTTTATTTTAAATAACGAACTGAGCTTATTTGTATAAGAACTCAACCGTATTCAAGATACGCAGGAGAGAAATCTGAGTATTTCCCTTCTCCCTGCACAGCATGGTTCTAGTTAATCTGAACTAAAATGCAAGCCTTTACTATGGCATTATCACCTTTTTTTGGCGGATTCAAATGCTTTCTTTATTATTTTAAATTTTAAGTCGTTATTCTTTTTATTGTTTTTATTGATAGTTTTACCGTTATTATCAGTTTTTATTTGATTTATTGGCATTTGCGGTTATAGAATAAGATAATTTTTGTAAAACATCAATAATAATATGCAAAATTTTTGCAATAATCTCCGGCGTATTATCGTTGTTATCCATTTTATCATCGCTTTTTTTATCCGACAAGTGTTTTGCATGCACGACAATGTCAACTAAACTGTGCGCTAAATAGACTACGAAATCAATAATACGTCTAATTTCTTCTTCATCCATTTTAACTGCTTCTTTAACTTCTTCTGTTTTAGCCGTTACGCTTTTAGTTGCTTCGTTTTTAGCTGCTACGCTTTTAGTCACTACGTCTTTAGCTTTGTGCGATAAAGAGTTTAGATAATCAATAACTTGGTTAATTTTTTCCTTATCCACTTTGACTACTTCACTTTTAATTTTCTGCAACAAAGAGTCTACATAATCAATAACTTGGTTAATTTTTTCCTTATCCACTTTAACTACTCCTTATTTTAATTTAATTTAATTTAATAAATTTTTAATTTAGTAATTTAATAAATAATATAAGTTAATTAATATTATTTGATTATAATTTAAACACTATTTAAATTAAGAATATATTAATTACAATTAAAATATTCTTAATTTTTTTGCCTTAATCCCTATTCATATAATATAATAATTTTAATAATTTAAGAAACTTTATTGGTTAATATTCTACATTAATTATTAATATATCATAAAATACTAATATTATCAATATATATTTTTGCTTTTAATATATTTTTATAATAATAAAAACACATCTATTTTTGCCCTTTTGCCTATATATTTTACACAACTCATTTATTTCTTATAATTTAGCTCTTTTATATTGATTGGGCCATTCAATATCAACACCTAATTTATGGGCTGCATACAACGGCCAATAAGGATTTCTTAAAAGCTCTCTGCCTAATGCAACCATATCAACTAAATATGAAGAAACAAGATAATCCGCAAATTCCGGTTTTGTAATTAAACCGACAGTAGAAACAGGAATATCGGCTTTTTTTCTTATTTCATCGGCAAACTTTATTTGATATCCGTGATATATTTTCATCTTAGCATGCGGAGATATTCCGCCTGAAGAACAATCAATTAAAGAAATTCCAACCTTTTTAAGCATTTTCGCAAGATAAACCGAATCCTCTAATTGAACCCCGCCTTCGATCCAATCAATAGCGGAAATTCTGACAAAAATAGGTTTATTTTCCGGCCAAACAGACTTAATACTTGTTATTATTTCTAATAACAGTCTAGCTCTATTTTCAATTGGACCGCCGTATAAATCTATTCTTTTATTAGATTCAGGAGATAAAAACTCATTAATTAAATAACCATGGGCAGCATGAATTTCAATAATATCAAATCCTGCGTCATTTGCATTTTTTGCTGCATTAGTAAAATCATTTATTACTTTTTTTATATCATTAAAATCCATTTCTTTTGGAACAGGAAACCCTTCATTAAATTGAATTGCGCTCGGAGCCAATGTCTGCCATGCGCCATTTTGAGAATTTAACGGCTTTTCGCCTAACCATGGAGCATCAGTTGAAGCTTTCCTTCCTGCATGAGCAAGCTGAATACCCATTGCAGAGCCAAAACTTTTGCAAAACTTAACTATCGGTTTAAACGCTTCAACATGTTTTTTATCCCATATTCCCGCATCGTATGGGCTTATTCTGCCTTCAGGGCTGACACCCGTTGCCTCAACCATAATTAATCCTACTCCTCCGACTGCTCTTGCGCCGAGATGAGCCATATGAAAGTCTGAAACAACACCGTCTTTAGCAGAATACATGCACATCGGAGCCATCATTATTCTGTTTTTAATAGTTAAATCTTTAAACTGTATAGGCTTAAAAAGCATACTCATAATTAATTCTCCTATAATATTTATATGTTATGTTATGTTATGTTATGTTATGTTATGTTATCAGCTTAACCCAACTTCACAGCTTTTATTATTATAAAATTATAACTTATCAATATTGTTCTATTTTATTTTTTATTTTTAGGTTAAAATTTAAACCTTCGTAAAGTCATTCCTGTATTGGCAGGAATCCAGAAAAAGAAATTTCTAACGGTGATTTAAGGTATAATATTTTAAAATTTAGAATTGTTAAAAACATTAGAAATATTTTCAAGTACTTCATAAGTTTGACGATGATTATTTATATAATAATCTGCTGAAGATTCTTTTTCTCCTACAACACAATTTATTGACATTACATTAATTTTTTTTGAATTTGATTTAAATGAATATTTATTTTTATAAAACATTGTTTCATCAGTTAAATCATCTCCAATATTAACTCTTAACATATTTATTATATCCTTCTTATTATAATTGCTGTTATCTTTATTTAATCCGCTATGAAAATTTCCGTTTAGCTGCATTGAAATTTTTTTAATAATAAAATCACATGCTTTTCCTTTATCCCATTTAATTTTAGGTCTTATCTCAATAATTTTTTTTCCTTTTTTTAACTCAAACATACTCTTAAAATCATTATTTGAATTCATAATATGTTTAACTTCATCTTTTAAAATTTTTATATTTTCATGCCGTAAAATACGATAATGTAAACTTATTGAATATTTCTTATTCTCAATAATTAAATTTTTTATTGGAATTTCATTCACTTTTTTAATAATATCTTTTAAAACAAACATATAATTTTTTAAATCTTTATATACAAAATTTAATTTTATTTTTTCATATAAACTTTTGATTTCAAAACCGTGATTGCCTGAATATATAATATTGCTCTTTATATCTATTCTTTTAATAATATCAGATAATTCTCTTCCTGTTACTATACAAAAAAATATATTTTCAATAATTCTTATATTTTCAATAATTCCTCTATAATTATCTTCCAACACGGCATCAAAAGGACTCTCGTAAATTTTAGTCAGAGTTCCGTCAAAATCAATGCATAAAACCAATATATCCGGTTTGAAAGTTTGTATTTTATTTTCTATTTTTTTTAAATTGTCTAAAAAATTAATCATAATTAATAATTTAATTAATAATATAATTCATAATATATTAATATGATGTAAATGATGTAAATAAATAATTTCAACTAATTATTATAATTAAATTATAATTTTATCTTTAACTAACTATATCAGATTTGTTTATTAATTTTGTTAAATTTATTAAAAGAAATTACAAACATTTATTGATATAATCATTTTATTAATAATAATAAATTTAATAAAATGATATATAATATTACAACACAAATAAAAAAATTATTATAATATTGAAAAAAATTGAAAAAAATGATATTATTTTATAATAAATTTAAAAATTTAATATATTTTTTGCAATAATTTATTTTTTTACGGTAAATATATATCAATATTTTATAATTATTTAAATTACATGCACATCATTTAAAATTATACAACAAATTATACATATAATCCAATTATGTTATGGAAAAAAAACAATTTAATGTTCTGATTAGAGAAAAATTTAAAAATATAAATCTTATTGCGGTTTCTAATAGGGAGCCCATTGTTCATGAATATTCAGGCAAAAAAATTATTTCTCACCGCTCTGTCGGCGGTCTGACTATAGCATTAGAACCCATAATGCGGAACCTTAACGGAACATGGATTGCTTATGGTGGCGGAAGCGCCGATAAAGTGGTTATAGATAAAAACAATAAAATTAAATTGCCTCCCGATGAAGAATCATATTCGTTGAAAAGATTATTCTTAAGTAAAGAAGATATAAACGGATATTATTACGGCTATTCAAATTCTGTTTTATGGCCTTTAAGCCATATAGTTTATAAGCAGCCTGAATTTGATTCAAGATATTTTGAAATTTATAAAAGAGTAAATAAGAAATTTGCCGATTCGGTCATAGAAGAAATAAAGTTAATGAATGACAAAAATAGCAAAGATGACACCGACAATATTATTTGGCTTCAAGATTATCATTTATCATTAGCTGCAAAATATATAAAAGAATACGATGAATCATTAAAAATCGGAATATTCTGGCATATTCCATGGCCAAATCCTGAAGTTTTTTCAATATGCCCCGAAAAAAAAGAGCTTTTAGAAGGTCTACTGTCAAATGATTTGATTGGCTTTCATATTTTATACCACTGCCAAAATTTTTTAAAAGCCTGCGAATGGGAACTGGAAGCACAAGTTAATTGGGCCGATTACTTAGTTACATACAAGGGTCATACAACCAAAATTAATCCATTTCCTATAAGTATAGACGCAAGCTCTCTATATGATTTTTCAAAAGATATGAACATTAACTCTGATGATTTTAATAATTTAAAAGAGCTTATTGAACTTCCTCATCAATTCTTAGCGCTTTCCGTTGATAGAATAGACTACACAAAAGGCATAAAAGAAAAATTAATGGCTATAGATTTATTTTTAGAAAAATATCCTGAATTTATCGGCAAATTTATTTTTTTACAGCTTGGCGTTCCTTCCAGAATGCACATAAAAGCATATAAAGAATATTATGATGAAATAAACAGTTTAGCCGAACAGATAAACTGGAAATATAAAAATGATGACTGGTATCCGATAATATTATTTTTAAAACAATTAGATTTACAATCATATATTTATTTTTATAAAATTGCGGATATTGTAATTGTAAGTCCGCTGCATGACGGAATGAATCTTGTTGCAAAAGAATTTATAATGTCAAATACCGATTACAAAGGAATGCTTATATTGTCAAAATTTACGGGGTCATCTAAGGAACTTTCTGAAGCAATTCTAATTAATCCCTATAATATTGAATGTTTTGCAGATTCAATAAATAATGCGCTAAAATTGGATAATGAAGAAAAAAAGAAAAGGGTTTCTAAAATGCAAAATATAATTTTTGATAATGATATATATGATTGGGCATATAATTTTCTTTCAAAACTTAAAACTATTTAATCTATATTAATATTAATCGATATAATTATAATTTTATAATTTAAATTAAGATAATAATATTAAAATAGAATAGAATAGAATAGAATAATATTAGAATAATATTAAAAATAACTGTCAAGATAGGGAACAAAAAAGAAAAATTATAATGCTATAATAATATAATAATAATAATATAATTAAGATACGATATTTAATATTATTACTTAAATTATACTAAATAATTTTAATTAAAGTTTTAATTAATTGCTTTATTTATCAATTTTAAATGAATTTTTACTAATTATTAGTTATGAATGAAAATAAAAATTCGGACGGCAAAAAAAATAACATATTTAAAAAAGTTCTATATTATGTAATTGGAATTATAGCAATATTATTATTTGTATATGTCGTTTTATATGCAGCGTCGTTATATTCAAAAAATCTTCCTAAAGGTTCTTTTTCTATAATAAAAGCTGTTGTACTTGTTATTTTCGGCATTTTAGTAATAAAACTGATTCAAAATCTGTTTGTTAAAATAGTTCATAATTATATATCGGAAGATAAATTAGGTCTGTTAAAATTTCTCTTAAATTTTACGGCGTATTTTATTCTTTTTTTGCTAATTTTTTCATCATTAGGAATAGATGTTACTAATATTCTTCTTGGAGCTACTTTCTTAGGCATTATATTCGGCCTTGCATCGCAGACTATTCTTTCAAATTTGCTTTCAGGATTTGCTATATTATTTGCAAAACCGTTCAAAATAGGCGATAGAATTACAATAGTAACTTGGCAATGGGGACTTTTAATGTCAACATATCAGCATGAAACGATGAAACCCGGATATACGGGTGTTATTAAAGATATTAACATTCTTTTCACGACTATTAGAGAAGACAGCGGTTTTATTATGAAAGCTCCGAATAATATTTTAATGCAGTCAATGATTACTAATTATGCAAATACAAACAAACGATTAGTAAGAATCAGATTTGAACTTGACAAAACAATAGATTTTGAAACTTTCAAGGAAGAGTTTAATAATTATTTATTAACACAAATTCTTATAGAGAAAACACCTCTTCCTACGATAAGGATTGTTGATTTATCTTTAACAAGCTATTTTGTTGCGGTAGAAGCTTTCACTCCTTCTATTTTTGAGGATCCCGTGAGAGATTTGGTATTATCCTATGTTCTTAAGGTTGCCAAGAAACAATCTGAAACAGTAAATAAACCGCCTGCTGAAGCAGATAAGATAAACACTCTTATTGAAACAAATAATAATAATAAGTTGAAGGAAAAAGAAGGGAAGAAAGAAAAAGAAATAGATAAATAATAAAATTTGGAACATAATTTACGAGAAGTGTCATCTTCTCTGAGTGAGATAGATATGTTCCACAACCGCTGTTGATACCATACATACTCCCCTGCCTTTAGGCATGCATGGGGGGAATATGTTAAAATACCAAATTATAATATAAAATTGACGAGGTCAATATAAAAATAACATGCTAACATTAGTAACATTTCGTATATATTATATTCTATACTATATTTAAACTATAAAAATTTATAAAACAAAAAAAATTATTTTTATATTTTATAAATTTTTATAATGATAATGCCGATAAATTATTGCGGCAACAGCGCCTATAACGGCGAACATACTTAACACCTGAGATATTCTAATAGTATTTCCGAGCCATAAACTGTCAATTCTTGTTCCTTCGGTAAAAAACCTGGTTATACCATACCATATTAAATACCCTATTAAAATCTTACCTGCAACTTTCGGCTTTTTACGCGACAATATCATCAAAAAGATAAATCCTAAAAAATCAGGCACGGATTCATAAAAAAATGAAGGTTCAAAATAATGATACATTGTCAAATTTTTTGGGAATGCCGCCTGAAAAGGATATCCCCACAAACCAAAAATAAGATGCTTTGGCGTATAGGCATTAACAGGACGTAAAGCTTTTGCAATAGGCAACCCCCACTTAACAGGGTATCCAAAAGCCTGCTGATCAATGAAATTACCCCACCTTCCTATTGCCTGTCCTAAAATTAAACTTGGCGCAAAAGTGTCTATATAAAGCCATATATTCAGTTTCTTGACTTTAGTATAAACATAAAGAGCAATTAAACCGCCGATTTCTCCGCCATATATTGCAAGCCCCCCATCCCATATATAAAATATAGATATAGGATCTCTAGCATAATATCCCCATGCAAAAACAACATAATATAAACGCGCAAAAATAATTGAAAGAGGAATGGCAAAAACCATAATATTAATGATATTTTCAGGATCTTCTCTCCATGATTTCGCACGATAATAAGCTATAGCGATACCGACAATAAATCCTATTCCTATTAACACCCCATACCAATGAACAGGAAGGGGACCTATTTTTATTATTGGATTAGGAGCATACCAATTATTAAAATTAAACATAATTAAGAGTCCTTGTTTATATTTATTTATACTAAATTTATTTATTATTATTTAATAGATTTAGCGAATGCATAAGTTCTTTCAAAATATTCATTTGAAAGACTATTTACGGTAACCTTGCCAACTCCTGAATTTGCCTGAATAAATTTTCCATGTCCAATATATATTCCGACATGTGAAATATATGCAGCATATGTTCTAAAAAATAACAACATACCAGGCTTCAATTTATTTTTCGGAACATATTTTCCAAGCCTTGATTGTTCCCGTGCGGTTCTTGGGATACTAATGTCTAATTTTTTAAAAACACGCTGAACAAATCCCGAACAATCCATGCCGCTGCGCGTGGTCCCTCCCCAGACATATGGAACACCACGATACCTGAACGCTACTTTAACTATTTTTTTTCCAAGGTAATCATGCTTTTGATAGTTATTAAGGCTGTCGCTTGAATTGTTGTAAACATTTTTATGCAGTACTTCAAACGACGCCGTTTTATTATTATTGTTATTGCTAAAATGATTAATTTTATTATCTGCAACTTTATAACTTTCAGGAACTGTAAGAACGGCGCCCTGTCTTATTACATTTGAATAAAGATGATTTAAATTTTTTAATTTGCTTATTGAGGTATTATATTTTTGGGCTATCAAAGATAGCGTATCTCCAAACTTAACAACATAGTGTCCGTATGTCACTGCAGGCTGCTGCGGAACATAAGCGCCTTCGGAAACTACCTTGAGTTTTTGACCGGTATATATGTTGTAGTTTGATAAACCGTTTTCAGACATTATAGAAGAAACCGACGTATTATATTTGGAAGCAATCTGACTGAGGGTATAACCTGGTTGAACGGTGACATAAATAATATCGGCGGAAGGATGATGATAAATAGGAACTGTAAGAACGGCGCCCTGTCTTATTACATTTGAATAAAGATGATTTAAATTTTTTAATTTGCTTATTGAGGTATTATATTTTTGGGCTATCAAAGATAGCGTATCTCCAAACTTAACAACATAGTGTCCGTATGTCACTGCAGGCTGCTGCGGAACATAAGCGCCTTCGGAAACTACCTTGAGTTTTTGACCGGTATATATGTTGTAGTTTGATAAACCGTTTTCAGACATTATAGAAGAAACCGACGTATTATATTTGGAAGCAATCTGACTGAGGGTATAACCTGGTTGAACGGTGACATAAATAATATCGGCGAAAACATCACCCGGACTAAAATATATTATTGAAAAAATTAAATAAACTATTAAACTAATTAAAATTATAAATTGATTTTTACGGTTATTACAGTTTTTTAAAAAAATTTCATACGCCATAATACAAAACCCTCAATTTAAATTTATAAATTTAATAAATAAAATAAAAATAATTAATTTAATAAATAATAGTATTAAATTATATCTAATAAATAATAAGCTAATTTATTTTTTAATTAATATTACTACAAATATATAAATGCTGTCAAGTTTTTATGTTAAATTTTTTATGTTAAATTAGTATAAAAGAAAAAATAAACAACTTAAAATAAAATAATGTTGACAACAATACAAAATTAGTGTTATTATAAAAAATCACACAGTGTTATAGTATTATATTATCTTTAATATTATTTATATTATCTAAAGTATATATATTATATTATAAATAAACATTTTAATTTAATTTACATTATTGAAAATACTATCATTTTAATAATGTAAATTAAATAATATTTAAGTTATTTGTTTTTATATTTATACACATCAAGAAATTTATATACAGCGGGATGGAGCAGTCCGGTAGCTCGTTGGGCTCATAACCCAAAGGTCGCAGGTTCAAATCCTGCTCCCGCAACCATTTAAAACCGCAGTAAATAAGCAGTTCTCCATATTCCACTTTCAAAAATTATATTGACTAAAATTCTAAATTTATATATATTTATATAAATTTTAGGCACAAAAACGGATACATTTTCTAAAAGTTATCCGATTTATTTTATCTTCATACTCCCGATTGAATTTATAAACAATTAAAAAATCTTATTGCTTGTTTTTATGTTTTTTAAAACACATATGAAATACATCGTAACAGTTTTATTATTTTTTTATTATTTTCAATTTCTGTTTAATATTTTCTGAAATTTATTTAATTAATAAAATAAATATATATTAATACATATTTATTGATATAAATAATCAAGTTCTGCGTAATGAAATTTACATAGAATAGAAACCTGCAAATGCAGGGGGCACCCCCCCCCCCCGACCACCTGAATA
>JAJZVN010000046.1 GCA_021845685.1 bacterium
GGATGATTCTGACGATTTTAATAATAATAGCGATAGTTTTATCAATTCCGACAACGATTTCGGGAGTAGCGATAGTTTCGGCAACGATAGCTTTTCTAATGATAGTTTTAACAGTTTCGGCAACGACAATAGCTTTGATAGCGGCAGTTCAAGCTTTGGCGATGATTTTTAATGCTTGCTTATTAAATATAAAATAACCGTCAGTATTATGCTTGCGATAATGCTTAATCCCAGCGGAAAATAAAAAGTAAAATTACCCTTTTTAATTACTATATCGCCGGGAAGCCTGTCGAAAGGCAGTTTATGGAAAAAGGTAAATAATACGCCGAAAATTATTAATACTATTCCGGTTATTATAAGAATCTTTCCGAGTCCCTGCATATTGTTTTAAAAATTTTTTACGATTATGAACATACCCGCCGCTACCAAAAACAATACAGGTACGAAAGCGAAATGAAACGCTTTTACCCTGCTCTTATCGAATACTCCGTCAAGCCTTGCGCTGAAATAAGTTATCGCCTTTCCTAATATTATAGCGCATATTGAAATAATAATTATATTTTCTATCCCTACGAACGCCCCTATAGCTCCGGCCGTCAATATATCTCCGAAAGCGTAAGAACCGAGCCTTAAAATATCGATTAGGATAAATATCCCTAAACCTATGCCTAACGCCTCAAAAGCGTTAATAAGGGACTTATTTGCCATATAAGCGAATAACAAGGCAGCAAGTATCAGAAATACAGGAATAACCGCCGATATTCTTTCAAAGAGCATATCTGTAAAAGACATTAAAATTAATCCGGAGAAAAGGATAAGGTATTTAAGGTTAAAGCCTGGCAGGATAATTAATTTATGAGTTGAAAAAGCGGTTTTAATTGCAAAATAAATATCGGCAAAATTGCTGGAGAAAAAAGGATATAGGATAAATATGCCGGCGATGACGGCAAGGATAGGTAAAATAAATATTCTTTTATTTTTTATTTTATTAAAGAGCATTAATTAGCATTCTTATACTTAGCTTTTATAAATACATTGGCAGTTATTTTATTTTTTCCTGGAAAATAAACTTTGCTACCCACATTTACCGTCTTAGCCTGCATTATAACGGGGACAGGAAAAATCCTTTGAACCGCGCTTTTAATATCAACAGTTTTAACGGTATAAGATTTAACGCCTGTTAGTTTTAAAACGGCTTTTATTTTTGAAATTGCATGTTTATACGCAAGTTTTACGGCTTCTATTTTATATTTCTCAATATTTGAGACGATAGGGACTATCCTGTTTATACTAGTAGATTTATATTTCAATAAATACAAAATTGCATTGTTTGTGTTTTTATTGCCACGAACTTTTATGATTAAATTTTCTATTGTGTTATATCCGTCAATTATCCATTTGCCTTTCTTGTAAATTCTGTTTGGAGATATATTTATTTGCACAGTTCTTATTAAATACGTAATTTTAGATTTACGGTAAGCCGCTATATTAAAACTTTCAAAATGATTTATAACTTTGTGAGCTTGATTTAATAAATCTGCATACGCTATTTTGTGATATTTATTAAAAATGTTTATAGATACATATAATCTGGATCCGTCTGGTTTAATTTTTACCGTGCCTGAACCGGAAGCGGTTATTATACCACTATTATTGCAATTACAGGATTTGGCAGAAGCAGAGAAAGGTATCGCTAAAATACAAAGAGCAATTATAAAACCGATAATTTTAAACATGATTCGAATCGTTATTAATTAAAAATTTAACTATATCTTTTAAATGCGGCTTTAATTGATACGTCCTTAATTTAATCAATTATTAGGTTCTTTTGTAAAATCAAACGTAATATCGGAAAAACTATTCTCAGCCGTCTTAAATATTGCAGAAAATGTCATTTCTCTATCAAGATTTTTCTTTATATTATAAGGCATAGAATAATATTCCAATGAAAATTTAATCGAACCTTGATATTCCTTGTTATTTGTTAAGGCTGCATCATATTTAATATCTGGATACCTTAATATTCAGGGTGCATTCGGATTTATAACAAAACCAGATTCATTAAATTGCTGTTTGCCGTATGTTTTATTATCTAATATCACTTCAAATTCTTTTATGAAATATTTTATTTGAACTTTGCTATAATTTTTCAATAAAACTTCTATTCTGACAAAAAAATTACTAGATCCTCCAGGTCGATTAATTTGAATATTAGAAAACGTTAATAATGGGATTTTTTCTAATTCAACCATTTCTTTTGTAGCTTGTGCTGTCTTATATGTTGAATGAGCAAGAAAGCCGGTAGCAGAAGCTAAAATAAAAGTCAAAATATCAATTACTATATTTGTAGTTTGCATTTTTTTAAAATTATATATTCACTATAAATTTGAGGTAATTTATCACAGATTGCTATTGACAATTTTATAGCTTTTGTGAAGGATTAAATCCTATCGGCTCTTTATAATCATTATCTGGGCAGTCTAGATAGTTTATTTTATAAAAGTCCTCCATTAAATCTTCTATATTATCGAAGTTTAAGTATATATCATATTCGTTATCAATAAAAATTGATAAATAACCAGTATTTGAATAATTAAACCGCGAAGCATGCCAAAAAGTACCTATATCGCGTATTAAATATAACGCAACTTGAACATCAACCTCTTTAAGCTGTGTTTCACTAACTATATCGTTAATTATTATTTCGTTCGGCTTTTTACCGCTAAGTATTAATTCTTTAATATAAGAAATTATTTTTGTAACATGGTTAAATATATTGCTTTCAGGATCAATATACCACAATCCAATCAATGTTAAATGATCTGCCCTAAATAAATTTCCATCAATACTTTGATAATCAAAATCTCTCAATTTTCCATATAAATCTACCTTTAATTCGTTAATTATATCTTTTATAGGAACATCAAGAACATTAAAGCCTTGTTCGTTATAATAAAATGTCTTTAATTTATCATAAAATGCTTTTAGCCAAATATTATCATTATCAGAAATCTTTATTCTTTGAAATGTGTATTCTTTTCCCATTAAATTATTATTTTCAACTTCAATTTTTTTACGACTAATTATTCCATGTTTAATTGCTAACTGATTTTCAAACCTTTCATTAATTTTATTATATGCTTCTGCTACTTTTTCTATTTCTTCGCACACGTTAACCCATGCACTATCTTTATCCGAAAAAGTAGATACAGGCTTACCATCTTTAGGGATAGCAATATAATTTTCTAAGATTGTTTTTTTCCAAACACATTCGCGAACAATAATTGGAATTATTGCAACCTTGTTAGTTTTGGTATTTTTATTTTTTTCTAATATCTCTTTCAATTCTTTATCGCAAGGCAATGAATTGAGAAAATCAACACTGACTAATAAAATTAATATATCAGCAACTATAAGATGTTTATGGATTTCATCTAATAATTCATCGCCTGCATTTAATTGCGTATCATCCCAGACTTTCAATAATCCATTTTTTTCCAATATGGTTATATGTTTCTTTAGAGAAACTAAATATTGTTTATCCTCATGGCTATAGCTAATAAAGGCATTTAATGGATCATTTGATTTCATTTATAGACCCGTGTTTAATAAATTTAATAATTATAAATACAATTAACAAAAACGCCATAAACAGTAAATAATTTTATAAATATAATGTTTTTTAAAGCTGTCTAAAATATAATAATTGATTCATCCCCTGCAATATTTCTTACTTTCATACGTAATGGTTTTTTATCTGAAATAATCTTGCCATTCCATAACTCTTTCGTTTTCTTTCCGTTTAGAATAATAAATCCATTTTTATCAATCTTTAATTCTATATCACTTTTCCAGACACCGCTAAAATTAGAACAATCAAGGCTAATTAGTTCAATTAACTCAAGCCCGCTCTCACTGATTTCAATAGGTTTGAAGGGTTTTTTATTTTTAGTTACATCACCATTTTCACCATCGCCTTCAATGCTTTCGTTAAATAAATTACTGATAGAACTATTTAATAACTTCTTTTGATTATAAGCATCAATATTTTGAATAAGCCTATCGCTTATAAATGATTTAAACTCAATCTCAAACCTATTGTTTATTTTCTTTAATTCATAATCTACTTCATCATTAATAACAGCTTCATCCAGAATTTCTTTTAAATCTCGCAATTCAATCTGCATATCCGTTTTATTATAATCATTTATAAATTTATTCAAATCTTTCTCGTTTTCTATATCCACATAATAAATAATTACCTTTTTTACGCTATCAGGCAAATCAGGAATAGCTCCGTTTATAATACTGTTTATCATTGGAATATCTAGAACTTTTGTTCCGTTATCTAATAAATTTGGCACGTAAACCGGCACAAGACCTATCTTACTATCATTTATTGCGCCTATCCAGAAACTATCTAAAGTGGGCTCTGCGTTAAGTCCTTTAATAAGACTTTTTAATTTGTCCATTGTTTGTATTGGATTCCGAAAAAGCGATACGCCATCTTTTATATCGTAAATATCAAATTCGGCTCCAGTGGCAATTAAACGATCACGAGTTGTTTGGATAGAATTTATACCCACATCTACATGAATAAATTTACGGTTTAAGTCGTTTGCAACCTTTGCCGTAACACCTGAACCACCAAAAAAATCGGCGACAATCATATTTTCGCTGGATGATGACTTAATGATGCGAATCAATAATCCTTCAGATTTTTGAGTTTTATAATTTAAATATTCACCTGAACCGCTTATTATAGGTTTTGTATAATCAGAATCCCAAACATCTCTAACAAAAACTTCTGAGTAGTAATTATTAAATAACATTTTTTTATATTTATCGGGCAGGGTAACTTTATCTTCTAAAGACTTACTGATTTTTATAATGTCTTTATCTGTTAATTTCGAAAGATCAGGGGATGTTACTTTGGTATCAATAAAGGGTTTTTCATATATAACAATTTCTTTTTCGGGATTAAAAACACTATCATCGCTTAATGAATAATAAAACAAAACATCATGTTTTCTAGGCCAACAATTTTGGTTTATTCCTTGAATTCTATAACCGTATATGATTTCATTTTTAAAATTATCCTCTCCAAACACCTCGTCCATTAACACTTTTACATAATGTCCAATATGCCAGTCTAAATGTACATATATACTGCCAATTTCACTCATTACACTTTTAATTGCCATTAAATTTTCATACATCCAATTAAGATAATCTTCTTTATTCCATATATCTCCATACATTTTTTCTTCAAAAATACGAAATTCTTCTATGTCTAATTCCTCTTCGGCCTTAGCAATTTTTTCCGCTAATTTTGGATTTCTTCTTAAATATATTTTTTTTGCATAATCAGCGCCACTGGCAAACGGAGGATCAATATACACTAAATCTACCTTTATTCCTTTATCTTTAAGATAAGCGCATGCCGAAATACATTCACCGCGAATAAGCATATTTTCAGAATTATTCCCTACCCTTTCAATTTTTTCTAATTCATAATATGGCATACCACGCCTGATATGATCATGGACTTTATTATTATCGCGATAGCGTAATACTCTCTGCGTACGTGTTACATTATTAAGGATTGCCTGTCCTTCAATAGTTTCAGGATAATAAGGAACATATTTTATGGGCATAAATTAATTCTCCTTTATGTCTTTAATATCAAAAAAATTTTCTACCTTGTTATTAAAAACTTTGATATTTTTTTCCATATCTATATTGTCAGGGATATAAAGATAATCAAACCGTTTATGTTTATATTTTTCATTATTAAATTCTAAAAACTTTTCTTCCACAAATTTTTTTCGTTCAATAAATTCTGGTTGATTGGCATAACCGACACCTTTAGTTTCTACCATTAGTATTTTATGTATTTCATTATCATTATTGCGTTGTATTACAAGAAAATCTGGCGTATATAGGCCAACGCGTGTCCATTTAATTTGTTTATTCTTATTCTCTGAATAACAATCGATACGAAATTCGGTTAAATATTGCTCTCCATTATAATACACTTCAAGTTTTTTAGCTGATGAAAGTGCTAAAACTTCCTTTAAGAAATCTAATTCAAAACGGCTCCTAGCAAAACTGTAAGGAATATAATGAAATGTACGGTCTTTATTCAATACCTCATTTGAATAAGTTTTTGAGTATTGTATATCGATACTTGATATATTAAATAAATCATGGTTTGACTGAGAAGCGATAAAATCTTGTATTTTTTTTTGTGTTTCTTCTAATTCTTTTTTAATAGTAATAATATCTTTTCCTGTCACATCTGCATCCAAAATATTTTTTGTATCCGATTTATTTGGATATAATTTATCATGCTCTTTAATAGGAGTAAGTTTTTTTATAATAAGTAAGTTAGCAGATTTAGGAATAATTTCAGACCTGACGGTAAGTTCACGATGTTTGTAAAAAGCAAGGCGGATTCTTGAACGAATTTTACTATGACGATAAAGGTCATTAAAGTAAATCATTCCGTCATTATTTTTATAGGTAATTTTTTCAAAAATATAGTTTAACTGTTTTTTGTATTTAACTAAATCTAATACGGTAATACCTCCCATACTTTCACGCGCTATTGTGTAAACCCATAAATTAAAATTAGCAGGCTCTCCTTTTAGAGTATCCATAATTCGCTTGTTTTTTAATCCATCTGGCGATAAACCGCGTTCTATAATAGTCGCTATATCTAAATAATCTTCAACTTCAATATCGTCAATATTTTTTTCAGAATTCAATATCCCTTCTGAAATAACTGTTTCATATTCTACATTAAATTGATAAAATTTTAATTTTGGCAGTTTAAGATAATCAATCCTTGAGGAACGTTCAACCATATTTGGTTCAATAGATTTACCTGAAGAATTTAATTCCTGGATGCTGCTTTGTTGTTCTTCTATCAATTGTTTATCTAAAATTTTAGCATTATCTTCGTTAAGCCATATTACTGCCGTTTCATTTTTATTATCTTTATCGACTTGCCTTAAACAACGACAAGATGTTTGCAAAACCATATTCGTCGGACAATCATTTTTTTGTGAAAGAATTATACCCGTTAAACTTTTACAATCCCAACCTTCTTTACCTATTTGAACCAATAAAATTATTCTTTTTTTTGAAACGGGTGTATCCAATGAATTAAACTCTGCTTCTGCCTCTTTTGGAATACTATATGTTTTATTACCTTTATGATATTTTAATATTTCATCGGGACTTATTTTTAACGTTCCTGTAAGATATGGATACACTTCTTTTTCTAATCTTTCAATATTTCCGCAATAAATAGCAAGTTTTGCTATAGTTCCGTCTTTATAAACAGTTTCCCCATATGTAGCAAGAAAATCTTTAACGCCCTTATTTATTATCTGGATTGAAGTAAGACCCGAGGTTTGTTCGATACGCGGTTTTTTTAGAAATTTTTCAACTGCTGTAATAAGCGGATAATAAAATACAGTGTTTGTTATTTGCGAAAATTTTAGCTGAATAGATTCAGATACTTTTATTTTTTCCGATGAGCTTAAATATGGAGTGCCTGAAAACCCTAAAACAGAATTAATAGTTCCGTTTACGTTCCATTTGTTTACCACTTGCCTAAGTTTAATATCATCGGTTGCCGCATGATGCACTTCGTCTATATGGATTTGAAGATTAGGTATCTTCCCTATAATATTTCTAAGTTCATTAGCAAAACGGTCTTTTTCATCATCTGTTTTTTCAATAACAAACATCGAATCAGAAAGCTCCAGTCTATCTAAAATAACCTTTTCCGCATTGACCACCATTATAAGCCCCATAAGAGTTTCAAAAGGCTGATAACCGGCAATTTTTTGAGTATTTGGATTTCGCGCTTTATTGCTCTTTTTAGCAGATTTCGGCTGGTCTAAAACCTCAAATTTAATCATACGTTTAATATCACTCGCAGCAGGGTCAGGGAGTATCCATGAAGGATCAAAATGTTCTATCGTCTTTAAACTTGGAATTATTGAACTTTTTAATCCTGACGGTGCAAGTATCAAAAAATTATGTGCAAATTGTTTATTTTCCGGCTCGTTTAGGGCAAAATATAAATCTAGATAGATAATGGCTGCCATTAAAAAGGTTTTACCCGCCCCCATAGGCAAACTAAACAGATAGTCTGTATATTCAATCCCATAAAAAAGACTTTTAATAACAGTTTGATAATCAACTTTATCAGGGTTAGACAACAAGTATTGTTCTAGTTCAGGAAAAATTGGAGTTTGTTGTTTTTTAGACTTGCTATTACTATTTATAGAAGTTATAGATAATTCAAATAACGCCCTCGCTGCAGGGTTAGATTCAAAAATATTTCTTGCTTTTTGATTAATATTAAGCGAAGATAAGTCCAAATTTTGACAGAAAAATCCCTCTGAAAAGAGTTGGTATAGCGGCTTGTTTTTACCTTTAATCTTTAGAAATAAATAGACAAGTAAGGCCTGAAATTGCGCTTCTCTTAGATTGTTTTTGCGAACTATATACTCAAATATAGGCTTTATTGTGCACTCATCGGAAGCAAGCCATTCTTTAGCTTTAGTGTGGATTAAATTATATAACATAAAATAAGACCCGTTTTTTAAAACAAATTTTTTATATATAATATAAAATTTAATTAGTTAAAGTCGTTTGTTAGTTAATGGTTAAATCTCTTAAATATTCCTAATATTAAAATTTTGATAATATTTTAAATAAACCATTTTCTTAACATTATAGTTTACTTATGTCTGGAAAACATCAAATTTTTTAATATACATCTAAATAATTTATATTTAATAAATGCTTATTTAAATATCTTTATTTAAAATAATTTCTTTGATATTTATCAATCCTTCAACTAAATTATGTAAATCATCAATACAATCAATAGCGTTTTTCATATCCTTACTGTTTTTATCACAAGAATATTCATCGGATATTTCGCTATATCTAGAAATATTTTCAAATTTCGCAAGATAAGCGATTAATGGAAAATAACGAAAAATAAAATATAGATTGAGCCATATAATAAATTTCTTTCCAAATTTTTCTTTTTCCTTTTCGTCCATTTTTAAAATAATAGGTATCGCCAATACAACTAAAATCGCAATTCCAATTGATTTCCAATTATCAGATTTAAAAAAATCATCCATATTATCTGAATTATTATTTAATTCGGATAGATTGTTATTGAGGTTAGCTTTTGAATTATGTTTTTCTTTTTTTTCTACTGGATTTAAATTTTTTATAATTTCATTAGGATCGTTTGAGTTTAATTGTTTTGTTATGTTATCGATAAATTTAATAAATTCGCTTAAGAAATCTTTTATATTATCAATGTTGCTTATTATATCATTTTTTTCTGCATATTTTGCGATAATATCGTCCGGAATCAGCAAAGAAAATTTGCTAAAATCGCTTAGCGTTTTTAGTATTTTTTGAAAATAAGTTTTAACTGGATTATGATTTAATTCTATTAAAAAGTTATTAGCATCATTGTTCTTTATTTTATTAACGGCTTTTTTTATAATATTATTATAATTATCAAATGCAGATTTTTGAAAATCTGTAATAATTAAAAGTTTTTCTTTTTCTACGGTTTTAGGTATAGTATTAATAGTTTTCTTATTTATTTTAATCTGCTCTATATATAGGTTTAATGATTCCAATACTTCAAGGTTTCTGAGAAACCATGCTTTTATTATTTTCTCTGATGCCTGTTGTAATAAGAATAATCGTAACGGATCTTTTTTGAATATTATATCTCTACTTAACAGTTCATCCGCTTTAATATCTTTTTCCGCTCTATTTATTAAGATGTTTATAGTTTTATCTATATTGAAATCTTTATTTTTTTTTGATTCTTTAATTAATGCCATATTAAAACCTTATTGTCATTTCTAATTTTATTAATATTATAATTTTGATTTGTGTAATACATATATAAATTATAAGATATCCGACAATGTTTATTATATTTTTTGATTTAATTTATTTTTAATTACATACTTTTTAAAAAAATTTTTAATTGTTACCAAAAAATTATCCGTTCCGCAGTTAATGCCGTCTTTTGTAATTATATTTTTAAGCTCTTTATGTCCGCCTAAAAATTCGCATTTTCCTTTGAATTTTACATAAAATTTCATTTTTTCTAAAAGATCTTTTAAAATTTTATAATGTTTTTGAAAGTTTTCTCTATTTTCTTGAATCTTTTGTTTATAAATTTTAAACTCATTTAGTTGATTAAATTCTGTTGTTAAACGTTCAAAAATTTCTTTTAACTTTTTAATATCCTTTTCTAATTTAGAGTGACATAAAGTTTGAGTTGTTCCATTTTTTGTTACTAAAGTATAAATTTCGCCTACCTCTGAAATACTTGATTTATTTATCTCAGTTTCCAATAATTGATTCCAAGAAGTCTTGTTAATATCAAAAATTTCTCTGCTCCAAGACCTAGCGATAAATTTTACAAAATATTCATTATAACAATTTGTACAATTTGAAATGTTAGAATTATATTTAACATCGTTATTATTCAACTCTTTATCTATTATTTCTTTAATTGTTTTCACGAGACCATTATTAATTTTTTTATAATCTTCAAATAAAATATCTAATTGTTTAATGTTACTGCAAATTTCTTTTTTTCTTTTAATACTAAAGGTATGAAATTGAATAAAATCAGAAATAAGTAAATTTTCTTCTTGGTTATCCTTATATAAAGGATTCTCTGAGGATTCCTGGTTTAACGAGTTCTCAAAAGGTAACAGTGTCACAACAATTTCATTAATGCTATTTATCCTATCTATTAATGTCTTTATAGCTCCTCTAATTTTTGGAAAATGAATTGATTCTGCATTAAGTATTCTTAAAAGCCTTGAATTTAAATATGAAAATATTATTAATATGAAAGTTGCAAAAGCCAATAAAAAAGTAGCTAACGGAAGAGCTTGGGGATAAGAAAGGCAAACTAATAATTTATTTAAAATAATTCCTAAATATGAAATATACATAATAAATATTTTTATGTTTTCTTTTATAAGCTTCAATAAGCTTAACTTATTCTTTTAAAACCTCATCATCTCCTCTAACTTTATCCCGTTAAGCACGTAAACAAATACCGTCCCGACGTAAGCCCCCGTCTTTGCTATTACCCTGTATTCGTAATAATTAGCCGTAGCCTTGCCGTATTGTCTTGCTTCTTGAATAGTATTATTTATAACAGGTTTTATTCCTTTTGGCAAATTATCCCACCCCGCCATATTGGTATTTTTAACCTCGGTTATATTGCCGGAGCATATCTTATAATTTTCGATTGCCCAGTATGCCGGTTTAGGAAAACCCTGAGTGCGCCTTATAATGCTTATCAGCTTGCAACCCGACATAGTAGTAGTTATCGGTATGGCGTTATAGGTGTAAGCTCCGCCAGTATAAATATAAGGACTGCCGGAATTATAAACTCTCATTGCAAGCTTGTTAAAGTTAGAGTCTGACTGATTGTAAGGGATATTAAAAATCCCTAAAGCAAAAACCTTATTTGCAGAAAACAAAATAAATGCAAA
>JAJZVN010000012.1 GCA_021845685.1 bacterium
TATGTATGAAAAATTTTAATTTTATCTTAAAAGACTTTAGAAGACTTAAGAACAATGAAGCGTTTACGCTAATTGAACTTGTAATGGTTATTTTGCTAATCGGTATTCTGGCTGCTGTGGTGCTGCCTAAATTTGTTAATTTAACCGGTTCGGCAAATAAGGCTGCTTCGCAGGGAGTAATAGGCTCGCTTGGTGAGGGTGTAACAAGCCAGATGTCTAAAAATTTAGTAAATAATGATTTATCGGATTATGTGGCTATTACAGGATTTAACGCGACAAAAGCCGGGAAGGTGACATTTGAGCCCACCTTGCCGTCTGCTAATACAGCCGGCACGAATCCTTACGCAAATCCGTTTTTATTACTGCCGAACTATACAACGCCTATAACCGGCTCTCCGGCGGGTTCAGGCACATCTTACAATATTGCGACAACTGCTCCGACCGTTCCTTCGCCATCAACACCGGGCAATTCATGGTGGCTTGTTTATTCAAACGGCGCAGTTACAGGTCCAGGTAAAGCAACAGGTCTTTCCGCAGGTCTAACATGCAACAATTCAGCGACGACCAATCCAAATTATGTTCTGCCTGCAACGACCGTACCTGTTAATGAATATACCGAACAAATAGGCAATATAGATTATGTCTATACAAACGGTTCGGTAGAAGACAGCTACGCTTATTATATGGTTATATCTGCAAACGATAATATAGAAGGATTTTATATGACCCCCTGTCAATCATAATAAACAACGGATAAACCCGCTTATGCCGGCTTATCCGTTGTTATAATATATAAAACCCCTGATGGTATACAATATTTGCTATCAGGGGTTTTATATTCACCGTTCTTTTTTTTTCATTTTTAAAGATTATGGTTTACAGCATAAGAAAAGAAAATTATTCAAGGTATTGTTTTTAAGGTATCCTTTTAAGGTATCCGATTTATTTATTCTCGTACTCCTGACTGTATTTTAGCATGAAAATATTATTATAAAGGTAATCCGATTTATTTATTCAGGGGGGTTTTTATAATAATCATATATGTTTTAACTATATCTTTTACGGCTCTTCTATTCTTTCTATTTTGTCTATTTTGTCAAAATCAGCATCGTAACTATAAATTTTAGTTATGCCTTTTGATTTCATAATTGAAGCATTAAAAGCATCGGTAAAAGATATATTTTTTTCTGCAAATAATTTAAGAGCAGAAATAAAAGTATCTTTAAATTCAACAACTAATCCTTCAAGATTGATAATGGCAGTCGTCATCTCGCCTATATCTTTTCTTGAAACTTTATAAAACTTATCAAGTGTAAAAATTAATTCAAAAATAACTAAAGGGCTTGTCGTTACCTTTTCTTTGCCCTCTTCTACTTTTTTTAAAAGCAAAAAGACCTTTTTAGCCTTTTCGGCGTCGTCGTTAGTGAGGTAACGAAGAAAAATATTCGTGTCTATAAAATGCATAATATTATTTTTTTATTCCCCCAGCGACAGTTTCTTCAAACTCCTTCCTTATTTTTTTAAATTCCTCAGGTTTTTCTTTTGGCTTTACCTTTCCGAAATACTTAACTATATTTGAAGTAAACGGTATGACCTCTATTAGATCTTGTTTTATTCTAAAAGTAACGGTATCTTTAGATTTTAATTTTAACATATCTCTATATTTTTTTGGAATAGTTATCTGACCTTTACTGGTAACAGTTGTCTTTTCTATTATTTTTGGCATAAGCCTTTTCATCTCCTTTTAATATAATTTATATAATTTTATAATACTTATAAATTTAAGTATTACTTAATTTTATATCATACTAAAAATAAAATGTCAACTTAAAGATAAGTCTTTAATCCTGCGATAAAGATAAGTATCCGATTTATTTATTCTCTTACTCCTGACCCACTCCTGACTGTATTTTAGCATGAAAATATTAAAAAATTATTAAATTTATTCCTACGAATAATTCAAATTGCTGAAAATAATTAATATTTTTTTAACAGAAATGTCATAATTATTTAATAATTTTTATGTATAATTATTATTATGTACATAAAGTCTAAAATTGCAGATATAAATTGTTAAATATACCGCAATGCATCAATAACGCTGCATGCAGATAATAAGTTTCTATCGGCAATTTTAGGGAAAAGCAGTATTTGGAAAAAATATTTTATATATGTTATAATATTATTGTAATAAAGGAGATTTTTTATGAACGAATCAACGGAAAAAATGAAAGAAAACAAAGATAAAAATTCTTTTTCTTATCCTAATGAAATGCTGACATTTATATCCGGTGTATTTCCTAATGCAAAATACTTTGATGCACGCTTTGATCTTCTTCAAAACCAAATAGATGAAATAAGAAGAAACCAGGAATTGGATAGAAATCAGATAAGAGATTTTAAAAACGACGTAGACAGACGGTTTTCCGAAGTAGATAAAAAATTTGAGCTGGTTGATAAACGTTTTGAGCAGGTTGACAAGCGGTTTGAACAAGTTGATAAGCGTTTTGAGCAGGTTAATAAGCGTTTTGAACAGGTTGATAATCGTTTTGATCTAGTTGATAAGCGGTTTGATCAAGTTGACAAGCGGTTTGAACAAATGATAGCATCTATAGATAAGCTTGGAGATAAATTAGAATATAGGGACAGAGACCAGCGCAATTTTACCATTAAAATGTTTTCAATAGCAATTGCTGTTTCTATGTTGGGAGTACTCGGAGCTTTTCTTAAAATTATAGGGGTTTTTTAATTTTAATAAAAACAAATTAATAAAATTAATTATAAAATGGTAGGATGTTTAAAGTTAATATCGTCTTTGTTGGGGTAATCAATCGTATAATGAGTTCCTCTTGATTCTTTTCTTAACATAGCCGATGTGATAATTAAATTAGCGACTTCGGCAATATTTCTTAATTCTATTAAATCCGATGATATTTTAAAGTTCCAGTAATATTCTTTAATTTCAGTCAAAAGATTGTCAATTCTTCTTTTTGCTCTTTCAAGCCTTTTATCAGATCTTACGATACCAACATAATTCCACATCGTCCTTCTTAATTCATCCCAGTTATGAGTAATAACGATAATCTCGTCTCCGCCTTCAAGTCCAAAATCTTTCCATTCAGGAATTTCAAATAAATTAGCTTTGCCGTTTGCAGTAATATTATTTTTATTGCTATTATTGCTATTGCTATTGCTATTGCTATTGCTATAATTATTAATAGAATTATATTTGCTGTTTTCTTTATTGTTATTGTTTATTCCTGTTTTATTTTTATTATTAATATTATTTGGGCTATTTCCGGCATTTCCAGATTGTAAAATCTTTAATTTTTCTATCGTAGATTCATATGCTTTTTTAGCAAAAACACAACCCTCAAGAAGCGAATTGCTTGCAAGCCTATTGGCTCCATGAAGTCCTGTATATGCAGCTTCTCCGATAGCATATAAATTTTCAACGGAAGTTAAACCGTTTTTATCGGTTAAGACTCCTCCACAAAGATAATGAGCCGCAGGAACAACAGGAATCCATTGTTTTGACATATCAATTCCAAAACTAAGCGTAGTTTTAAAAATATCCGGAAATCTTTTTTCTAAAAATTCTCTTGATTTATGAGTCATATCAAGATAAACACATTCGTCTCCCGTTCTTTTCATTTCAAAATCAATCGTTCTTGCCACAATATCTCTCGGAGCAAGGCTTTTCAGAGGATGAACATTGTCCATAAACGGAGTTCCGTCTTTAAGTCTTAAAACTCCCCCTTCGCCTCTTAAAGCTTCCGATATTAAAAACGACTTTGCTTCAGGATGATAAAGAATTGTCGGATGAAACTGATAAAATTCCATATTTGCAATTTTTGCCCCTATTCTATGAGCCATCGCAATGCCGTCGCCTGTTGAAATATCGGGGTTGGAAGTATAAAGAAAAACCTTTCCGGCTCCTCCTGTGGCAAGTACAACAAAATCAGCGCTTACTGTTTTCACCTCATTTGTTGTTTTATCTAAAAAATAAGCTCCAAGAACTCTATCGGTTTTATCTTTATCTTTGGTTTTATCTTTATCTTTATTGTTTAATTTTTTTAATTTATTAGACGTAATTAAATCAATAGCAATATGATTTTCAAAAATTGAAATATTGTTTTTTTGTCTTGAATTTTCAACTAAAGCTCTTTCTATTTCTCTTCCTGTTATATCCCCTGCGTGTAACACCCTTCTTTGAGAATGTCCGCCTTCTCTGCCTAAATCAAAAATTTCTTCATTTTCTTTATATCGGGCAAAATTAACTCCCCAGTTTAAAAGATCTTCGACAACGGCAGGACCTTCTTCAACAACCATTCTTACAACTTCTTCGTTGCAAATACCGTCTCCTGCAATTAAAGTATCTTTTACATGAAGACTTACCGAATCTTTAAAATTAGTAACAGCCGCTAATCCGCCTTGAGCATAATTTGTGTTAGATTCAGCTTCTTCTTTTTTGGTAAAAATACCTACGGATATATTTTCATGATATCTATTTGCAAGACTTAATCCCGCGATTCCCGAACCTATAATTAATATATTAAAATGCATTCTGTTTCTGCCTTAATTTTTAATCGGGGTTAAATTCCATTTTAAAATAGCCCTTCCGTTTACCCCGGTAATAGTCAACTTTAGCCATTTGGTTTTTCTTGTAATCATCAATTCTTTTTTCTTTTTGTCGTAATATCTCGGAAATTCTATAATATATTGTTTTGACCATTTTGTAATATAAGGAAAAAAAGCTTTTAAAAATGCTCTTTTCCGTTCTGCAGGTTTTATTTTTAACGGTAAAACATTTTCCTTTTTATTATTAGATAAATATATCATCCATATAGAACGATTTGAATCAAAATTATTATATCTTATGTTTGGAGTATAAACAGAGATAAAAAATTTAACATATTTATTAGATGTTTTGTATAATTTATTAAGTTTTATTTTAAATGCCTTTTTATTAAGCAAATAATATTTGGAATATTTTTTTGCATAAGCATAAACAAAGGCGTTGTTAAAATAAGTAGCTCTTAAAAACATAACCGTGTCGAGTTTATTGTAATTATATACATTTATTTTTTTAGTGACATAGTTTAGGACTGATTTATAGTTTAAAACAGGTTTATAAATATTATTCTTTGATGAAACATTGTTTTTATAAACAACAGGTTTTCTATTTTTTTTTAAAATAAGAGAACAGCCCGATAAACTAAAACTTACAAAATAAACAATAAACAAAAATAGCAGCATTATATAAAATCTTTTTTTCATCATTTTATTTAATATTTATTTAATATTTATTATTAAATTAATTAATTAATGTCTTATCGTTAAAGTTAATTAACAATCTAAAAAAGAGAGCAGATATTTTTGTTCATTATTTATTGCCTACTATTTTAGTGATTTATTATTAATTAAATATATTTAAATTGTATATTTTTATCTTATTAATTTGTATAATATATTACTAATATTTTTAATATATAAAAATAATAAATAAAATAGAAAAACTTATAAATAAATATAAATTATTTTAAGCTAATATAATATGTCCGCCTTTGTAAATAATGAAATTAAATCAATGCCATTTTCTTTTAAATTTTCTTTTCCGCCTTCTTCTCTATCTACAATACAAATGGTGTTTTTTACAATATAACCTTCATTTCTTGCACTTTCAACGGCTTTTAAAATAGAACCGCCAGTCGTAACAACATCTTCTACTATCATTATTTTAGCATCTTTATGCAAAAATTGCACAGGCTCAATCATATTACCTTTTCCGTAGCCTTTCTTTTCTTTTCTTATAACAACAGATTTTAAAGTATTTCCGTCCAAAAAGCTGTTTATCAGAATAGAAGAAATTAAAGGTATTCCTCCTACAGGTACCCCTGCAATTACATCAAACGCCGATTTGCTTTTAAAAACCATAAGCTCTTCATAAAGCATTCTGCCGATATAATAAAGATAATCTCCGTCAAAAGAAATTCTTCTCAAATCAATATAAAAATCGCTCTTTCGTCCAGATACTAAAGTAAATTCTTTTTTTTCATAGCAAAATGTTTTTATTGCGTTTAAAACTGTCAATCTAATATCGTCAATGCTTATATTTAATAAATTACTTAAATTACTTAAATTACTTAAATTATTGTTGTTCATTATATTTATTTAAATATTTATTAGTTAGTTATATTTGTGTTAAGCTTGCATCAAAAACAAAAACACACCTTAAATATATTATAATTATTTATCCTGAATAGATAGTTTTAATCGTGTCGTGTCATGTATAGATAATATGAAGGTTATAATATATTAATAATATATCCTTTTAAAAAAGAAGTTAAATTTAAATAATTTCCTTGCTGAATAATTTTAATTGACCGTAATAATCATTTTCATTTTCAATCTCTTCAGGGTAAGCACCGGAAAAACATGCTTCGCAAAAATTAACTTCATTCCCGACAACTTTTCTTAAACCTTCCAAAGTCAAAAATTTTGTAGTTGTAGCTCCTAATTTTTCATTTATTTCTTCTTCGGAATATTTTGACGCCATAAGTTCTTCTTTTACAGGTGTATCTATACCGTAATAGCACGGAGACGAAACCATAGGAGAACTTAAACGGAGATGTATTTCTTTAGCTCCGGCGGCTTTCAGCATATCTACTATTTTTTTGGAGGTTGTTCCTCTCACTACGGAATCGTCAACCACTACGACTTTTTTCCCTTCTATCACATCTAAAACAGGATTAAGTTTAATTTTTACTCCAAAATTTCTTATCGCTCTTTTAGGTTCTATGAAAGTTCTGCCGACATAATGGTTTCTCGTAAAACCCATTTCAAACGGAATCCCTGATTCTTTTGAATAGCCCAATGCAGCTGGAACTCCTGAATCAGGAACGGCTATAACAATATCGGCGTCGATAAATGCTTCTTTTGCAAGCTGCCTTCCCATCGCGCTGCGTATTTTATAAATTGATTGACCGTTATATATGCTATCCGGTCTTGAAAAATAAATTAATTCAAAAACACAATATGAATTTTTTTTTCTTTCAAACGGGAAAAAGCTTTTCATTCCTTCACTATTTACAAGAATAATTTCGCCGGGTTTGACGTCTCGTATATATTTTGCATTGATTAAATCTAAACTGCATGTTTCGGAAGCAAAAACAACGGAACCTTCAAGTTCTCCTATAACTAAAGGACGAAAACCGAAAGGATCTCTTGCGGCTATCATTTCATTTTCCGATAAAAATAAAAATGAATAAGCGCCTTTAATTTTTTCTAATGAGCTAATAACTCTGTCAGCTAAAAATCTTTCTTTTGATGAAGCAATTAAATGAATAACAACTTCGGTATCGGAGCTTGAATAAAATATAGAACCTTTTTCTTCTAATTCTTTCTTAATAATATTTGCATTAGTTAAATTTCCGTTATGGGCAACGGAAATAGAACCGTAATAATAATCTGCAATAAGCGGCTGCGCATTTTTAATTAAAGTTTCTCCCGAAGTAGAATATCTGACGTGTCCTATGGCATGCTTGCCTTTTATCCTGCCAAGAGTGGTTTCGTTAAATACGTCATTAACTAAGCCTATATTTTTATGAAAATATATATTGCGATTGTTGTCCGATGATGCGATTCCGCATGATTCCTGTCCTCTATGCTGCAGCGCATATAAACCTAAATATGTTATATTTGTGGATTCTTCATGGTTATAAATACCAAATACTCCACATTCTTCGCTAATTTCTTCCATTTTTTTAATTTTATTAATATTTAAGTTAGAATGCTATAATAAATTTATTATTATAAATAAATTATATAAATAATAATATAAATAGTAAACTGCCGTTTAAGAAATTAAAAAATATTTTTACTTTTTAATTGTATGTAAATAATTTTTCTATAGAGCCATAATATTTGTCTTTTATTATATCACTTTTTAGCTCTATTGTATTATTAAATTTTATAATATCTATTGCGGTTTTGCCTATTTTTTCAATTTTAATATCCGCATTTTTTGCCAATTCGTAAATTTTGTTTTCATCAGAAGGGTCTGCGCTTATAACAAAAGCCTGTTCAAATTCCGAAAACAAAAGCATATCGTTTCTTAATGAAGTTTTATGAATTTCTGCAATTACTCCTAAATTTTTATTTGATTTTGATGAAATTGCCGACTCCGCCAAAGCTGTAAAAAGACCGCCTTCGCTAATATCCGATGCGCTTTTTATTAATCTTTCGCTGATTAAACCCCTTAAACAACTCTGAAGTTTTAATTCATAACCAATATCAATAGTCAACGGTTCCTGCATAAAATCATTATGGACGAGCTCCATAAATAAACTTCCGCCTAAATTGCCGGAAAGTCGCCCAAGCAAATAAATATCGTCTCCTATGTCTTTAAAATACGAAGTAATTGCTTTATTAACATCGTCTATATAGCCTACCATAGCGATTACGGGGGTAGGATAAATTTTTCCGGCTCCTGCCGTTTCATTATACAAACTCACATTACCGCTGACTGCAGGCGTATTAAATTTTATAGCGGCGTCGGCAATACCTCTTATAGATTCTTTAAATTGCCACATAGTTTCCGGGTCTTCGGGACTGGCAAAATTAAGGCAGTCTGTGATAGCAGCAGGTGTTCCTCCGCTTGCCGAAATATTGCGGGCGCATTCTATTACTGCAAGCATAGCGCCTTTATAGGGATTTAAATAACAATATTTTGAATTGCAGTTAGAATTTAGTAATATTCCTTTATTACTATTACTATTACTATTATTGGCAGCGATAGTGTTATTACTATTGCTAATATTAATGTTATTATTGGTATTGCTATTATTATTTATACCGTTATTAATATTTTTAACACTGACTGCATCATCTTTTTTTTCATTACCGGTTAAATCGGCAAAACATTTATATCTTAAGACGGCGCAAGACGAACCCGGCCCAATAGTTGTATTAGTTCCTATCTGATAATCATATTGGCGATAAATAAAATGCTTAGAAGCAATATTAGGATGCGATATTATTCTCTCAGCGATAGAATTAAAATTTTTCGGCATTCTGTAATCATCTGGATAAAATTGTTTTATATTTTTTATATAAGACGGGATCGCGGAAGTTCTATCATAAGAAGGACCGTTTACAACGGCTTCAACAGATAAAGTATGATACGGTTTAGATTTATAATTGAATTTTATTACTTTTTCTTTGATAACCTCGCCTATAACAACGCAGTTTAAATCCCATTTTGCAAATATTTCTTCAAGTTCTTTATAATTTTCTTTTTTGCATGCCAGAAGCATTCTTTCCTGAGATTCTGAAAGCATAATATCAATAGGCGTCATTTCTGAAGCTCTTAAAGGAATTTTATCCAGATCAAAAATCATACCTTTGCCGCTATTTTCGGACATCTCAAAGGAAGAACTGGTTAATCCTGCCGCTCCCATATCTTGAATTGAAACAATAAGCTTTTTATCCATTGCTTCAAGACATGCTTCAAGAAGTAATTTTTCCGTAAAAGGGTCTCCAACCTGAACGGTGCTTCTTTTTTTGTCTTTTTTTGCGTCAAATTCGCCTGAAGCCATAGTAGCTCCGTTAATTCCATCCATTCCTGTGGCAGAACCAACATATACGACAAGATTACCTTCTTCGCATGCGGACGAAAGAAATATGCCGTCTTTTCTGGCTATTCCTATTGTAAAAGCATTGACAAGTATATTATCGTCATAACAAGAATCAAAAACAACTTCGCCGCCTACGGTAGGAACTCCCATACAATTTCCGTAAAAACCTATGCCTTTTACGACTTCAGCCAAATAATAAGGTGTTTTAGGATGATTAAAATTTCCAAATCTTAGCGAATTAAGATTTGCAATGGGTCTTGCTCCCATTGTAAAAATATCGCGCATAATGCCGCCGACTCCTGTGGCAGCCCCTTCGAAAGGTTCTATAAAAGATGGATGATTATGACTTTCCATTTTAAACACAAGAACATAATCATCGTCAAATTTTATAACTCCGGCATTTTCGCCCGGACCTATAATTACATTATCGCCTTTTGAAGGCAATCTTTTTAAATGTATTTTTGAACTTTTATAGCTGCAATGTTCGGACCACATAGCCGAAAATATACCTACCTCAAAATCATCAGGTTTTCTTTGCAAAATATCCGCTATTTTTTTATATTCTTCCAAAGATAAACCGAATTGAGCGTAATTTTCGTCTATAATATTATCATCACCGTTAATATTGATATTGCCATTGTCATATTTATTATTTGCCATAGTTATTTTTATTATTTACTATAGTTATTTTTATTTGTTTTTTACATAATAAATAATAGAATTAAATATTTTTGCCCCGTCATCGCTTCCCAATATTTTTTCAGAAGCTCTTTCAGGGTGAGGCATAAGACCTAATATATTGAATTTTTCTCCAAATAATCCTCCGATATTTTTAATAGAACCGTTAGGATTGGATTCGTCTGATGTAATGCCTGCCGCATCGCAATATTGAAAAGCAATTTGATTTGCCGAAAACAAATAATCTACTTCTTTTTTTTCGGCAAAATAATTTCCGTCATGATGAGCAATAGGAAGCTTTAATACCGCATCTTTATTTATAAGGCACGTAAAAGGATTATTTTGATTATTATTGCCTGTATTCTTTATATATACATCTTTGCATTCAAATTTTAATGATTTATTAGTTAGCATTGCTCCTTTAAGCAATCCTGATTCTAAAAGTATCTGAAAGCCATTGCAAATACCAAGAATAATACCTCCGCCGGCAGCATAGTCTTTTATTGACTCCATTACTCTGCTTCTTGCCGCCAAAGCTCCCGCCCTTAAATAATCCCCGTAAGAAAAACCTCCGGGGATAACGATAAAATCGTACTTTTTAAAATTATGAAATTCATCTTTATGCCATAAAAAAGTCACATTAATATTAAAAACATCTTTTAATGCATAATAAACGTCAATATCGCAATTAGAACCCGGGAAAACAGTAATACCGGCGTTGATTTTTTTATTTTCCATTAAAATTTTATTTATTTATTGTAATATATTATAATATTATATTATTTTATCTCAATTTCAAAATTTTCGATTAAAGGATTAGACAATATCTTTTCCGAAATATCTCTTAACTCTTTATTTA
This sequence comes from bacterium, assembly GCA_021845685.1. Lineage (GTDB taxonomy): Bacteria > SZUA-79 > SZUA-79 > Acidulodesulfobacterales > Acidulodesulfobacteraceae > Acididesulfobacter. The sequence continues at coordinate 11,176 of JAJZVN010000012.1, forward strand.
ATGCTTCTTTGTCTAATTCGTCTAAATTTTGATTATTATTTTTGCTATTTTTACCATGATATTTGTTATTGCCGCTGCTGCTATCATATTCATTATTGTTTTCAATCTTATCTGCCGCATTGTTGCCAGCCGCATTATTTCTTTCTTCTTTTCTTTTATTTTTTTTCTCTTTTTTAATAGTTAATTCTATATGTTTTCCTACTCTGACATCTTCAATATTATTAAAACCCGATGATTTTAAAACTGATAAAACTGCTTTTCCCTGAGGATCTAAAACCTCGTCTTTCAATGTTACTTTAACTACTGCTTTATAAGAATCGGGGATAGGAAATAACGATAAAGATCTTTCAAAAATAAAATCTATATTTTTATAATAATAATTAATATCAAATAAATTTCTTATTTCATCTTCTTTTAAATATTTTAAAACATCGGCATTATTTTTTAACAAAATAACAAATTCTGTTTCAGTTTGAATAGCCTGATGCGCAAGTTTTTGAACAATTGCATACGCATCTTCCCTGAGCATTCCTTTATCTGTCAAAGTAAGAAGAACTTTTTGCGAAAAAATTACTCCTTTGGTTAATTGCATATTTTTAAGCATTTTATCTTCATGGACTACCATATTGTCAACTAAATTAATAAGCTGATGTAAGATATAATATGCTAAAATAGTTGAATCCGGAGTTATAATTCTTTCAACGGAAGAATGGGAAATATCTCTTTCATGCCATAACGCAATATCTTCGAGAGCCGACATTAAATTAGACCTTAAAACTCGGGAAAGTCCGCAAATATTTTCGGAAACAATTGGATTTTTTTTATGCGGCATTGCGGAAGAACCTTTTTGACCTGCAGAAAAAGATTCTTCGGCTTCGGAAACTTCGGTTCTCATTAAATGCCTCATTTCAAGAGCTATTTTTTCGCATGAAGCTCCCAATGAAGCCAATGCATAAAAACATTCGGCATAAATATCCCTTTGAATTATCTGATTTGACAATAAAGGTTTTAAGTCTAAAATTTCAAGGGCTATTTTTTCAACTTCGGGGGGCACATTCGCAAAAGTTCCGACGGCGCCAGAAAGTTTTCCGCATGAAACCGTTTCAACGGCTTGCTTTAATCTATATATTCCCCTATTAATTTCTTCATAAAATATAAGAAGTTTAAAACCGAATGTTATAGGTTCCGCATGTATTCCGTGGGTTCTGCCCATCATAGGAGTGTGCTTATATTTAAGAGCTTTTTGCGCCAAACTTTCAGCAAGACTTTCGGCTTTTGACAAAATTAAATTAAGCGCTTGCCTGAACAATAAAGAAAACGAAGTATCGCCGACATCGGAAGAAGTAAGTCCAAGATGAATATATCTTGAATCTTCGCCGACATATTTTGCAACATTTGTTAAAAAAGCAATAACATCATGTTTTGTGATTTTTTCTGTTTCTTCTATTTCCGCAACCTCAAATCTGGCGTTTTTTAAAATATTTTCCGTTGATTTATCAGGAATTTTGCCGATTTTATTATAGGCGGAGCAAACTGCAAGTTCAACTTTAAGCCATGTGTTATATTTATTTTTTAAAGACCAAATATCTGAAATTTCCGGCAAGGAATATCTTTCTATCAATTTATTATCCCCTTCTTTATTTTTATTAAAATTTATATTAAAAATTACAAATGCTTAACAATATCGTGCGGAATAATAAATTAATATAACATTATAACATTCCTTAAAACTGTATTCATTCCAGCTTTCTCGCGAATGATTATGTCGAAATTTACGCCGCCTTGGATTATTTTTTAGTAGCTATTGCAATCTTATAAAGTCCATTCTTAATAGCAGAACTCATAACGGCAACAACGCTGTTAATTTTTGACGCCTTATCCGCTTTTATCACAATTGTAGGATTAGCGCCTGTTTTTTTTAAAAAAGATAAAATTTTTGAAAGTTTTTTCAACGTTATTTCTTTTTTTTTATAATAAACACTGCCTGCTTTTGTAATATATATAGTAATAGGTTTTTTTGAAGCAGCCGAAGTTCTAAGCCCTGATTTAGGAAGATGTATTTTAATACCTGAATTATTACTTGCAAAAGTAGTAGTCATCATAAAAAATATTAATAAAGTTAAAAATACATCAACCATATTAATAACATTAATAATAGGATCAGGTTTTTTTCTTTCCGCAAATTTCATATAAAATAATTAGTCTCTATTTATTTTAGATATTAAAGAAGAAGCCATATCTTCCATAATTACCGCATAATTAAAAGATTTTGAAACAAAATATTTATAAAATAAAAAACATACTATAGCAATTATTAAACCCATCGCGGTTGAATATAACGCTTCGGAAATACCTAACGCCAGCAAATGCGGATTTGCAATTCCTTTATTGTAAGAAACGGCACTTAAAGCTTTAATCATTCCAACTACAGTTCCAAGCAGACCGAGAAGCGGCGCGATTGTTGTAATTGCGCTTAGACCTTCAAGATTTTTTCCAAGCTCCGAATAAGCTCTTTTTCCTGCTTCTTCCACTTCTAATTTAACAGTATCCATTGAATTTCTATAATTTTCAATTATAGAAAGGTAAACCCTTGTTAAAGGCGTCGCAAAACCAGAGCATATACCTTTTGCTTTTTCAATTTCACCCTTTTTTAAAGCATCTTCAATATTAACTATTAAATCTTGAGGAAATATTTTAGATTTTCTGAGGTTATAAAATCTTTCAATTATTATTGCAAGACCGATAATAGAACACAAAAGAAGAGGGTATAAAAAATATTCCGATATTAAAATAGTAGAATTAAACATTTATTTAATTTTTCACCTAATTTAGTTTAATTTAATTTAGTTTAATTTATAGCTAATATTTTACAAATATAATTTGAAATAACATGATACATAGTTTTTGATTATATTTAAAATTTGATTATTATAGATAATATTTTACCCTTACTTTTTTAAATTCTTTTATGCTTTTTAGACTACTGAAATCTTTTATGTCTGTTAACTCAGCTATTTTATCCATAATCTTTAACGCTTCTTCTTCGTTTTTTGTATGAATCATAGTAAAAATATTATATTCCCATTTGCCTGGATATGTAAATCTTCTATAACAATGAGAAACTTCATTTATTGAAGCCATAATTTTTCCGTTTTTATCAATTTCATCTTCTTTTGATTTCCATATACCCATTATATTATAATTAAATCCGGCTTTTTGATGATACAGAACACAAGCAAATCTGCGCATTTTTTTTTCTTCTATAAACTTAGAAATTTGACAGAGAAGCTCTTCTTGAGAAATATTTAAATTTGAAGCGGCGTTTTTAAAAGGTTCGCCTGTAATTTCTAAATCTTTTTGCAATTCTCTTATGCAATCTTTTTCAAATTCGCTGATATTAATTTTAGAATCGTCAATAGCATCGTCTTGCGAAAAATATCTAAAATTAGCATTAGCATTAGCATTAGCATTAGCATTATATATATTTTTATTGTTTGCAGTTTCGATTTCTTCCGTCATATCAAAATTAACGCCTATTTTAAATAATTTTAATGTAGGAAGAATCAGGTAATCTTCAGCTTTGGAGTTTTTTGATATAGTGCTTATTTCTTCTTCAAAATCTTTATCGGGAGGTAAAGTAATAGTAAACCAGATATTATAGGGATTATTTCTAAGATAATTATGGCTGACTCCTTTATATGAATTAATAACGGATGCCGCATTATCTATCTCACATTCAGGAACTTTAAAAGCAGCAAGAGTGCCTTTATATCCGATATTATGCGAATCAAATATTGCGCTTATTTGTCTAATTATCTTTTCTTGTTTTAAATTTATAATTCTATTTAACACTTCTTCTTCACTAATACCCAATCGCAAACCTATTTCCCTAAACGGTCTTGCTGAAATAGGAAAATCTGTTTGTAAAATATTTAAAATCTTTTTATCAAATAAATCTAATTCCATAATTTTTTTATAATCACCCGTTAAAATATAAAAATAAAAAATTACTATAAAAATAATTAATGTAAATATTTTTTTATTGTTATAAGTTCTTATCTTATTTAGTATCATTATAGATTATAGAATCAATCTAATCAATAAAAAAATTTATAAAAAAAAATGCTTAGAAGATTAATTAAATTTAATTAATCTTCTAAGCATTCAAAATAAGCTTTTAAACAATAAATACAAATAGTCTAAGTTAACAATATATATATTGGGCATTACAGTTTAACTCAGATTATCTCTTTAAAGATATATAATTATTTCAGAGATTCTAGATAGTGGGCTAAAGTGTTTACCTGAGATTTGGGCATATTTTTATGGCTGGGCATAATTGCCATAAAAGATTTACCGTTAATTGTAACCATACTTCCCGGAGCAAAATGAGCCGAAGGAGTCACAATTTGTGTTTTAATCCAGCTAAGACTTCTCTGGCTTCCCACATGGGAAAGATTTGGTCCGACGGAACCTCCTTTTCCGTTAATAGTATGACAGGCAATGCAGCCGTCGGAGTTAAACAGCGAAGGTCCTGATGCGGCAAAAGCCATTGACGAAGTTAAGGCTAAAATTCCAAGTCCTAAAACAGCAATAGTTAAAATTTTTGATTTAATTAATTTTGAAACTAAATTGTTCATACATTTCTCCTCACATTTTTTTTAATTTAATAATAATAAAATTTTTTAAATTCTATAAAAACATATATCAATTTAAATCACCGTTAGAAATTATTAAAACTGATTCAGTATATGATAAATACTGGATTCCCGCTTTCGCGGGAATGACATCAAATAGGTTAAAATTTAAACCTTCGCAAAGTCATTCCTGCGTTGGCAGAAATCCATAAAAAGAAATTTCTAACGGCAATTTAAGGTATCATATATATAAAAATATAAATAAAAATATGCAAAAAACATCTTTAATTAATAATCCTTAATCTGATAACCCGTAATCCAGCATTAGAAAATTATTACACATATACATAATAAAAATAAATATATACTTATAATAATAATTTTTTTAGTTACATCAAAAAACTTCTGCCGAATTCAAAATCAGCTTTTGTTTCAATAAACATATTCCAAGACATCAATAAGCCGACAATAAACTCTAAATTATTATGTTCAATAATATACAAGCGTTTCGCCTATATGTAATAATAAAATAATTTTTAACTATCCTTGTCTAATAATCTAATATCAGCATTTATTATAATTTTAATAATATTTTACAAGTTCTAACGCAGGATTAAGAGTAACAAAATCAAATGATTATTTCAAAGATTCTAAATAACTTGCTAATGCAGTAAGTTCTGAAGCCTGCATATTTTTATGACCCGGCATAATCGCCATATAAGATTTGCCATTAATTGTTACTGAACTTCCTGACGCAAAATGTGCCGAAGGATCTGTAATCTGAGTTTTTATCCAAGAAAGGCTTCTTTTGCTTCCTACATGGGAAAGATTCGGTCCGACGGAACCGCCGTTTCCGTCAATAGTATGACAGGCGATGCAGCCATCGGAGTTAAAAATTGAAGCTCCTGATGCGGCAAAAGCCATTGAAGCATTAATCATAATTAATCCTAAAATAATAATAAAAATACCTGTAATTTTTTTCATGAATTATTCACCTCCTTTTTATGCTATTTATCATCATAAACACTCTAATTGTATTAAACTATCCAATTAAAGTCAATACTTTTTTATTTTCCAAAATTGCCGATAGAAAATTTTATTCTGGTTTCCCGCTTACGCGGGAATGACTTTGATGGATTTTAAGAGTTCACCCATCCGTAAGATGTCATTCCTATAAAAACAGGAATCCAGTGTCCTTAATGCATTGAGGTATATTCAATAATCTCTATCGGCAATTTTGGGTATTTTCTGAAAAAGAAATTTCTATAGGTGATTTAGGAAATAGAAATAATATAAAATTATTTACTTTTTGTTTTATTATGTTAATATTAACATAATAAAGAAATATAAAATAAAATATAAATATTTATATTTCCGTTATTACTTTAATTAATCTTAATTAAAGTAATTATACTTATAACAATATATTATTTATATTGATTCAGCTTATATATTACCATATTACTAAAAAAAATTTAATAATAATTTAATAATAATTTAATAATAATTTAATAATGCATAAAATATTCTTTTTTTTATATATTTTATATATATAAAGTAATTATACTTATAACAATATATTATTTATATTGATTCAGTTTATATATTACTATATTACTAAAAAAAATTTAATAATAATTTAATAATGCATAAAATATTCTTTTTTTTATATATATTCGGCATAGTGTGTTTTTTAAGTCTTTTAATTACATTTATAGGTTCATTGATTTTTTTAAAAATAAAAAAGATAAAAGTTAAAAAACAAGTTTATTTTACATATCTGGTAATTTTTATAATCCTTATTATAATAATAATTATATCCGATGTTTTAGTTTAATTTAGTTAAAATCATAAAACTAAAGAGGAGTATTTATCATGCTTGTCACATTTAAATCCAGATTATATTTTGCTGCCATATTGATGTTTATAGTTATTTTAATAGGGAGCTTTATGGTAATCAATTTTATCAATACATTTAAAAACTCATCATATTTAGAGTCCGCGATTAATTCTTCAATTACCTCTTTTACAAATGTGCAGAAAGATACAATAAGTATAATTTATCTTTCAAAACTTAGAAAGGCTAATATTAAAATAGCAAAATTAGAAAAAAAGACTTTTAATACATCGTCTATCGATAAAAACATAGCGCAATTAGTAAAAAAAATTAAAATGGCAAGAGTTGATAATATTATAGTTGCAAATGGGTTCATGAGCGGATTTAGCCGTGAAAAATTTTCTACCGTGTTTGGCGTAAAAAAAAATATTTACATAAACCCGTAAATAAAGAATTAAATATTAAAATGCTTAAATTTAAAAAATTCATGGCTTTCTATAGACCGCATTTAATAAAAATTTTAAAAAACCCTATTAAAACAGGTCCGACTATCAGCGTTAATCATTTTAAAAAATATCTGCCTGAATTGCTTAAAAATCTAAATTATGTTCGCTCATATATCGTTTCATCTTCTGCTAAGAGAATTCACATGCTTTTATATTTTTTTATGGTGCTGCCATTTTTCTTTCTGTTAGCGCTTCTTCTCATAAGCTATTATTTCAAAAAAACATTATTAGATAAACTTAAACTTACGATAAATAAAATAGGCGAAGTTGCAAAAGGCGATTTAAGAACTAAAATAAAAATCAGCGTAAATCCTAAAAATGAAATAGGTTTGCTCGTAAACCATGTTAACATACTGATAGATTCACTAATTGGCAATGTAGGTTCTATTTCTCAGGCCGTGGAATCCGTATCTAGCTCCAGTACTGAACTAGATGCTTCTTCTTCAGAACTTGAAAATTCAATAGACAATATGAAACAAAGCAGTTCATCAATAGTTGAATCTATAAAACAATTGACTCTTGCAATAGTTGAAATTGCAAAAAATTCAAGCAATGGAGCGCAAGAAGCAGATTATGCGCAGAAAGCCACCGAAGAAGGTTATGCTGCCGTCCAAAATGTTATTAAGGAAATCACATTAATTGAAAAATCCGTTGATAAAGCCGCCGATGTTATAAACGAACTAGGAGAATCTTCGCAAAAAATAGGGGAAATTATTGCAGTTATTGATGAAATTGCAGACCAAACTAATCTGTTAGCTTTAAATGCCGCTATAGAAGCTGCCCGCGCAGGAGAACAAGGCAGAGGGTTTGCGGTTGTTGCCGATGAAGTGCGGAAACTTGCCGAAAGAACAACAAAAGCTACAAAAGAAATAACAGATATGATTTCTTCTATTCAGGAAGATACTTTAAAAGCTGTTGAATCAATGAATTATGGAAAAGAAGAAGTAAAAAACGGCGTAAACGTCGCTAAAAACGCAGGGTATCAAATTAATAAAATTAAAGACCTTTCCGTTAAACTAAAAGATATGATAATTTTAATTGCAACTGCTGCGGAAGAACAATCTACTGCAACGGAAGAGATATCTGCATCTTCTGAAAGTATTTTGCAATCCCAAGAATCTGCGACGTCCAGCGCAATGCAGGTAAAAATAGGAGCAAACGAGCTTTCAAAATTAGCATCTGAATTGTCTAAAACAATAAGTATATTTAAAATAAAATAATAAATAATAAATAATAAATAATAAATAACTTACTTATATAAAACATAAATTATACAAAGAAATAATTATACTATCATTATAATAATAATATAAATTATAAACTTTAATATAAATAATATAAATTTAATAAAACTAAAAAGCCGCTTATTTTATTTTTTTAATGAACAAGCAAAAAAATATTAAAAAAAAATTATTTCTATTTATCTTTATTCTCATAATATTCTTTTTAACAGGTTCTTCTATTGCGTTTATGGTAAATAAACCGCTTAGATATACTTTTAAGAAAACTGTATTCGTTCCTTTAAAAAATTTTACTCTTTCAATATTTAATAAAAAATATACAGATTCTCAATTACTAAACGTAAACAATAATAATGCTAAATATAAACCTGCCGATGTAAAAAAAATTAAACAAACAATTAATCATATAAAATCTGTAAAAAAAAATAAAAGAAAATTAAAAATTATAATCCCGTCTGATTTTACATATCCTTATCTTTATCACGGCATATACAGAACAGGAAATAACTTATTCAGCGTAATAATGTCAAAGTTAGGCTATCTGCCGATAGAATGCATTCCTTTTGACGCTGCCGCCAGCAATAAAAATTATATTTATATTAAATATGAGCATAATAAATACTGCAGATGGAGATGGAAATGGAAAAATTTACCCGAAAATTTTATAAAAGATTGGAAGCCGGATTATTTTTCATCTATGTTGGAAGGTGCGGCTATGAATTTTCAATACCAAAACGGACTTAAAATCACGGGGAGAATCAACGAAAATGTTTGGAAAACAGCTTTTAAAGACTTAAAAATTAATAAAAAAAATAAATACGGTATAACTTATATCTGGGCTGACAAAAACTTTCCAAAAACATTGCACTTATGGAAAAACGGGAAAAACATATTAGTTTCATTTGTTAATACAGGGGTTTTTGATGCTCCTACGTATAATGGAATATTTTCTGTTTATCAACGTTATTTTGAAGCGACAATGTCAGGCAAAACACCATGGAACAAATCATATGACGACAAACATATTCCTTTTATAAATTATTTTAACTATTACGGAGAAGCAATACATGGGTTTCCTCGAGGAATGTACGGCATTAATAGAAGTTTAGGCTGTTTAGAACTTCCATTAAGAAATGCATGGATTGTTTGGAAAAAAATAAATTTTGGAACAATGGTTGATGTGATTAAAGACGCAGATAGAGAACCTGCTTTTAAACAAAAAAACTATTTGCATCCTAAAATCAAAAATTTTATACCAAATGCAAATTTTTTAAAATATTATTTAATTAATAAAACCAAGAAAAATAAAACTAAAAAGAAAATATTTGCTTTAAAAAATAAAACTAAAAAGAAAATATTTGCTTTAAAAGTAATTAGCAATAAAGTAATTAGCGATAAAGTAATTAGCGATAATTTAAATATGCCGTTAAAATTAAAATTTATATATGTTGACTACGGTATGACATTTAAAGACATCCCTGTTACATCTTTAGTATATTTTAAATTTATAGCAAGCAAAGATAATGCCGGTTATAAATTTCATAAAAAAATTCTATTAACAAGCGGCATTAATTATGGCGGAAAAATAGGGTTAATTTCTAAAACATCTGATAAAAATAATTTATTTTTTACCGATGTCCGAAATTTAAAAGGAACATATATAAGAAGTATTTATTCGTTATCAAAATTATCCGCAAATTTTAGCAAAATAAATATTAAAAGACGCTTTACCGTTAAACAGAGAAATAGCGGAATATTAAGCAATATTGCAATTAATAAAAAAAATGATTCATTATGGGTAATTTTATATTTATATTCATACTCTAAAAACATATTTAATAATTACTTATGTAAAATTACAATAAACCCGTCATCGTCAATGCCATTTTCAATACAAAGAAAAATATTACTCAAAAATTATGCTTCTTATTTAACTTTTGATAAAAATGGGAATTTATGGCTAAGCGGATTAAAATTTAAAAATGGTAAAGTGATAAATTATATAGAAAAAATTAAAAGCAGATATTTAAATAAAAATTTCAGCAATCACGATATTAAACAATTATATACGATTCCGGGCAAATTTTCGGCAACAATGCCTGTAATACCTGAGAATAAAAATAATTTATTAATACTTAAACATTCTTATCATAACGGAAATGTATATAACGATATAATTAAAATTAAACAAAACTATCTAAAACACAAATATGTAAATACTTCTATAAAAAATATCATCAGCATTAAGGGCTATGTTGGAAATTTGTCTGAAAACAGCGGCGGAGATGTATTTTTTATTGATAATATTTTAAAACGCGGAATTTTTTATAAAACATTATATGAAATCAATCCTTATTCTAATTCATATAAACCTGTTAAACTCTTAAAATTTGACGGAAAACTTAATGGCGTGGCAAGCAGTCTTGTTTTCTTAAATTAAACTAAATATTAAAAAACAACAATTAAACCGCAATAATTTAATTATACAGGATTGACGCAGAATTTTGAACGGTCTCATAGAAAATAAATTTCTATATAAATTTCTATAAATGGATTAAAGATTTTTCTTGCATTTTTATCTATATACAATATAATAAAAAATTGTGCTTTAATTTATTTTTTTTATAATATATTACGTATATGGAGGTTAAGAATTATGAATTCTCTTGGAGTGCATCTGCTTTTAGAACTAAAAAAATGCAAGTCAGGTATTTTGGCGGATTTAGAATTTGTAGAAACAGCTATGCTTGATGCTGCATCAAATGCAAAAGCCACAATAGTGGAGCATAAATTTCATGAATTCAATCCGTTTGGAATTAGCGGAATGGTTATAATTGCAGAATCACATCTGTCTATTCATACATGGCCAGAATATGATTATGCAGCAGTTGATATTTTTACATGCGGAGATATAATAAAACCGCAAATAGCGGCTCAATTTTTAATTGAAAGATTTGGGTCTTTAGAACCTCAAATGATGGAAATAAAAAGAGGTCTTATTTCCATGTATGACCAAAAACTTCCTCATAAAGTAGTTTGTGAAGAGAAGCTTGTCGCCCGTTAGCGTTCCAAAATCTTTAATTTTTATATTAATTATAATAATTATTTTAATTTATTGGGTTATTCCATTTATATCGGGTATTTGTTTGTTGTTGTTGATTGAATTTAATAAGTTTATATTTTATATATTGTTTTCCAGATTTTATACAATTTTCTATTAATATAATAAAGGTAGTATATCATCGGGATTTAAATTAAAAAAATATACTTGCCGATTATTTATGCAATAACCCAATTATAATTATTGTAAAAAGTTTTTAGCATTATTGTTTTAATAGAATATTATATTTAATATATTTCTATATTAAGATTAAGATTAAGATTAATAACTTTTTGACAATTACATAATAAATTTATTTATTATATTTTATTAATATTTATTTATATTCTATTAATATTTAAATAATTATCGCTAAAAACACCGTAAGGTTTAAATGATTGGGTTATTCCTTCTTCGGTTGCGGAAAAATCGGAAAGTATATTTTTATATAAATTTTTGGTTATAGGGTCAATAAGATTTTCATTTATATCTAATAACGGTATTAATGCAAATTTGCGGTTTTTAAGTTCTTTATGCGGTATATTTAATTTTGGAAGAGATATAATAATTTTATCAAGCAAAAGTATATCAATATCTATTTCTCTGGAAATGTGCCTAACAAATAAGACTTCACCGTTATTTTTAAAGTTAAATTTTCTGCCGATTAATTTTTCTATGTTTTTAATTTTGAATAATAAATCCTTACCTATATTTTCATAATAAGCTATACTATCAGTATTATTATTTTCGTGTCTATATTTATAAAATCTATAAAGAACTGCGCAATTTAAAAAAACCGGTATAGTACCGCTTTTGCATTCTTCTTCGCTGAAACCGACGGGAGAAGTTTGATATATTTTTGAAGCTCCGACTAATTTTAAAACTCCTCCGCAATCTAATTTTATTAAATTTATTAACGAAATTGCATTTATTAAATTAACTTCTTTATTTCCTAAATTACTTCCTAAACCAAAATAAATATCCATTAATTAATATTTATTATATTATTTATTTAATGATTTATTATTAAATTATTAATTTATTACCCAAATTTACCTATAGAGATTTTTAGTTATATATTTGTTATATATTTATTAATTTGATTTAATTTATTAGCTTATTTATTTACTTGCTTATTTTTTTATTATTATTGCGCCATTCTCTCAAGAGCTTCCGTTATACGATCTTCGCTTATAGTTAATGAAAATCTGATATACCCTTCGCCGTATTCTCCGAAGCCTGAACCAGGAGTCACAACAATTCCTTTATCATTAAGTAAAGATAATGCAAAATCTTTAGATGATATTCCTTCTACGGGAACTTTTGCCCACACATAAAAAGTAACGTCGGATTTATATACATTATAGCCGAGACGTTCAAGTCCTTCGACAAGAAGATCTTTTCTTTTTCTATATATTTTATTGTTTTCTTTAATAACTTGAAGTTCATTATCTAAACCGTATGCTCCTGCAATCTGGATAGGCTGAAAAATCCCTGAATCAAGATTTGTCTTTACTGCTCCTAATCCGCTTAAAATTTGCTTATTTCCGCAAACAAAACCGATTCTAAATCCTGTCATATTAAATGTTTTAGAAAGAGAATGAAACTCCACCCCTATGTCTTTTGCTCCTTTGACAGATAAAAACGACTCCGGTTCAGCATCTCCGTCTCCGGTAAATACTTCGGAATATGCAAAATCATGGGCTACTATAAAATTATGTTTTTTTGCAAGCTTAACAACTTCACTAAAGAAAAATTTGTCGGCTTTAGCAGATGTAGGATTATTAGGATAATTTAAAAACATAATTCTGGTTTTTTCAAACACGCTTTTAGGTATTATAGAAAAATCAGGCAAAAAATCATTTTCTTGTTTAAGAGGCATAATATATGGAGTTCCGCCTGCAAAAATAGTTCCTGCATTATAAACGGGATAACCAGGGTCAGGAACAAGAACGATATCGCCCGGATTTACAAAAGCAAGCGGAAGATGCCCTATACCTTCTTTTGAGCCTATTAAGGAAAGAACTTCCGTTTGAGGGTCTAATAAAACGCCAAATCTTTTTTCATACCAGTTAGCAGCGGATTCTCTAAATTTAAGAAGACCTTCATAGGAAGGATACTTTTGATTTATATCTATCTCGCTTTCTTCTTTCAATACATTGACAATAGATTTAGGCGCGGACAAATCAGGATCGCCTATACCAAAGCTGATAACGTTGACTCCTTTAGCTTTGACTTCCTGCTTTAGTCTATCAATCTCGGCAAAGAGATAAACAGGCAATTTATTTAATCTTTCTGCAAATTTAAATGAATTTTGATTTATAGCATCTGTTTGTTTCATTAACATTTCTTCTCCTATTCTACGAAGTTTTTTAATTTACCGATATTTTCAATTTCAATTTCAAATATATCTCCATGATTTAAAGTTCCAATTCCTGAAGGAGTTCCTGTTGAAATAATATCTCCCGGATAAAGCGTCATAATCCCGGAGATAAATTCAACTAATTCAAAAGGATTAAATATAAGATTTGACGTATTTGAAGACTGTTTTAATTCGCCGTTTAAATAGCCTTTAATTTCAATATCGGAAGGGTTGTCTATTTCAGTTTCTACATATGGACCTATCGGAGCAAAAGTATCAAATCCTTTAGCTCTTGTATATTGAATATCTTTAGCTTGCAAATCTCTTGCCGTTACATCGTTGCAGCAAGTGTAACCGAATATAAAATCTTTCGCTTCAGATTTTTTAACATTTTTCGCAGTTTTTCCGATAACTATTGCCAATTCGGATTCGTAATCCACCTTTTTAGAAACAGCGGGTATTACTATATTACATAGATGCGATATAATACTTGACGAAGGTTTAATAAAAAGAAGAGGTTCGTCAGGCAATTTTTTTTGCATTTCTTGCGCATGATCTTTATAATTTAATCCTACTGCAACAATTTTAGTCGGTTCAACGGGGGGCAAATATTCAAGTTCTGTTAATTCATACTGTCTGCCTGTATAATCAATATCGCCAAAATCAAAATCTTCTATAACATTAATAAATGTTCCGTCAGGAGATAAAGTTCCATAATATGTTTTCATTTCTCCAGTTTTATGCTTAAATCTTCCTAATTTCATAAAAAATCCTTAAATAATATTAAAAAAATTTAAAATAAATCTATATATAATATAATATAATATAATATAAATATCAGATGTAAATATTTATTTATTTATTTTGAAATTAAAAAAAATATGTTAATTAAAATATAAAAAAATATAAAAATAAATAGATGTATAATTAAATAAAATTTTTAAACTAAACTAACTAAAATATTAGTTTTTCTATTAATTATTTTATCATAAAATACTGCTGAAGTCTATATAGTTTAAAGACAATGCCTTAAAATACCTGAAATTTTCTCGTTCATTAAATGAAAAATATGGAATATCGCCTATTATTGGAACTTCGGTAAATTCTCTTAATATTTCTTTATTTGACAAAACACTTTCATCTTTTTCATTTTTTGCATTATTTATAATAATTCCCGCAAGTTTAATGTCGTTATTTTTTGCATAATTAATGCTAAGCAATGTATGATTCAGCATTCCTAATCCTGCCCTGCCGACTATTATAACTTCTGCATCCATATATTTTGCAAGATCAATCATATAGTGACCTTTTTTAAGAGGCACGAGCATTCCCCCTGCACCCTCAACAATCAAAATATCATGACTATTTTTTAAATCGTAGAAACTATATAAAATTTCTTTGATGCATAGTGATTTGTTTTCAAACTTGGAAGCAGCATAGGGAGATAAAGGATGTTCAAAAGTAAAAGGGCAAATTTCTTCTAAACTTTCATTTATATCTGATTGTTTTTTAACAAAAAAACTGTCAATATACTTCTTTGTACCGTCGTGATTTAATTTAACTCCTGTTTCTACCGGCTTTAAATATCCTGTTTTTTTCCCGTAATATTTTAAGCCGTTAATTATCAGCGAACTGACAAATGTTTTACCTACGTCGGTATCGGTTCCGGTTATAAAAAAAACGCGCATTTTCAAGACAAAATTTTATATATAATTATTAAATGAAAATCAAAATTATCTAAACAAATAAGCAGCCGAACAAACAGCGGCTAAGTGAATTACCTCGCATTACGGACGGATACTTATCGGCAATATAGTTAAAATAAATATTGCAATTATAATTATTATTAATTAATCTAATTTCAATACGGTTTTAATTGCTCTGTTAAATTCAATAGGATCAAATTTAACAATATATAAATCTGCCCCGGAAATTTTACCTTTTAATTCATTCTGCGTGCCGCTGAGAGACGTGTGCATTATTATCGGTATTGCTTTATATTTATCGTCGGCTTTCAAAGTTTTAGTAAAAGTATAGCCATCCATAACAGGCATTTCAACATCGCAGATTATCACATTAATTTTATAGCTTTCGGAATAAATAATATCAAGCGCTTCTTTTCCGTTTTCCGCCATAATTGTTTTAAATCCTTCCTTGACAAGGGCATTATTTATCATTTTTCTGGCGGTTGAAGAATCGTCTATTATAAGAACATTTACATTGGTAGTAATTTCTTTCTTTTCCGCATTAATTTCTCCGATTTCTTTTTTATAAAAACCAAGCTCATCAACAATAGATTCAAAATCTAATAAAAGAAGCAAATCATCATTCTCTATTTTTATTATACCTGTTACTTTTGAATCTTCTTGGGAAACGGAAGATAATTCAGTTTTATTAATATCTTGCCAAGACACGCGTCTTATTCTGGTTGTCTCATGAACAATAAAGCCGACTTTGACTTTATTGAATTCTGTAATAATAACCTTAAAATTTTTCTTTTTTAAATTTTCAGGTTCTACCAATCCCATCCATTTTGGCAAATTAACTAAAGGAACTACAAAACCTCTTAAGTTAAACATTCCTTCGATAAATTCATTACTATTTGGTACATCTGAAATATCCTCAGGCATTTTAATTATCTCAATGACTTTAGCTACATTTATACCATATATGCCTTCATTTATATCATCTCCGTATTCCTCTAACGAAAGTTTTAAACTGCTTTCTCTAGAATAGCCGCTTTTATCTAATATTGAGCTGCGCTGATCTAACGATTTATTATCAGGGGAAGATTCGCTTGAGCCTGATAAACCTGAGTCTTGCTTATTACCTGCAATATTTTCAAATACGGCATTAGGCTGCTCGTTAATGCTAAACAGTCTAAAATCAACAAGCTCCATTTTATTTTGTCCAACTTCTAATATATTTTGTCCGGCATTAACCTGACCTTCTTGGGAAATATTAACATCCATATTTTTATCCTCTTTTTATAATTATATTTCCATAATTAATATATCACATATATTTTATTTAACAATTAATAATTATTAAATGTTAAATAATTATATTAATCGTCAACCCATGGATTTTCAGATACTTCTATATTTTCATTATTGGTATCTACGGACATTATTCTGTTTCTGCCTCTATTTTTAGCCTCATATAAAAGTTCGTCCACTTTTTTTAAAAAATCTTTAGATTTATCTTCAAATTCTTTTGAATATGATATTACCCCAATGCTTATAGTAATTTTTCCAGTATCTTTTATGCTAATTTTAGAAATTAATGTTTTTATCTTTCTGGCAACATCTAAAGTTCTTGACAATCCTGTCTGCGGCAATACGACGATAAACTCTTCACCGCCATATCTTGAAGCTATATCGGATTTGCGCATATTATTTTTTAAAATTTTCGCCACTTCTTTTAATACCAAGTCGCCTTTATCATGACCGTAAGTATCGTTTATTTTTTTAAAATGATCAATATCGCACATAATCAAAGAAAATATCGTGCCGTATCTTGAAGCTTGATCAAATATATTTTCATAAAAACTGTCAAAATACCGCCGATTATATAAACCTGTCAAACTGTCGGTCATAGCTATATCTTCAAAATTTTTCCCGAAAAATATATTTTTATACCGAATAATAATCCAAATAACCGTTATTGCCGATATAAACAAAATAAATTCTAAAATAAAACTAATATAAATAAAATGTTTAGCATTAATAAAAACAGATTCATTAATATTTTTTAATAAACTAAAATCACTGTAAATCAAAAAATTTGAACTGATAAATAATATAACTAATACTAAAAAAAGCTCTATTATAATTGATAAAGTTAATATATAAAATATTTTTTTTTCTTTATCCATAATATAATAGCAATTAAAATAATAAAATTACGAGCAAAAAATTAAATAATCAGCGTATTTATATTCTATCTTACTTAACTACGTTAATTACGCGTTGATTGCGTTTTATTGTTTTATTAATATTTAATAATATTATTAAATATTAATAAAAATGATAATTATAATAATATATTTATAATTTATTTAAATTAAATTTACAGGTATTGTTTAAATTGTATATTTTTTTTTAAGTTATTACAAATAATTTTTAGAAATTTTAGAAAGGCTTATTTACCGCAGTTTTTAATGAAGCAGGCAACGAGGTTCTAACTCGCGACTCCAAGCTTGGGAAAAAAGTTTGCCGATATTACGGCGTAAGCGGTTTTTCCAGCTGCAACGACCTTATATAGTTCTTTAAAATATCAAAACACCCTTTTAACACTTCTTTGTTATGTTTTGACTTAGAAAGCATAACGCAACCTTCAACCCCCGCTATTATAAAATTACCGATATTAATTATATCGGCGTCCTTGGCGATAACCCTTTTTTCCTTTGCTTTAAGCAATGCCTTTTCAATGTGTGCATGCCATACAATAAGAATTTCGTCGGTCAGCCGGGAAAGATATAAGTCTTTTGTGGATAATTCAAGTATCAGGTTTCCGAGGGGACAGCCGGTCTTTGAAAAATCCCCGCCCCTTTTTTCATAAAGCTTATCTATGACCGCGATGATATTTTCTAACGGGTTTTCACCGCCGCCGTACAGCTTATCCCAGGTATGCCCCCAGAATTCGTTATAGGCGGGTTTTATCGCCTCTTCTATGACTGCGGCGGCAACATCTTTTTTAGAGTCAAAATAATGATAAATTAAGCCCTTAGTGGCGTTTATCCTATCGGTAATATCCTGAATGGATGTGCCTTCGTAGCCTTTTGTAAGCATAAGCTCGAAGGATGCGTCTATTATCTCTTTTCTTTTAATTTCCGTTTTATTCATTATTTTAATAAGTTATCTTTTTTTAATATAAAATGCAAGCGTGTCGTCCTGTCCCGAGGTTTCCAAACCAAGAAGCTCGTTTCCGGACTGCCTGCAAAAAGCGGGAATATCGTTTTTCATAGAATCTTTATCAGAAACGGCCAACAGAATCTCTCCGCTCTGCATATCTTTAAGCTCTTTAGATATCTTTATTATCGGAGCAGAGCAGCATAAGCCCGTAATGTCTAATTTACGATCGTTATCCATAATACCATCCTCTAATGAATTTAATTAAATTAAAAGTCTAAACATAATCGATTCTCGTAAGTAACAGCATATCAATCATAATATTTAACTGCATCTTTTAATTCAACTCTGGATGTATGTATATTATTAGCCGCGCTATCTTTTTTGTAAAAGCCGATGGAGATACCCAGAAGGAATTTTTTGCTTTCGGGCAGTTTAAACGCTTCTCTTAATATGTCGGGATATCTAACTATATAAGCCTGCGGGCAGGCGCCGAGACCTGCGGCATGCGCGCCCAAGAGAATATTTTGAATGAGCATCCCCGAGTCGAGAGCGGACCAGATTCCCAATTTTTCATCCATATATATAAATATTGCCGTTTGGGAGCCAAAAAAATCATAATTATATAAAGCTATATCTTTTCTCTTTGCAGCATCGTTTCGTGAAATATCCATAGATTCATATATTAACTTTCCTGTTTCAAACATATTGGCGTTTTGCTTGTCCGGCCACGATACAGGAAACGGAAAATCAGGATTTCCGGGGTTATCCTCCGATGCCAGTTTATAAATACTCTTCTTGATAAATTCACTTGTTTTACCCGTAGAAACGGCAATTTCCCACGGCTGTGAATTAGCCCATGAAGGCGCCCTCAAGGAAGCGGATAAAATTTTATCGATTGTTTCTTTCGGCACGGGCTTGTCTTCAAAATCTCTTTTAGACGAACGCGTAAGCATGGCTTCGAACAGTTCCATGATTAATTGTCTCCTATTTAAAGATTAATTAATATTAATTGCAAAATATAGTTAATTGGATATATACGCTTTATTGAGTGATCTTGCATGGGATTTTATTAAATGTTAAAAACTTACTAATTAGGAATTACCCCATCAACAATAACATGTTCTACGGTAAAAAATGCAGAAGAAGCGCTCAAATTCACGAATTTAGCTTCATCTTCAATAAACATCGTGCGCAACTTCTGACCTTCCGGCGACGAAATTGCGGCAAGAAAGTCTTCTTCGGACTGCCACCAGATTTCTGCGATACCATCATACTCATCAGACATCCCTCTGGACTTCTTGAGATTTTCATTCAACGGAGAATCTATCGTGTGGCTCTGTACATAACGAACCGCCCTATAAGTCTTGGCGAACTTCTTAAACAAAGGTCCGTGATGTTTAAGCCAATAATCTTGAAACTCAGCGCGCGACATTAGAGGCTGCCGCTTTACGCAAAAGATCATTTTGATCATAATAATGTAACACCTCCAAATGTAAATTTATCAAATGCCGATTAATATTTAATTGCAAAAAGCTTCATTTATAAGCGTATGAACATTTAATCCAATAAATTAAAATTATATACTAAACGGTTAGTATTTTAATTATACAATTTATAAAATTTATGTCAAGTAAATTTTTAATTGAATCTCTCTAAATTGATTTTTTGTATTTCGGTGGTATAAATAAACTATATGTAATATGTAATTATATAAATATATAAAATAAAAAGTTAATAGAATATAAAATAAATGAATAATACGAAGAAAATCCTCGTCGAAGAGCTTAAAACCGGAATGTATATTTCGGACCTGAACGCTCCGTATATAGACCACCCCTTCTTCTACAACCACTTTATAATCGAGAACGAGAAAACTATCGAAAAAATTAAGGAATGCGGAATCCGCTCGGTTTACATCGACCCCTCTAAAGGCATGGATGAACCGAATGCCCCTACATATCTGGAAATCAATAAAAAAATGAAAGAAATGATGGGAAAAATATTCGCCGAGGATAAAAGGCGGGAAGAGAATAAAAACATAGTCCAAATTCACGTTCGGGAGGAAATACCTGTAGCGGAAAAAGTCCGGAGCAAAGCCATAACCACGGTACGCAACGTTTTGAACGATGTACGTTCAGGGCAGGAAATCGCAACTAAAGACGTCATGTCCACCGCCGTGCTGCTTGCCGACACCGTCATTAGATGTCCGGAAGCAATACATTTAATAAGCAGCATTAAAGACAAAGATGATTATACGTTCCAGCACTCCGTTTCGGTTTGCTCGCTGCTCGTAGCTTTCTGCAATATAACGGGATTCGATAAGGAGAGCATTTATGCCGTCGCCCTTGGCGGATTGCTGCACGATGTAGGCAAGGCCAAAATAGACGACAGGATACTTAAAAAACCGGGCAGGCTTACCCGCGAGGAATTCGAAATAATAAAAACCCACGTGGTAGAAGGCAAGAAAATACTGGATAAGACTAGAGATATACCCGACCTCGCAAAACATATTACTTATGAACATCATGAGCGATACGACGGCATGGGTTATCCGACAGGACTAAAGGGGGAAGAAATTTCTAAAATAGGCAGGATGGCGGCAATATGCGACGTTTACGATGCAATGTCTTCCGAAAGGGTATATCACAGGGCACTGATACCCTATGAAACTTTACGCAAAATATTCGAGTGGAGCACTTATCACTTCGACCGTGTTCTCGTCGAACAGTTTGTACATATGATGGGGATTTATCCGGTGGGAACCTTAGTCATGCTTGAATCAGGGTTTGTCTCCATTGTTCTTCAGCAGAACGGGGGAAGCCTACTTCAACCATTAGTCAGGACATTCTACGATTCATTTGCGAAAAGATTCGCCAGGCCGGTAGAAATCGATTTATCGAAAAATACTAGCGAAAAGATTATCGGGGCGGTTTCCCTGGAGCAATTAAAATTGAACATAAACCTCATCGATATGCTCCAGACCGCATAGATTAAGAATTATGTTTATAACTGTTTACAACAAGAAAAAAACGGAAAGCACCTGAACCTGCAAACCCTTGTAAATAATGGAGCGGGCAACGAGGTTCGAACTCGCGACACCAAGCTTGGGAAGCTTGTGCTCTACCAGCTGAGCTATGCCCGCAATGAATAAAATTTGTATTATTATTATATATTATTATATATTATTATTAAATATCCTGCATAAATTTTAGAACTAATACTTAATACCTAATATAATAACTAATAATTTATAACACATTATAACATATTATTTAATCGTTATTAATTCAATTATTATTAAGCAATAAAAGCGCTTTTGGCTAATCTGCCAATTTCTGAAATCTCCGCATCATTAAACTTATAATCTTTAGCTTTAAGACTATAAGTTTCTTCAAAAGATGTTTTTAAAGCATTTAATAATCTATTTTTATCTAATAATTTATTATAATCAATTGCTTTTGTATTTTGCCTATTGTTTCTGACTAATTCCTGCTTTACGCCTGTAATTTTTTCAAAATAATCTTTTACTTTATTGTATTCTTTTTTAATATCTAATTTACTGTCTAATTTTTCATCGCCATTATTTCCTTTATTGCCATAATTATTTTCAAACAATTCATAATGCTCTTCAGGATTATAATCAATATATATAGAACCGTGCTGAAGAAAAGCAACATCATTTCGTCTTTGAGAATTCCCGCATATTTTTTTTCCTGATAAAGTTATTTCGTAAGAATGAGCCTTTAAAAAACAATTAAAATTTTTATTTATAATTTCTTTATTAACGGTATCAACAAGAATTGCTGACTTAAATATATTCTTGTCCTGCTCTGTGTTATTTACGCCTGCAATGGCATAAGCGCTTTCATCCGATAAAATATTAGAATGCACACTGTTTATCTTATTAATATCTGTATTATTCACTTTGCTTACTTCAATATCCTTAATATCATCACAGATATTATTGACAATACCGTTGAAATATTTTTTAGTTTTTTTCTGTGTAAATGCTGAAACTGCATCAGGATTTAAACCTATTTTCAAAAAAAAATTATAAATAAAATTACTAATAATTTTATATGTTTCTATAAGTTTTCCTGCAAAAATTCCACATTTATATGATGCTATGACGCTATATGTTATTTCGTTTAAATGCAATACCGCCCGTCCTCCCGTGGGTCTTCGGACAATATCGTATTTTTTATTCTTAGCTTTTTTTATTAGTTCATTATCTAATTTATTCTGAAAA
The DNA here is from genome assembly GCA_021845685.1 of bacterium. GTDB lineage: Bacteria > SZUA-79 > SZUA-79 > Acidulodesulfobacterales > Acidulodesulfobacteraceae > Acididesulfobacter. The sequence continues at coordinate 33,964 of JAJZVN010000012.1, forward strand.
AAACCTAAAGAAAGAGCGGGCGGGGAAAAAAAATAAAGATGTAATGTAGGCAGTATAGTAAAATCATCTAAACATCTGTATCTGTTTAAAACATACAAATCTTTAGCCATATTAACTATACCCGGCTCTCCTCCAGAATATATTAAATTAAAATAATTTTCGTCATTTTGCATATTCATCGTCTTTAATATATACAAAATATGATGCTATCCTGAATATGTTAAATTAAAATAATTTTTATTATAGCAAACCATTTTAATCATTAAATTTATAATTGAAGTTTACAATACTTATAAACATATATAATTTATAATTATTAATAATGAATACAATAAATTATAAAATCAATTAGAATTTAATAATTCTTCATATTGTTCCTTGGATAGAAGCTCGCCGATTTCATTTTCATTACTTAATTTAACTTCCAAAATCCATCCCGCGTCATATGGTTCTTCATTTATTAGCTCAGGTTCATCTTTAAGAGATTCGTTAATTCTGATAACCTGTCCGCTAACAGGGGCGTATAATTCGGAAACCGACTTTGCAGATTCTATCGTGCCGAACGATTCGTTTTGTTCAAGTTCATAACCTGGTTCAGGAATATCAACGTAAATTACATCTCCAAGCTGATCCTGAGCAAAATCTGTAACGCCTATAAGCGCTTTATCTCCGTTAACTTTAACCCATAGGTGCTCTGAGTTATATTTAAAATTTTTTGGAATATCCATAATGCCCCCTATTGTGATACTATTAATAATATATAAAAATAATAAAAATAATAACTGTATAGTGTCTCTTAATACAGAAACGGCTGACAAAGAAAGATAGTCAAATATAGATATAATAAATAATAGCCATTTTTATTATACGCCTAACTAAAATAGCTTTTACGGTATATTAATTAATATCTAAAATATAAAACTTAATAATTCAATAATACAAATATAAATAAAAAATTTCAATTATTTTTATTATTTAATTTTATTATTTATGTAATTTATTAATTATTAATTTTATTATGAAATATATCAACTTAATTTTTGGTTAAAAAATTAATAATTACTTTCCTTCCAAGAATCTTGCTACATAGCCTATGTCAACTTTGCCGGAAACATAATTGCCGTCATTAAGAATCCTTTTGATAAATGGAATGTTTGTTTCAATTCCTTCAATCCAGAATTCATTTAATGCGCTTTTTAGTTTATTAATTGCGGCAGTTCTTGAAGTGTCATAAACTATTAACTTACCGAGAAGGGAGTCGTAATAAGGCTCAACTTTATATCCGCAGTATGCAAAATCATCAACTCTTACATTTACTCCGCCTGGCTTATTGTACATAGTGATAAGCCCGGGAGACGGCTTAAAATCACGAGAATTTTCGGCATTAATTCTAACTTCTATACTATGCCCTTTAATTTTAATATCTTCCTGTTTTATTTTAAGTTTATCTCCGTTTGCAATTTTAATCTGTTCTTTGATGATATCAATACCAGTCACAAATTCTGTAACAGGATGTTCAACCTGAACCCTTGTGTTGACTTCCATAAAATAAAAATCGTTATCGCCTGATAGAAGAAACTCAAATGTTGCTGCATTAACATATTTGATTTCTTTTAAAACCTTAGTTATAGCTTCTCCCATTTTTTTTCTCATAGATGCTTTAACGGCAATTGAAGGACTTTCTTCTATTATTTTTTGATGCCTTCTCTGAATAGAACAATCTCTTTCTCCAAGATATACTGCATTTCCATATTTGTCCGCAAGAACCTGAAATTCTATATGCCTTGGATCTTCGCAAAATTTTTCAAGATAAACATCTTTGTCACCAAAAAAAGTTAGGGCTTCCTGCCTTGCTTGATGGTAAGCCTGATTTAAATGAGCAGGGGAGAGCACCATTCTTATACCTTTTCCTCCGCCTCCCATCGACGCTTTCAAAACTAAAGGATATCCTATGTCATCGGCAGCTTTTTTTAAACCTTCCTCATCATCTTCTCCTATATTGCCGCTTCCAGGAAGCACAGGAATACCGAGACTTGAAACAAGTTTTCTGGCATTGCGTTTATTACCAAGCATATTCATGTTTTCAGCAGTAGGACCTATAAATTTAATTCCACAATTTTCGCTAATTTCTGAAAAATTGGGGTTTTCCGACAAAAATCCGTATCCGGGATGAATTGCTTCACTATCGGTAACTTCGGCCGCCGATATTATTGAAGATATATTTAAGTAACTCTTGGAAGACTGCGGAGGACCTATACATATAGATTCATCGGCATATTTTACATGAAGACTTTTCTTATCGGCGGTTGAATAAACTGCCACAGTTTTAATTCCCATTTCCCTACATGCCCTAATAATTCTAACGGCAATTTCACCTCTATTGGCAATTAAAATTTTTCTAAACATATATTATTATATTTTATATTATTCTATTTATGTTTTTTGATATTCTTATATTTTTATTATTTAAAACAGACTAAAACTAAACAGGCTCGACTATAAAAAGAGGCTGTCCGTATTCTACAACCTGACCGTTTTCTGCAAGAATTGATACAATACGGCATTTTATATCCACTTCTATTTCATTCATAAGTTTCATAGCCTCAATAATACACACAGCACTATTTTTTTCTACTATTGAGTTAACCTCTACAAAAGAGGGTTTATCCGGAGCGGATGACCTGTAAAATGCACCGACAAAAGGAGATACTATTTCTTTGAATTTGGAAACATCTTCTTTAATTCCGACAATTGTATCTATTTCTTGAGTATGCGATGCTTGATTAGATATATTTGATAATGCTGTAGCCTCTGCCTCAGATATCTGTTCGTCGGCAAACTTGTCATGATTTTTTTCTTGCCGCTTATTATTTTTTATGTTTTTATAGTCCCTAAAATCAAAATCTTCATCTAATTTAATCTTTATTTCTTCATCGCCTTTTTTATAATAAAATTCGCCAATTTTATTTGACTTTATGAATTTTACAATGTCTTTAACGTCTTTAATATTCATAATATTTTTATATTAATTAATTGAATTGATAATAAATTAAATAATTTATTGATTTTTGATTAACTTCATTGTATTTATTTAAAGTATTTATTCAAAAACTTCCGTTTTCAAAATAAGTTAATGCCGATTATTAATTATATTTACATTATTGCGCTTATTTAGAAACATTGATATTGATAATAATGTTTATCTAAACATCACAACATCACATCTCTTGTTTTAATACCAATTTGCGCTTATTTAGAAACCCTTTCAATATATGACTTATTTCTTGTATCAACTTTTATTACATCGCCTTCATTAATAAATAAAGGAACATTTATTACGAGTTTTGTTTCAAGCACCGCAGGTTTGGTAGCCCCAGAGACAGTATCTCCTTTTATGCCCGGTTCAGTGCTTGCAATTTTTAAATCTAAAAAATTAGGAACATCAATATTAATTGGCTTATTGTTATAATATAAAACATTTACCGTAATATTTTCAAGAAGAAAACCTTCGTTATCTCCTACTGTTTCTTTGCTGAATTTTATCTGGTCATACGTTTCGTTATCCATAAATACATATTCATCGCCTTCTGCATACAAATACTGCATATTTTTTTCTTCAATATTCGGCGTTTCTACTTTTTCGCCCGCTCTTAAAGTCCTGTCAATAACCCTTCCGTTAATTAAATTTTTTAATTTTGTTCTGACAAATGCACCTCCTTTACCCGGTTTTACATGCTGAAAATCAATAATTTCAAAAGGCTCCTTTTCAAATTCTATTCGAAGTCCTTTTTTAAAATCTGTTGTTGAATACACAAAAATCCTCCATTGATATTAATTAACAATTTTCTGATATTATAAATACCTAACATATACTTTAAATGAAAGTAAATTAAAAATCAATACAAAATTGAAAAAATTTGATAAATAAATTTTATTCAATAAATCGGCTAATTTTATCTTTTTTTATTGTTGTTATTATTTCAGCGCCGTCTTTAGCAACTAAGCACATATCTTCAATTCTAACTCCGCCGAATCCCTCAATGTAAACGCCCGGTTCAATTGTAAACACCATCCCTTCTTGAATAATATCTTCATTTTTAAACGACACATAAGGATATTCATGTATATCAAGTCCTACTCCATGTCCAAGCGAATGGGTAAAATATTGTCCATATCCTTTTTTGCCGATATAATCCCTTGCTATCTTATCTAATTCGCAAAATTTAAGTCCAGGTTTTATACTTGATATAGCTAATTGCTGAGCGGCATAAACCGTTTCATATATATCTATAAATTTTCTATCCGGAGTCCCAAAAAACAAAGTAACTGTTTCATCACTATTATAATGATTGTATTTGGCGCCAAAATCGCATAAAAGTATATTGTCTTTTCCATCATTTATAATATTGCCGTCTAAAGGTACGCCGTGAGGCATAGCGGAACGCTCTGCTTTAAGAACAATAGTTTCAAAAGCCGCATTTTCAGAACTGCCGAAATTTAAAAGATTGATTTTGTAATTATTTGCAACATCCAATTCTGTAATTTTTTTTCCTGAAATAAAACTTTCGGTAATATTTTTAATCGCATAGGACATTGATCGTTCTGCGATAGATACAGCTTTTTTTATATTTTTAATTTCTTCTTCCGTTTTAAAACTTCTTAATTTTAGCAGAAGATTGTGCGCAGGCATAAGTTTAAAATCTTTTAATTCTTTTTTGAATCCAAGATATTCTTCATAAGTAAAATATAAAGATTCAAAAAGAATAATATTTTTAGATTTTAATTTAAACTCTGATTTTAAATTTGAGGCTATATCTTTATAAAGTTCTTTAAAACATTTTATATTTATTGTGTTTTTATTTTTATAATTTTGGATATACTTTATATTTATATCTGCATTATTGACACTGCGATATTTATCATCATCATTTATATTATTATAGCCTATGATATTCTTAACCGTTTCATTGACTGCCCTTTCATAATATCTGCCGTCAACATATAAATTGGCAACGCCATTTTTTGACATAAAAAGATAGCAGTCTTCACCTGAATATCCTGTAATATAAAAAACATTAGAGGGATGCTTTATTAAAATCCCCTCGGCTTGTCTTGAATTTATCAAATTACAAATGTTGATTTTATTGTTTAAATCCATTTTAATCTTATTAACCACCTTTTTAACCACCCCCGATTAACTTAAATTTTACTCTCTTATTTTATTCAAGTCAATTGGCGAGCTAATCCTAAAATTGCTGATAGAGATTATTGATTTAGCAATTAGAATATTTATAAGTTGATAAAAATTAGCATATTTCTATTTTGCTTTGGCAAATTTTCCTCTTGACTTGACTTTCAACAATGTTGACTTATAATATATTTATGGATAGATTAAAATAATATTAAATTAAAAAATAAACTTATTTAATTAGTATTTAATTAGGAGGATAAAAATGATTAAGATGAAGTATATTTCATTATTAGTTTTAGCTTTTATATTTACCTTTAGTGTTAAGGCTTATGCCTATAATTCCTTAGTTAATCAATGCTTTAGCCGCATTGACTCCCAGTCTTATATGTCCGCAAAAAAGTTGGGACTTATGGCAGTAGAAAACAATTATAAAAGTTTCAATGCTCGTTTGTGTCTGGGGGAAGCTAACGAAAATCTTGGCAACTATAAAGTCGCAATAAGCGAGTTTAGTTTTGCGATTCCAGCTGCTAACAATAAAACGAGGAAGATGCTTGTTTATAACTGGTTAGGTTCGGCGTATCATAATATAGGAAATCAAAAAGAGGCGTTCAAGTATGATTCTATGTCGCTTGCGCTTGCGAGAAAAGCTAATGACACAAGCCTTGAGAGCAATGATTTAAATAATATAGGAACTATATATTTATCTGAAGGAAGATATGCAAAGTCACTTCATTATTATAAGGAATCTTTACCATTGCATGTGACTGCGAGCGGCTTAGCCGTTACCTACGGTAATATAGGCGTGGCTTATTATGGAATGGGAAATTGTCCAGAAGCCGTAAAATATCAAACAAAGGCGCTAAATTTGCTAAATTCGGACAAAAACAAAAATGGCGGAGATTATTATGTAACTGCAGTGAATCTTATAAATCTCGGCGGCGATAATATATGTACTAAAAATTATTCCAGGGCTAAAATTGATATTACAGAAGGACTCACAATGGTGAAAAAGATAGGCGCTAAAAAATGGATAGCGACAGGTTATAGATATTTGGGCAGACTTTATAGAAACGAAGGCAATAATAAAAAATCTTTATTTTATTACAGAAAAGCTCATAAAATGTTTAGAGTCATCGGAAGTTCCGGAAGAGCGCATGATACTCTTATGATGATAAATAAAATAAAAGAGAACAGATAATTCATACAATAATAACCATTACAGAAATAGAAATAGAATTAAATTAGTTTGTCTTAAAATTAAATTGTCTCAATTTAATTTTAAATAGCTTAATTTATTAATTGAGGGTCATTTATTAAGCCATAAAAACTAAATTATTCTATATTCTATTTCTGCTAAGTTGGAAAATTAAACTGATTTTATTGATTTTGTCTTATAAATCTCAATTTTATCAAGTAAACTATTAAGTAAACTAATTTTAGCGGCAATAGCTTCTTTTTTTTTATTTTTTTCGCTTAATATTAAGTTTTGCATATCTTTAATCTTATCTACCAACTCTGCATCAAGAGAATTTTCTTTTAGCAGTTCTATATAAATGGTAAGCGCCTTGTTATAATGTCCTTGCGATTCATAAATTTCAGCAAATGTTTTAGTTTTTTGTTCCATAATTTTATTTGTTTTTTTATTAAAATTAATTAGTTTTTTTATTGTTTATCGTTTATCACAATTTAAATTATACAATATTTAAATTATATAATGCTTATTTAAATTATTTTAATTTATTTATTTAAATATTAACCCGACTTCACCATAATTAACAGCAGCATATCGATATTACTATATTTATGGGGGCAATAAAAATGTCTATGGGGACTGCAAAATAAAAAATAAAATACACATAATATCAATAAGTTATAATTTTATAATAATAAAAACGGTGAAGTTGAGTTAAGTAAATTAATTTTTATTTTTTTAAATATAATTTTATTATAGTAAATTTTCTAAAAATTTATAAATAAATGTAAAGTCAAGTTTTTCAAATTTAAAACTTCCTATGCTATTAATCAAAACAAATTTAATTGATTTATCTTCTACTTTTTTATCAAGTTTCATCGCATTAATATATTCTTCGGGAGTAAATTTTGGAATTTCCGTAGGAAGTCCCGATTTTTTAATTAGCGTTTCAAGCATATCAACTGTTTCATTGCCGCAAAGATTTAATTCTTTGGATAATTTAGATGCAAATACCATTCCTATGGAAATGGCCTCTCCGTGTTTTATATTGTCGTAATTATAAAGAGTTTCAATTGCATGCCCGAGACTGTGCCCGAAATTTAAAACTGATCTGAATCCGTTTTCCTTTTCATCTTTATTCACAACATCTGCTTTTATTGAACAAGATCTTTCAATTATATGTATTAAAGATTGTTTATCTTTTAACATTATTTTATCAAGATTGTTCTCTATATACAAGAATAAATCTTTATCAAGAACAGCACCGTATTTTATAACTTCTGCAAAACCGTTTATTAGTTCTATCTTATCCAAAGAATTAAGAAAATCAACATCAATGATTACAATTTTCGGCTGATAAAAAGCTCCTATCAGATTTTTCCCCGAAGGATGGTCTATGCCAGTTTTTCCTCCTACGGAAGAATCTACATCGGATAGAAGCGTGGTAGGAATTTGTACAAAATTAACGCCTCGCAGATAAGAAGCTGAGGCATATCCCGCAAGATCTCCTATTACTCCGCCGCCAAAAGCAATTATATAATCCGATCTTTCAAATCTGTTCTTGATTAGTTCATCGTAAATATACGATAAATATTTAATGCTTTTAGCTATCTCGCCATCAGGAAGAACTATAAAAACAGGTTCAATACCTGCGCTATTTAATGAATTGCTGATTGAAAAACCGTATAAATCATTGACGGTTTTGCATGTTACGATACATGCTCTTTTTTTAATTCCGATAGATTCTAAAATAGTTCCTATAGAAATATTTGAATTAATTAATATATCATAGCTTGCATCCTTTGCCGAATGAGACAAATCTACTTTTATTTTCATATTATTTTATTTGTAATAACTTACAATATAAAAAAATTTAACCCGATTCTACTTCTGTTATTATTTATTATTAAAAATTATAACTTATTGATATTATGTCATTTTATTTTTTAGTTTGCAGTCCTAATATAAATTTGTGCTGTATCATAAAATATAATAATATCAACAGGTTGTTGTTAATTATGGTAAAATTGGGTTAAAACTTTTCTAAAATTTTTTAAAATAAATTCTTTATTTTATTAATTACTATAATTGTTTATCTTTACCATTGAATTTTATAACTTTGCATGAAATATATTATATATTATTTTTTCTATAATTAAATATTATATTTTAATCCAATATTTCCGGAGGTCTAATATTTTCAAACTCTTCATCGGTAAGCAGTCTTGATTTAGCTATAAAACGTATTCCGAGAGGAATCTCTAATGAAAAACTATTCCCTCTGCCTTTAACAATATCTATAGTTAAATGCATGTTCTTATAATATTCAAATTGGTCGGCCGCCATATAAAACTTGCATCCGTGAATTTCACCAAGCATTAAATCCCTGCTTCCTAAAATAAAATCGCCGACTGCAAAACACATTGGAGCAGAGCCGTCGCAACAGCCCCCGCTTTGATGAAATATTAATTCTCCGTGTTTTTCTATTAACCTGTCAATTATTGCTTTAGCTTCTTCAGTTATTGATATGCGTTCAAAATACATGATATTTTATTTGCCGATTTATTGGCAATCGGCAGGATAAACACTCCTTTATTTTATTTAATTATTAAGATTATTTACCTAACTTTTCCTTATTTTTTATGCAGGACATTTGAACTTCCTATTTTTATTAAATATTTTTATATTATTTTTATTTGTCCTGTATAAAATTCATAGAAAAGTTAGGTATTTAACGTTTACGCCAAAAAAAGTCATAATATATAATAACCCTATAAGAATAGTCAAATTTGCACGTTATTTAACATTTATTTTTTTAATTGAATTGCAATTCAATGTATCTATTTTGTTTTGTTTGTTTATCAAGTTTACCCGTTATCTTTAATCCTGCGATAGGATTTTATATTCTAAAGTTATTTATGTTTTTACGTCTTTTGATTAAAAAAATCCTAAAGGGTCTTTACTATAAGACATTAATACATTTTTAATATGACGATATTGATTAAGCATCATCATGTGAGTTTCCCGTCCGATACCGGATTTTTTATATCCGCCAAATGAAGCATGCGCGGGATATAAATGATAGCAATTTACCCATACGCGCCCTGCCTGAATGCCTCTCGCAAATTTATTGACCTGATGAACATCGCGCGACCATATGCCTGCACCTAACCCATATAGAGTGTCATTTGCAATATCCATTGCCTCAGCTTCATCCTTGAAGGTAGCAACGCTTAGCACGGGACCAAATATTTCTTCCTGAAAAATACGCATTTTATTGTTACCTTTAAATACAGTCGGCTTAATGTAATAGCCGTCGGGATATATCTTATTTGCGTAAACATCGCCGCCCGTCAAAACTTTAGCGCCCTCCTGCTTTCCGACATCAATATAATTTTTTATTTTTTCATATTGGTCAACTGAAACTTGCGCTCCCATCATAGTGGCAGAATCAAGCGGATCACCCATTTTTATAGCATCTATACGCTTTAAAGCCAGTTCCATAAACTCATCATAAATGTTTTCTTGAATTAGAGCACGAGATGGACATGTACATACTTCGCCTTGATTAAAAGCAAATAGTACTAAACCTTCAATTGCTTTACTAAGAAAATTATCATTTTTTGCCATTACGCTGTCAAAAAAGATATTAGGTGATTTACCGCCGAGTTCCAGTGTAACAGGAATTATGTTTTCGGATGCATACTGCATAATTAAACGACCTGTCGTAGTTTCTCCCGTAAATGCAATCTTTTTAATACCAGGATGTTTTGCAAGCGGTTTTCCTGCTTCAGGACCAAATCCGTTTACAACATTAATAACCCCTTCAGGCAAAATATCGGCTATCATTTCCATAACACGCAGAATAGACACGGGTGTTTGTTCCGCAGGTTTCAATACAACGCAGTTACCTGCCGCTAAGGCAGGCGCCAACTTCCACGTTGCCATAAGAATAGGAAAATTCCAAGGTATAATTTGTCCGACAACGCCTAAAGGCTCATGTATCTCCATTGATACCGTATTGGCGTCAAGATCAGCAACGGTGCCTGACTCAGCTCTAATCACACTTCCAAAATACCTAAAATGATCCACTGCCAACGGAATATCGGCTACAAGTGTTTCTCTTATAGCCTTGCCGTTATCCCATGCTTCTATAATTGCAAGTTCTTCCAGATTTTTTTCTATTATATCAGCAATCTTAAAGAGCAGGCTGCTCTTTTCTGTAACAGAGGTTTTCCCCCATAACGCCGCGGCTTTCCATGCTGCAGCAACGGCAGCATCAATGTCTTTATTGTTAGACCTGGGTACTCTGGCAATTATACTGCCATCAACAGGTGAAATGTCGTCAAAATATTCTCCGTCAATTGGTTTTATCCATTTGCCGCCAATATAATTTTCATATTGGTCCTTAAATTTCGGTTTATTATACAACATTGGTAACCTCCTTTAAAATTAAATTAATTTTAGTTTAGATATCTAAAATTTTACTTTAAAAAAAGTTAGTTTTAAATCGGCATTCTATTTATTTCAGTTAGGTGTTTTATTCATAAAAAATTAGGTATTTAGTAATTATTTAGTAATTCAATATATTAATTTTATTTTAATATATTGAATTCTATTTTGCAATTATATTAAAACAATCGTTTTCTTTATCATAATTATATACCTCTCCTGTTCCAATTATATAGTACCAGCCGTATATGTTTATTTCTTTATTTAAATACTTTTCCTTTATAAATGGATATGTAAATAAATTTTTCATCTGATGAACAATATTGAATTGTTCGGTCATCATTTCCCTTTTAACATATTTTTCGGCGTCAATATCAATATTATTTAAAACATATTCTTTTACATGACTTGCTAATTCCAACCATCTTCTAACATGAGGAACATTCTTAAGCTCTTCTTCTGACTTATATAGAGCAGCACAGCCGCCGCAATTAGAATGTCCGCAAACCACGATGTTTTTAACATCAAGCACTTCTATGGCAAATTCTATGGCAGATGTTGTAGAAACGTACTCTTGGGTTTCTCTGTATGGAGGCACCATGTTTGCAATATTTCTTACCATAAAAAGTTCGCCCGGAAGAGTTTTTGTTATAAGACTCGGCACAACCCTTGAGTCAGAACATCCTATGAACAATGTATGAGGATTTTGCCCAACTTCCAATTTGGCAAAAAGATTTTTATGTTTTTCATAATCCTCATTTTTGAATTTAAAAACACCGTCAAAAAGATCATTCATAAAAATCCTCCTGATTTATTTTAAAACTTAAAATTAAAGTTATTTTAATTATAATAAAACATCATTTTAAAATCAAGTAAAAAATTAAAAAATATAAAAATTATATGATATTATTTTACATTGATTGTATTTTTAATCAAGCATTTTAAAGATATTTATAATTAAAGATATTGATAACTTAAACAATAGATTTATAAATTAAACTCTATTAAAAAAAAATTTAAAAAAATTCTAAATGGATAATAACATACCAAAAATAAAAAAATAAACTCGTGTTTTAATATTTTTTTTCAGATAAAAAGTATGCTACCCAAACCTCACCATAATTAATAGCAAGATATCGATATTACTATGCTTATTAGGCAACACAAATTTCTATGAGGACTACAAAATAAAAAATAAAATGCAATAAATAAGTAAGGTATAATTTTTAATAATAAAAATAGCGGGGGTTGGTTAAAATTGAATAAATTTAATAAAATTTAGCAATGATTTTGCTGATTGTTCGTTTTGAATAGCTATTTACTGCGGTTTTTAATGGCGGCGGTGCAGAGACTTGAACCCCGGACACTACGGATATGAGCTATAATTTCCGGCGTGGTAACTTATCGTAATTATTAAATAATATTACCGGTTTTTAGAGGGTATAGTAATATTGTAGTAAATAAAATCTATAGCACCCTGATACCCGTTTTTATTATTTCGGCCGCAAACGGATTGTCTTTGTTGAATTTATTATAAGCCTTTAAAAGTTTTTCGATAACAAGATGTCCTATGTATTAATAACGGCCACATATATTCGCCGGTGTTAAAAATATTCAGCATGGAACTGTAATTATCGTCCGATAAGTTTATCTAATAGTTTATTAATTATTTATTTGTCATGCGAATTATCGGTTTCTATATTTATCGTAATTACAGCAAATGCAATTTAAGTTCCCCCGCCCCTCTTAATCACGGATATAAAATATTATATCATATTTATAATAGTCATTTTTATACGTTTGGCGTTATTCAGGCAAATAAATCTCACCTTCCATAAACGTTACGGCCTGTCCGGATATAAATATGCGGCCTTTTTCTTTTTCCACACGGCAGTATAATTCTCCTCCCCTCTTGGAAACCTGCCGAGCTTTCAAGTCGTTTTTGTTCAGCTTGCTTGCCCAGTAAGGAGCAAGTTCGCAATGGGCGGAACCGGTTACCGGATCTTCGGGAATACCGAATTTTGGCGCAAAAAAACGGCTGACGAAATCAACGCTGTCGCCTGGGGCGGTAATACATACCCCGCGCAGGTCGAGCCTGTTAAGTAATACCTGGTCTGGAACAATGGAACGGATGGTCGCCTCGTCGCCGTAAACAGCTATGTAATCCTGCGCTTCGAGCACCTCGACGGGTGTTTTCCCAAGCCCTTCTATGAGATGCTCCGGAGCCGCGCACGGCTTCGGAGCAAGCAGAGGGAAATCCATCTCCAGCATATTTCCGTTTTTTTTAACGGCCAAATCCCCGCTTCTGGTCTTGAATATTACGTAATCCGCCGGATGACCGATATGTTCTAATATTACGTGTGCCGACGCAAGGGTCGCATGTCCGCACAGGTCCACCTCCCTTATGGGAGTAAACCATCTCAGCTCAAAGTCGTTTCCGGTAGAAACAAAGAATGCAGTCTCCGACAGGTTGTTTTCTTCGGCTATCGACTGAAGGATATTATCGTCCGGCCAGCTTTCGAGCGGACAGACAGCAGCGGGATTTCCGCCGAAAACACGGTCAGTAAAAGCGTCTATCTGGAATTGTTTGAGTTTCATTAGCTATTTATAAATATAAAAATATATTAAAAATATTTTTATCAATAACTACTATAAGAAAAATTCAGATTTATGCCTTTATAAAAATTAATAGCATTACTTATATTTATAAATAAACAAGCAAGTATTTCTTACGGAATTCGTCTCTCCATTCAGATTTTAATTCAATATTTCGAGATTCCGCAATATATTTTTTCATAAATTATAGACATTATAAATTGTTTTAATTTTTCTGTCAAGGCCGGAAAAATTCGCTTTCTGACATTAAATAAATCGCATAAATAAATTGCACAATTGACTATTATCAAAAATTATTGTATAAATAATAAATAAGAATATGTAAATTAACACGGGTAAATGCAATATGGATCTATCTGAAAAAATAATTGAAACGGTTAAATCGCTGCCGGAATCAAAACAGGCAGAGGTTCTTGATTTTATAGAATATATGCATTACAGAACTTCATCGGCTGAATGGGCTGATTTTTCCCTTTCATCGGCAATGCGGGGAATGGAAAGCGAAAATTCGCCTTATTCGTTAAATGATATAAAGGAAAGCTTCCGTGATATCGGAAGGACAAATAGTCCTGTTTAAATTTCCCCAAATCGACCAGAAAGAAGAAAAACTTAGACCTGCCCTTATCCTGCGCAAAATGCAGGGTAATCTTGAAGATTATCTTATATATGCATGATATCATCGCAGTTGCACCAGCAAATCCCAGAATTAGACGAAATAATCAATGTTGATGACGCAGATTTCATAGAATCCGGCTTGAAACAACGAAGTATTATAAGAATTTGCAGGCTGGCAGCAGTAAACGATTTTATCTTTCTTGGCAAAATAGGGCAGGTAACTACCGAAAGGCTTAACAGAATAAAGCAAAAACTTGCCGCATGGATTAACGGTCTCAATTAATCATATTTTTTTAACTTCTTTTAGTTTCAAGTTTTATAACAAGATTGGCATTTAGTGCTTCGGCAATGCTTTTTAGCGTTCCAACCGTCGCCTTATTAAAAGCGCCGCTTTCGAGTCTTGATAAAACTGGTTGCTTTGTGCCTATCTTCTTAGCGAGCTCTTCCTGAGTAAGTCCGGCTTTTTTTCTTGCTTTAATCATGCTTTCCATAAGCTCGAATTCGGTATCGAGTTCATGCCAAGCCTTTTCAAAGCCGGGGTTTTTCATCTGTTCGTCTATGTAGTTTTTTAAGGTTCTATTTTTCATCTTTTCCTCCAGAGCGTTCAATAAAATCATTCATCCTTTTTACCGCGACATCTATTTCCTTTACCGGAGTTTTTCCGGTCTTCTTGATAAAGCCGTGAAGCAGTATGAATTTTTTATCCGTAAATGTGAAATACAGCACTCTTACTTCGCCGGTATGTTCGGAAATTCTTAATTCCCTTATTTTGCCTTTTATCTGTTTCGTATATGGTTCCTTTAAAAGCACACCGTATCGAGTTAAGAGACTTAATAGCCTAACGGTTTTAGCCCTTGCCTTTTCGGGCAGGGAATCCAAAAACTCGGCTACAGGTTCCCTGCCGTTTTTATCGCGATATAATTCGACTAACCATTCCATAAAATATTATAACATAAAAGTTATAAAATTAAAATTTATTTATTTCATAAAAACATTGCTTTATCCCTTTGGGCGCGATGCTTTTATATCCCATACATCGTCCACCGCTTTTTTAAGCGTATAAATCGTAAAATAGAATTGACCCCTTTCGTCATTTGTGTCGTTCGGTGGCCTAACAGTTCCCCTGTAATATATAGCGAAGTTCCGCCCATAACCATTTTACTTGCAAATACGTGCCGCAAGTCGTGGATGCGCAAATCCTTAAGTCCGGCATTACGGCAGGCTGTATGAAACGAACGTTTAAAATCGGTTAATTTAGCCCCGTTTCTTTCAAAGACGTATAAAAAAACTATCCTGATTTTTTTCAATCCCCTCTAAAATAGATTTTAAAGCATTGGATATTGGAATATACCTATCATATTTGTCTTGGTTCCTTTTATTGCTATAACTCCGTTCTGTAAGTCCACATCGTCCCATTTTAAATTTAACGCCTCGCCTTTTCGACAGCCAGTATAAATTAAAAAGGTAATTAAATCTCTCGTTAGCTTATTCGTGGCACCAGCGATAAGCTTATTAATATCTTCATCGGATAAGGTCTTTAAGCGGGATAAAGTATTTAATTTTTATTAAATTTTAGCAAAATATGTAAAAAAAATATGTCAAGAGATTTTTTATCATTTATAGGCAGGAACGGCTTATTTACTGCGGTTTTGAATGGTGGCGGTGCAGGGACTTGAACCCCGGACACTACGGATATGAGCCGTATGCTCTAACCGACTGAGCTACACCGCCATCTTAATTGAATATATTTATTTAATGCGGTAAAGAAATATTTTTTTAAATTTTAAACTTAAGAATAATTTTAAAACAACCTTATCTTTATCTAATGTATTTATTTACTGAGAATTGCAGATTGTATCAGATTATAATTTAAATTGCAATAAAATTTTGTTGCCTTAATTGCGATAGGGAGTAATTGCTTCCGTAACTCCTCGCCCCCATAAAGGCGGAGAGGAGTTGGTTAGGATTTCTATTATAGGATTAAAATGTTATGACGACAATTTATATAAAGCAATATAACTTTTAGGTTTTGAAAACATAGAACCGGAATTTTCAACTATTGCATTTGCTAAGTAGGTTTTTTTATTAAATTTAAATATAGAAAACCCAGCGCTATATCCAACTACAGATCTTATCTTCCACATTGGATAAAAACTTACGTTATTCCAGACTAGACTATAGATAGAGTTTTTAGTATAATAATTTAAATGCGGCAAATATGCTGCCTGCTGATAGTTTTTCGTAACAACTATCCCAACTTTTCCATTAATATAAAACTTACTGACTTTAGCCGGAACATTGTAAATTAGACCGCCTGTGACGCTTGAACTGCGAACTCCGCTATTAGAAGGAACTTGAATTTGAAGGGGGGAACCGCCATAGGTTTTTGAACCTGTATATTTTGTTTCCCCTTTTTTATTTATAATCATTAAATTTCCTGAATTAGATAAAGCCATGAGGTATTTTTTCCCATTCCCCATAAAATTGCCGTAAGCCGTGCCATAAAGAGTTATATCGGAAAAAAACGGCAGTTTTTTTATTTTTATTAAAGTATTATTATTTTTATTAAATCTATAAACATAAGTAGCGCCGCCAAATTGACCGATAGGATAGGTATTTTGACCAATAACCGAATCATTAAAATACCTTCCTGAAGGAATAACCGATATGGGATTTTGTCCCACTATCACTTTTTTATGTTTATTAAGTCTCATCACCCTTAAAAATAAATTATAATTTGGCGTGATTTTGACAAGTTTTCCATTGTTATAGGCAAGTAAATATGATATTACCATCCCAAGCTTTGTCTTTGTAAGCACTATTGCCATTCTATTTTTTGATATTTTATAAGATCCAACATATATCGGATTTGATTGGGATGATAAATTATATTGGGCAAGTTTTTTTAAACCGCCGTTTATTAAAAGATTATATAATATAACACGATGTCTTGTAGCAACAACCAGTTGCGCACCTCTATTTAAAAATTTACCTGTACTAAACGATTGAATTATATAATGTTTTGTCGGAGTTCTTAAAAGCCCTTTGCTGTTTTGATTAAATCTTTTTATATACATATTGCTTGTATTGCTTTCAGTAGGCGGAGCAGAAGAAATAACAGGGGAGGGAGCTTGAAGTTCCTCCGGTTTTTGAACCTTTTCTTTAAATGTAAGCGATACAATTTTTGCTTTAATGGTTTTAGATAACCCGTCTACATCTTTTATTATGAATTTTGATCCGAGAACTTGAATAGACCGTCTATAAACTACCGCATTTTCAGAAGGGCTGAATACATTTGTTTCAATATCAAAAACATTTCTAATTTTAATTATTCTTCCAAAAATTAAATATTTTAAATTAAAATATTTTGAAATTTTTAAAAGATTATCTGTTGAAAAAGAGGTTATGTTATTTTTCTTAATAAAATTATTTATATCGGAGTTTCTTGATACAGAAATATTATTTGACGATAAATTTGAACTTAATATAATAGGAATGCTATCTTTTATATAAGAATATTTTTTATAATGCGTAGCAATAATTTTATAGGGCAAAATACCTATTTTAACAAAGGCATCCGCACTTTTTATAATAAAAAATATTGATATTAAAATGGAAAATATAAGAGCAATTACAATTCTGATTGAACTAGTTGAATTTTTTTGAAAAACAGTATTCATAATAAACCTCTTAAGTTATTATTACTAAATTTAGTTATTAATAATTTAATTATTAATATTATAATCTTAATACATTACATATTACCACTTTTTTTATTTTTGCACATTAAAAATAAATTGTCAATATAATTAGAGACCCGAAAACCTCATTAAAATAATTAAAGTTAAAAGTTAACTGAGCGCCTTATATTTAACAATATGCTATATTTAATGTCCTGCATAAAAAATAAGAAAAAGTTATATATATATTTATATAATATATATAAATTAAAATATGACTATCGTACAAAAAACCTCATTAAAATAATTAAAGTTGACTGAGCGCCTTATATTTAACAACATGCTATATTGTATACATTATTGTATACAATATTATAATTATATAAAATTAAATTCATCTATAATAAATAATAAAAATAAAAAAATAAAAATAAAAAAGCCTCTTGAAGTGCAATAAAGCATCTCAAGAGGCTTATAAAAAAATTCGGTAACGACCTACTCTCTCATGCAGCTACCCGCATAATACCATCGGCGCAATAGAGCTTAACTTCCGTGTTCGGGATGGGAAC
>JAJZVN010000013.1 GCA_021845685.1 bacterium
TTTTATTTTTTTTATTTATTTTATTTATTTTATTTATTTATTTTATTTTATTTATTTTATTTATTTTATTTATTTTATTTGTTTTATTTATTTTATTTATTTTATTTTTTTAAAAAAAAGCCTGGATCGAGTTTATTTGGATTAGCTTTTTCTAATCCCGTTGATTCTCAAAGGTTTTTTCTTTTTAATAAATTTTTTATTTCATTTAAAAAAAATTAATCCGGTTCGCTTTTCTCCCCCCCCCCCCCCCCCAAAAAAAAACCTAAAATATAGTCGCTTATTGTCAATCTATACTGCACCCATAGTCAAGACATTTTTTTAAGTTTTCTTACTCTAAATTTTAACAAATTTTCGGGTTCAAGTAATAAGAAACTTAAAAGTACTGTTCAGATTTATGGGTTCATTATACAACCAGTAAAGTGGAACTGTTAAAATTTTTTTGACATATTTTTATGATTTTATATTTTTATGATTTTTATGTAAATTATGACAATTTAGGATTGAATTTAGGAATGAATGTTATAGCCTAAAAGGCTTATTTGCTACGGTTTTATAATGGCTGGGGGGCGGTTTATATTTAAATTGATTTTGTTGTTTAATTATCCGCAAAAGTATAGGTTATAAAATGTTTGTCTATAAACACTTTTGTTATATTGTCAAAATCATTGTTAAATATTTCGGCTGAAACATCAAACAAATTAAGAATTATATCTTTTATATCTTTATCGGTTTTATTACCATCGCATAGTGATAAAATTTTAAAAGATACCTCGTTTAGCTTGTATATATTACCGTCTACGGTATTAAAAAGCATATAGCCGTTTTCATCGTTATGCAGGCTAAAGTTTTCAGAAAGTTTATATATTTTCATCATTGTGAATTTTTAGTTAATGTTTTTATTAAAAAAATAGTTATACAGGTTTTTTAATTAAATCCAGCACTGAGGATCTTTTGCATTAAAATCATTATGGTAATAATAGCTTATCGCTTTGCAGCCGCCGCATCTTTCAAAATGCGAACATTTTAAACATTCTTTCGATAAATTATTCTTTTTTCTCATTTCCCATAATATTTTTGAAGTGTACCATATCTTAAACAGCCCGTCGTCTATAATGTTTCCGATAGGCAGATAAAGCCGCCTGCATGGAAGAACCGTTCCGTCGTGAAGGATACAAATTGAAGACAGTCCGACGGGACAGTATCCTCCGATATTTTCATCTATCATATTCCATAACGGTCTTGAGGCTGCAAGTTTTGTTTTTTTATCCGAAAAAATTTTTTTTGATTTAACATAAACATCGTTGTAAGCTTTTTTTAAATCCTGAGGCTGTATAAAAAATTCATTCTTCTCCGCTTCGCTCATAGTTGTCATTCTTTCAACGGTAAGCGTATCTGCATTAAGCTCATAAGCCATATCGGGCATATTTACGGCAGACCTAATATTCTTACTGTTTAGAGTAAACATTATTGATGTTTTTATTCCTGCCTCTTTTAATTTTTTAATTGAATTTACCGTTTTTAAAAATGTCCCTTCGCCTCTGATGGCTTCATGGGTTTTGGCGTCCGCCCCGTCAAGCGATATTTGTATTTCGGTTATCTTTTTATATTTTTTAATTTCTGCTATCAGATTATCATCTATCATGGTTCCGTTAGATAAAATAGCGATATCTTTAAAATTGGGCGAATTTTCAATAAGACTTGCTAAATAAAACAGGCTTGAGGGTTTCAAAAACGGTTCGCCGCCTGTTAGAGAAATTACCCCTTTCGTGTTCCATTTAGCCATTGCCTCGTCAAGTCTTGAAAAAATTAATCTTAGCTGCTCTAAATCAGGCTCCTTAGAAACATAGCCGTCTTGATAACAGTGAATACATCTTAAATTGCAGCTTTCAATAAGGTGCCATTGGATATAAAATTCATTTTCTTCTTTATTTGAATATTTGTCCATTTCTGCAATTGATAATAACGGGATAATATAGATAATTTTAAAATAACTCTTTAATTTTTATTTTATCTTATTATTAATTAATTTCAAGTTTCTCTTAATTCATGTTAAAACAATTTAGGAATACGTACATATTTAGGTGCATCTTTTTTCATAATCAATAATATAAATAAAAAAAAATAATGTCAATTAACTATAAGTTTTAGATACTGCCAAGAGATATGATATCGCCGGAACGGCTTATTTGCTGCGGATTTTGAATGGCTGGGGGAGAAGGATTCGAACCTCCGTAATGGGAGTCAGAGTCCCAATAATAAGCTTGTAAGTGTTTGATGTTACTTTGTTATTTTAACGATATAAAATTAGTATAGCAAATATATAGCAAATATCCTCCAATAATCTTTTATTGCTTAGCCTTATAATTTTCAAACTCGTGCATAGCTAAACCTATTGTAAAAACTGAAGACCTTCGCTAAATTTTTCATGGTCTATATCCTGGTTAGTTTCCAGCAATACTTTTATAAAATCGTTTGCGGCAAAAGAAGTGAGGAATTCATTTACATAATGAACGATTTTTACCGCGTTTGAAAAATTTGCCGCAACATGGTGCTTTTCATATAATTTTCTTAAAACATCTTCTTGTTCTTCCGTCATCTTAATTTTATTTTCCAAATCGGCATTAATTTCAACGTTATGCCTTTTTAATATTTTCCTCATTCCCGATATATCCAGCCCTGCGCCCGACTCGTCCCAATCAAGTGCGGAAATTATAGTTTTCTTGACCCCGGCGTTAAGCAGATATATTACGTCCTCCGTAAGATTAATATCCTCATGCCTAACCCTGCGATTTTCGAATATTTTATTAGGATTTAATCCTGTGCGTTGCGCAAATTGCATCACTCTGGCAAGTCCGAAAGACTCCGAAAAATTACAGAAATATTCCATTAAATCCGGGGCAAACGGGTCATCATAAGACTCGGGTTTTTTAGGAGCTTCAACGCCTTCCAGTATCCTGTTAAGCCTTGCTTTTGATATTCCGTAATGCTCGATTATTTGGGATTTTTTTAATCCCGCCCTGTAACAAATCCTTAAATCTTCTTCGTTAGCCAGCATATATATGCCTCATTAAAATTATATAAACATAAATAATATTATATCAAAAATTTTAAAAAAAATTAAAAAGGTATCGAATGTCCTCTTTTTTCTACAGGGGGATATCGTAAAATATTTTTATGATGAAAGAAAAAGGAGCCGAAAAACAAATTGCCGGATTATTAACAATGCGGGAAGCCGCAAGGTATCTCGGCATATGTTACAGGACAATGCAACGTCTTATATATGAGAGAAAAATTGGATTTGTAAAGATGTATTCGGAATATAGGTTCAGAACAGAAGATTTAGATAAATTTATCGAAAAAAATTACATCAAACCGGTGAAATGACCATGAGTAATATAGAAATAAAAACATTAAGAGAATTAGACCTTAAAGCCGTTATGGATATCTTAGGATATGAACCGGATAGGAAATCATCCGATACCCGAAGAACTGTTTATGAAACGCCGTTAGGGAAAATTTCAATAATGGGCCTAAAATTCTTTAATTTTTCTAATAATTTCGGCAACGGCGGAGCAATCGACTTGGTAATGCATTTAAAAGGATTGTCCTTTTCGGAGGCAATAAATTTCTTAAAAAATATCTACTATTCGGAACCAGCCTACTCGGAAAAGAATAATATACCCTTATCCCTTGAGCATAAAGATAATCTTGAATTACCTGCCCCTGACTACGCAAAAAAAGACATATTAATAGAATACCTGCACGGAAAAAGAAAAATACCGTTAAAGCTAATTGATTTAATGATTCACAAGAAAGCCGTTTATCCGAATAAATACGGCTCGGTGGTATTTCTTCATTGTTCTTTTCTGCCGCCCTACAAAATTACCGGCGCCACGATTAGAGGAACCCATAATAACTTTAAACAAACCATCGGTAATAAAAATAAAGGCTTATTCTGGTTCGGAAAAAACATTAAAGAGGCGGCACAGATTATTTTGGCAGAATCGCCTATCGACCTTATTTCTTATTACTGCTTAAAAAGTGCTTCCCCTGAGATTTGTTATATAAGCCTCTCAGGGATTTCTTTTCCGAGCAGCCTATCTGATTTTTTGAAGAATAAAAATATCATATTGGCCACGGATAATATAGCCTATGAAAAAAGCGAAGCCGCAAGAGAAGCAAATCTTAACATAGAAAAGGAACTTAAAAGAACCGGCGGGATTGTTATAAGAGAAATTCCGCAATATAAGGACTGGAACGAAGACTTAATCCATAAAGGGACGAATAAATAATGGAAAAACATACAGAAGTGGGGATTGAAGACGATTTTAAGATAAAAAGTGCTGACCATTTGCTGACCGATTTGTCAGTGCCTAAAACCCAAACTGCGCTGAGGATTAATGGTAATTCTGTTGACGCTGACAGGGGGCTTGCAACGGCGAAAAAAAAAGGGCAGAAAAGGCGGCAACCGCAGGAATTTACTTGATTTAATTCTTGACGGAACTATGTCAAAAACCGCAAAAAACGACATAAAAGGACTAATTTTTTTAAAAAATGACGTGAATTTTCGTCTCTTTTATGTAATTCCCGTAGCTTCTTTTTTCATTGAAGATTCGGTCAACGCATTTAAAAAATATACTGATATCCCGCTTGAAATACCGTTTAGCATTGGAATGCACTTCTTGGCGGCATATTTGCTTGACATGAATGTAAAAGTAAATTTTGAAGGACAAACCGTTAGGCCAGACATATGGTCTATCGTTTTAGCCGATAGCGGCGGCGGCAAGTCCTATGCTGAAAGCCGCTACGCTTCCGTCATAGAGATAAAAAATAAATTGTCCGCCGGAATACAATTGTCGGCAAAATTCATCGAAGAACTTGCGAAGACACCGCATACGTCATGGACAAGGGACGAAGTAGCTCAGTTTATAAAAGCGATAAAGACACAAACATACCTTTTTGAACTCAAAGACTATTTATTAATCGTGGCGACAAACGGAACTATCAGTCGGACTACCAAAAAGGATGGCGATATTGTAGTAGAAGACCCCGCCATAGCTTTCTTGGGGCTTAACGTTTTCGAAACATTCGTAAAGACTATCGATGCGGAAGATTTAACGGACGGCTTCGCCCAGCGGTTTAATTATATTATCGTAAAACCTGACTCCGCCAGGCCGCCTTTATCTGTCCCTCGGTATAAAACGTCAGAAATTGAGAAGACGATAAAATCCGCATGGAAAAAAATGCCGAAACCAAGAAAAGACAAAACCTATAAACTATCTCCGGAAGCCATTAAAGAATTTGATAAGTCTTTTTCTCTTTTTGCCGCAAACGAAGAAATAAAAAACAACATACCTGCAAGTTTCTCGCGTAGGACACTATTTAAGGCGGTAAAATATGCAATGATTTATCACTGCATATTGGGCAAGGCGGCAAAGACGTATCTTGACGCAGAGGACATTTCCTATGCGATGCGGTTTATATCGGTAAATTTTTCGGATATTAAGGCATTACTGGAACATTACGGGCTTTCAGATTTGGAAAAAACAGTCCGGGATGTGGAAAGATTAAAAAACGAATACAAAGCGGCAGGAAAAATTTTGAAAACTCGTGATGTTATTTCAAATATTCGGGCGATTAGAAATGTTGCTGAGGCAAAAGCGATTCTTGAAATATCAAATTAAACCTATTCAACATAATTTGTTATTAAAAACGGAGGAATTATCATGGAAATTAAACCGAAAAGCAATATTATGTTATATCTTACAAGCGAAACCGATAATTTTTTTCATTTATCGCCATGGGATGTATTCGATCCGGAATTCGGAAGCGATGGCTATCATTACCTTTTACCGAAAAGCAAAGCCCATTTTAAATTTATATCCCAAGACCAAGAACTAATCGTTTTTGTCGAAAAGATTGATGAAACCAAAAAGGAAGTCTATCTCTCGCAAACTCATTGGCTCTATATGAAAAACCTGATTAAATCCGAATTAGAGTTGGATGTAAAAATAATAAAAAGGTATCCGGGGAAACTAACCGTTGCGGAACTCGTTAACCCGAACCAGAGAGTTAATAAGACATTATTAAAGCTGTTGGCATTAGCGGTTGGAGAGAAAATATATATAAGATTGTTGAAGAATTAATTGCCCATGTAAACAATCTAAAATTACTTTTTCATACAATGCTGATGAATTTATAATACTGCAATATTATGAAACTATCTAATTCCATGTTTATTAATAGCTAACTAAATTGGGGAAATGGATTTATTTCTTTCATAGAAACAATTGGGTCAATTTCTTCCATAATTTTTTTACAGAAAATTTTATTAGCGTCCATGGCATTAATTACAGGATGCGTAGACCTAATAAAATTATTACTCCATATCTGAACATCTTTACTACTTGAGGATATACTATTTCCTATAATTTGACAGAGGGGTTCTTCAAACATTATATTTTGTAAGATGGGATATTTTATAATTATTCTTTGAAGCCAAATATCCATATATCCGGTATTAGGTATTTGAGAAAATTTTTTTTTGATTCTATTAATAATACTTTTCTTTTTTGGACTTGGAATAAAATAAATAAGTTTGCTTAAGATTGCCGATACAACAGGGTATGTTCTGGGATTTCTATATGCTATTTCAACAACAATACTTATCATTGGTTCAATATCGGCAATATTTTTCTTATCTTTTATTCTTATGTAAAAGTCTATTAAAGAGCGGAACAAACTTCCTGAGTTTGAAAACTTCATAGCATGCGAATAAATAATAAGTAAATGTTTTTGTAAATTTTTTTCACTATTTTTTTTATTAATCCATGCTAATTTATCCGGTTTTAACGAATCCTCTATAATAGAATCACTTATTTTCGTTTTATTACCATTAAGTTTAAGCCCAAGATCAATTAGAACTTCTGTTAAACATTTTAGAATTTTATCGGCATCAACTGCGCTATTTACAAATATGCGATAATCATCGCGATATCGTAATATATAATATTTGCTAATTTTAATGGTTTTAATTTTTTTAGTTAATTCTGAATCTGCATAACCTAAAACCATCTCGGCTATAAAATCCATTAAAACTGACCCTTGTGGAATGCCATTAGTTTGCCCATGTTTCATTTCTTGTATGCTTTTATCAATAATATTCCCGATAAGTTTATTATTGTGCCGCTCACCTTTAGCCTTATCTTTTCCATGTATTGCCCATGCAATTGAATGCGTATAAATAGACCCATAACAATCGGTAATATCTGAATGAATAATATATTTATAATCAAGTGAAAGCTTTAATGACTCTTGTTCGATTTCATCCCGCCATATGCCTATTTGAACTGCTTTATCCTTTTTATGTGTCAATGAAGCAACTGGATAGCTTATGCATTTAATCTTACGATTGTTCTGAAATTCTTTAAATCTATCGCAGATTAATTTCCAATGTTTATCTTGTGTCAATTTAATAATCATGTCAACATAAAGGACAGGATGGATAAGCTCAAATGGCCTCCATGAATATTTTCCGTCTTTATTGTTAAATATTATATGATTAACATTATTATAGTACTTATATTTATCTTTACCTTTAGCATGACTATCAACATAATCCGAATTTTTTTCTAAAATATTATAAATATCGTTTAACATATTCTTAAAATTAATATAAGGTGGTAAATCCATATTGCAATAACCCTCGTTTTTAAGAAAGAATTCTTTTGCTTCTATAGAGGATAATTCACAAATTGTTTTATATCGCTTTTGCATAAAAGTAAATATATTAAAAGATTAATATTTATGGTTTTTTACTTAATTTATTTTAACATCTAACTTTGTCAATTAAAAGACTGAATAGGCAAAATATTTTTTATGCTATTTTGCATATAAAACTTTTTCGCCGCCGCAAAAAAGTTTCCCAAGGGAATTTGATAAAGCCGCCTGATTATACCAAAAAGACTTAACCATTATACTTTCATTCTGATATTACTATCCCTTTATCTAAATTAATCCGGCTTTGTCAAATTCCCGGTCAGGCGTTTTAGCAGAATTAACCCGCAAGGGCTTGACACTCGGAGTTTACAATGGGTGTTTAATTCTGCGTTAAAAAACGCCTGTGGAAAACTTTAATAACAAAAAACCGTTTCCTGCCGTAGTGAGCGCCGGAGCAGGCGTTGGATTTTCGGTAGAAAATCCAAGCATCTGCGTAGCAAGCGAACAAAGGAAAGAAACGACAAGAATGCCCCATTCTTCAGTTTGTGGTTTTTACAAACTGAAGAATGGGGCAGAAAGGCTTATGTAATATGACTGCCCATGAGTGATTACTATTTTTAAATTTGATTTTTTTTAAAAATATGGTAATATAAAAATATTAGTCAATTCATTTATGATTCTGCGCTTTCATTGGCGGTGCTTTAAAGGGAATCATATATCTTCGCAAGAGATTAAAACTTACCTATTTTCGAAAGAAAATCAAAAACTTTCCAATCCGAAGCGGACGGATTATTAAATTCGCAAATATTTGCGCTACCGGTTTGTAAGGCCCTGTTGTTCTATGGTGATTTTTAAATTTATCTTTTGATAAGCGATGAAAATACCGGTTGAACCAGTGATTTTATAATGGAATATTAAACATTCCTGCCGGAAAAGAAAAACATTTCCTTTTTCGTGCCGCCGATACAGTAAATACCTTTCTAAAGGAAGCCGAAATCTTCCATAGTTATCCTTAAATAACTATAAAAAAACAAGAAAAGACTTGCCGGGTCTATAAATTCGGAAAATAACTTTATAAAAACATATAAGGATTATTGGCTTTATCCCTTTAGTTTAATCTTCAGTGAGCTGGGATTGTCTACCCGGTAGAAAGCCACCAAAAAAAAGACAATTCGACCTTAAAGCCGGAATCGTATGGTTCCAAAAACATATAATATGCAAAATAGGCAGACGCAAAAATGCCGCCGCCGGAATTTTGTTTAAAATTAACATTATTTATTGGAGGAAATAACAATGACCAAAATAGAATATAAAATAAACCAGGAATTAAAGCAGATAAAGCATTTCCACAAAATGGATTCTCCGTTGTCCGTAGTTTCCAACAAAAGCGACCACGATATTAGACAGGATATGCGCCGTATTGCCGCTGACGCCAGAAATTTCGGGATCGGCGTTACCGCAAATCAAAAAGGCGACATCGAAAAATGGACTAACGAGGATATTGTTAAAATGGTGGAATGCTATAAAACCCAAGGACTAAAGGACCCAACGATTATTAATTACGTTTCTTCTCTAAGGTCATTTTTACATGAAACCGGAAGAACGAACATTGATATATCCAATGGTGAGCTTGGGCTTAAAAGGGTTACAGAATACAAAGATAAAAGCCTTAAAGCCAAGGGTGTGGACATCAATGAGAAACTTGCGTATTTCAAAGAAAAAGATGCCAATGTTTACGTTCAGCTAAAAATTGCGGCCATAGCCGGCCTTAGAAAAGAAGAAAGCGTCCATGCCGGACTTGCTTTATCTAAAGGTTATGACATCGTAAAAAATGGCATGCTCGAGTTAAAAGGTTCATGGTGCAAGAACGGCAGACCCAGAGAAATAAAACTTTCTTCCGAAAAGATTACGGAACTTGCGGAACTTAAGAAATATGCAATGAATAATAATTATAATATTAGCAGGACATTAAAGCAGGAAAAAGACCACCTGGGCAATTCTATAAAGAACGCAGGATTTAACATGCACGCCGTAAGACATTCAGTTGCGCAGGAAAGATATGCGGAACTGGTTTCAAACGGTGATTCCAAAAAAGAAGCCAAAACGGCAGTTTCCAATGAGCTTGGGCATAACAGAGATTACGTGACGAAAGTTTATCTTGGATAGGAATAGTTGTTAATTTAATTTTAATTTAGTTGACAAGTATGCTTACACTTATCTGCCATAAGGGTCAACTTTAGCATTGACAATAATAACCGATGTAT
Source organism: bacterium (assembly GCA_021845685.1). Classification (GTDB taxonomy): domain Bacteria; phylum SZUA-79; class SZUA-79; order Acidulodesulfobacterales; family Acidulodesulfobacteraceae; genus Acididesulfobacter. The sequence goes on from JAJZVN010000013.1 coordinate 9,984, forward strand.
TATATGATAAAATTAATTAAATTTCAATATCAAGGATTGATTAATTTATTACATATTGGGACTTATAATATGCTTAAGTTTAAAAAACCTCCTTTGGCTAAAGTAATAGTAGCCATACAATGGGCCTATATCCCACATTCTTTTCATCGGGTCAACAAAACATTTGGTAAATTAATTTCAGCTTTTACTAATAAGGCTACAAAGGAAGATTTATGTCAATTCGAAAGCATACCAATACTTTTTGTTCTTAGGGGTTTATAAGATGAAAACTAAAAAAAGATTGACATATATAAGTTTATTCAGCAGTGCTGGGATAGGTTGTTACGGTTTTAAAATGGTAAATTACGATTGCGTTGCTACTGTTGAAATTCTTGAAAAGCGTTTAAAAATACAACGCTATAATCATAAATGCAAATATGATTCGGCATATATAAGCGATGACATTACAACTGATGAATCTAAAGTTAAAATTAAGTCCGAATTAAATCGCTGGAATATTAAAAAAAACGACCTTGATGTGCTAATAGCAACTCCACCTTGCCAAGGGATATCGGTAGCAAATCATAAAAAGGGGAACGAATTACGCAGAAATTCCTTGATTACCGAATCTATTTCATTAATAAAAGAAATAAGTCCAAAATTTTTTATTTTTGAAAATGTACGCGGTTTTCTAACGGCGCTATGTACCGATTTTGACAGTAAAGATAAAAAAATAAAAGAAGTCATAGAAATAAATCTTGCAGGGCATTATCATATTAATTACCAAGTTATAAATTTTAAGGACTACGGTTGTCTTTCAAGTAGGACTAGAACTCTGATTGTAGGCACCAGAAAAGATTTGAAAGAAATTACACCTTTAAATATTTTTCCGGAACTTTCCAAAGAAAAATCATTAAGAGAAACAATCGGACATTTGCCATCGCTAAATAAAATTGGGGAGATTTCAGAATCAGATATTTTTCACGGCTTTAAAAAATATGCCGCTGAAATGCGCGAATGGATTAAAGATATTAAAGAGGGCGAATCGGCATTTGACAATAAAGATTATAAAAAAATCCCTCATAAAATCGTTAACGGTTTAATATCCTGTAATGTTAATAAAAACGGCGACAAATACAAGCGGCAGTGCTGGGATAAGGTTGCCCCTTGTGTTCATACAAGAAATGACATTTTATCCAGCCAGAATACCGTTCACCCAACAGACGACAGGGTGTTTAGCATACGCGAACTAATGTTAATGATGTCTATTCCGGATTCATTTAACTGGACAGACAAAACAATTAAAGAATTAAATGCTCTATCCGTTGAAGAAAAAGAAAAGTTCTTGGCAAAAGAAGAGATGAATATTCGCAATTGCATTGGGGAAGCTGTTCCTACAATTATATTTCAGCAATTGGCAAATAAAATAAAAAATTACTTGTTAAATGACAAATTCGACGAAAAAGCAATAAAAAAAATAATTAAGCAGCATAGACTTGAAAGTATAGATAATCTAAAAAATTATATTAAGGAAAACACTGATAAGCAAAGTTATTCTGTTCTTTCTAAAATTGCAGAGCTATCAAATACTGCAAGAACAGAAACCGCGGCATACTATACTAGACAAGATATTTGCTTTTCTATTATAAAAGACTTACCTGAAGCAAAAGATTTTAAAGTTTTAAGAATTCTTGAGCCATCGGTCGGCGTTGGCAATTTTATACCTTTATTAATTGAAAAATATAAAACTATTAATGAAGTTATAATTGATGTTGTTGATATAGATAAAAATTCAATTGAAGTTTTCAAGCTATTATTAAAAATATTGAAAATCCCAAAAAACATTACAATTAATTTCATTAATGCCGATTTCCTTGCATATGATTTTAAATTTAAATACGATATTATTATTGGAAATCCTCCTTTTAAAAAAATAACTCACGATAAACTTTTATTGGCTGCTTATAAGAAAAAAGCCTATAATACCGACTCCAATAATTTATTTTCTTTCTTTATCGAGAAGTCGTTATGTCTTGGAAACGTGGTTTCATTAATAGTTCCTAAAAGCCTTATTAATGCGCCTGAATTTAACAAAACAAGAGAGCTGTTAGAGAACATAATGGTTAAAAAAATTACTGATTATGGGGAAAGCGGATTTAAAGGCGTTAAGATTGAGACAATAAGCTTCATAGCGTTTACACAAAAGAAACCAAAAAATAATAAGGTAGAAATTGAGTCTTACATTACTGATAATATAAGAATGCAATCGCAAGAATATATTTTTTCAAAAGAGTTTCCATATTGGTTAATTTATCGAGATAGTTTTTTCGATTCAATTGCCAAAAAGATGAATTTCGGCATATTTAATGCCTACCGCGACAGACAAATTACGAAAAAAATAACTAATGGTTCAGGTCGAATAAGAGTTTTAAAGTCAAGAAACATAAGTTCAATTAAAACGATCGATATTAAAAACTATGACTCATATATTAATAAAATTGAAAATCTAAGTGTAGGAAAATTTCTAAATAATACTTCTGCGGTATTGGTTCCAAATCTTACATACTTACCAAGAGCATGTTTTTTACCCGAGAATGCCGTAACCGATGGGTCAGTCGCAATTCTTACGCTTAAAGATGATGCTATTTCTCTTGATAAGAGAGATTTAGAATATTTCGGGACAAAAGAATATAAGGAATTTTATAGAATAGCAAGGAATTTTGGGACACGTTCCTTGAATATCGACAACAATTCAGTTTTCTTTTTCGGAGTTTTAAAAAATGCAGGCGATAAAAGATTATCTTGCTAATTTTAATTTAGATATAAGAGAATCCGGCGATGCTAGATTTATGGACCAAAAATGCACGCCCGATGTTATTTCTATAATAGCCGACTGCGTAATAAATTTTGTCGGAAATAATCACGATAAAACTTTTACAGTAAACGATATTTGGAATTCCCAATATTTTATTAAAACTGTAAGTAATATTTTTAAGAAGCCGGAAGCTAATAATCCGACAGTAGAACATGAATACGATAAATTTATTGCACAACCATTAAGGACACTAGCATATTCCCATGTCCTTAATATTGAGAAATCCGGGGTTACAAATTTATATTCCATTGCCGAATATGATATTTTAGAGTATATATCTTTAAAAGATAGGAATGCTTATTTGTTCCTATGTGAATATCTGGAAAAAGTTTTAATTGATAGCGGTATTTACAGTAGTTTTGAAAACTATAAGAATCTTTATTTAGGGCATAAATTAGATACAGCCGCTTTTAATACTCTTAAAGAGAAATTCCAAAGATTTATTATAGGTAATACCAAAATAAATGGTTATGTAGAAGTTAATAGGATATTTCCTAAGATTCTAAATATTTATGCTGTCCAAAATAATCTGCCGGGAACTATCAAAGGGTTCCTTTCCAAATTTGAATTTTCTTATTCTGATTTAATGTATAATCGAAAAAACTGGAGAGATGTTAAGAAAGATAAAAAAATCTCCAGACAAGAGGCAGAAGCCGAATATAATTTATTAAATTTAGAGTCAAAAAACTACTATGATGATTATTTAATTCAAAAAGCAATGAACCAAATAAGAAAAATGTATACAGAAAGTGAAGTAAGAGACCAATGGTCCATCGGAGAAGCAACCCAAATACATCATATATTTCCAAAACAGAAATTTCCACAAATAGCCCATTATTTAGAAAATTTAATAAAACTTAACGCAACACAGCATTATACTAAGGCTCACCCGAGTAATAAAACAAATAGTATAAACATTGACTACCAACTTGTTTGCCTACTTGCAAAATCCGATAGCATAGAAAGATCTTTACAGATAAACCAACCTTATTACCGGAAAGAATCTTTTATATATTGTATAAATACAGGATTATCGGCAGAATTAAAATACGATCTTACTTTTAAGCAAATAAAAGCAGAATTGGCAACCATTTACAATAATCTTTAAGAAATATAATAGGGGGGGTAATTATTATCATGGTGAATCTTTTATTCGGGAAAAAGAGGCAAATCGCATTTAATACAAATAACGAGTTTTATGAATCACTCGGATTTTTATCAAAAAACAACGATACGACCTCATTGCATTGGGAACATAATGAAACAAGCGGCGCATGGGGAAGCGAAGGCAGAATCCATTTCTATATAGAAGACAGATTTTATCCTTTGTACTTTAGTAGGTCATTCACAGCTGGTACGGGAAATATTATTCATAGAGTAAATTGTAATGAATATGTAGAATATATTTCAACGCATCATTATTTTCAAATGGGCCATATCCAGAATACACAAAATATTTTAACGACAATTCCAAGTAGGTATTTGACCGATTTTAATAGAGGATTATTTGTGCTGTAACAGGTACTGTCAATAATTTTGAACATTACCAAATTAATAATATTCTAAGGAGAATTATTATGGGCACTAAAGAACAAAAAGAAAAGCTGACATTCTAAATAACAATTATTTATCCCTCCACACATCATTAACAGCTTTCCGTAGCGTATCCGGCACCAAATGGCTATAACGCTTGGTCATTTGCGTCGTACGGTGTCCAAGGAGTTCCCCAGTGATATACAGGCTCGTTCCGCCCATAACCATTTTGCTCGCAAAGACGTGCCGCAAATCGTGTATCCGCAAATCCTTAAGTCCGGCATTCCGGCAGGCCGTTTTGAATGAATGTTTAAAATCGACGATTTTTTTACTGGAATTGTTAAACACATACAAACAGTCGCCCTCTCTCCCAACTCCGCTTAAAAGGTCTTTTAAAGGGCTGGAAACCGGTATGTAGCGGTCGCGCTTTGTCTTCGTCGCCTTTATGGCGATAACACAGTTCTGTAAGTCCACATCATCCCATTTTAAGTTAAGGGCTTCGCCTTTCCGGCATCCGGTGTAAATTAAAAAAGTAATTATGTCGCGGGTAAATTTATTTGCGGCGCCGTCGATGAGTTTTTGTATGTCTTCGTCGGACAGGGTTTTGAGGCGGGAAAGTTCGTTTAATTTTTTAACTCCAGCACAGGGGTTTTTGTCGGTATATTTTTTCTCGACGCAGTAATTAAAAAAATTGCGCATTATGGCAATCTCGTAATTAACAGAGCTGAAATTTATTTCTGATTCCTTTTTGCCCTTATTTTTAGCCAGGCCCATAATTTCGCGCATTCTTTCGAGCTGATAATTTTTAATATCCGGCGTTGCTATATTATTTAACGCTTTGTTTCCGAATACGGGTAGGAAATGATTTGCGGCGGTTCTTTTTCTTACGTCGGGATTAACCTGCGTCTTTAAATATTCCTGCCAAAGTATAGTAAAATTTGCTATACTTTTCTTCAGAATCGGAATCCTGTGTCCCTCTCTTGCCATATCGGTCTGCTTAGCTTCCGCGATAAGTTTGGCCGATTGCTTGTCCGAGGTTTTAGTACTGCCCTGATAGTGCTTTCCCTGGTAGGTTATGCTATAATACCAGTTTTTAGAGTTTTTAGGTCTGTAAATGCTTGCCATTGCCGATTTACCCCTCTTTAAAAAGTATAGCAATAGTATAGCAAAATAATGTCATACCTATTCATTTTTATACATTTTTTTGCATAGGCTTGTCAAGAGGAAAATGCCGGAACAGCTTGTTTACTGCGGTTTTTGAATGGCTGGGGGAGAAGGATTCGAACCTCCGTAATGGGAGTCAGAGTCCCAGGTCCTGCCGCTAGACGATCCCCCAATTATATATATATTAATTAATAGTTAGATTGTGCAATTATATAACATACGACAATATTGCGCAACCATTAATAATTAATTTAACTAATAAAACCAAAAACCGCTGCCTTATATTTTTATTACTATAAATAAAATAAGGGGCTTTACGGCAATTATTTAATAATTTAATTAGCTAAAATATCTAAAAATTCCTTTTTTGCTTTTTTTTATAACAGGTTTATAACTTTCAACATTCGCTATTTCTTCAGGTTTTTCAATAGAAACAATAATCCATGGCGGAGGGGTTATAATAGAACAGCTGCTGCCCCCCGACATTCTAGGATGGTATATTTTAATTATTTCAGGATTATCCATAGTATAAACATAAAACCATCCGCAAATTTTATCCAGCTCTTTAATTTCGGCAGAGCGTTCTTTTAAAAAATTGCCGGCTTCTTCTGCGGTTATTTCCGTTGTCGGGTTATCGATCTGCGTATAGTTGTAATACCATTGTTTATTTGAATTTTTTACTTTTTCAACCAGTAAATCAATCTGTTCCCATTTTAATAATCCCGAAAACGACAAAGTATCTATTTTCCATACTTTATTATTCTTATTTTCCATTTTTTATATTTATAATATCTAATTAAATTAAAAAACTCCGAAAATTTTAAAACCGCAAAATTTACATTTACTTTCAATAATATTGTTTTCAATTATATTATAACCGCGTCTTTCAATCAACAGTTTTTTACATGACGGACAATATGTATTTTCAAATTTTTCAGAAATCAAATTACCTATATAGATATAATTTAATCCTGCTTTTTTGCCGATATTATAGGCATTAGCCAAGCTTTTTTCATTTGTTATATGTCCGTCTTTCATTTTATATAGCGGAAAAAATCTAGAGATGTGCCACGGAATATCAGAGTTAACAGAATAAATAAAATCGGCTATTGATTTAATCTCTTCATCATTATTATTATAATCGTCAATTAATAATGTTGTTAATTCTATATGAACTCCTAATGAATAAAATTCTTTTATAGATTCCAAGACAGGTTTTAACGTGCCTCCGCAAACTCTTCTATAATTTTCATCTTTAAAAAATTTAATATCAATATTAGCGGCGTCCAACAAATCTTTTGCAGCTTCCACAGATTCATGCGTATAATATCCGTTTGTTACAAAAATATTTTTTAATCCTGATTTGTTAGCAAGACTCATGGTTTCCAAGCTATAATCAAAAAATACTGCAGGATCCGTATATGTATAGGAAATAGAAGAAGCGCCGGATTTTAAAGCTTTTTTGACAATTTCTTCAGGCATAACTCTTTTTATGTTATTAAAATAGCTCAAAAATTCTTCATAATTCTCGTCTCTGTATGTTTGCGAAATATCAGCATTTTGACATCCGAGGCATCTAAAGTTGCATCCGGGCGAAGCAATAGAATAAGAAAAACTTCCCGGCAAAAAATGAAAAAGGGGCTTTTTTTCTATAGGATCTAAACTTTCTGCAACAATTATTCCATAATTTATAGTATATAGTTTTCCTTCTTTATTTGTTATTGTTTTACATACCCCAAGTCTATTTTCTTTAATTTTGCATCTATGGGCGCATATTAAACATTGAGTATAGTCGGGTTCTTTTTTAAATAAACTTATTTCTTTAAAATTATTTTCCATGATTTATTTATTGATTTGTATATTATTTAAAAAATTTAATAATTATTTATACTACTTAATCCAACTTCACCGCTTTTAATTATAAAATTTAAAATTATAACTTATTGATATTGTTGCATTTTATTTTTTTATTTTGTAATTCCCATGGATATTTTTTTATTGTCCCCATAAATATAGTACTATCAACATGCTGCTGGTAATTATGGTGAAGTTAGGTTAATATAAATTCTCATCAGCAATTCTAAACTCTTATTTTAATAATATTATAATATCTTTTTAAACTTATTTTAATTTTAAATTATAACTCTTTCTCGTTATACTTAATACTTAAATTATAACTCTTTTATATTTTTTTGTTAAATTTTAATTTAAATTATATTATAATAGCTTATAATAGCATTGATAATTTTATTTTTTGTAATAAGATATAAAAAGTATTATTTTTAAAATTTTGTCTTATACTTATAAATATATTATATAAATTATAATTTATATATATTATATTTTTTAGCTTTTTATAAATTGCTTAAAATTGTTTAACTAATTTAATTTATAAATCACAAGAGGATAAAATGGTTACATCTGTAAAAGATACTAAGAAACTTAAAGAAACAATCCATAAGGGGAAAAAAGACAAAACCAACTATATTATCAAAACAGTTTTAAATGCATTTGAACTCCTTGAAGCCTTTAAAGGCGATAGATCAGAGTTGGGGGTCAGCGAATTGAGCAAAATACTGAAACTCCATAAAAATAAAATATTCAGGCTTCTTGCAACTTTAGAATATACAGGATATATAGAACAAGATTCTTTTACCGAAAACTATAGGCTTGGTTTAAAAAGTCTAGAATTGGGACAATCTTTTATTCATCATCTAAGACTGCTAAGTATTGCGGAACCAGTGTTAAAAGAGCTCGTCAATAAAGTAAAAGAATCCGCGTACGTGGGAGTAATAAGAGAAAAAAATGTTATATATTTAGATATAATTGAGGCGGATCAAGTGCTAAAAGTTGCTTCCAGGGTAGGCAATATGCTACCTATATATGCAACAGCCATAGGTAAATGTCAGGCAGCATTTGAATCTAAAGATGCTATCGAAAAATTATTGCCTACGGAGCTTAAGCCTTATACCAAAAACACTATAATAGATAAAAATAAATTATATGAAGAACTCGAAAAGGTTAAAAAGCAAGGCTATGCCATAGATAATGAAGAATTAGACAACGGCATTATTTGTATCGGCGTTCCCTTAAGAGATTATACGGATCATATAATCGGAGGAATATCCGTTTCAGCGCCTCTGATAAGAACAACTAAAGAACTGTTAAATAATGTAATTATTCCAATGACCATTGAAGCAGGCAAAACTATATCTGCCAAACTTGGATACGAAATTAAAAAGAAAATTGAAGACAACAAAAATGATTAAACTTTGCAGGGAATTTTTAATAATTTCCTATCGGCAATTTTGGATTTTTACGGATGAGATTGGGCCAAAAAACCCTATACAACGCTCGTTAAAATATTTGCAAACCGCCAGCTTTAGCAGTGGTTTGAACTGCGGATGGGTTATGGCAATAGATTGTTTTTTTTAGAATTTGGTATATAATAATAAATAAAGGGTGCATCGGCTTGATATCTAAAAATATTACGGTTAAATTTATTTTGGGTTAATTTTTTTTATTTAGCAGTTATTTAATTTTAGCAGTTATTTAATTTTAGCAGTTATTTAATTTTAGCAGTTATTTAATTTTAGCAGTTATTTAATTTTAGCAGTTATTTAAATAGTTATTTAATGAAAATTTTATTAGCTTTACAATTTCTTTAACATTAATAAATGTTTTTATTTATATATGTTTTACTATTTAATATAAATTTTATATATAAATAATTAATTACATTTTAATTTATTTGCAATAATTAATTCGGAGGTGTTTAATTATGTTGTTAAAAGATGAAAAATCATTCAGGGAAAAAAGATCCGATTTGAGGCATAGAATTGTTAATGCATTTTATGACAGAATTCCTGCAGATGTCGTAGAACATATAGGCAATGCCAATAAAGAGGTAATTTATGCCGTTGAAGGATTATTTAACGGAATTATTAATAGAATAGACAACAGGGTTGAAAAGACTAAGACAAGACAGTCAAAAAAGAATAAAGGAGAGGATCCGGACGATTTTGAAGACGAAGGTCAATAATAAATTAGTGCTTTATATTAAATTTAATTAAATATTAATAAATAATATTAAATATATTAAATTTTTCTGTTATTTTTTTATTAATTTTACTTACTGTTAAAATTTAATTTATTAGTTTACTTAAGAATAATAGTGAATTTAAAAATGTTCTTTCGCCTGCTTAATAAAAAATAGCATTTTAGTTTAATTAGCAGTGCATAAAACATAAAACTTTAAAAATCATGTATGCATAGTATGTATAACTATGCATACATGATTTTTTTATATTTTTTATATTTTTGTGGTTTTATTTTTTTATAGTTCTATTATATTGTGTAGTTTTATTTAATGTTAATAATTTAACTCAACTTCATCGTTTTTATTATTATAAAATTATAATTTATTGATATTGTTGCATTTTATTTTTTATTTTGTAGTCCCCATAGACATTTTTATTGCCCCCATAAATATAGTAATATCAATATGCTGCTGTTAATTATGGTGAAGTCGGGTTAATATCAAAATTAATTTATTAACATCTTCTACTATACTTGTATTGTATATTAATAATATAATTATATTATTATTAATAACTGTCTTCATCTAACTTTACTTTCAATCCGAACTTTTTATAGGCATACGCTGCATAAATTACAATTAAAGGTAAACCGATTAATGTAGCTATAAGCATTACTATTAACGTAAGTTCATTTGACGATGAATTAAACAATGTAAGGCTATACTTTGGATTAATAGTTGAAGGAAGTATATCAGGAAATAAACCTACCGCAACGCTCGCCACCGTACCGATTATGCTTAAAATAGACATCATAAAAGGTTTTATGTCGTTGTTTGATTTCATAGCCAATATAACCCCTACCGCTCCTATTATCATTATTATCGGCATAATATCTCCTAAAATACCGAGGCTATTATTAAGCAATCTATGCGCAAATATTGGAGAAATCAACAAAAAAATAACGGTAAATATTATAAATGCATAGGCAAATTTTGTTCCGTATTTCCTTGCTCTTTGCTGAAGTTTACCTTCTGTTTTCATAACGAGATAAGTTGAACCATGCATCAAAAACATAGATAAAGAAATAAGCCCGCCGACAATTGCAAAAATATTCAACAAACTAAATAGCGATTCAAAATCTATGTGATTTTTGTTTAAAGGAACACCCCTTAATACATTAGCTAAGGCTATTCCCAGCAAAAATCCTATGCCGAGCCCCGTTACTGTTATAACAATATCCCAGCGCTTTTTCCAGCTTTCATTTTCAACTCTGCTTCTAAATTCAAAAGAAACCGCCCTAAATATTATCAGCCAGACAACGAGCATCATTGCAAGATAAAAACCGCTGAATACCGAAGCATAAACCTGCGGGAAAGCGGCAAATATAGCGCCTCCTCCTAAAATAAGCCATACTTGATTTCCATCCCATACAGGACCTATGGAATTTATTGTAATTTTCTTTTCTCTATCACCTTTGGCTATAAATGCCAGCAGTCCGCCTACACCGTAATCAAATCCGTCCATAACTGCCCAGCCTAAAATTATAACCGCGATTAATATAAACCATAGTATTTGTAAAAATTGAAGACTCATGATTATACCCCCTTTGGTTTAGCATTAAGTTCATCTTTGCCTTCCACCCTTTCTTTAAGTTCTTTTTTAAACAAAAATAAAGCAAAAGAAAGCAGAATTAGATAAATTGTAATAAACATTGCTAATGATAACACGACTTCAAAAACCGATACATTTGGAGAAACAGAATTTTGGGTTTCTAACAGTCCGTAAACCGTAAACGGCTGTCTGCCAATCTCCGTAGTGCACCATCCCATTTCCAATGCAAGGAGAGGTAAAAACGTAGAATACCATAATACTTTTAAAAAGAACTTATTATTGTATAATTTATCTTTCCAGAATAATATCAATGCAATCAGCATAATTCCCGCCAGATAAAAACCTATATACATCATAATATGGAATGTAGTATAAACCGCATCTACCGGAAACATAGAAGGTTTTAAATTCGTTATATGGTCTTTATGCGCAATGTATTTTATTGCACCGTCAAGCCCCATCACCTTGCCATAGGGATTTCCCGTCGCTAGCATGCTCAAAAGATACGGAACTTTTATCGAAAAATAATCTTTTTGCTGCGCTTCATTCGGTACCGTAAACAATACTTCGGGCGCATCTTTTTGAGTTTTCCACTGGGCTTCCATCATAGCAAGTTTTGTAGGCTGATATTTAACAACTTCTTTAGCGCTTACATCTCCTAAAATAATTTGAATAACAGAAATAAATATTCCTGCAATTATTGCAACTTTTAATGCTTTTCTCATAACCATATCTTTATTATTTTTCATTAAAAACCATGAAGCTACCCCTGCCATAAAAAATGCGCCGTATTCCCATGCTCCCATAATAGTATGAGTAAATTCAGCAGAAAAATACGGATTAAAAACAACATGCAAAAAGTTAGTCATTATAGGCTTTCCGTTTACTATTTTATACCCTGCAGGTGTTTGCATCCATGAATTTGCAACTATAATCCAAACGCCTGAAAGAGCAGATCCAAATGCGGTAAGTATAGTAGAAACCCAGTGAGCTTTTGGCGATAACCTGTTCCAACCAAATAACATAACGCCTACAAAAATGGATTCCATAAAAAAAGCAAAAAGTCCTTCTATAGCAAGCGGAGATCCAAAGATAGTTCCTACATAAGCCGAATATTGAGACCAGTTTGTTCCAAATTGAAATTCTAAAACGATGCCCGTTGCAACTCCAACCACAAAGTTGATCGCAAACAGTTTTACAAAAAATCTAGTGATTTTAAGATAATCTTCATTCTTAGAATAAACATAAATTCCTTCCGTAATAACAAGTAAAGCCCCCAAGCCAATAGTCAAGGGAGGGTATAAAAAATGAAAAAATGCCGTTAGCCCAAATTGAATTCGGGCAAGAAGTAATGCATCCATAAATAATCAACCTCCATTAATAATTAATGATTTTAAATTAAATAAATATAAGAGAAAAATTATAAGATAACACATACTAATACATACAATTAATCATTAATTATATGCTATCAACGCTAAACGTATAATAAATAAAACGCCTAACGAAAATTAAACAAAATGCCGATTTAATCTTTATTGTTCTGTATTGTTCTGTTGATTTTATTATTTTTTGCAGTATATTTTTATATTGTCAAAATAATAAATATTAAATACAAAAATTTATTGCCGTTAGTAATAATTACTAATTAAAAATAATTATAAAACAATAAAAAACGATAATCAATAAAAATTTTAATAAAGTTTTTATTATTTAAATTTTTGTTTATTTTGTTTATTTATGTGCACAATAGGAATAGGTAGATTTATAAAATTTGGGGCATTCGGATATTAATCTTAAGAATTTAAAATTCAGCAAGATCAATAAAAAAGAAAGGGCATTATTATTGAATATCAAATATCAACATATTAAAATATATTATATAATATTACAAAATATATAATATGCCTCCATTTATTAATTATCAATAAATGGAGGCATATATAATTTAGTTTATTTACTTTTTGTTTTCGGTGGTTTCGTTTTAGTGCCCTCTCCTTTTTTTGAAGCGCATGCCATTATAATCACCTCCTTATAATATATACATCTTATACTTTAATCTTATATTTTATAAGTTATCTAATATTATATATTATATTATACCGCTATTTTTTTATTTTTTTTATTTTAAAACTTTATAATATTTTTATAATTTTAAAAAACCTGTCTTAATTTTTAGGTTCATTACGCATTATATTATTTATATATTTAAAATAATTATTTATTGATGATTTATTGATGTATAATTTTTTATATTTCTAAATTTCTATAATCATAGGAAAAATAAAAGGCTGCCTATCTATTGTTTTATTCAAATATTTCTTAATAACTCTTCTGATTTCATCTTTAACTTTTACCCAGTCTATATCTTCACCTTCTTCTTCCTGATTTGAATGTATAATATTCAAAACCTGACCGTTTAAATCTTTATAGAGACTTTTAAAATAATCTTCAAAGACAAATCCTTTTGATGTTATTTCAGGTCCGGAAATAATATTTGAAGTTTTAGAATCAACGACTAATACGATTATTATCATTCCATTTTCCGACAAATGGGCTCGTTCTTTTAATATTCCCGTTTCAACATCGCCTATCCCTTTGCCGTCAACAAATATCCTGCCTGAATAAACTTTATTCCCTTTAGTTAAACAATTAGATACATCAAAAACTAAAACATCGCCATTTTCTATCGTAAATATATTCGCAAGATTTATACCCAAATCTGCTGCTACTTTTTTATGCTGATAAAGATGCCTTATTTCTCCATGTATAGGTATAAAATATTGCGGTTTTGTCACATTCATCATCAATTTAAGCTCTTCTTTGCTCGCATGACCTGAAACATGAATTTCCGATATCTTTTCATATAGAACTTCTGCGCCTTTTTTATATAGATTATTTATAATTTTCGTTATTGCTTTTTCATTGCCGGGTATAAACTTTGATGACAAAATAACAAGATCGTTATTTTTTATTTTTATGTACTTATGGTCGTCAACCGAAATTCTGGAAAGAGCCGACATAGGTTCACCCTGCGTTCCCGTTGTTAAAATTAACAACTCTTCAGGTTCAAAATACGGTAATGCTTCTTCGTCAATTAAAGTATCTTCATAATAGTTTAAATAACCTAATTTTTTTGCAACTCTGGTATAAGTTATTAAACTTCTGCCGCTCATTAAAACCTTTTTGTTAAATTCTCTCGCAAGGTCTAATAGCTGGGAAGTCCTGTGAATATTAGACGCAAAAAGAGCGATTATTATTCTTCCTTTATGGTCCCTAAAAGCATTTCTGAATGTCTTTTTAATATCTTTTTCAGAAATTGTAAAACCGTCCTTTTCAACATTTGTCGAATCGGAAAGAAGCGCTAAAACGCCTTTGTCTCCGTAATGCGCAAGTCTGTTAAAATTTGTAGACTGGGACTGCTCCAAAGATTGATCTAATTTAAAATCTCCTGTATGGATAATAACTCCGAAAGGGGTAGTAATAGCCAAACAGGCTCCGTCAATTATCGAATGCGCCACGCTTATAAATTCGACGCTGAAATCTCCCAGCGTAATAGTGCCGCCGGTTTTAACCGTAAATAAATAAAATTTAGTCGGCAAATCATGTTCTTTTAATTTTTCTTCAAGGATACCTAACGTAAACGGGGTTCCAAATATCGGAATATTAAATTCCCTTAAAAGATAAGGAATAGCGCCTATATGATCTTCGTGTCCGTGCGTCAGCAGCAGACCGCGTATTTTTTCTTTTTTATTGTATAGATAATTAAAATCAGGGATTACCATATCTATTCCAAGCATATAATCTTCCGGGAACATTAATCCGCAGTCAACTATGATAATATCATTGAGGGTCTCGTAAATCATCATATTAAGACCGATTTCGCCTAATCCCCCTAAAGGAATAATTTTTAAATTTTTTTTACTATCCGGATTATCTGCATTACTCATAATGTTTGAATTACCTCATCATTGTTTTTTTAACTAAAGCTGACCTATTTCATTTTATTATTATAATTATAATTATGAAAATTAGCATAATCAATATATCTGCAAAAAAAATGTTAAGTTTAAAATAATTTATTTATATATTTATGATTTGAATTTTACAATAATTTACGCTATGAAAGTTCTTTATTTATTTTTTCAGCAATATTTTTAATAAGTTCAAATGAAAATTTTTGACCGCTTTCATAAATTAAAATAGGTTTTAATATTTTAATATTTACTTTTTTCCATCCATGTATTGTCAACGAACCTTTTTTTAAAATATCAAATGTACCGCTAATTGCAACAGGAAGAATCGGCAGATTTAATATCTCAATAAGCCTTTTTAATCCGGCGGTTTTGAAATTTTTTAATTTTCCGTCGGCAGAACGTGTTCCTTCGGGGAAAATAAGAATAGACATATTTTTTATTTTATCGGTATTTTTAATATCGGCATCAATATTATTTTTAGAATTATTTTCAGAAGATTGTATTTTGTGATTAATTGAATTAAACAAGGCTAATGTTTTTTTTAAATTTTTTCTGTCTATTGAAATATAGCCCAATCTTTTCATACTCCAGCCTAAAAAAGGAATATTAAATAAAGATGATTTTGCGATAAATTTAAATTCTATATTCAGCGAAGCAAGCAATATAAAAATATCAAAATAGCTCTGATGGTTGGAAACTATTAAATAAGAAGAACCATAGCTTATATTTTCCAGACCGTTCGTTTCTATTTTAATATTAAGCAGATATAAAATTGTTTTAGCCCAAAGTTCTGCAGTTTTTTGCGTTTTTTTTCCTGAAAAATCAAAAAATGAAATTATTATAGCGGCTATTCCAAAAAATATAGTATTAAAAATTATAATCAACCAATAAAAAACGCTATATAATGTATCTTTTATAATCATATATAATCATAAAAATAAATTTTTATTTTTAAGTATCTGATATTGTATTATTGTATTTTATTCCATTTTGAAAAATTAGTTTTTGACCGATGATTTCTTTAATTTTCATTCGGCGTTTTATCTATTACATAAACATATAACCGATAACGATATAATATAAATAATCAATACATATAATAACATGTAATGTTTTTAAATATTACATGTTATAAAATATTTTTTTGTCTAAGTGAATTATAAATTATATGTTGTTTTATCGCTTACATTATAAAATTTTATAATTTTATCAGTTTGTAAACAAATATATTATACAATATTATTTAATGTAATAATGAAAATTTAATAAATTCGTAATATATTTTAAACAAAAAATTAAAATAATTGTAACTTGATTATTCACTTTTTCTATCTTATTATCAATAAAGACAATTAATAATAATAAAATTCTGTATGATAATTAATTATTATTATAATTATTATCGTCATCTTTATTTTATTCTGTATTTTCATTATTTTTTTAAAATTAATATTTATATTTAAATTTATTTTAATTATGATAAAATTAATTAATTACAGGAGGGTTTATGGCAAGTTTAAACAAAGTGCAATTGATAGGCAATTTAGGGAAGGATCCCGAGTTAAGCTATACTCAGGATGGCTTGGGTATTTTAAAGTTTACTTTAGCCACAGGCGAAGTGTACTCAGATAAAAATGGCGAAAAAACTGAAAAAACTACGTGGCATAATGTTATTTTGTTTGGAAAATTAGCCGAGACTTTAGCTAATTACTTATCTAAAGGAAAACAAGTTTATGTTGAAGGTAAAATAAGAAATAGTGATTATACGGACAAAGAAGGCATAAAACGCTACCGCACCGATATTGTCGCAAATAGCATAATTATGCTGGGTAATAGAGGGCAGGGCGGCGATATGGATATGCAGGCAGACCAGCGTAGTTCTTCATCAGGTTCATCAAAATCTTACAATCAAGACAGCGCATCAGGCAAAGGACGGTCTATGAATCAGAATAATAATACGGATTATGAACAGACAGGGCAATCACTTGACAATTCATCAGACGACGAAGATGTTCCGTTTTGACGTGTACCTGACAACAAAGTGTAAAGATTTTTAATAAAATTAATATTTAAAACTTACTCCGATATAACTTAATTTATGCTTTCTTTCGATATTCTCATTTATTTTTTATTCAAATAGATATTACATTAGAAAAAGCGACACTACTAAAAACCATTAATAATTTAATGAAATAAAAATATGAATCGTATGGTGCTAAGTAAACAAATAAATAAAGACCAGATTGATATTATGAAAAATGATACGGAAGCCCTATTATCATTTTTAGAAGACCAAAACGATGGCACAGTTATTTATGTGCTGGAAAAATTTGGAAGATTAGAAAATGGGTATAGTAAACAACCATTATTGAATTTATTAAACAATAAAAATGAAACTATTAGATCTCTTGCTATAAAAAATCTTGCGAAAATAGGTGATGTTTCTTTATTGGATACTTTCGTAAATTTTGCAAAACAGGATGAGAGTACAGAGGTCAGACGCGAATCTGTTTCTGCTATTGGAAGATTAAGGAATGAAAAAACAATACCGGCTCTAATTAAATTACTATCGGATAAAGATCCAAAAGTTGTAATGCAGGCTATAAGAGGATTGCTTGTTTTTTCAAATAATAATCAAATAAAAAAAGAATTATCAAAGTTACTCGAACATCCCAATGAATTAATTAAGGAAGTTATCGGCAAAGAAATTAACGGGGTTAGCTATGGCTCGAAAAATAATGGAAAGCACGATGAATTTCCGGTCTATCTTAAAAATACAATTGTTCATGGTGATGTTATAGAAATATTAAAATATGTTCCCGATGAATCTATTCATCTAACTTTTACTTCACCGCCCTACTACAATGCTAGAGATTATTCAATTTACCAGAGTTATAATGAATATTTGAAATTTTTAGAGGAAGTTTTCAAAGAAATTCACCGAGTTACTAAAGAAGGTAGATTTTTTGTTTTAAACACTTCTCCAATAATCATTCCGAGAATTAGCAGGGCTCACGCAAGCAAAAGATATCCCATTCCTTATGATATTCACCCATTATTAGTAAAAATGGGCTGGGAGTTTATCGACGATATTATATGGGTAAAACCGGAGGCAAGCGTAAAAAATAGAAATGCTGGTTTTTTACAGCATCGAAAACCTTTGGGATATAAGCCAAATGCTATTTCTGAAATGCTAATGGTCTATAGGAAAAAAACGGACAAATTGCTTGATTGGAATATACACCAATATAGTTTGGAAAAAGTTAAAAAAAGCAAGGTTTTAGGTAAATATGAAACAACAAATGTTTGGCATATTGATCCAACCTTTGACAGGGTTCATAGTGCAGTTTTTCCTATAGAGTTATGTCACAGAGTCATTAAATACTATTCATTTGTTGATGATTTAATATTCGATCCGTTTGCGGGAAGCGGAACACTTGGTCGAGCAGCTGCTAATTTATATAGACATTTCTTTTTAACTGAAAAAGAGTTAAAGTATGTAAATCGCATGAAAGAAGATTTGATTAAAAATACTAACTTATTTAGTTCAAAAGAAGCTGAGCCAAAATTTGTCGATATAAATAATTTTATAGCTTTAACTATAGGAAAAATATGACAATAACAGAACAAGTTGTAAAAAATATAATAAAAAAATTGTTAAAGGGCGAGGATTACCGAATTGAAGTCGTTACCCTTATAAATGCCGAATTTTTGCAGTTTGCAATTGATTTTTTCAAAAATATTGTCGATGCAAAGTTAAAAAGTAAGGACATTACGGTTGATTGGTATAAAAAAACATTTTTAAATCCAGATTTGCCGGCGAAAGAAATTGCTATTAATTCCGGCCTCAACAAAAAAACGATTCATAATATGTTTAATTCCTCAACTAAAGGGATAGTAATTGACGCATCTAATGTACATTATGATTTGCTTTATGAATCTATTAAAAATCTGGTTGATGCCGAACATGATCTTGAATTAACTCTAACAATTAAATTTAAGGGTGTTAGTGTTGACCTTAATGTTAGCGAAAGCCTAATAGTGATAAATACTCTGGCTGTAAAGAGAGCTGAGCTGAGAGGCGGCCTTTGGAGTGCTGCCGGAAAAAGGGTTGAGAAACCATTAATGCAAACATTATGTAAATTATATAGTGTACGTGAACAAAACTATGCTTTAAAAATAAAGGGAAAAGAAATCGAAGAAGATGATTTTGAAAGAGAAATTGATTTTTACTTAGTAGAAGGTAAAAATCAATACAAATGTGAAGTAAAATTGATGGGAAGAGGAAATCCGGAAAGCGCCGATGCGGTTATAGCAAGAGATAGTAAAGTTTTTGTAGCAGATAAACTTTCTGATACTAATAAAAAGCAATTAAATAGCCGAAAAGTTGAATGGGTTGAATTAAGAAGCGACGGCGGGTTCGAGAGATTTGATACAATATTAAAAAATTTGAAAATTCCCCACGAAAAATTACCAAATAATATTGATAAAAAAATAGAAATTATATTCAAGGAAATTTTTAAATAAAGAATTTGTGATATGTATATTTAAATAATATATTATTTAGCTGCCGCAACAAACTTTAATAATTGATTTATCGCAGCAGCTAAATATAATTTCATTAAATAACACTAAATCATCAAATCAAATGTCGTAATAAAGATGAAATTCATATGGAACAGGGGTCATACGTACAGGATTTACATCATGTTCCATTTTATAATCAATCCATGTTTGAATCATTTCTTCGGTAAATACATCTCCCTGAAGCAAGAATTTATGATCTTTTGCAAGACTGTCAAGAGCTTCTTCTAGAGACCCCGGAGCAGTAGGAATGGATTTTAATTCTTTTTTAGATAATGTAAATAAATCTTTGTCAATAGGTTTTCCGGGATCAATTTTATTTATTATTCCGTCAAGACCTGCCAATAACAATGCTGAAAATGCAATATAACCGTTTGCGGAAGGATCCGGCGTCCTGTATTCTACTCTTTTCGCATTAGGATTATTTGAATACATCGGTATTCTGACTGCAGCGCTCCTGTTTCTGGAAGAATAGACAAAATTAACGGGAGCTTCAAAACCGGGAACCAATCTTTTATATGAATTTGTGGTTGCATTTGTAAAAGCGCAAAGAGCTTTGGCATGTTTTAAAATTCCGCCTATGTAATGAAGTGCTATTTCGGATAAACCTGCGTACCCCGTGCCTGCAAAAAGAGGTTTACCGTTCTTCCAGAGACTTTGATGAATATGCATCCCTGAACCGTTATCGCCAAAAAGAGGCTTCGGCATAAAAGTTACCGTTTTGTCGTATCTTCGAGCAACATTTTTTACTATATACTTGTAAATCATAAAGTAATCGCCCATTAAAGTTAAAGGGGCAAATCTCATGTCAATTTCAGCCTGTCCTCCTGTTGCAACTTCATGATGAGCGGCTTCAATTCTGATTCCCGCATTTTGAAGCTCTAAAACCATTTCATTTCTAATATCGCTCTGCGTATCAATCGGAGAAACAGGAAAATATCCTTCTTTATGGCGCGGCTTATGTCCTAAATTTGGCATTTCATCTTTTCCGCTATTCCATATGCCTTCTTCCGAATCTATAAAATAATATCCTGAATTTGAGGTTTGATCATATCTTATATCGTCAAATATAAAAAATTCGGCTTCAGGACCAAAATATGAGGTATCTGCAATACCTGTAGATTTTAAATATTTTTCAGCTTTTTGGGCTATATAACGCGGGTCTCTATCATAAAATTTTCCTGTTATAGGGTCTTTAATATTACATATCAAAGAAAGGGTTTTTGCTTCCATAAATGGGTCTACAAATGCGGTTTTAGGATCAGGGATAATAAGCATATCGGATGCTTCAATAGATTGCCATCCTCTTATGCTTGAGCCGTCAAAACCAAAGCCTTCCTTGAAAGAATCTTCGGATACTTCGCTTATCGGCACGATAAAATGCTGCCATGTGCCTAATAAATCGCAAAACTTTACATCAACCATTTGAACTTCATTTTCTTTAATAAATTGCATTACTTCATTCTCGTTCATGCTTCCTCCGATAATAATTATTTTTATTAACTTTTTTATTATATTTTATTTAGATAGCTCCTTCACCTTTTTCGCCTGTTCTAATTCTGATAATTTCTTCAACGGGCAATATAAATATTTTTCCGTCTCCTATTCTTCCCGTTCTTGCGCTCAACATTATAGCTTCTATAACTGAAGATACCTGATCATCCGCCGCAACGATTTCTATTTTTATTTTTGGCAAAAAATCAACTACATATTCGGCTCCTCTATAAAGTTCCGTATGCCCTTTCTGTCTTCCGTATCCCTTAACTTCGCTTACGGTCATTCCTTTTATGCCTAATTTATTAAGCGCATCTTTCACATCGTCAAGTTTAAAGGGCTTAAAGATAGCTTCTATTTTTTTCATATTGTTTGTCTCCTTAGATTAAAGCAAAAAATATGCCATTTATATAAACATAAAATTGTAAAAATCCTATTGTTAATATGAAAATATTGCCTACTATTTAATCAATAAACAATATATTGATTACAATTTAGGCTATTCTCTAAAATTTACGAAAGATAATTCTATATTAATTTCAAAAGTTTTTAAGTGAGAAATAATTTTTTGCAAATCATCTTTTGATTTTGAACTGACTCTTAAATGATCTTTTAAATTTTCAACCGTAGCCTTTGGAGATATTTTTTTTATTTCTTGAATTATAAGTTTAGAAGGTTCTTTGTCTATGCCCTCTTTAATTTCTATCTCCTGCCTCACCATTCCCTTGGAAGCATCTTCCTTTTTTTTAAAATCTAAATATTTAATTGACAATCCCCGTTTAATAAGTCGCCCCTTAAATATGTCTATAACCGCCTCAAGCTTAAAATCGCCGTCCGCCAATATTTTCACAATATTTTCTTCTCTTGTTATTTCGTTTTTCGAACCTTTAAAATCATATCTGCTTAATATTTCTTTTGAAGTTTGGTTTATTGCATTGTCAACTTCTTGTAGATCCGCTTTTGAAACTATATCTAAAGAAGGCATAATTTACTCCTTTTCATTAATTATTTTATAAGATGAAGGAAATTTATTGCTAAATATACTGTTTTTTATACTTCCGTTAAATTTTTCATTTGAATAATAAGTTTCCATTCTGCCCTGCGCCGTAACAATTAAGATAGAATTTATATTATAGCCGTTTTTTTCAAAATTTATATAAATCAGTTTGGCAAGTTGAGATTTTAGCGGTTTCATTTCTATTTGAATTGAATTTGTTTTATAATTTTGTTTTATATTAATTATTTTAAAATATTTTCTTATTTCCCCCAATAATGAAATCACATTGGGCGGAAAACCTCCCGATGCATTGTTATTCATATTATAAACAAGCACCTGCTTCAGTTTGCCGTTAATTATATACAGCCTTTTATTTATATATACCTCTTTTTGTTTATAAGGCAATGTATATATCCATGCTAATCCATCAGGTCTCTTATAAAAAAAGGAGCCCTTTGAAGTAATAGATTGAGAATACCCTCTTAAAATTTCTTTCTGTATAAAATTTGCGGTAATAGAATCTATACTTGAATATTTTAATTCTATTTTTTTTACAATCGCGTTATTTTCTGATGCATAGGTTTTTTTAATGTTTGCCGTAAATAAAATAATAAAAACCGATAAAATTATTAGACATAAATTAAAAAAAATTGATAATTTTTTCACTTATTTACTCTCCCTTTATTGTTTAGAATTCCTTCGCCCTGCAGTCTTTCAATAAGTCTTGCAGCCCTATTAAAACCGATTCTAAATCTTCTTTGAACAAATGATATGGAAACATATTCCATTTCGCTGTCATCTATTAAATCTAATAGCTCATTATATAAATCTTCATCTTGACTATTTTCTGTAATTCTATCAAAATTATTAGATTTTTCAAACTCATTTATTAAAGATTCTTTTTTTTGGGAAGGCAAATGTTTTTCTATAATAGAATCAATCACATTTTTTATTTCTTTTTCGCTTACATATGCACCGTGTATTCTTAACAATTTTCCCTGTCCCGGAGGCATAAACAGCATATCTCCGCTACCAAGCAATTCTTCTGCTCCGTTTGAATCCAGAATGGTCCTTGAGTCTACTTTTGAAGACACTAAAAACGCTATTCTCGAAGGCATATTTGCCTTAATTATTCCAGTTATAACATTAACCGAAGGTCTTTGGGTTGCTATAACAAGGTGTATTCCGCAGGCTCTTGCCATCTGGGATAATCTCATAATTGAAGTCTCTACATCTTTAGGACTGACAAGCATAAGATCGCTTAATTCGTCTATAATAATCACTAAAAAAGGTAATATTGGCTTATGATTTTGCTTTAAATATCTATTGTACTGCTCAATATTTCTGACTTTAGCTTCCTGCATATTTTTATACCTTTCTTCCATTTCTCTCACCGCCCAGCTTAAAGCCGCAGCAGCTTTTTTCGGATCACACACAACATCAGTGACAAGATGAGGTAATCCTTCATAGAATGTTAATTCTAACCTTTTTGGGTCAATCATTAAAAAATTAACTTCTTCGTAAGTTGCTTTAAATAAAATACTAGTAATAAGCGTATTTAAAAAAACGCTTTTGCCTGAACCTGTTGAGCCTGCAACAAGTAAATGAGGGCACTGCGCCAGATCAAAAACTGCATTATTTCCTTTAGGTCCTTTGCCAAGTACGATAGTCAACAATGATTTAGAATTTTTAAATTCGGCAGAATTAATTAATTCAGAAAAATAAACCGTTTCCCTTTTGCTGTTGGGGACTTCAATGCCCACGGCCGATTTGCCCTGAATAACTCCGGTTATCCTTACGGATCTTGATTTTAAAGCCATTGTTAAATCTTCCGAAACAGTTTGAATTTTCCCGACTTTAACCCCGCTTTCAGGTTCAAATTCATACATTGTAATAATAGGACCGGGTTCAATTCCTGTTATGCGTCCTTTAATTCCCAAATCGGATAATTTCTTTTCTATTATTTTTGCATTTTGCGTTAGCTCAATTTTATCTATTTTTTGTTTACTGTCCAATACTTTAATAGGCAAGATTGATAGCGGCGGAATTTCATTGTCTTTATTTATTATTTGAAAATTTGACCCGCGATCATCTTTAGATTTTAATATGTCGTTTTTTATATTGTCAATATTGTTTTCATGGTTTTTATTATTTAAATCTTTATTCTTATTAAAATCATTATAGGGATTATCTTGAGATTTTGTTATATCATTTTTATTTTCAATATTGTTTACATCATTTGTACTATTTATATTATTAATCTTATTAAAATTAAAATCATTGCCTGATTTTTCATTTTTTGCATTATTTCTTATATCCGGTGATTTTAATTGCGCCGATCCCGTTTCTAATTGTTTCTCGTCATCAATTTCGCCGCTCAACGCTTTAATGGGATCATATTTTTGTTTATTTGATTCATTTAATCCGCTCTCATATTGTTGATATTCTTCGTTATTATATTTATTATTTATTATGTCGCCGTTTTTAGTATTTAAATTAAATTTACCGCCTGATTTTAAATCATTATAATAGTCTTTTTTATTGTTTTTTATATTTGTATTAATTTTTAATTTTAATTTGATAATATTTATTATCGTAAAATATTTTTCTTTCAAATTATTGACGAATTGTTTTTTAATTGCAGTACGATTATTATTTATAAATTCTTTTTCATTGTTATCGATTTTAATTTTTAATATGCCGTTAATTTTTGTTTTTAATTTATTCTTTGTTTCCTCAAATAACTCCAACGCTTTTTTTAAGTCGTAATTATCGAACAGTAATAAAAAAACTATTGTATATATAAGCAAAACAATAAGTACTATGCCTATTTCTCCGAGCCATCTCTTTCCAAAACCCGATAATTCTTCCCCTATTAATCCGCCTCCCGATATATTAAATATATGATACGAGGAATCAGAAATTATTAAATTTAAAAAGATTAGCGAATTAATATAAAATAATATTAATCCTGTATAAAATTTATAGTCCTTTTTTGTAATTAATAAAACAGCGCCTAAAATTAATAAAATTAATATCAGCAAAAAGTAGCCGTATCCGAAGAATTGAAGCATCCACATAGACAGATAAGAACCTAATTCTCCGCCTAAATTTATACTATGTTTTGCAGCTATAGAATATGAGTTTGAAGATATTTGATAGATATTATAGGAGAGCAGGGATAAAAGGCAATAAATTGCAAATAATATTACAATAATAGCGCTTAAAAATTTTTTATAGCGTTCCATATTTAATTATTAAATAATTTTATAATAATCTTAATTTTACCGTATGTTCAATTATATTTTTATCAATATAAATTATTATATTATATTTTAATTTAAATAAAATAATTAATTAATTTTTCAGGTATGATAAAGCAAAATGCCCTTTGAATTTTCTTTTGAAGAAATTTATTTTTATTAAGTTAAAATATCTTTTCAAGTAAAGAAGGGGGGTAATTAGATAAATTCTTCGGAACCGAAATATTGTTTTAGCGCTTCAGGAATTCTTACGTTTCCGTCTATCGTCTGATAATTTTCTATTATTGCTATCATAACTCTTGGAAGCGCTAATCCTGAACCGTTTAATGTAGCGGCAAATTCTGGTTTGGAATCATTTTCGCGTTTAAATTTTATATTTGCGCGTCTTGTCTGAAAAGTATTAAAATTGGAACAGGAACTTACTTCTAACCATTCGTTTATTCCAGGGGCGTAAACTTCAATATCGTATTTTTCGGCTGCAGAAAAACTTAAATCACCCGTGCATATTTCAACAAGTCTATGGGGCAAATCTAATCTGTTTAAAATATCCTGTGCATCTGCAATAAGTTTAAAAAGCTCTTCTTTTGCGTCTTCAGGCTTTACAATTTTTACAAGTTCAACTTTATCAAATTGATGCCCTCTTTTAATGCCGCGCGAATCTTTCCCCGCAGACATTTTTTCTTTTCTGAAACATGCCGTATAAGCAGCGTGATATATGGGCAATTCACTGCCGTTCAATATCTCATTGCGGTACATGTTTGTAATCGGAACCTCTGCAGTCGGAACAAACCACATATCGGAATCGCTATCCATATACAAATTATCTGCAAACTTAGGGAGCTGTCCCGTGCCTATTAAACATTCTTTATTAACCATAAACGGGGGGTATATTTCTTCATATCCATGCTCGTATACATGAGTATCAAGCATAAAATTAATCACGGCTCTTTGAAGTTTAGCGAATGAATTTCTTAATATATAAAATCTTGTTCCCGAGATTTTTGCACCGCGGTTAAAATCAATAAACTTCTTTTTCTCTCCTATGTCATAGTGGGTTTTCGGCGTAAAACTAAATTGCTTTTTTTCGTTAAAATAAGAGACGGGAATATTTTCAGAATCATCTTTGCCGATCGGCACTTCGGATTCAGGAAGATTTGGAACTTCAAGCATAAGACGATTAAATTTTTCTTCTATACCTTTTAATAAATCTTCTTCTTCTTTTATTTGTTCATTAATCTCTTTTACTTCTTCTTTTTTTGATTGTAAAACTGCGGCATCTTTTTCTTTTGCAATTTCGGCAGATAAAATTTTTCTTTTATTTCTAAGATTTTCTACAATAAATAATTTGTTTCTTCTTATTTCGTCTAACTCGTAAATCTCATCAATCGGTGCTTCAATAAAAAGTTTTGCTATTTCATTTTTGACAAAATCTTTTTGTTCTCTTATCAGCTTTATGTCAAGCATATTAATTATCCTTTTAATAATATGCTTATTGCATTATCGCTAAGTTCCGCGAAACCTTCTTTCACTTCAATTTCATTTTGACTATCTTGAATTTTATATTTAATTTTACCCTCTTTTAAAAAAGAAATAAAATTAATATGACCAGGCAAAATACCTTCAATACCGCATTTAGCCGGAATTTCACAATAATCTACTTCATCGTCGAATAAAATTTTTTTGGTATTTACTATTTTTAATTTTAACGGCATATTATTATTAAAATTTTATTATAAATTATCTATCTGTCTATTTATGTTATGTTATGTTATGTTATGTTATGTTATGTTATGTTATGTTATGTTATGATCTATTTATGCTAATTAACCTGATTAAATCTAATTTTGATAATAGTTAATGATATTTTTTTGCTGCTTTTTAACTTTAATTTTATTTTGATAATTAAATAAAATTATATTCTTATCATTTTATATTTTTATTAGTTTTATATCAAAATTAATATTTTTTTTATTTAAAATCTATCTTTATTTCATTAACTTTTTAGCTTTTTCTATAGCTTCATCCATTGTTCCTACCATATAAAATGCCTGCTCGGGCATATCGTCATATTTTCCTTCAACTAACTCTTTAAAGCCTCTTATTGTTTCATTAAGAGGAACATATCTTCCAGGAGCACCCGTAAATACCTCGGCGACAAAAAAAGGCTGTGATAAAAATCTTTGGATTTTTCTTGCTCTTGCCACTATTATTTTGTCGTCTTCGGACAATTCATCAATACCCAAAATTGCAATAATATCTTGCAATTCTTTGTATTTTTGCAAAACAGCCTGCACTTTTCTAGCAACATTATAATGTTCTTCACCAATAATATTTTTATCCAATGCTCTTGATGTAGAGTCTAAAGGGTCAACTGCAGGATAAATTCCAAGATCGGATATTTGTCTTGATAAAACCGTAGTTGCGTCAAGATGCGCAAAAGTTGTAGCAGGAGCAGGGTCGGTTAAATCGTCCGCAGGAACATAAACTGCCTGAACTGAAGTGATTGAACCCTTTTTTGTGCTTGTAATTCTTTCTTGAAGTTCGCCCATGTCTGTTGCTAGAGTAGGCTGATATCCAACGGCCGACGGTATTCTGCCTAATATTGAACTTACTTCGGAATTTGCCTGCGCAAATCTAAATATATTATCTATAAACAACAAAACATCCTGTTTTTCTTCATCTCTGAAATATTCTGCCATAGTAAGAGCTGAAAGCCCAACTCTGGCTCTTGCTCCCGGAGGTTCGTTCATTTGTCCGTAAACTAATATTGCTTTGTCTAAAACTTTGGATTCTTTCATTTCCGTCCATAAATCGGTTCCTTCTCTCGTTCTCTCGCCGACTCCTGCAAATACGGAATATCCGCCGTGTTCAATTGCGATATTATGAATTAATTCCATAACGAGAACTGTCTTTCCGACGCCTGCGCCGCCAAACAATCCTGCTTTACCACCTTTTATATATGGTTCAAGAAGATCTATGACCTTAATTCCGGTTTCAAAAATTTCAAACGAGGTCGCCTGTTCTTCAAATGAAGGAGCTGGTCTGTGTATCGGAAGTCTAGCCGTTGTATTGACTGGACCCAATTCATCCACGGGTTCTCCTATAACATTAAAAATACGTCCTAATACAGGCTTACCGACAGGAACTGTGACATTTGTCCCAGTATCTATAACTTTTATACCCCTGACAAGTCCGTCCGTAGAGTCAAGAGCAATACATCTTACTGTATCTTCCCCTAAATGCTGAGATACTTCAAGTACGAGATTATTCTCTTTATCATTTATATGCGGATTTGTAAGTTCTAATGCATTATAAATAGCCGGTAATTTACCGTTTTCAAATTTTACATCAACTACAGGTCCTTTTACTTGTAAAAGTATACCCTCATTCATCTAAAAACCTCCATGGAATTATTTTAGCGCATTAGCTCCATTCACTAAATCTAATATTTCAAGAGTAACTGCCGTTTGTCTTGCTTTGTTATATGTAAGCGTTAATTTATTTATCATTTTTCCTGCATTTCTTGTGGCATTATCCATAGCATTCATTCTTGATGCCTGTTCGCCAGCATTTGACTCTAATAATCTGATATTTATTTCCGTATATATAAAATCATTAAATATTTTGGTTAAAACCTCTTCTTCGTTAGAATCAGGTTCAATTATATACCCGCCTGAATTAATAGGTTCTTTGTTTTTTTCAATCGGAAGTATTTTGATGCTGTCAGTTTTTTGAGTTAATGTAGAAACGTATCTGTTTGAAATAAAATACAACTCGTCTATTTCGCCGTTTATAAAATCTTTTGAAACAATATCGGATAATTCGCCTATAAAATCATTTTCTGCATTTTTAACGGTTGCCGACGCATTATGCTTAATATTATAATTGTATCTTTTTAAAAAATCTGTTCCTTTTTTTCCGGCAATGTACAATTTTATATTCTGATTATCTAATTTTTTACTTTTTATGCTGTCTAATGCTTCTTTAAATATGTTAATATTAAAAGAACCGCACAAACCTCTGTCTGAGGATATAATTAGATAGCCTATGTTTTTAACATGCTCTCTTACTTCAAACAAAGGGTTATTATGCAATATTGTATTATTTGCTATATTCTGGATAATTTTCTCGTAAGTTGAAGCATATGGCTTAAACTCATTCATAGCAAGCTGAGCTTTTTTTAATTTTGCGCCGGCAACCATTTTCATTGCTTTTGTTATCTGGCGAGTATTTTTTACGCTTGCTATTTTTCTTTTTATAGATTTTAAATTTGGCATATATTTTTTTATAAGTTATCTTTTATTATGTATGCGGGAATCCATAAAATAAATTTTTAGGAAGAATTAATGTTTAAATTTAAAAAATTTTTAAATTTATGCAATTAATCTTCTACAAATAAAGGTTTAAATTTATCTAACGCCGACATCAACTTTTGTTTTATATCATCGTCAATTTGTTTTTTTTCTCTAATACCCTCTAAAATATCAGAATTATTATTATCAATATACGATAAAAGTTCCTGCTCATATTTCTTTAGAGATGAAGTTTTATAATCTTTACAATATCCGTTGTTAGCCGCAAATAATATAATTACTTCTTTTTCAACCGGCATAGGTTTATATTGCTCCTGCTTTAGCAATTCGGACATCATGATGCCGTGCGCAATCATATCTTGTGTAACTTTATCTAGATCTGCGCCGAATTGAACAAATGCAGCTAATTCTCTATATTGAGCCAATGAAAGTCTTAACCCTCCGGCAACTTGCTTCATTGCTTTTATTTGCGCATCGCCGCCTACTCTTGAAACGGATAAACCCGCATTAACGGCAGGTCTAATTCCTGCATAGAAAAGGTCAGTTTCTAAGAATATCTGCCCGTCTGTAATTGAAATAACATTTGTAGGAATATAAGCCGATACATCCCCAGCCTGAGTTTCAATAATAGGCAAAGCCGTAAGAGATCCTCCTCCAAGTTCGTCGTTTAATTTTGCCGATCTTTCCAATAATCTGGAATGTAAATAAAAAACATCGCCGGGATAAGCTTCTCTTCCCGGAGGTCTTCTAAGAAGTAGAGATAACTGCCTGTATGCTACGGCATGCTTTGAAAGATCATCATATATAATAAGACAATGCATTTTATTATCTCTAAAATATTCTCCCATACTAGCTCCGGTATAAGGGGCAAAATACTGAAGAGTTGCCGGATCACTCGCATTAGCTGCAATTATCGTAGTATATTCCATTGCTCCTTCCTGAAACAATTTGTCGTAAATAACGGATACGCTAGATTGTTTTTGACCAATAGCAACATATATGCAGTATATTCCGGAATTTTTTTGATTAATAATTGTATCTACGGCAATGGCGGTTTTTCCTGTTTGCCTGTCGCCGATTATAAGTTCCCTTTGTCCGCGTCCGATAGGGATAAGCGCATCTACAACTTTCATTCCGGTATACATCGGCTCGTTAACTTTTTTTCTTTGAACTATGCCTACCGCTTTTTTTTCAATAGGCGAATACATTGTAGTATTGAGAGGACCTTTTCCGTCAATAGGTCTTCCTAAACCATCAAGCACCCTGCCTATTATTTCTTTTCCAACGGGAACCTGAGCAATTTTACCTGTTCTTTTAACTATATCGCCTTCTTTGACTCTGTAATCTTCTCCAAGAATTGCTACACCGACGTTATCTTCCTCAAGGTCCAGAACATATCCGAAAATATCAGGCGTAAACTCAAGCATTTCGCCGGACATTACATTGTTTAATCCGTATATTTTCGCAACCCCGTCACCAACTGAAAGAACAATTCCCACCTCACTTGTATCTACGCTTTTCTTATATGTTTCTATTCTTTTTTTAATAATATCGGTAATTTCCGAGGCTTTAATTCCCATATACAAAAGCTCCTTGTTTTAAAAATGCAGATATATTTTTAATTTGAGTCATTAAACTTCCGTCAAATATTTTTCCGTTAATATTTATTAAAAATCCGCCTATTGTATTAGATGAAATATTTTCTTCCAAAATTATTTTTTTGTTTAATGTTTTTTCAATTTTTTCTTTTAATACCGCCAAATCGCCATCTTTAATTTTTTGACCGGAAATTATAGTCATATTAACTATACCGTTTTTTTCATTTTTTATTTTTATAAATTCTTTAAATATATTATTTAAGATATTAATTCTTTCGTTTTCAACTAATAAAGAAAGAAAATTATTTAAAATTTCATTTAGAGATAAGTCTTTGCTTAAAATATTAATTGTATCTATTCTTTCTTTTTTGTCAATAAACGGAAGACCTATATATTCTTTAAAATCTAAATTACAGTTATCGTTATAGTAATCTATAAATTTTTTAAATTGTGAATATATATTTTCAATCTCTTTTTCTTCAAAGGATATGTCTATCAATGCATTTGCATATCTTTTTGAAACTATATTATTAAGCAATTGATTCACCTATATTTTCAATCAATTTTTTATTTATTTTTTCCTGAAGTTCAGGAGTTAATTCATCAAGTATAATTTTTTGCGCTAATTCCACAGACATTCTCACAGCTTCTTCATATATTTCTCGTTTCTGTCTATTTAGCTCCGTCTGAGCTAAAATTTCATATCTTTCGTATATTTTTGCTGCAGTTTTTTTAGTTTCTTCAATAATTCTTTCTTTTTCTATCAATGCTTCGGCTTTTGCTTTTTCTTTAAGCAGTTCCATTTCTTTTTTAACATCGTCAAGCTGTTTTTTTGCATTAGCTAATAACGTCTTAGCTTTCTCTTCGGATTCTTCAGCCTGGTTTAAAGCCTCTATAATTTCTTTTTTTCTTTTGTCAAAAAAAGGAGCTATATATTTAATTAATATATACGCCAGACCTGCGATAAGAATAAGAGTGTCAAACAGTCGCCAAAATAATTCCATTATTTTTTTTATTCCATTATTATTTTATTAGCTATTAATTTAGAAATAGAAGCCGATTCCGATTTTATAGAATCTAAAATAGACTCTTTTGATTTTTCAATTTCGTTTATTTTTTCATCAAATTTCTGCATTGCTTCTTTTTTTGTCGAATCTAAAATTTCATTTGCTGTTTTAACAGCTGTTTTATGGTAATCTTCTCTTAATTTATTTAAGAATAGTTTATATGCTTTTTTTTCATCTTCAATATTTTTTAGAATATTTTCGACAGAACTCTCGTAATCTTTTTGTTTGCCGATATTTGAATTAAGCAGCTCCTGCCTTTTTTTAATTATATTTCTAATAGGTTTAAATAGAAAAAGATTTATCAGATAAGTAAAAACAAGAAAAGCTACGGCTTCAAACAGTAAACCCTGCCATGTAATTATTAATTGCTGCATTGTAAGTAATGGTAAATAATAATGTATTTAATTGTTTTTTTAATAAATATTTTATTAGTACTTGTAAATACTTTTTAATATCATAAAAAACTAATTGAAGTCAAGAAAAATTATTTGTTCAAATTTTATTCAAAATTTTATTTATATTATATCAAAAACATATATATTACAATATCGTTTTTATATTTTTCAATAAAATTTTTATTTTATATAATTGAAACAAAATTTAACTATACGTAGCCAAACATGCCCAAAAAGCAAATATTAATATATTTGATATTTATATTATTAGTATTAAAAAGTATTAAAAAATATTTATTTTTTTTAATTGATTTTAATTAATAAATTGATAATTGATTAATAATTGATTGATAATTGATTGGATATGTCGGGCATGTTATTATTTTAGTTAATCGGTTAATACTTTAATTAGTTTTTCAAGTTCTTCTGCAGAATTAAAACTTATTTCAAGATTGCCTTTTATTTTATTGTTTTTATTATGATAATTTATTTTTACCTTAGCCTGTAAATTCTCAAAAATTTCTTCTTCGTATTTTTTGATTTGAGAATACAAAACAAAATCATTTGCGTTATGCTTTATGCCCGCCGCATTTTTATCATTTATATGCTTATTCGGCGTAATATATTTTTTTTTGTTTTTTATTTTTTGCGCATATTCTTCCACTTCTCTAACGGTTAATTTTTCCTTTTCAATTTTATCGGCAAGCAAATTTATCTCATAATCAGGCAGTCCTATTAAATTTCTTGCATGCGACGGTGAAATATTTCCGTTTATTATTTTTTCTTTTATATTATTGCTAAGAGACAATAATCTTAATATATTTGTAATAGTTGCTCTGTCTTTTCCTATTTTCTTTGATAATTCTTCATGCGTTAAACTATATTCTTCAATTAATCTTTTATAGCATCCTGCTTCTTCTATAACATTTAAATCCTGACGCTGTATATTTTCAATCAAAGCTATTTCAATAGCTTTTGAACCTGTAAAATCTTTAATTATTGCAGGAACGGTTTTAAAATTAAGTTCTTTTGCAGCTCTATATCTTCTTTCGCCTGCAATTAAATCATAAATATTTTCGTTTTCGTTAGTATCTGATTTTTCTAAAGATTTTGAAATTATTAGCGGCTGTATTATTCCATTTTCTTTTATTGAATTTTTTAATTCTTCTAATTTTTCTTTGTCAAAATAGATTCTTGGCTGGTATGTTCCTGTTTTTATTTTATTTAAGTCTATTTCAAATATTTTATAGTTTGACATTTCATTGTCGTCATTATTTGACAGCAATGCCCCAAGTCCCCTTCCGAGAACATTTTTTTTAATTTTCAGTGTTTTATTATTTTCTGTCATATTTTAGCTTATATAATTATATACTTATATAATTTCGACTTATTTATTTATGTTTACGCTGCTCTATTTACGTCTCTGCTTAGAATTTCTTTCGTTAATTCTAAGTAGCTGTTTGCTCCTTTAGAATTTATATCATATAAAATAATAGGCTTGCCAAAACTCGAACTTTCAGGTAATTTTATGTTTCTAGGTATAACATTTTCGTATATTTTGTCTCCAAAATATTTCTTGACTTCGTTTATTATCTGATGAGTCAAATTCATTCTTGAATCGTACATTGTAAATAATACGCCTTCAATTGCCAATTCTTTATTTAATTTTTGATTTATTATTTTTATAGTATTCATTAACCTCGATATTCCTTCAAGAGAATAATATTCGCATTGCATAGGAATAAGCGCGCTGTTTGATGCCACAAGAGCATTAATAGTTAAAAGCCCGAGCGAAGGAGGCGTATCTATAAAAATATAGTCAAAATCTGCAGAAATTTTTTCTATTATATTTTTCTTTAATATATACTCCCGATTTTGCATATCTACAATTTCAACTTCAATGCCTGCAAGGTCTGAACATGAAGGTATAATAAATAAATTTTTCATTTCGGTGGGCTTTATTGCTTTTTTAATGTTTTTAGAGTCTATCAGGCAATCGTATATAGTAAAAAAATTTTTATCATTTTTATTTGATTGAATGTTTAAACCGCTTGTAGCATTTGCTTGGGGATCTGCGTCTATTAATAAAACTTTTTTTTCGTATGCCGCAAGACATGCCGCAACATTAACAGCGGTAGTAGTTTTGCCTACACCGCCTTTTTGATTTGAAATACAAATAACTTTTGCCATAATATTTATTAAATTATATAAATTTATTTATCTGAATGAATTAAATGAATGAATTAAAATGTGCATTAAATGAATTTCAATTGAAATTCAAAGTATTTTTATTATATTGTATGTATTGTATATTTAACGTACGTATGCATAATTTATATTTTTATTTATATATAATATACTATACTTTTTAATATAAATATTTTAATTTATATATTTAATCTTAAAATTGGCAATAAGTTTAAATTCATTATTTGTATCTTTATAATTATTATAATTATTGTAATTATTTTTATACATTAAAAATTTATCAATGTAAAGAATTTTATCGTTAAATTCTTGTTTTTCAATTGTTAACGCTTCGGAATATTTTGAAAGGAAAAAAAATAAATCTACAGGCAAATTTTTATTTGCATTATTTAATTTTATTTTATCTATCAGCTTAATTAATTCTTTCAAATTAAATGCTGCCCGAGTGGTTATTGCGTTTACTAAGGGGAGTTCTTTTAATTCGTAAATATTTCGGTTAATACAATCAAAATTTTTAAAATTAAATTTTCCGGCAATATATTTTTGAAAATTGCATTTTTTTTGGATTGATTCAACCGAAATTAAATCTATTTCCGGATTAAATATTTTTAGCATTATTCCGGGAAATCCCCCGCCTGAACCTATATCCATCAATTTAATTTTATTGTCTTCTGTTTCATTGTCTTTGCAGTCTATTATATTTATATCATCTTTAAAATTAAAATCTTTATTTATATTTATATTATAATTTTTTTTTAATAATTTTAAAAGCATTAATGAATCTATTACATGCTTTTCTATAAAATCTATCGGGTCGATAATAGAAGTTAAATTTATTTTTCTGTTCCATTCAATTAATTCGTTATAAAAAATATAATATTTTTCAGCCTTACTTTTTAAAACGTCATTAAATATATTTTTGCTTGCATTTCTATCTTCGTTTTTTTTATAATTTTTATATTCATATTCATATTTATAACAGACATTTAATTTATTATGAATATAATCTGTAAATAAACTGATAAATTCATTCTTTGAATAATTATCCATTCTCTTCTCTTAATTTCTTATTTTATTTATATTTTTATTTTTTTATATTATATACGTTTATTTTATTATTTTATATATTGATTATTATCATATTGTTTCACATGAAACATTTATGAAAATTTGTTTTCTCGGCGACCGCTTCGCTCTCGACTTATAGCCTCTTGAACAGAAACGCCTTGCGTTTCTATCTTCAGAACTTTCCCGTCTTCGCGGAATGACTTTGCGAAGTTTTATTATTTCACCTTTTGGGTGTAATTTAGGTGTAATTCCTTCGAAAGCTGAAATCTAATGTTCAACGTAACTTTAAAGCTATTTTAAAGATTTTTATCGGCAATTTTATGAATTAAGCATCTATTATTTATTATTATATTATTTATTATATTATATATAATTATTATTATTTTATTTTATTAATTCTATTAATTTTATTTGCTGATATTGACATTGCATTATTTTGTGATAGACTTAATTTAAGGTTATCATAAATTATTGATAAATCAATTAATTTATAGAAAACTATAAATTTGTTTCAATATTTTTTTAATTAAAAACTTTTAATTAAAAAAAAGAAACGTTTCTAAATTGCTTTTTTGTTTTATTTATAATATAATAACTTAAAATCAAATCTTAAAATGAGGTTAAACAATAATAAAATAATTAAATTTAAAATTAAAAAAATTAAATTTAAAAAGGTTGATAAACTTATTTTTTAATAAATATTTTGAAAAATTAAAATTTTAATAAATTAAATTAATTTTAAGGAGAATTAAATGGAAATTCAAAAAAGAAATCAAAAGTATTCGGGCAGCAAAATTAAAATTGCCGCATTGTTTGTTATTGCAGCTATTTTTACTTTTGCATTTACATTTGCAAATATTAGCAAAGCTAATGCTTACAATTTAAGTTACAGCAAGTTTTATCTTGCTTTAAACGGCGGAATTGGAAATACTCATATCGGAAGTGGATTTTCCAACAAATCTGGGGGGACTTATAATTTAACCTTAGGGGACAATTATCATTTAATAAACGGCAATAATAATAACGGCGTCGTGCTGGGTGGCGGCGTATTAATTGGCTATGCCGATAACGGCAACTACAGCTACAACAACAATTATCTTAGTTTAAACTACAACTTTAGCGTGCACTCGGTATATTACGGCGCATTTTTAAAAGGCGGATATGATTATGATAATTTCACCCCTTTTGTTAAACTCGGATATATAAATTATGCTTTTGTTGGCGGCTCTAATAACTATTACAGTGTAAGCGATGAAGGCGGTTTTTTATACGGTGTAGGCGTAAAATATTCATTTACTCCAAATTGGGGCGTAACGGCTCAATATATGGGTGCTGCAATGTCCAGCAGCTATAGAATAAACAATTATTTAATAGGAATAGATTATAGCTTTTAATTAAAAATTCAATTAAAAGCTATTGATGTTTTTTTAAATACCTGCAAACTTTTCGCAATAATAATAAAAGTTTGCAGGTATTTTTTTTATTATATTATAATATCGCAATATTATAATATAAATTCAATTGACATTAATTCTAAATAATTTTATGTTAATAATTAATAATTAATAAATAATTAAAAATTAAAATAATTAAAATAAATATTAAATTAAATATGATAAATTGATTAATTACTATATTTTAATTCCTCTTCCGTTAGCCTTTTTATTAGAGTTTTATATTGGCGGCATCCGATATAATTTTCATCCGTTAAACATTATGGGGCAAATTGCAGGTTTTCTTGAAAAGATATTTTACCGCATTTCAAACAGTTTTTTTTCAGGAGCGTTATTTAATATTTTCACTATTTTTATAATTGTAGCCATTTTTGTCGGAATTGATTTTATAACAATTAAGATTTCAATCTTTTTATTCTATTTTTTTTCAATATTTATTCTGCTTTCTTTTCTTTCTGCCGGGGGTTTAAAGCACGAAAGCATAAAAATATACGAACTGTTAAAAGCAAACGATATTGACGGTGCGAGAAAAAACCTTCTGTCTCTTGCAGGCAGAGATAGTAATAATCTTGGCATATCCGAAATTTCTAGATCCGTGGTTGAATCGGTCGCGGAAAACACGGGCGACGGCATCGGTTCGATAATTTTTTACTTTACGGCAGGGTTAATTATTGGATTATTTGCATTAAATTTTGTCAAAACTACCGGGATATTTGTTGCTTTCGGTATTATAGGCACGGTTATTTATAAAACCGCAAACCTTCTTGATTCTATGATAGGATACAGAAATGCTAAATATGAAAAGTTTGGTAAGTTTTCTGCCCGGTTGGATGATGCGCTTAACTATATACCCTTTAGGATAACTGCTTATTTTATGCTTTTGTCGGTATTCATTTTAAATATAATAAGTAATAAATATCATAATAAAGGCGGTTTTAAATCATGGCTTAAATTTAGAAAATCGCATCCGAGTCCAAACGGCGGGCAGCTTGAATCTATAATGGCAGGAGCGCTGCATATAAAATTGGGCGGCACAAACTTTTACGGCGGTGTAGAAAGCAAAAGACCTATTATGGGGTTTGAAAATTACGGCAGCGCAAATGAAAATAGCATTATAAGCGCCGTCAGGATTATGGAGCTAACATCCGCAATTCTTGTTATTTTTTATACATTAGTAATAGCATTAATATTTGCTAATTTCTAAAGAAGACAATATTAAAATTTTTATTAAGTTAGAAATATACCAAAATATATAAATATTTTATAATAATTATATTAAACTCAATAAAAATTATAAAACTTATATTATATGAATAATGAATTTTAATTTTATGCGCAGTCTATCCACTGCCAAGGAACGGCGATAACCTTTGAATTAAGCCATTTAACCTCTTGGCCCGTATGAAGCAAAATCCCTATAACAGTTTCAGGATGCTCATCAATAAAAATAAGAAGGTTTTTAATATCTTTAACTAAAGGATTTTTTGTAATTTTAACCTCTATTGCAAGTAATTTTTCCCCATATTCAAGAATAAAATCTACCTCTTTTCCCAAGACAGTTCTCCAATAATGTATTTTAGCTGGAGGTTTTAACATTTCGCAAAGACATTTAAGATGAAAAAATACCGTTGTTTCAAAATAACCGCCCAATTTCCTTGAACTACCCAAAGACTCTTCGTCAAAATATCCGGATAAGAAAATACTTAATGCAGGATCGACAAAATATATTTTAGGCGATTTAGTTATTCTTTTGCCTTTGGAGGTAAAAAATCCAGGAATACGTTCTATGATATTAGATATTTCTAAAAGCTTTATGTAACGATATATTGTTGAATTACTTATTCCCGTATCTCTTGAAACATCAGCCTGATTTAATATATTGCCTGTCCTTAAAGCCAAAACCTGCATAACTTTTCTAAAATCTATTATTGATTCTACCTGAGATAAATCCCTTAAATCTCTTTCAAGATATGTTTTAACATAACCATCTAACCACAATGTTACATCATTTTGATCTTTAGCCATAATATTGCGCGGCATAAAACCTTTCATCATTAAAGAAACAAGAGAGTTGTTTTGGACAATTGCACAGATTTTCTTATTTTCATTTATAGATTTTTTATCGTTATCATCATCATCTAAATCATCTAAAAATTTTTTGCTATCATATATATTTTCATTTTTTTTTATATTTTTAGTATTAAAATCAGCATAATTATCTTTCCATAAATTTAAAAAATTTGTCGGGGTCAAAATACCATTAATCTCTCCAAATGTTATCGGCATCATTTCAAAATATAACGCTCTGCCCGCAAGGGATTCGGTAATATTTTTCATAAGCAAAATATTTGATGAATCTGAAATAATAATTCTTTTATTTTTGTCATTATCAACGGCAAGCTTAATTGCATTAAATATCGCAGGAAATTTTTGTGCTTCATCTATTATGATAAAATCATGCTGCTTAAAAATAAATGACGAATCAGCTTTTATCATATCTATAGTATCAAAATTATCTAATGTAAAATAGGTAAAATCACTAAATTCGTTTGTTAGCATGGTACTTTTGCCTACCTGACGGGCGCCGCTTATTACAACAACGGAAAATTTCTCTATCGCTTCCCTTACAATTATAGCTAAACGCCGCTTTATGTATTTTGTTTCACCATGTGAAATATTTTCTTTCATATACTGAACAATAATACATTATAAAGATTTTGTCAAGAGGTTGAATAGCATTATTATTGTATGCAATTATATGCAGCGGTTATTTAGAACGCCATAACCGTGAATTTATTTTGCAATAATGGGTAATTATATTATGCAATGCAATAAACGCCGTAAATTTTCGGACATTAAAACTGAGTAGCAGAACGCTTTTATGTTATACTGTGTATTCGGCAAATTTTTGCTATCCGTTATATGTTGTTAATGGTATTATAAATTCCCCATGACATGGCGGATTAAATTCCCCACCTAAAAATTAAATTTTTTTTTAAACCATTAACATAATATATTTCAGCAAGGTTTAAAAAATACTAAATATAAGGGGTGACAAATAAAATAAAATTATTAATGAATAATTAAATAGTAGTTTAACTAATTTTGAAAGTGGGGAATTTTTCCGCCATTAGGTAGGAATTTTAGTTGACTTTAACATATAGTTAAATTGGAATAATATATAATTTTTGCTATTTCCTATTAAGTTATCTATAATTATATATAGTATAATAATAAGTAAAATTAATTTTTATCTTTAAGAAGAAATTAATTTTTAAAAATAGGTAGGATAATGAGACTTAGCAATTTAGAAAAAAATGCGATAATAGATTTAGCAGGGAAATATTTCGGTCATAATGTAAAAATATATCTTTTCGGGAGCAGGGTCTACGATGAAAAAAAGGGCGGAGATATAGATTTATATATAGAAACTCATAAAAATATAGACAGGCAGACTGAAATTAAATTTCTGGCGGATTTCCATAAACTTGCCACCGAAAGAAAGATAGATTTGATTATAAAAACACCTTCTTCAAAAGAAAAAAGCATATATGAAACCGCAAAGACGGAAGGGGTGCTTTTATGTTAAAAGAAACTATCGAGACAATTACGATAAATCTAAAAAGAGCACAAAACGATTTTAACGAAATAAAATCATGGGGTAATATAAGCCCGGATTATTTTGATAACGATGAAAAAAGAAGGGTTATAGATTCTTTTATTTTTCGTTTTACAAAATTACAGGATTTAATGGGAGACAAGCTGTTCAAAGAAGTTTTAAATTCAATAGGGGAATACAAAAGAAGCATGTCGTTTATTGATGTTTTAGATAAACTTGAAAAATTAGAAATAATTAAGGACGCGAACGAATGGAACGGCATTAGAGAATTAAGGAATAACTTGTCGCACGAATATCCTTCCAATCAAGACGAAATTATTAAGGATATAAAATTGGCTTTAGGATTATTTGAAAAGATCGCCGATATATATAAGAATATAATTAGTTATATAGATAAAAACAAACTTATATAAACAAAAAAGATATCCGATAGATATAATGAACCCATAAATCGGGAGTGTTCAATATTTTGTGTCAACCTGATGTGTTAAAATAATATTTTGTTATATTAGAACATAGTTTTAATGTTTTGTCAATATAAAATTTGATCAAATTTTAAAAGTTTTTCGTATTTATATAC
>JAJZVN010000047.1 GCA_021845685.1 bacterium
TAATAGGCGATAATATATGTGAGTTTTTAAGCCAAACAAATTTTGGCACAAGGCAGTCAAAGGGCTTTGGATCATTTTATTTGGACGAAAACGATAAACTATATAAAGAACCTGAATATGATTTTAGGTTTAAAATTAAAATAGATAATATAAAAACAGACGACTTTGAAAATCTATTTGACTTTGAAAATCTATTTGAAAATATAGAACTTTTTTATAAAACTTTAAGAAGCGGCATAAATAAATGCAAATTTGATAAAAATACAGAAAAATCAACTACGCTATTTTATTTTAAATCATTTTTATTTTTATACGCTAAATCTAAACAAATTCAATGGGATAAAAAAACTATTAAAGAGCAATTTTTTAAATATAAATTAGACGATCAAATTAAAAAACATGAAAAAGCCGATATATTGGAATATTCTTCGAACTATAAATATTTAATGAGGGATTTACTTGGATTATCAACCATACAAAGTTGGGGAAAAACTAAAGGTAACTCTTTAGATTTAGAAAAAAGCGATCCAAAAAAAATAGTTGAAAGATTTGCTTCCCCTATACTTTTTAAACCAATATTTAAAAATAAAGATAATGGTTCGTATGAAGTGACCGTATATATAGTTTTAAAAAAAATAAATCAGGATATGCTAGATAGGAAATTTATTATAAAAAATACTATAAATAATAAAAGCTTTAGTTTATCTACACCGCATGCTTTTGATTTAAAAGATTATTTAAAATTTTGCATGAAAGAAGGCAAA
Organism: bacterium; assembly: GCA_021845685.1. Lineage (GTDB taxonomy): Bacteria > SZUA-79 > SZUA-79 > Acidulodesulfobacterales > Acidulodesulfobacteraceae > Acididesulfobacter. The sequence continues at coordinate 765 of JAJZVN010000047.1, forward strand.
AATCTTTCTGCACATGTAGATATTGGATTTCAAAAAAGTCGAGAATTTAAAATTCTAAATGAAATTTATTCAAGTCTTGAGGAGAAAAACAATGCCTAAATATATCGGTTTAACTATTGGCCCTATTTACGATACTATAGTAAAAGCTAAAAAGATTAAGGAGATATGGTTAGCTAGTTACGTATTTTCATATTTAATGAAAAAAATTGTTGAAAATTTTCAAGGATATGAAATTTTAATTCCAATTAGTCACGATAACTCTCAAAATGAACAAAAGACTGGTAATTTTCCAGATAGGTTCATATTTAAGCCTGAAAACGATAATGATTTTAAAAAATTGAAAGACATAACGGAATCCGTATTAAAAGAATTAGAAGATAAATATAGCAATAATAATTTAAGAAATTATTTTCAGATATATTTTTTAGAAAAAGAATTTAACGCAGTTAAGTATAGCGATGTAGTAAACGAAATTTATAAATATTTAGACTCTTTTGATAATATGAAAAGGTTTTCCGATAAGAGTATCGATATTTTAAAAATTATTTTACCGGAAGATAAAGATAAACAGTTTTTATTTGAAGAAGCCGGTTATAACGGTAGAGAAAAAAAATTTCCTATGTTATTTGAAATTGCTGCGGCTGAGTATAAAACATTTTTCAAGGATTCTATAGAGCGTGGTAAGAATTTTGATGACGATGACAAATTTTATATCAAATTACAGGAATATTTAAATGAAGAAATTAAATCTAAACTTTTAAAGCCATATAAATATATAGCCGTCGTTACGCTTGATGGAGACAATTTCAGCGAAAAATTGAAAAAAATGGAGAACGATGAGTATAATAAATTTTCCAAAACCGTTTCTAAATTTTCAAACTATGCGGATAAAGAAATAGTAAAATACGGAGGACTGCCTATATATGCAAGCGGCGACGAAGCGCTTTTTGTAGCGCCTGTTATTAATATGAACGAAAGTATGTCTGCAAAAAATATTTTTCAATTTATAGAAAAAATTAAAAATAATTTTCAAAATATTTTTCAAGAAAAATATAAAGATGTCTCAATCTCATTTGGGGTTAATATTAGTTACTATAAATTTCCTATAGGCGAATCTATAAAACACTCGTATGAGCAATTGGAAAAAGCAAAAAAGAAAAAAGATAAAAATTCCGTTGCATTTAAGCTTATGAAGCACTCGGGTCAGATTGCCGAATCTATTTTTAAATTTGATTCGGAAGAGTATAAAGAATTCTTAAAAATTATAGATGATAGGGCTGATCTTAATCTTTTAAGTTCGATATTATTTAAAACCGAAAATTTCGATGCTTTTCTTAAAAGTATCGTTACGGAAGAAAACTTAAGCAAAAATTTTGAAAATATTGAATTAAAAATAAATAATTTTTTTATCAATTTTTTTAATGAAGATATACATAATAAAAATAGACATATTATAGAGAATATAAAAGATTTTTTATTGAAGATAATGAAATCACAAAATGTAGATTTAGAAAATAAATTTTTTAGTTTTTATAGCTCTATGAGGACTGTAAAGTTTTTAAGGGAGTCAATAAATGAGTAAAAAATATTTAATTACGATTAAACCGCTTGAACCTTATTTCTTTGGTGGCGAACAAACTTTCGGAGAAGGCGACGATGCAAATTATTACGCCGTTTCTTTAAGTTTGCCTCAACAAACTACTTTAATGGGCATGCTAAGAAAAGAGATTTTAGTTCAGTCAAATTTGTTTAAATTCGACTATTCATATTCTTCCGATGAAAAGCTAAAAATAAATGAATTTATCGGAGAAAGAAGTTTTGATATTCAAAAAATATCAACAGAAGGAAAACGATCTTTTGGAATAATTGAAAGAATATCCCCTGTGTTTTTTAATAAAAATGGTTTGTTTTATAATTTAGGTCCGTTTGACCATGACGTCGTATTTAAAATCGATAACGATGCAAGGTCTTATTTAATCAAAGAACAAAGACAAGCCTTTTTTTTAGAAAATTTAAATAAAAATTATGAAAAAGAAATAATAGTCCGAAAAGATAATGAAAACTTTATTTATGATAAAAGTGAAGTAGATTCATTATTTGTTCCGGTTCAAAAAATTGGAATTACAAAAAATAAGACCGACAAAGAAGATGAGGAATTTTATAAAAAAAATAGCTTTATGCTTAAAGAAGGATTTGCTTTTTCATTTATAGCAGAATTAAACGAAGATAAATTTACTTTAAAAAATAATATTGTTTATATTGGCGGGGATGGTTCAAAGTTTTCTATGGAAGTAGCCGAAACTGATAACACTTATGAACAAATGTTTTCTGCTTTAAAAAGTAAATATAAAAATAGCCTGACTCTTATAAGCGATGCGTTGGTCGATCCTGAAATTTATAATTATTGTGAATTCGCATTTACTGATACTGTTGATTTAAGGCATATTATAACATCAACCGGAAATTATAAATTTGAAAAAAATAAAAGTAAATCACTCAGATATAGTTTAATAAAAAGAGGATCCGTTCTTTACTTTTCGGAATCAATCCAAATAAAAAATACCGAAAATATTTTAAATAATGAAGCCTTAAAACAAGTCGGTTATAATATATATAATATAAATAAAGAATAAATAAAGTGGAGGAGTTTAGTATGATAGGCTATAATTTCTACAAAATTATTACGCTTACTAATATGCATGTCGGAAGCGGCGACATAAATTTTGGTGTTGTAGATAATTTAATTCAAAGAGAACCGGCGTCAAATTTTCCATATATAAATTCATCTAGTCTAAAGGGCGCTTTAAGGGAATTTTTTGTTTATAAAAATTTACAAAACGATAAAATAATCGATATATTTGGTTCTAGTCCGCAATCAGATAAAAATGGCAAAAGAAATAATAAACAAGGAAAATTTTACTTTTTTAATGCCTATATTTTATCTATACCTGCAAGAAGCGATATTATCCCATATTTTAATGCGACTTGTCCTCAGTTGTTAAATATGTTCATAAATACTTATAAGACATATAACCGTTTAAATGATATTGGCAAAGATAAGATTAGTAAGGTAGAAAATTTTTTAAAAAATATTAATGCCTTTTTAGAAAACGGAAAGGTATTAATTTCCAATAAATATAAAGATAAAGGAAGCGGTACCGTAGAAGATTTAACAATGAAATATTTTGAAGACGTTTTAATAGACGACGCAGATTTGAAAAATTTATTAGGCGATAATATAGCCGTATTAAATGATAGGGACTTCATTGAAAATATTTCGAACAATATGCCTGTCATTGCAAGAAATTATCTTGAAAACGGAATGAGCAAGAATTTATGGTATGAAGAAATAGTACCTAGAGACAGCAGACTTTTTTTCATAATAGGATCTCCAAAAGATGATGATTTGTCCATGGAATTTAATAAAAATATTAAATCTGAGCCGGTTCAGATAGGAGCAAACGCTTCTATAGGTTATGGATTTTGCAATATTGAAATAATTTGAATTTTACGTGATTTAACAAATAAAACGGAGGATTTTAATAATGAAACCTGTTGAAGAGATGTTTCCTCTTGCTTTAAAAGCTGTTGAAAAACATATAGCAGAAAAGGATAACGTTAATAGCAAAAACGGAATTGATTTAATCGTTAAAAAAGTTTACAACGGCTATATTTCTTCTTTCGGAGCTGCTATCATTCAATCCGGTATGCTACCCGCAATAGCAAATTTAGAAAAAACTACCCAAAATACAGAAGGGGATAAAAAAAATATAGCAAAAGCATTATTATATATTTTGACTGATTTAAAAAAATATTCGCCTTACAAAGAAAGCAATTCCCTTTTGGAAATGGCTTTAAAACTTAGAAACGATAAATCTTTTCAATCAGATTTAAAAAATGCCGTAATAGCTCTTAAACTTTCCATTAGAATGTTTAAGCTCGAAGAAGGTGATAAAAAATGAATAATAATATTGTTAGCAACGCAGGATATTTATTTTATAGAAAATATTATAATTTCAATAAAGAGAAATGGATAGATTCTGATATACAAGAAAAAATTTTAAAATTAAATTTAACCGGAGTTTCTGAGGCTCTTACCAAAAATCAGATAAATTTGATTAGTTTTGAGCTTATTACTGAGTATCCGGGTTTATTGGTTGGAAGCGGCTATTTTCACGATATAAGCGCAAATCAAAACGAAGATAATAAAAAAAATAATGAAGATAGTAATGACGGTTTTAAGATAGGCTTTTATTTCGACTATTCAACAGGACTCCCCGTTATTCCAGGTTCATCTATAAAAGGCGCACTAAAAAGTTATTTATCTGATAATATGGATGAAGAAGAAAGTTACTTTGATTTTGTTTTGGAATATTTACATAGTATTAAAAAAATAAAAAATAATAAAATAGATCAAAAAGCTTTTATAAAAAAAGTATTTGAAAGAATAAACCAAGAAGATCAACATATTTCTGTTTATAAAAGAGATATTTTTTTCGATGCTATACCTGTTTATTCAAAATCTGAATCAAAAACTTTTGCGGAAGATTATACTACGCCACATCTCAATGAATTAAAAAATCCTATACCTATAAAATTTCTTAAAGTTATGCCAGGCGTAAAATATAAGTTTAACTTTATACTAAAAGACGATCAAGAACTAAATATAAATGCAGAAGAAAAAAAAGAGATTTTTCGATACGTAATAAAAGACTTAGGGCTTGGAGCCAAAACTAATGTCGGCTATGGTAAATTTAAATGAATCCTACATTTGTTAAATAATTTTTAAATTGCAAACTAGAAAAACAATAAAAATATAAACTTTAATAATTTCAACATCTTACAAAAGATGCAGCATTATCAACGCTTTCCGTTATCTGTTTTTGTAACAAAAACCCTTGACATTACGGAAACGATTATATATACTAATTTTTAAGTTAAAAAATATCGTTATTTGACATATAAAAACTGTTGATAACCTGTGGATAACTCGGACATTACGAAAAACGATTCAAATAGGTTAATTATTTCAACAACTTACAAAGGGTAGTGTAAGAATATTTCCCTGATTTATAAGGGATTGAGACCTCACCGCAATTACTTGCGATGTTTTCAATTAATCTTTCGTAAGAATATTTCCCTGATTTATAAGGGATTGAGACTGTTCCTTCTATCCAAGAAGCTAATTCTCCGTCTAACGTATGTAAGAATATTTCCCTGATTTATAAGGGATTGAGACCGCCTGACCCGTTGCATTTTGACCGGAAGCTAAATTAGTAAGAATATTTCCCTGATTTATAAGGGATTGAGACCTGTATTTTGTGGAATTATTACTTGTGTATTCTGATTAAGTAAGAATATTTCCCTGATTTATAAGGGATTGAGACGCAACTGAATATTGCTGGCAAGCACCTTGGTCGAATATGTAAGAATATTTCCCTGATTTATAAGGGATTGAGACCGATTATCGCGGCATCCATTTCGTTTTGTTCTTTTTCTGCGGTAAGAATATTTCCCTGATTTATAAGGGATTGAGACCTGAATTATCTATTGTTATAGAAAATCCGTCAGTCCAACCGCGTAAGAATATTTCCCTGATTTATAAGGGATTGAGACCCAGAATTGCAGAAACGCAAATTTTCTGTTCATTTTTTCCTCGTAAGAATATTTCCCTGATTTATAAGGGATTGAGACCCGTATGGGCGATTTTTTTTGAATGAGATATATACAGTAAGAATATTTCCCTGATTTATAAGGGATTGAGACTTAAATTAACTTCAATTTTCGAAGTATGAGACATTTTGTAAGAATATTTCCCTGATTTATAAGGGATTGAGACCTGAATTATCTATTGTTATAGAAAATCCGTCAGTCCAACCGCGTAAGAATATTTCCCTGATTTATAAGGGATTGAGACCCAGAATTGCAGAAACGCAAATTTTCTGTTCATTTTTTCCTCGTAAGAATATTTCCCTGATTTATAAGGGATTGAGACCATAGCCTGCGGTAAAGAAATACCTTCATCTTTATATTGTAAGAATATTTCCCTGATTTATAAGGGATTGAGACTGAGAGCGAATATAATTCTTTAGTAACAAAAGATAGTAAGTAAGAATATTTCCCTGATTTATAAGGGATTGAGACATAACCAAATACTCATTTCTATGAGGGTTTTTTTTCAAGTAAGAATATTTCCCTGATTTATAAGGGATTGAGACAGTAAAGCCCTTAATCCCTTACCTGACTTCTTATACATTCGTAAGAATATTTCCCTGATTTATAAGGGATTGAGACTAATTACTCTTACGTTGTGGTAAGATTGGTAAGAATTAAGTAAGAATATTTCCCTGATTTATAAAGGATTGAGACAAACATACTGTCCTCTTCTTTTGTCGTAAATTTGAAAATCTATAAGAATATTTCCCTGATTTATAAGGGATTGAGACTTAGTTACATAAACATATGAACCATTAGGAGTTATATGTAAGAATATTTCCCTGATTTATAAGGGATTGTGACTTGACTCCATCTAATTTCATTTCATCAGTAGGATCTTGTAAAAATATATCCCTGATTTATGATTGCATTTAGTGTTTTATCGAACATGTTTAGACGCTTTGTAGGATGTTTTAATTTTTTTGCATCGTTTGATTGCTTATAGACTTTAATGAGTATGATTAAGCCCGAGTATGGAATTTTAATATGATTTTAAACTTCTAAGCAATAGGATTATTACAGAAAATAAGGCATGATATTAAATGCAAAACTATTATTGTAGGAAACGTATTTCGATGGATATAATAATGTTTTCAGTATTTCAAATTTGAATGTAAAAAAGTTTAGATATTTGTGCTTTCAAATTCAAATCTATAATTAAAAGATTATATATTAAAGATAAAATAAATACGTTAAGAAAATAAATAAAATGATTTTTGAGATTAAATATAATGCCGCATAATGCTTATTGCAAATTTCTAAAATAGCGCATTATAATTTCAATGCGCCGCGAAAGTTATAATCTGTTTACTGAAAAAATTAGACAATAGACGTTATAGAATATTTTCCGTGTCCGAAGGTAGTATTTTTTCCGATATGTACTAATTCGCCGAGTTTAATTATCCATAAATATTCCGGCGGAACATTTTCGAAAGATATATCGCCTATAAAGCCGCTTAATTTCATATGAGTTTTTTGCCTGTTCGAATATCTGTCGAGCGAATACCATTTTAAGGATTTTTTAGAATTTACGGAAACGGATTTTTCTATATAATAATTGAAGTCCAATTCCAATTCCGGTTCCGATTTGTCCCCGTCATTAAGGTTAATGCAGTGAAAAAAATTAAGGTTCGATATTCTTCTAAGGGTATTTCTAATATAAATATGAAATTCCGGCTCCGAAACAAGCTTTTCATTAAACATAATTCTCGTAGGAGTTATAAATTTTAAATTAACGGAAAAAGTTTCACTGTTCTTTTCCTGAATAAAATCGTCGATATAATAATAATTATTTATAGATTTAAGTTCGTCGTTTTTATAATAATACAATAGTTCTTCGTCTTTATCGTTTGTAATTTTAGTCATTATAAACTTCCCTTTTTTCTGCCTGCCTATCCCCTTTTTTCCAGCCAGTCCGAAAGAATAAGCGAAATATGGAAATAATGAAATTGCCTGTCCTATTAATATTAAAGAAAATTTGATTATTTCGTTTTTTTTGTAAAAGTTTTTCTGGTCCAAAGGCGGTTCGATTACGTAAGGATGGGGAACGGCGGAGTAATTTCTTAATTTAGTGGAATTTGAAGGCGGAGGAGAATCGAATATTTTTTTAAACATACAGACTTTATCGAAACTGCATTCTCCACATTCGCCGGTATGGGAAACGCACATAACGTCTTTAAAAATATGTCCGAATACGCCCCTGAAAGTAGAACCCTTATAATCAGGAAGAACGGCGTCGTTTTCCGCCTTAATTTCAAAGTTAAATTTTGCGGCTTTGAAATCTTTGAAGATTTTTTTTATATCCGATAAATTATCGTTAATCATAAACGTAATATAGCATATTAAAATTTTTTTTTAAACGTTTATCTTAGGATCTGTTTATTTTTTAATCCTTAATTTAATTAAATATTTATACTTAAATTCTGTTTTTTGCAAATTAAAATTATCTATTGTTATCAGCACAATAAATTCACCATCTATTTAGTAGAATTTTTAGTCACTAAAGTTCTGCCCCTTGTTCATATATAAAAACATAAATTTTTTTTAAATCTAACATAAAATCCTCCTTATTTTTATAAAATATTATCAATTCCCGCCTAAACTTTGTTGAAACTTATTGACCGCATTGGTTGCCGCATTGCTTATCACGCTCGACGTTTGTTGTTCTATGCTGTTGTAAAAAGCCGACAGGTTAATCTTTGAGAAATTAATCGCCTGAAACTGTTGCGGAGTATAACCGATACAGTTGGGAGATGTCGGCGTTCCCCAGCCGGATATCGGCAATCCCTGCATTGCTCTCGTCTGCTGTTGGATAATATTCGCAAGCAAAGACGGAAAACAGCACCAAGTCTGGTCGGTTTGCAGGCAATAGCCCAAGAAGCTCTGGGCGCAATAAGTGCCTACCATAGTGCAGTCTCCGGCGGCTCTTTGTTCCGCAAGTAATTTCTCCTGAGAGTTGCAATTTGAAAGCCCGAACCATCTTTTATCCGCCGTGCAACAACCGCCGCCCCAGCCGGTCTGGATACCTGGATCCCTGCATTGCAAAGCTTGTCCTGAAAAAATATAAATTTGTCCCAAACATTCTCCGGCGGAATTAGTTTTACCGTTATTGGTAGGGTTATTGGCGTTTATAGGCGGATTATTAATTGTATATGCCGAACTGCTATTATAATTCACGCAGGAATATTGAGAACAGTAATAACCGGAACCGGTATTGACGCAGGTATCGTTATTGCCAAGAGGACAGGAATAAGAAATGCATTGATCGCCTACAAGTTCCGTTCCCGATGGACAGGTATAAGTCGGAGTAATCGTAGACGTGCAAGTGTTATCGGCGTTGGTTAAGCTATAGCCTGCCTGTGAACAATAGGGAGAAGCCGTTCCAACGCATTCGCCGTTTTGCAAGGCGTAACCCGACGGACAAGACATAGCCGTAGTGTTAAGGCTCATGCAGACTTGATTTGAACCGCTCACTCCATAGCCGCTAAAATCAAGACAATTTCCGTTTCCGGTTACAGTGACGCCGCCGCCGGATATTACTCCAGAAAAAGTATTATTAGAAGAGTTATAGCTTATATAGCCGCCGACTCCCCAATAGCCGCCGTCTCCGGTTATGCCGCTTCCCGAACCGCTATACATATTGGCATATAACCAATTACTGTCGTATGCTATAGTTCCGCCGAAAGTGTTATTGGAAGTGTTAAAACAGATATTGCCGACCCAAAAGTTATCCCCATTAATACAGTTGCCGGACGTGTATAATAATTCCTGACCCCATATATTCCAGACGCTTCCGCCTACGTTTCCCTGCTGGCATTGTCCGTTTGTTTCCGTATATCCGGACGGACAAGACGGCGACGTTTTTTCTACGCATTCGCCGTTAGAAAATGTGTATCCGCCGGGACAGGACGGAGCGATATTACTAACGCATTCGCCATTTTGCAAAGTATAACCCGAAGGGCATTGAGGCGTTCCGCTGATTTCGTTCTTATTGCACTGCGTTTGTCCGGCAGGGCATAAATAAGCCGTTCCGGACGGATAAGTATTTCCGCTTTGGCACTGTTCTAAATTAGTTCCGTCGGAACATAAATAGCAGTTAGATGTATTGCCGCCGCAATATTGATTCGCAAGATTGCCTTCCTGTCCGGTCGTAAGTTGAGTGGGCGGCTCTACCCCGCTTACGCAGGATAACTGATTATTAAACTGGACTAAAGCCGGCAAATACGGAGCGTAATTTTGGGACGCAGGATAAGTATAATTATATCCGATATCGTTCCAAGTCCCGTTTTGTTCCATTTCTACCCAGTGCTGACCGTATTCTGATTCCGGCAATAAACTTAAATCCCGATTAGGCAGGGCGTTATTGGGTTCTCCGCTTGCCCAGTTATAATAAGACGGAGTAGAACCGTCTGTCCACGAGTAAGGCCTGTCGGGATTTACGGTATTGTAATCGGTCGACATCTGCGGATTATATAATCCTATCCAAGCATTTGGGATATCGTAATAAATTAAAATCGAGTTTAATAAGGAATTAACCGAACCGTTGGGTATAATAGCCATTGACGACGAACTCGCGGGAGAATCGAAAGCCGTCCAGAATTGCGAAGTCGTAGTTATCGCGTAAGTGGTATTGTTATTTGGGTCGAACACGAAACCTTGATATCCGGAC
>JAJZVN010000014.1 GCA_021845685.1 bacterium
GCGCATATCAATGCAAGAAAATTAACGCCTTTATTGTCCATTACCTCTTTGATGACCTGCATTTTAGGCATAGAACCTGCAATCCTTACATTCATTACTTCGTCCGTAAGTATTCCGCCGCCGGCACCGCAACAGTAGGTCTGCGCCTTGTTAGCCCCATCCCTTAATTCAAAAAAATGATTGGCGCACGCTTTTATCAGTTCTCTCGGTATAGTAAGTTGACCGTCCTGCGTCTCACCCATTCTTGATGCACGCGCAACATTACATGAATCATGATAGGTAACTATCTTGTCGTCGTTTGCCGATGGATCCATCTTAATAACCCCGTCTTTGATAAGACCAAGCGTAAAATCACATATATGCGTAGGCTGCCTGTATTTGCCGTCAAGAAAATCAAACGGTCCGTTCATTGTATTACTGAAATTATACAAAGCTCTCCATGCATGACCGCATTCACCTACGATAACCCTCTTAACCTTAAGTCTTCTTGCTTCATCCCATACTCGTTTATTTATTTCTTTTGTATTCTTGTAACTGCCGATAAACATACCAAAATTACCGGCTTCCGATGCATAAGAAGAAACCGTCCAGCTTATGCCGGCTTTATAAAATACCTTTGCATAACCGATTAGAGATTCCATGTGCGGCATAGCAAAAAAATCAGCGGATGGCGGAACAAGAAGAATTTCGGCGCCTTCCACATCCATAGGAATTTTAATATCCTTTCCTGTAGCATCTTTTATTTCTTCTTCAAGATCATCTAACGTATTTCTGAGCGCAGCAGGGGGGATGCCAAGATTATTTCCTATTTTGAAAACTTTATGTATTATTTCGGTAGCATATTTTTGTCCTATACCTATACCATCCATAATCTCCCTTGCAGCCATTGTTATTACAGCCGTATCTATTCCGTACGGACAGAAATAAGAACATCGCCTGCATTCCGAACACTGATAGTAATACGTAAACCATTTTTTAATCATTTGTTCGCTAAAAGGCTCGGCATCTGCCAGACCTTTAAAAAGACTGCCTGCGGGTGTAAAATAGTATCTATAAACTCTTCTCATTAATTCAGCCCTGCCTACAGGCATGTTATTTGAATCACCGGTACCCAAAAAAAATTGACATTTATCGGTACAGGCACCGCATCTAACGCAAATGTCCATGTAGGTTTTAAGCGCTTTATTGTGAGTTAAAAGTTGTTTAAAAATTCCTACCGCTTTAGTTTCCCATCCATCTTCCAGCGACGCTGGGAAGCCGATTGCCAGCATATCTTCCTTTACACCCGGATACATCTTTTCGTAAGCGCTTGCACCGGGAACAACCTTAGGAATCTTAATCTCTCCTGTTAATATCGGAATTTTATAAGACGCTTTTATTTTAGCCATTACTTTATCTCCTGTTTATCTTTATTGTTTTCCCTTTAAAGACTCAAATCTTTTGCACCTGGCTTATAATATCTTTCTTCCTCCGGATTATCCGTCATATAACGGGTAGGACTAAAAAATACGCCTACAAAATGCATAACTTTGCTAAAGGGTATATATGCGACAAGTATAAGAATTAATGAATAATGAACAAGAAAATACGGATTGCTCGGTATATTTATTGGATGAAATGTGGCAATACCGTTAATAAACGGATCTAATCTGTTATCTATTTTCGTAAGATCAGAAGCAGAAATTAAAAAATTCATAGACAATCCTGCAATAGCTATCATCATTAAAATAATAAGTATTAAATAATCCGATAAAAGAGAGATAATTCTCACTCTGTCAACGATCATCCTGCGAAAAAGCAGATAAAATAGCGAAAGAAACATTAAAATACCGAAAACTATGCCTGCGTTCACAAAGAGCGGATACCATGAAGGCAGCGAAACAACACCGTTATGATAATGATAAATAAAATGCCGGGCAAAATGCAGCAATATAAGAATAATAAATGAAACATGGAAGATATATCCTGCAACCCATGTAGGCTTATTTGCTCTAAATAAACTCTTAAATAATAAAATTTCGCTTGCAACCCTGCCGACTGAACCTGTTTTTGTCTGGGGTGCAGGCGTAAGTGCAATCTTTACCGGCATTGGCGTCTTGGCATACACGATTATTTTAATCAAAACACCGATTATAAAAATAGCGGCTGCAAAATATGTTAATAAAACATACACGCCGCTCAAGAAGTTTAAATCTATCATAATTGAATCTCCTTTAATACTCGTTATGCCTTTTTAAAATAAAAAACACTCTATTATATATAATATATTGCAGCTGCAAGGCATGCCGTAAGGCAAGCCTTGCAAAAAAGACATATTTTATTTATACGCAATTTTAACTAAGCTGCTACATAATACATAATATATGTTTAATATTATACTAAAGACATTTTTTTATTTATACACAGCCAGTAGGTTTTGGAAGACCTGCTATCATGGCAAGCTGCTTAGCCGGCCCATCCGGAAAAAGTTCGTAAATAAACTTATTTGCTTCTTTTTTGTCCTCAATATTTTCAAGCTTTTGTACCTCTTTTATTAGAGATTTAATTGCAGGAGCAACCTGAAACTTTGAAAAATAGTCCCTTATCCAATTAATTAACTCCCAATGCTTTTCTGTAAGTTCTATACCTTCTTTCTTGGCAATATATACGGCCATATCTTTATTCCAATTATCTAAATTCTGCAAGTATCCTTCATCATCAGTTTCTATTACCTTACCGTTAAATTCAAATGATGCCATGGCTCAAATTCTCCTATTATTATAATTAATTTAATTAATATTATAAAAAAATATTAAATTTTTAAATCATATCAATATAGCCGCAAGGGCAACTTTCTGCGCATTTTTTACACCCGTTGCATGTTTCTAGATGAAACTCAAAATGCTGACCTTTAGGCAATTTTTTAACCGCGCTTTGAGAACAATATTCAAAACAGCTGCCGCAATCAAAACACATACCGCAGCTCATACATCTCTTTGCCTCCAAAATTAAATCATTTAAATCTAGATTATTTAAAATCCCATCAAAATCATTAATTCTAACAGAAGGCTCTCTTGAACTTCTTTTATGTCTCTCCGCATTTTGAAAATATGCTATATACATATTCTTACCTTCGCGGTTTATTGCATCGTCATACTTTATGACGGCTCTTTCATCTTTCTTGATTGACTCCCCGCTTAATTTTTTATGTATTGAATATGCCGCATATCTCCCCATTCCTATTGCATCGGTTACTAAACCAAATTTTAAAATGTCGCCTCCGGCAAATACTTTATCCTCATTAGCCACTAAATAGTCTTCATCCACATTAAGAAATTCATTATTTGGATTTTTTGTAAGTTTTTCAAGACCCTTATAATCCGGTTTCTGACCGAAAGAATAGATAAGAGTATCCAATTTTAACATTAATTCAGGACCGTTTTCTATTAAAATAGGATGCACCCTGCCCGAAGCATCTTTTTCGGAAAGTTTCATTTTTTTAAGGCGAACAGCAACAGCTTTTCCATTTTCAACGATAATTTCGTCTAAAGCAAATAAAAATTCAAATTTGATTCCCTCGCTATTGCCTTCCTTAACCTCGGTAGAGCCTTTTTCCTCTATTTCCGAAACATCGTTTAATGTTCCTTTATTGTAAATAAATGTTACATTAGCGCCAAGTCTTTTTGCAACCATTCCTGCGTCCATTGCACTGTCGCTTCCTATGACCACAACCTCTTTCCCTGCATCCTTAATTTCTCTTGATGCAGCCTTTTCAAGAAATTCAATGCCTGTAAAAACATTAGGCGCATCTGCGCCTTTCATTTTCATCTTAATAGGTTCATGTGTCCCGATTGCAACAAATACGGCATCATACTCGGATTTAAGTTTATCTATCGTTACATCGGTTCCGATATTTACACCTGTTTTTATTTCAACGCCAAGGTCTTTAATTCGGTTAACCTCTGCATCTATAATATCTAAAGGAAGTCTAAAACTCGGTATGCCGTATCTTAGATAACCCCCTGTTTCAGGAAGTTTTTCATAAATTGTAACATTATATCCCCTTATCGCAAGATGATAAGCACATGAAAGCCCTGCGGGTCCGCTGCCGATAATTGCTATTCTTTCTTTTTTTGGAATGTCGGTCATTTTCTTAAAATGAAGATTATTTTTTATTCCATAATCACCGACAAACATCTCTATAGAATTAATAGCAACAGGTTTATCCTTAAACTTACGATTACACTCTTCTTCGCATGGATGAGGACAAACCCTCCCGGTTATGGACGGCAAAGGATTTGACTCAGTAAGCATATAAAATGCTTCTTTAAGAGATTCATCAATCGGTCGTTCATAAGACTCACTTTGAGCAATAAATTGTATATAATCCCTAACCCTTGTTCCATTAGGACAAGTGTCCATACATGGAGGTTTCTTCTCTACATATTTAGGTCTAAAGGGTGACTGCTGCATTCCCCCGCCTGAGCTTGACACTTTTAGCGGTTTTTTAACTTTTTTTAATTCAAGCATGAAATCATCCTCATAATTCTATAATATAATTTAAGATTTATAATTTTACAATTTACTTAATCTTTGCCAGGAAGGGTTAAGAAACTTCCTCCTGCATATCCGTAGACTAACTTCTCGTCATTCATTATTTCTTTTAGAACGCCTTTAATATCGTCTTTTGATAAGCCCTCGTCGGCAAATTCTTTTTCCATCTCTTTCACTATATCTACAGGCTTAAATCTTTTTTTGCCGACATACTCCTTGACAAGTCCGATAATTTTATCTTCTAGCTTCTTTTTTATTTCATCGGTCATAATATTTCCCTCTCATTTTATTATATTAAAATCTTACTTGAGATGAATAATTCATAGTGGTTTCGGCAAGTCTGAAATCGTCCACATGATATTTTGTAAATTCAAATCCCGTTATTTTAAAGAATCTCGTCCAGCCTATCCTTTCAATCCATTCTACAACTCTTTCTCCAGGTTCGGCTCCATTTTTATAAGCGGTTATTATTGTCTTTACAGCCTCGACAACCTTCGGCCATCTTGGCGGATCATTCGGTATAAAAGGGATGACTAATTTGGAAAATGTAGGCTTAATCCTTGCATTTGAAACTTTTCCGCCTACCCATATGGAAATACCATCGTTTAATGAGTCTGCAATAGGCATTGCAGGGCAAACCGTATAGCAGCTTCCGCAAAAAACGCAGGTTTCATCATTTATTTTTACGGTCTGCTTACCGTCTTTAGTATCCGGTCTTATAGAATTTGTAGGACATGCTGCAATAGTGCTCGGTATTTCACAGAGATTTAAAATTTTTTCACTGTCTATTTTCGGCACTTTCCTGTGCATTCCCATTATCGCAATATCAGATGAAGCAACAGAACCGCACATATTAAGACAGCACGCAAAAGCAATTCTAACTTTAGACGGAAGTTTATCCTCCACAAAGTACTCATATAATTCATCCATTACAGCCTTTACTACGCCGGATGCATCGCTTGCCGATGTATGACAGTGGACCCAACCTTGCGTATGAACGATATTTGCAACGACATTTCCAATACCGCCGACATTATAGCCTAATTTTTCAAGGTCTTTTTTAAGAGGCTCTATATTATTTTTGTCATCAAGTAAAAATTCAACATTATTTCTTGTGGTAAACCTTAAATATCCTCCGCAATATTTATCAGCCATATCACACAAATCTCTCACAAAACTGCCGCTAACCAAACGGGGGGAACCCATTCTTACGGTATATATCTTGTCCCCATTCTCCGCAACATGTACCATACTGCCGGTATCCAATATTTCATGGTAAGCCCACTTGCCATAATTCTTTTTAATTACAGGCGGTAAATAATCATGAAAATCATGGGGACCTATATCTGTTATTCTTTTCTTTTTAACCTCTTCAGGCATAAAAACCTCCAAATATATATATGCTATCTTTTAATTAGATTTGATTAAATTTAAAATAATTTATCTGCAGCTGAATTAGTCTTCATCATCCGTAAACTTTATAAACGGGTTGCCTCTTGGATGATTAACCATTTCAGGTATAGGTTCTAATCCTATTCCTTCAAGGAAAGTTACGACTCCTACTCTCTGCATAAGCTCTCCTATCCTTTCTCTGCTGACGCCGTATTCATCCCAGAACTCCCACATATTGCTGATTAACCCTTTCAGCCATTCATAGTCGTTTTTGCTGTCTTCTAAAACATCGTAAAACGGAACAAGCATCATACCTAATCTTGGACCTGTAACTAAAGGAGCTTTAGCGCCTAATAAAATAGAAAGACCTTTTTCATCGCCGGATCTTAAAGCCTTCGGCATTTCATTTATGCAATGCATACACTTAACGCAATTAGAATCATCTATGACTAGATTCTCTCCTTCAAACAACATGCACTTAGTCGGACATTTATCTAAAACATATTTTTGAACATTAAATTTTTTAACATAATTTTTTACTTCATCTTGATTTATTTTTATTTTATCCTTCCATGTTCCTATAAAAGCCATATCCGACCTTGAAGCGGCCGCAACGCAATCATTTGAGCATCCGGAAAATTTAAGTTTAAACTTATAATTAAATGAAGGTCTATGCATTTCATCCTGGAATGCCTGCGTCATGTCA
The DNA here is from genome assembly GCA_021845685.1 of bacterium. Taxonomy (GTDB): domain Bacteria; phylum SZUA-79; class SZUA-79; order Acidulodesulfobacterales; family Acidulodesulfobacteraceae; genus Acididesulfobacter. The sequence goes on from JAJZVN010000014.1 coordinate 6,632, forward strand.
TAGCATATCTGGAGTGTATCATAATTTGCAAACTCACATCTTGCAGGTCCGACACAGCAGGATGGCGTACGAAGATCTGATCCGCCGCCGCCTAAATCGAATCCTAATTCTGCACATTTCTGAAAAGCTTCTTCGGCTTCCTCTTGCCATACTCCTAATATTTGAATATCCCCCGTTGATCCATGAAGATTTAAAAGTCCGCCCGCATGTTGTTCCGCTATATCGGCAATTTTTCTAAGAATATCGGAATTATAAAAAAAACCTGAGGTTTGATTAACTCTCATAGAGTGGCATTCTTTAACGCCTGGGTATTTTTCGGGAAATTCTGTAAATCTTCCGACAAGTCCTGCGCCGTATCCCCTTACCCCGGCCATACCGCCATGCTTCCAATGGGTGATCTTGTCTCTATAGGAATTTTCCACCTGTCCTAAGAGATCTTCCGTTCTTTCGCTTTTTTCAGCTGCTCTTTCAATTTCCCTAACAAAACTTACCCACTTCCCCTTTTTTAGCTCATCAAGAAGCGGAGTTTCATGTTTCTTACCCATAAAAAACCTCCTTAAAAAAATATAAATTAAAATAACATTTAAAAAACACTATGTAAATAATATAAATAAATAATATTTACTAATTAATAATCATCAATAAATTAACGGCACGTGAAGCATCACCCTCAATATAAATATTTTTGCTTTTTGCCGTTTGTGTTTGATTAATAAATTAAAATAGGAGTCATATATATAATAAATAATTTTATATGCATATTGTCAAGAAAAAAATTGTAACAAACTAAAAAAATTTAACATTATTTATTTTATTTTTAAAAAATCTTTTTTGATTTCTTTGATAAAAGACACCCAATTTTTAAACCATCCGGGCGAGGATGGAGAAAATATATGCGTATAACTTGCAATTATATTTTTATAGATAATGCCGTCGCTTTCTCCATTTACCCCAAATCCCTTTTCCACGTTAAAAGCAAAATTCATGTTATTTGACGACGGTGTTTCTAAATATGAATGGTGGAACTCATGTCCTTTAATAAATTTAATCTTATTAAACCATAATCGGCTATTTTTATCATAAAAGGCAGTAGTTAATTTGGTATAGCCATGCCCTTTCGGTTTTTTTGTCCATTTTACATCGGCATCTATTGCCCCCACCATTTCATACATAATATCATCACAGGAAATACTTTTGCAAAGATACATAAGGCCGCCGCATTCCGCATATACAGGAAGACCTATTTCGATCTTTTCCCTTATATTCCTCCTTAAATTGCTGTTTGTCTCTAAATCCTGACAAAAAATCTCTGGAAAACCTCCTCCTATATAAAGAGCATCAACTTCAGGCAGGTTACCGTCTTTAAGCGGGGAAAATCTTATAATTTCGCAACCCAAATTCTCGAGCGCTTCAATATTTTCATTATAATAAAAATTAAATGCGCCGTCATAGGCTATCCCAATTTTTACTCTTTCTCTAACCCTGCCGGATTCTATTTTTTTAGGAGGTGCGGCAGGTGCGGCAGATGCAGTAATAATATTATATTTTAAACTTACATCGACATAAGATTTGGCTGCTATTTTTGATATATTTACGATACCTTCTAAATCAATATAATTTGAAATTTTAGAGGATATATTTGAAACAAGATTTTCAACGTCTTCTCCTCTAAGTGTCGACAGCAGACCGAGATGCCTCTGTTTTATAGATAATTCTAGGTCGTTAGGGATATTGCCTACTACCTTTAAATCGGTATAATAATTAATTGCGTTTATTAGATTTTTTTCATGTCTTTTACTATGAATCTTATTTAGTATTATCCCTTTTATATTCACCTTTTTGTCGAAATTTCTAAATCCTAAAAGCAATGGGACAACTCCTCTGTTAAATTCTCCGACATCTATCACAAGAATGACGGGAAGCCTTAAAAGCTTTGCCATAGATGCGTTTGAAGATTTACCGTACAGATCTATAGAGTCATACAGCCCATGGTTTCCTTCTATAATGTTAATATCTGAATTAAGCGAATGTTCTAAAAAATGTTTTTTTATTTTATCTTTGGACATAAAATAAAAATCCAGATTATAGCAGTTTTTACCCGTAGCTATGCTTAGCCACATCGGATCTATAAAATCAGGACCTTTTTTAAAAGACTGGACTATAAACCCTTTATTTCTTAGCAGGCGCATTATAGCGATAGAAATGGTCGTCTTGCCTGAATTTCTTTTTGCTGCAGATATATAAAATCCTTGCATTTTATAATTTTTATTCTCAGAAATATTTTCCATTTTCTGAATTCCTGAGCGATTTTATCATAGAAATTTTTTTAAGTTTATATGAAGAAAGGTTTTTATTTTCGGTATCTTTATTTTCTAATAAAAATAATCTGTTAATAGCGAGAAGGAATAAGGAAAATCCATATTCTGCCGTTTTTTGTTTGTCAAAGTAATGCTGCAAAAAAGCAAACTCATCTTCTTCTTCTATAAGTTTGCTTATAGAAAATACCTCTAATTTTGCCATTAAAGGAAGTTCGGCAAAATATTTCAGTAATTCATTGACAATGTTTTTATCTAATTTAGTGGTCTTTAAAATATACTCTAAATCATATTTAAATTTCATTATGCCACGTTCTTCCGTCTTTATTAATTAAATCATCTGCTTCTTTGGGTCCCCATGAACCTGATTCATAATTTGGAAATGACGGCGCGGGTAAACTTTTCCAACCGTTTATTATATCTGTTATGAGTTTCCAAGCCGTAAGCATGTTGTCCGTTCTATAAAATAATGTCTGATCTCCTTCCATTATATCATACAATAACCTTTCATATGCTTCAGGCGGCGTTCCTTTAAATGAAGACTTATAAAAGAAAGAAAGTTCCACCGGGTCTATTTCCATTTTAAAACCGGGTGATTTTGCTCCTATTTTTAACGATATGCCTTCATTCGGCTGAATAGTTATAGTTATAACATTTTGTTCTATTTTTTCAATTGAATTTTTACCAAAAAGACTGTAAGGCAATTTTTTAAAATAAATTGCAATTTCAGTTTTATGTTTTTTTATTCTTTTCCCCGATCTTATATAAAAAGGTACGCCGGCCCATCTGTAATTATCAATGAAAAGTTTTAATGCAACATATGTATCGGTAATTGAATCAATAGGAATTCCCTTTTCTTCCCTGTAACTGACGGATTCTTCATCGTCGTCAACTATGCCTCTATCGTATTGACCTCGTACGACATAATTTTTAACATCGTTGATAGTAAAACGCCTTATGCTTTTTAATAGTTTAATTTTTTCATTCCTTAAATCTTCTGCGTCAAAAAAAGCCGGCGGCTCTGTAGCAACTAAAGACAAAAGCTGTATCATATGATTCTGCATCATATCTCTTATTATACCCGCATTATTAAAATAGCCGCCCCTTAATCCTACACCTATAGATTCTAATGCAGAAATTTGAATATGGTCGATATATTTATTATTCCAGACAGGTTCAAATATCGCATTGGCAAATCTAAACGCAAGAATATTCTGTACGGTTTCTTTTCCAAGATAATGGTCTATTCTATATACCTGTTTTTCTTGAAATGCGGACAAAATTTTATCGTTTAACTTTTTTGCGCTGTCATAATCGTAACCGAAAGGTTTCTCCACGACTATTCTAGAAAACCCGTCGCCTCGATAATTATCTGAAACAAGTCCTGAATTCTCTATGCCGTCAACGATAGATTCATAAACACTTGGAGGGGTAGAAAGATAAAATATGAAATTTTTTGGCATGTTGTATTCTACTGACTTTGCTTCAATAAATGTCTTTAGCGATTTATAGCTTTTAATATCGTCATAATTAGAGGAAAGATAATCTATATGTTTAGAAAAATCTTTAAAATGTTTTGCGTCTACAGGTTTTTTTCTGCAATGAATATTTATTGAATCATAAATTGTTTTTCTAAATTGGTTATCATCCATTTTAGTTCTTGCAAAACCCGTTATAAAAAAATCCTTCGGAAAAAAACCTTCATCCCATAAACTATATAAAGCCGGAAAAATTTTAATATGGGCTAAATCTCCGCTGGCACCAAATATAACGATGCCGCATGGATTAAGTTCTGACATTTATATACTCCTAATTTATATATTTTTTATAAACATTTTTTATTCATTTTTTCTAAAATAACTCTCGCCGGCGCTCCATCCGAATCTTTGATTTTAATAGGAAATGCTATAAGTTTATAATTGCCGGGTTCAACTTGCTCTAAATATAAGCTTTCGATAATAACAACGCCTGCGCCTAAAAGTGTTCTGTGAGTTTCATGTCCTTTGCCGTAACCTTCTACCGAAAGATAATCTACTCCGACAAGAATAATGCCCTTTTCAACCATATACTTTGCAGCATCGCTTGCTACGTACACATAATCTTCATGAAAACTTTTATCTCTTGATATAATTTTGGAATTTTTTGTTTTAAATAATATTCTGCCGCCATTATTAATATTTTGCATTTTAAGAAAATCTTCCGTTATAGCTTCATATTTTTCGGGAACTTCGATAACGGAGCATTCTCCTGTAAGGGCTTCTAATTTTATTTTGTCTATTCCTATCCCGTCTTCGTAAAAATGATGCGGGGCATCTATATGCGTTCCGGTATGCGTTCCAAAAGAAAGATGTGTATTATTTGCAGTATCGCCGTTTTTAATACTTGAAAATTGTTTTATGATAACTTCAGGATCTTTCGGCCAATGAACCATCCCGTCTTCAACCGTTAAACTGATGTCTATATACATTCTCTACCCTTCATATTTTAATTTTAATCTTTTCATATAAATTTATTTTCTGGGTTTCTTTTATTTTATTTTATTTTATTTTATTTTATTTTATTTTATTTTATTTATTAATTTATTATTTTTATTATTCAAATCAACAAATAAACTCATAATAACATTAAAATTATTGAAACAATATAATATATAATAAGCATTATTTATTTTAATGAACGGAATGACCGCCAAATTGATGTCTTAAAGCTGCAAGAACTCTGTCTGCAAAAGAATTTTCTTGTCTTGACCTGAATCTTGCAAATACCGATTCTGCAAGCACAGGGGCTGGAACTGCCATATCAATAGCTTCTTTCAATGTCCATCTTCCTTCTCCTGAGTCGTCAACTATAGGTTTAAGGTTTTCAAGCTCAGGGTCTAATCTAAAAGCATTATGGGCAAGATCTAAAAGCCATGATCTGACAACTGATCCGTGGCTCCATAATCCTGTTATATCCGTCAAATTTACATTAAAATCGCTTGTTTTTAAAATTTCAAAACCTTCGGCATAAGCCTCCATCATGCCATATTCTATTGCATTGTGGACCATCTTAACAAAATGTCCTGCCCCTGATTTTCCAACATATAAATATCCATTTTCCGGAGCCAAAGTTTTAAATATAGGTTCGCAATGGTTGAAAATTTCCTTTTCGCCCCCTATCATAGCACAGTAGCCTTCTTTTAATCCCCAAATACCGCCGCTTGTGCCGCAATCAAGAAAATTTATTCCTTTTTCTTTAAGCATATTATATCTTCTTATTGAATCTTTATAGTAGGAATTTCCGCCGTCAATTACAATATCAGTTTTTTCAACATATTTCAATACTTCTTCAAGCATTAAATCGGTAGTTTCTCCTGAAGGTACCATAAGCCATACTATTCTTGGACTTGATAGTTTTAAAACTAATTCCTTAATTGAGTCAGAGCCGATAGCGCCTTTATTTTTAACCGGTTCTTCTTTAGATAAGGTTCTATTAAAAACAACTACCTTATGTCCGCCTTCTAAAAGTCTGAACACCATATTGATACCCATTTTTCCTAAACCGACCATACCGAGTTCCATAATTAATACCTCCTTAAATTATTTATTTTAGGTAATCTATCTAAAACTGCAGGCAGAGATTAAGAAATTATTGGATATACCGCAATACCGCAATACGTTAAGGAACATTATATTACTGCTGATTAATTACATTGCCGCCGCTAATAAAAAATTATAATTTTGAAAATTACGATTATTATGGCTGGCTCGGTTGAGAAATATTATTATTACCCGCATTGCCGCCGCTAAAGCCTTTACCTATCTCTCTGATAATATCCAAAGGAATAGGCATTATCATTGTTGTATTGTTGGTTGAAGATATTTCGTTCAGCGTTTGAAGATACCTTAGCTGAAGCGCCATCGGATTTTCCGCTATAATCTTAGCTGCGTCGCTTAATCTTTGAGCCGCTTGAAATTCTCCGTCGGCGTTGATTATTTTTGCCCTTCTGTCTCTTTCGGCTTCGGCCTGTCTTGCCATAGCTCTTTGCATATCCTGCGGCATATCAATCTGTTTTAACTCTACTATAGTAATTTTTATACCCCATGGACCTGTATGTTTATCTAATATTTCCTGTATCTCTGAATTTATTTTTTCCCGTTCCGCCAAAAGCTTATCTAGTTCGGCTTCGCCGCAAATGCTTCTCAAACTAGTTTGGGCAAGCTGAGAAATTGCATTGTAATAATCTGATACCTGAACTACGGCATTAAGCGGATCTACTATTTTAAAATAAACCACCGCGGATATCTTTAAGGTAACATTATCTTTTGTTATTACATCCTGGGAAGGAACTTCAAAGGTTATTATTCTTAAACTTACTCTAACCATTCTGTCAATAATAGGCCATAGCAATATTAACCCCGGGCCTTTAACTGCAATTGCCCTGCCGAGCCTAAATATAACCGCTCTGTCATATTCTGTTATAATTCTTACCGCATACAGAATAATCATAATCGCAACGATTATAATTACCGCTATAAATAAAACTCCAAAACCTTGCATATAGCCTCCAAATTAATTTTTTAATTTTTTAAAATTACAATTACAGGAATAACGACTATAATTACCAGAAGAAAGATTAATACAACATTAAGATATCATAAATATATTAATTCAACATTATTCCTTACAATATATTATAAAAACAGAAATTGAATTTCAAATAGGCTGTTTAACTGCTTAGCTTTACTTTTACTTTTAAAGAATCTTTGTCGGAAACGGATAAAGAATGCGGTCCTTCTACTATAATAACTTTTTTGCCTTTTTCAATCGGACCGTCTGCATAAGCCGTCCACACCTCGCCGTTTAAATCTATTTGCCCAAAACCGTTATCGGGTATATCTTTTGTTACAAAAGCGATAGAGTTCGTTATACTGTCAATCGATGATTTCACTTTTGTTTTATTGGCTTTGTACCCCAAAACTATAAATATGATTATAAATATTAACAATGTTACATAAGAAGGTAGAATTATATCAATAAAAAAACCTGGAACAACTGGAGAAAACATAAATATAACAATTGTTGCTGCAACAAATAAAATAGCGCTGATTGACGTTAAAGCTCCATATGAAAACACAAAAAACTCAGTCACGATTAACGCAAAAGCAAAAATTACTAAAATGTATGCCATAATTTCCATAATATTTATTAATATTTATTTAAATAACATTAAATTTTGTAGTAACTTTGATGATATAGTTATTAATTTTTTAATGATTAACATTATATCTCTCATAAGTATATAGCAAATCCAACTTTGCAAAAAAACAGCTAACTATCTATTTTAACTCTTTATTCTATATATAATATATATATTTTTATTATTATAAATTATTAGTATATCTCATATTTAGGAAATTAATATAAATTAATTTAACAGCAAGCTTTTTATTAATTTCATATCTTCCCAGACATCTTTTTTTGCCGACGGGTTTCTAAGCAAATAAGACGGATGATAAGTAGGTATAATTTTTATATCTTTGTAATCAAAAATTTTACCTCTGTGGCTGCCGATTTTTTCAAATTCAAAATTTTTTTCGCTGCCGATATTATTAATTTCATTAAAAATAAACATTGTTGAAAATTTTCCGAGAGTGCATATGATTTTAGGTTTTATTATATCAATCTGTTCCTGTAAAAATGGACTGCAGCTTAAAATTTCGTCAGGCTCCGGATTTCTATTTTCAGGGGGTCTGCATTTTACAATGTTTGCTATATACACATTTTCGCGCTTAAGATTAATAGATTCAATAATTTTGGTTAATAATTGGCCTGCTCTTCCTACAAAAGGCTGCCCCGTCTTGTCTTCGTCTGCACCAGGTGCTTCTCCTATAAACATTAACTCTGAGTCCGGGCTGCCCTCGCCGAATACTATCAGATTTCTTCTTTCGCTAAGTTTGCATTTTATACAATTATTTATTTTTTTATTTTTAAGATATATAAGCGCTTCGTTTTTTTTCAAATTTTCGGCGCTTTTAAGTGACGAAAACAAAACATCTTTCACGGCAATTTTTTGTTCTATGTCTTTTTCGCAGCTTTTTTTATTATCATGATAAAGTTCGTTAACTGCTAAATTAAAAGCAAAACTATCTTTATATTGCAAAACAGATTCTTTAATTTTTTCATCCATATTTTAGATTATACCACAAGATTTATAATTTTAAATGGGATTAGTATAAATGCTTTAGTGGAATTGCATTTTATAAATTTAGTCCAATATTAAAAGCTCTCAGGTTATCCTGAGCTTTTGGACCTTTTAAAAGAATATTTTCTATTACATTTTTAGATATAGGTATATTTGTTTTTGCAAATACAACGCCGAGTGAAATAACATTGACCGAGATTATAGAACCGAAATTTTCTATTGATAACTTATTAAAATCATAATAAAAAACTTTATCCGTTATATTATAAAGACTATTTAAAATATCGTATAATTCAGGATATTTACTTTTCCCCATTCGCACGCTTATAGGAATATGCGTGTTTGTATTAAAAATAATGACGGAATTTTTGTTTACATAAGAAATTGCCCTTAATGTTTCTATCGGCTCCAACGAAATAAGGACATCAGCGTCACCCGATGCTATCATAGGAGAATGCATATTTTTTCTCTGATTTTGCATTTCTGAAACTGAATCATAAAAAATATATTTAACAAATGCTTCTACATAGCCTTCTCTTTGAGCCCCTCCTCTCCTTTCCGAGCCTGATACATCCTGCAGATCGGAATTAAGAGCAGCATTTTTCAGTATAGTACCTGCGGTTATTATTCCTTGTCCGCCAAGACCGGTAATGGCTATATTGAATTGTTGCATTGTTGTATTATTGTATTATATTATTATATTGTTATATTATTTTAATTTTGTCTTATGCAATAATTTTTAGTTCAGTTTTGTTTTCTTTATTGTTAAGCAAATTTACCTGCGGTTCAGAATTTATTAATGAATGTAAATTAAATTCTACTTTTCTTATTGCACCGTTAGGACATACTTCGTAACAGACTCCGCATTTAACGCATGCAACAGTATCTATAAAATAAAATTCTTTATTATCATCTTCTTTTTTTAACTGGATTGCAGGACACGCTAATTCAACAAAACATTCATTGCATTTAACGCAGCGCTCTTTTTGCAATTCATATATAATTTCCGGCTTATTATTTAATTTGACATTTTTTATTTTATTTCTCCTTTCTTCCTGAAGAATACATTCTCTTTTGGCAATTATTACTTTTAAACCTTTTTCTTTTAAAGCTTCTTTTATTAAGACGCTGAATCTTTTTACATTATTAGGGTCAATAGTTTTAATATAAGAAATTCCTAATGATTTAAGCAAATCTTTTAAATTAATAGCATTAGGAATAGGTATTCCGTCAATATCTATTTTAGTTGAAGGAGTTTTTTGATGTCCGGTCATTGCAGTCCAGCTATTATCAAGAATAATATATAAAATATTGGAATTATTCTGCACCGCATTCATTAAAACCGGTATACCGGAATGATAAAAAGTGGAGTCTCCAACTAAAGCTATTATTTTTTTGCTCTTATCGGCAATACTGATGGCCTGTCCTATACTTAACCCTGAATTCATACATGTTAGCCAATCCATAGCATTATAGGGCGGCAATAGTCCAAGGGTATAGCATCCGATATCGCCGGCTATAATAACGTCCCTGTCTTTAGAATCCGTATTGGAATATCCTGATGCTTTTAAAATTGAATAAATTGAACCGCGATGAGGACAACCTACGCAGAAAGTTCCCATTCTTTGTGGAATTTTATCTGAAATCATTTCTAAATTCTTAACTGCAGTATCGAAATATTCAGGAGGAGGTTTTTTTAAAAAATTGGCTGCGCCTTTAATAACGTCGTCTACGGTTAATTCTCCATAAGCATTAAATATATTTTTGCCGTGAATTTTTCCTTGATAGCCTATTTCAAAAGCTATTTTTTTGATTTGAAATTCTAAGAAGCCTTCAGCTTCTTCAACAATAACAACTTCATCTAAATCATTTAAGAATCTTTTTATAAGTTCTTCGGATAAAGGAAAAGTAATCCCTAATTTTAAAATTTTATAATTATCCGCATTAATAAAATTCAACGCTTCTATTAAATGGGCATATATAACTCCGGATGAAATAAAACCTATTCTATTGTTGTTTCTTCTTCTATTGTGATTTCTTGAGCCTGTTTCAGCATCTATAATTATATTTAGTTCAGAAGTATTCGCGTACTTTTTAAGAAGTTCATTCCGTTCAAGATATTTTTTATGATTCTTAACGGCAAGATTAAAAAGATTGAGATAATTTTCGGGATCTCTTTTAAAATTTCCGGATATCAAATCTCTGTCTAAACAATCGCCAAAATGCAAAATACCTGCATTATGACACAATCTTGACGGTGCCATAAGTATGATTCCAAAAGAAAATTGCTCTGAAATCTCAAAAGCTTTTTTTGTAAAGTCTTTAGCTTCCTGTATATTTGAAGGCTCTAAGATGGGCATATACGTATGTAAACTATACCATCTGTCATCTTGTTCATTTGAACTGCTTGGAGCTCCGGGGTCTGATCCTATCGCAAGAACAAGACCTGCCTTAACTCCTGTATATGCCAAAAAATGGGCGGGCTCGCTAGCCACATTTAAACCTACATTCTTCATAGCGCATAAAGACCTGATGCCCGACCAAGAAGCGCCTATTGCTCCGTGCAAGGAAATATGCTCATTTAAACTAAATTCGGTATAAATATTTTTTATATATTTTTTATTTTTGTCTAAAGTAATAATAATTTCGGAAGCCGGAGTTCCAGGATACATAGATGCATAGCCTACTCCCGCTTCCAGCGCCCCTCTTGCTATTGCCTCATTTCCAAGGATTATCCCTTTATCGCCATATTTTCCTTCAACAAACAAATTTGCCATATATTGATTTAAAACTTTTTTAATATATTTGTTTTTGCGCTTATAATCTTTATGATTAATCCGTCTACTTCCAAGCGCAAGGCTTTATCATAAGCTTCCTTCATAGAATTAAAAGTTTTTCCTATTTCTAATTCATTGATATGTATAAAAACCTTTCTGCCTTCTTTTTTAATATATTTAACTGCGCCGATATCATCGGTAAAAGAATTAATTATAAAACTGTCTGCGCCTATAGACACGAGTTTTTTTATTTTTGCCATATCAATCGGAGCGGAGGCGGTAACTTTCACGCCAAGGTTAAAGTCACCGACATTATATGTATTATCGTTAGGATAAGTGCCGTTATTTTTAGATAAATCATTAATTGAACTATTTTCAATTAAATTGTTAATTGATTTAGATTTAATAATTGAACTAAATGTAACCACATCTATATCGTAAACAGGCTTTGCCGAATAAAATACCGTCTTCATAGGATGTAAACCTTCGGATATTATAATATTTTTCAACCCGATCTGATTTAGAGTAATGAGATCGGAAAACAGCGAAATTCTGTTTTTGTCTCTCATATTAAATGAATAAGTTATTGCAGTATTAAAATTTTCATCCGATAAGGTTTTACAAAGCAAAATTGCATTAAACCCAAAATTTTGTTCAATAATTATATTATCTGATTTAATAGATTTATTTTTGCCAAGCTCATCCGATAATACTTTTAATTCATGTAAGAAATTTTTATAATTTTCACTTAAAGGAGATTCTATTTCCGGTATAATATTCATAACTTTATTATATTATATGTGCTAAATTTATATGAATTAAATAATTATTTTTTATATTTTATTAATCAATTAGTAGTTAATATAATTATAAATACTATACTAATTCATTATCATTGCCCGCTGTCGGCTGATGCGACCGCAAACCGTATCTTTCTAACATTATTATATAAGACGTTCTATGGCTATAATAGTCGGCAAGTGTTTAAATATTTTTTTTAATACTCTTTATGCTGTAATCTCTAGGAGAAAAGATACGGTTTATATTTTCTTCTTCCCCAAAATTTTTCATATTCATATAAGATGTCATAAATATGCAATCCGATGTCTCGTAAACTTCGCATTTAATGCCGTTATGTCCTTCGCATGGTCCGTTTAGCAATCCTTTAGGGCAAAGAGTAATTGTGCATACTCCGCCGGTAAAATTAAGTCTGCATTCATCACATCCGCGGCACAAAGGGCTATACTCGCCAATATGTTCCGTCTTAGCTATATATTTGCTGTCTGTTCCTGCTATTACTTTTTTCCCTGTAAATTCGCCTATCGTTTGAACACCGGTTCCGCATGACAGCACAACGACAGCATCTGTATTTTTAAGCTCGTCTTCTACAAAACGGATATCTTCTTTTAATATCCTCATATCGCAGGGTTCGTCAATAGAAATAGTAAATGTTATATTCTTGCCTGCTTCTTTTAAGGATTGTTCCATTTCCTTAACCTGCATAGAACCGCCGGTTAAGCATATGGAGGCGCATGATGCGCAGCCTACAATGCCGATATTTTGATATTTTTCAGCGGCATTTTTTATTTCTTTCATAGCTTTTTTTGTTGTTAAAAACATTTCTATTATTTCCCATTAAGAAGTAAGGCTAGGCGGCAGCGCACCGAGTCTTACTTTAATAAATTTAACTTTATTGTTTATATGTATTTTTAGAACAATAAGCTGTCCTGGGACAAATGAATTAATCATTCTTTCAAGACTGGAAAACGAATCAACTTTTTTATTGTTTATTCTTGTAATAATATCTCCGCCCAAAACATAAGTCATTGCTTTCATCTGTATTATTCTTTTCCCTGCTTTTATACCTGCTTTATATGCAGGACTTCCCGAAAAAACTTTCTCAACTAATAGACCTTTGTTTACGTTTTTAATTCCGAAAAGTCTGGTAAAACTTTTGGTTACTTTTATAGCTTCTATTCCTAACCATGGTTTTATTATTCTTCCGTATTTTATTAATTCAGGAATATTTCTTTTTGCAAGGTTAATGGGTATTGCGAAACCTATATTTTGGGCTTCTCCTGCTAGCTTTGCTGTATTGATGCCTATTACATGACCTCTGTAATTCACTAAAGGTCCGCCTGAATTTCCAAAATTAATAGCCGCATCCGTTTGTATTATGTTTCCGTAAAATCTTGCGGTAGGAAAAACCAATGACCTTTTAAGCCCGCTTATTATACCTGTCGTAACGGTTTGATATAAATTATAAGGATTTCCTATAGCCATAACCCTTTCGCCGACTTTTAAATTATTAGAGTCGCCGAAAACAACGGGCGTTATTTTTCTGCCTTTAGGATTAATATGAATAATTGCAATATCTGAAGAAGGGTCAGTACCGACTATACTAGCTTTAACATTTTTATATTTTAAAAAACTAATTTCGACTTTATTTGCATTTCCTATAACATGAAAATTAGTCAATATATCGCCGTTCTTATTTATAAAAAAACCTGTCCCTATGTCTTCTTCAGGCATTATTGCTCCATTTTTTAATCTGGCTAACCCTAACACCTGTATATGCACAATACTCGGCTGCATTTCATGAAACAGCTTCTCAACAATTGAACTGCTTTTATTACTTCTATAATTTGAAGCATAGGCTTTTGCATTAGATCCGAAAGACTCTAAATAAAAAGAACCTGCAAACATTAAAAAAATAGATAAAAAAGTTAATAAAAAAAACGATAAAAATGATGTCGCAATTTTTGTCCTAATTTTAGATTTAATTTTATAACCAAATCTATATTCATATTTACTATTCTTAATATTGCCTATACTATGCTGCCTCTTCTGAAAAAACATTAGAGCCTCCTTGCCATTGTTTTGCCTGATGGATAAAAGCTTCCAATCTAAGCATTAAATTTGTACTTTCTTGTCCATCAAACCACAAATTTATCCATGGAAAATTGTTTAAATCTTCTCTGAATTTTTTTGAAATAGCCTGCACTATTGATCCCGGCATACAATGAAAAGGATGGATAGAAACAACCCCCGAATACCCTCTTTTTGCAAAATCTATAGACTCGCCTACCGTTAAAATAGCTTCTCCGCCTATTGCTATGTCAATATATTTTTTGGCATATTCCAAAACTTCTTTAATGTTTGTTTCTTTTTGATTTCTCAATAATTTACTAAAGGGTTTAAACATATTTGATTCATCTTTCTTTTGATAATAATTTACAAGAAAACTCAAAAACATATCTTTAAATTTTTTGTTTTTATAGGCGTCGGCAGTGTACTGGTAGGTTGTAAAAGTTATCCATTTATATGTAGGAACTACAGCAACTTCAGCCCCCAGCGATTCAATTTTTTCTATCGTAAAATTATTAGTAAATTTATTAAGTCTTAAAAATATTTCTCCAACAATACCTATTATAGGTCTTTTCTCATCTTTTATAGGAATTGATTCAAATTTTTTAGCGCATACTTCCATTGCGTCATAAATTTCTTTTCCTTTTTCAATTGTATCTACTATAATATCTCTGCATTGTCTGTAAACAATTTCGGTTTCGCCTTTATTTATTTCATACGGTCTTACTCTATACAGTGCTTTTTCTAAAGTATCAACGGCTAAACAACCTTGCCATGCCGTTCTTCTGAATAAAGTTGCTTTATCGCCGACAAAATCAGTATATGATTTCCCTGCGCTTGGAACTAAAAATTCAACTTCATTGTAGCCCATATTATCTAGCACAAGTTCATGCAATCTGTTATATTGTCCAAACTTACACGGACCAGGGGATGTCGGCATAAAAAAAGCCGAACTTTTAGGGTCAAATCCCGGTTTTTCAATAACTTTTATTATATCGCCGGTAGTAACAAAACATGGCATACATTCATTGCCGTTTGTATATTTTAAACCATAGCCGATAGTGGAATTGTCCGGCGCTTCCATAACTTCCGAATCTATGCCGCATCTCTTAAAAGCGGCGCTTAATGCATATGCAGCGTCTGACATATATGGAATATAAACTTTTTTATCAAATGCCGAAGTATTAGTATGATGCATATTCAAAAACCTCTATAAAATTATATTATTCTGATTATTTTATTTTATTAAATTGTTATTAATTAATTTAGAATAATAAATTAAATAACAATCTATAAACTTTATAAACTATAAATTTAACAAATTGGGTACTTTATCTATATATACTATATCTTATCTATAATGTCAAATTTAAAATAATAATAATTATCTTGTAATATTTATTACTAATATTGCCGGCATATGTATCCTATTTTACTATGTATAATTAAAAATTGTATAATTAAAAATTTTAAAATTATTTTTTTAATATATAATAAATATAATAGGGTAAAAACGTCATACGCAATTTTATTTTTTTATTAATTATGTAATTATTGTTTAAGTTTTTTTCTAATTATTTAGTTTAATTCTTTTATTTAATATGCATTTATTTAATATGCATTTTATATTTAATTATATATAAATGAAATTTAAAAATATTATTATATTATACAATCCGCTTTCAGGGAGATTTTCATTAAAAAAACTAAATTTTATTCAATATTATTTAAATAATTTGAATATAACAACAACAACATTTAATCTTATTAATAATGATTTTTATGATAAATTAAATAATTCCAGCAATGATTTTTTATCTTCATACGATGCCGTATTTGTCGCCGGAGGAGACGGCAGTCTCAATCATGTAATCAATAAATTAGTTTTTACCGATATTCCTATTGCGCATTTGCCTATGGGAACAGTTAATCTGTTCGCCATAGAAAATAAAACGCCGTTTAATATTAAAAAAGCTTTATATGACATTATAAATAAATATCAGCCTGTGAAAATTAATATAGGGAAAATAAACAATAAATTTTTTTTAATTATGGCAGGAATAGGTTTTGACGCTTACGTAGTAAAAAATTTTGAAGAAGAGCTACAGCTATTTCATAATAAATTTCATAAATTTCATAAAATAAACAATATGTTAAAATATTTAAAATATGCTCGGAACGTTATAAATATTTTAAAAAAATATAAATTTATTGATATTTCTGTTGATATTTTTAATGAAAAAAATAAAATTATAGAAAATACTCCGTTTTATAAAAATATTTCTTCTTTAGATGCTGTAAATAAAACTGACTATGGAAATCGGCATCTGGAAAAATCTCTTACCAATAATAATGGCAATGAACCGTCTTTATATAACAGAAATATAATTGCAAGACAGGTTATAGTTTCTAATCTTAAATATTACGGCGGACCGTTTAAATTATTTCCCGACAGCTCTTGCTTTGATGATAATCTTAACATTAGAGTTATTAAAAACGTAAATAATCGCTTTAATGCATTATTGTGTATAATTAAATCTATATTGTTTCACAAACAATATATAAAAAATACCGATTATTATATTAAAGCTAAAAAAATTACCGTAAGCGCTTCTGACGAAAACAATAACAGCAAAATATATTGCCAGTGCGACGGTGAATTTATCGGAACTTTGCCTGTTGAAATTGAAAAAGTTAAGAATGCAATCACATTGCTTGTATCCCCAGATAGCGAAATTATGATATAATTAATTATACATGCGCTAAAATGCGTCAGAATTAGCAGACAGGTATCTGCCAACGAAATACGCTATGGCAATTAAGCTTATACTTATTATTATTATTTTATTATATTTCAAATGGTCTTTTTTATCTACCTGCACCGCAAGACCTCTTCCTTTAGTAGGTAGAGGATGTAAGGGGCGTATCTTGCTGTTCTATATACTGTTTAATCTGTTAAAAAATCAATATAATATAAATAATTAATTCAAATATAAAAATTAAATTAAGCAAAAATGGGAAAAAATATTGTATACACCGAACTTAAAAATCTGCTCGGAAAGGATCGCGTACTCTCCGACAAAGAAGAACTTTTATGCTATTCGTATGATGCTGCAATAAAAGAATCAATGCCTGATTTTGTTGTATTTCCGCTAAATGCAATAGAGATATCCGCTATTGTAAAAATATGCAAAAAACATAATATTCCTATAACAGGAAGAGGAGCCGGCAGCGGATTTTCAGGCGGAAGCGTCCCGATAAAAGGCGGAACGGTTGTTTCATTTGCAAAAATGAACAATGTTTTAGAATTAGATGAAGAAAATATGTTTGTAACAGTTGAGCCTGGCATTATTAACGGCGATTTAAAAAATTACCTTGATGAAAAAGGATATTTTTATCCTCCGGATCCTGCGAGCTACGAATTTTGCACTATAGGCGGCAATGTCGCCGAGTGCGCCGGCGGACCTAAAGCCGTTAAATATGGGGTAACCAAAAATTATGTATATGCGCTTGAAGTTGTTACAGGCGACGGAGAAATTATTCATACAGGTTCTAAAACAATAAAAGATGTTGCCGGATATAATTTAACACAGCTTTTAGTCGGTTCGGAAGGCACTTTAGGACTTTTTTCAAAGATAACTCTAAAATTTTTATCTAAACCGGCTGATTCTAATCTTCTAATTGTATCTTTTGACGATGTAAATAATGGTTTTACCGCTGCGTTAACTCTGCTAAAACTTAACAATAGACCGTCAATGCTTGAATTTATGGATAATTCATCAATTAACGCGGTTAAAAATTATTTTAAAAGCAGCCTGCTGGATATTAAGGGCGATTTTTTATTTATTATTGAAGCCGACGGAACTTTAGAAGAAGTTAATTCTTCTATTAATTTATATAAAGATATACTTAATGGATTCTCTCCTATTTTCCTTTTTGTTGCAGGTAATGACGCCGAAAGATCTGAAATAATAAATGCAAGAAAAGCTATCTCCCCTTCGTTAAGAACATTTGGAGATTTAAAAATAAATAATGACATTGCAGTACCTGTAAATAGGATAATTGAAATATTAACGACCATTAAAAATATATCGGATAAATATAAAGTTCCTATTATCAATTTTGGACATTTTGGAGACGGCAATATTCATGTTAATATAATGTTAAATAAAAGTGATTCGGCGATGGTCAGCCGCGGCGAAGAAGCTAAATATGAAATTATCAAAAAAGCGATTGAATTTGGCGGAACTATATCGGGCGAACATGGCATAGGCATTATAAAAAAAGAATTTATGAAATTAAAATTTGACGATTATTATATAAATTTAATGCGAAATATTAAAAAATCATTTGATCCTGATAACATTTTGAATCCCGGCAAAATATTCGATTAAAAATTATTGGCATTAATAAATAAATATACGTATTGTTTAAATAATATTGCCTAATTTGTTTTATACATTTTTATACATTATTGAATTAACATTTATAAAAATAATGAATATTAATATAATAAAAAAATTTACTAAATAATAAATTTAAATTGGAAAATATTTTAAGTACTTCATTAAAAAGTTATGAAAATTGTGTAAAATGCGGCAAATGTCTCCCTGTTTGCCCTTCCTATAATTTTAATTTTAATGAATTTTTCAGTCCGAGAGGGAGGGTTCGTTTAATTGCATCTGAAATAAAAGACGAATTGCCTCTAAAAATATCTAAATTTGAAAATTCTATGTCTACCTGCCTTCTTTGCGGCAGATGCACAGATATTTGTCCTAACGGCGTAAAAACCGTATCTTTAATAATTGAAGAAAAATTTAAATTAAATAAATTAAAAACTGATAAATTTTCTATTGATAATTTTGCCCTTAAAGTTCTTAAAAGAAACAGTAAATTTTTATTTTCGGCAGGATTAAGATTTTCAAATATTTTAAAATTTAATAATTTAAATATTCCAAAACCTTCTGGAAAACCTTTTATTTTACATAATGATCTAATTTTTTCCGTAAAAAATAATATTACTGAAAACAATTTAGAAGATTATTACGAAAATATAAGCATCAAAAAAAAAAGTTATAATATTAATGAAGAAAAGATAAATGAAAATACGAATATTAATAATCAAATTGCATCTACTAAATCACAAATTAGAGAAGAAAAAGAATTTAATTTTTCATGTAATAACATAAATAATTTAATAAATGTAGGATATTTTAGCGGATGCGTGTTTAATAATATTTACCCTGAGATATCCAGAAGCACCGTTAGCGCATTAAATAAAAACAATATATCCGTTTTTATTCCTTCTTCTCAATCATGCTGCGGTTTACCTCATATTTCAAGCGGAGATATAAATTCGTTTAAAAAGCTTGCAATAAATAATGCTTTAAGTTTTAAAAACAAAAAATTAGACTATATAATTACGTCATGCGCTTCATGCTCATTTTCAATTAATAAATTATATCCTCAGTATTTTAGCACTGAAGAAAAAAATGAAGCTAAAGAAAAAGATAGACTGGAAGTTCTTAATTTTTCAAAAAAATTAATTGATATATGGAATTTTTTTAATATTCTTAAGAAAAAAGGCATAAAGATTAAACAGGGGGATTTAGACAAAAAATTGGATGTTGTTTTTCATATACCGTGCCATCTAAAAAACTCGGCGGATTTTCTTCCGTTTTCTAAAAACGAACAATTAATCGGCGAAGCCGGCAGTATTATAGATAATATAAACGGGTTAAATTTAAAGCCTCTAAAACATAATTACTGCTGCGGAAACGGCGGTATGTTTAATATCAGGCATTATTCAATGTCGAAAGAAATTACCAAAAAAAAATTCAGCGAAATTAAAGAGGCTATTAAAGAGGCTATTAAAGAAACTACTGAAGAAACTATTAAAGAAACTGCCGAAGAAACTGCTGCTCAAATTATATTAACTTCCTGCTCGGGATGCATATTATCTTTAAAAGACCAAAAAAATATTTTAGAAAATGATAAAAAAATACCCGTCAAACATTTGATTGAAATATATGATAAAAGTATAAAGTAGTCAATATAGCGCCTAATTCGAAACTTTCTATTATGCACGGGGTTGATATGGTTAAAAGCATTAAGCGGTTGTTGATATATATACTGCTAATAAGAATATAAATAAAGCAATAACTTTTCTTGCAGGCATACACCCGAAGCGGGAATTGTATGCGGATTATGCGGATAATAAAATAAAGATTAATTATTTATATAATATATAATATTATTTTATTTATAAAATCCTTCGTAAAGCGGAAACCTTTCACATAAATTTCTTACTTCATTTTTTATATTTTGTTTAATAGCATTATCGCAGGGATTTGATAGTATTTCAGAAATAAGTTCTCCTATTTTTACCATTTCCCTTTCTTTCATACCTCTTGTAGTAACTGCAGGAGTGCCTATTCTAATGCCGCTCGTAACGAAAGGAGTTCTTTCGTCAAAAGGAATTTTATTTTTATTAACCGTTATACCTACTTCATCTAATAAAGTTTCTGCCTCTTTCCCCGTCATTTCAGACTTTCTGAAATCAACTAACATCAAATGATTATCCGTTCCGCCGGAAATTAAATTAAATCCGCTATTTTTAAGGGTATCGGCAAGAGCCGCCGCATTAAATACAATTTGCCTTTGATATTCTTTAAATTCATCCGAAAGAGCTTCTTTAAAGCAAACGGCTTTAGCTGCTATAACATGCTCAAGCGGACCGCCTTGAATTCCGGGAAATATTGCTGAATTAAGCTGCTTTCCGTATTTTTCCTTTGCAAGTATTATGCCGCCTCTCGGTCCTCTTAAAGTTTTATGGGTCGTTGAGGTTACAAAATCGGCATAAGGTGCAGGATTTGGATGGAGTTCAGCTGCGACAAGACCCGCAATGTGAGCCATGTCAACCATAAGATATGCGCCGGTTTCATCTGCAATTTCTCTAAATTTTTCAAAATCTATTATCCTTGGATAAGCGCTTGCGCCAGCAATTATCATCTTAGGCGAGCATGATTTTGCAATTTTTCTTAGTTCATCATAGTCTATTGTTTCAGTTTCTTTATTTACTCCATAAGAAACGACTTTATAATATTTACCTGAAAAATTAACGTGGCTTCCATGAGTTAAATGTCCTCCCTGAGATAAATCCATACCGATAACCGTATCTCCGGGGTTTAAAAATGCATAAAAAATTGCCATATTTGCCTGAGAGCCTGAATGAGGCTGCACATTTGCATATTCGGCATTAAATATTTTTTTTAATCTGTCTATAGCTAACTGTTCTATACTGTCAACATTGGCACAGCCGCCGTAATATCTTTTGCCCGGATATCCTTCCGCATATTTGTTTGTTAAAATAGAACCTTGTGCATCCATAACGGCTTTTGACACAAAATTTTCCGATGCAATAAGCTCAATTGAATTTTGCTGCCTTTTTAGTTCGCTCTGTAAAAAGCCGTAAACTTCCGCATCGTAATTCTTTAAATTTTGTTCATTCAATTTTATTCACCTGTAATTTATATTAATTAATATTTACTCTATATTATGAATTTTATCTATTCTATTTTGATGCCTGCCGTCCTCAAATTCGGCATTTAAAAATTTAGTCAAATATCTATCTACTTCAAGGGGGGTCATCGTTCTTCCGCCAAATGTTATTACATTTGCGTTATTATGCTTTTTTGCAACTTCTGCGGTATATTCATCATAAATCAGCGCAGCCCTGACACCTTTAACTTTATTGGCAGCAATTGACATCCCTATTCCTGTTCCGCACACCAAAATACCGATAGAATTATTGTCCTTAACGGTTTCTTTTGCAACTTCTAATGCATAATCCGGATAATCAACACTCTTAGAAGCCGAATCTGTGCCCAAGTCAATGAACTCTAATTTTTTTTCCGTAAGATAATTTTTTATTGCTTCTTTTAAATCAAAACCGGCATGATCTGAACCTATATAAACTTTCATTATAATTTTCCTTTTATTTATTATTTGCCTTCCCACTTTTTTAAAACCAATGTCGCATTAGTTCCGCCAAACCCAAAAGAATTAGATATTGCATATCTTACATCAGCTTTTCTCATAATATTCGGCACATAATCCAAATCGCATTCTTCGTCAGCTTCTTCGAAATTAATAGTAGGCGGTATTATACCCGTATATAAAGTCATTGCCGTTGCAACGGCTTCTATACCTCCTGCTGCCCCTAACGCATGTCCTATCATAGACTTTATTGAACTGACCATAATCTTTTTGCTATGTTCTTTAAAAAGATGCTTAATAGCCTTAGTTTCATTTAAATCGTTATAATATGTGGATGTACCGTGAGCATTAATATAATCTATATCTTCCGGATTAATACCTGCATCCTCTATTGCATTTTTCATGCAATAAAACGCTCCTTGCGCATCCGGATCTGGAGTAGACAAATGATAAGCATCGGAAGAAAATCCGTAACCCGCAACTTCCGCATAAATCTTAGCGCCTCTGTTTATAGCACTGCTTAATTCTTCTAATATGACTATACCTGAACCTTCACTGACCACAAATCCATCCCTATTTTTATCAAAAGGCCTGGATGCCTTTTCCGGTTCGTCATTTCTGGTAGATAACGCTTTCATAGCATTAAATCCTGATATACAAAGAGGAGTTATAGTTGATTCCGCTCCTCCTGCTATCATAACATCGGCGTCTCCTCTTGCAATTATCCTATATGCATCTCCTATAGAGTTAGTACCCGTAGAACATGCCGAAACAGTACTTGCATTAGGTCCTTTTGCGCCGGTCATAATAGAAACCTGCCCTGGCGCCAAATTTATTAACAGCATAGGAATAAAAAACGGAGAAATTTTTTTAGGTCCATTTTCTAATAAAAGTGTATGATATTTTTCAATGGTCATTAAACCGCCTATCCCTGCGCCAATCCATACCCCTACTTTGTGAGCATTAGAATCTTTAATCTTAAATTGAGATTCTTCGAATGCCATTTTTGAGCATGCAACCGCATAATGAATAAACCTGTCCATTTTCTTAACTTCTTTTTTATCCATAAAGTTCTCAGGGTTAAAACCTTTTACTTCTCCCGCAATTTTAGTTGTGTATTCAGCGGCGTCAAAAGCCGTAATTAATCCTATACCGCTTTTGCCGTTAATCATTCCTTCCCATGAAGCATTAAGGTCATTGCCTAAAGGAGAAATCATAGACAAACCGGTAATTACTACTCTTCTATTGCAACTAATTTTCCCCATTGAAAAACACCTTTATAAATATTAAAAAAACAATTAAGATAATTATCAGCTTAAAATATTAAATACATTATTTTTAAGCTATTAATATAATTTAATATATTATTTAATTATTTAATCTATACCTTAAAAAACTATCTTATTGTTCTAATAAATTAAAATTAAATTAAATTAAATTAAATAATTTTATTTTGTATGTTCTTCTATATAAGATACCGCATCTTTTACAGTCTTAATATTTTCCGCATCCTCATCAGAAATCTCTATACCGAACTCTTCTTCAAATGCCATGACTAATTCAACGGTATCCAAAGAATCTGCGCCTAAATCCTCAACGAAAGAAGCATCATCGGTTACATCGTCAGGAGTAACCCCGAGCTGCTCAACTATTATTTCTTTAACTTTTTCTTCAACTGACATTATATAATCACCTCCCTTATTTATTTTTTGTTAAAATATATCGTGTTATTTGATATATTCATTTAATGTTAATAAATTATTTTATTTATTATTAGATTGTGCCAAAATTTTATAATTACCTTATATTATTGTATCAATTTCATATATGTAAAAGAATTGATTTTAACTGTTTCACAATTTAAATCTATATAATTAAAGATAATTTAAATCTATCTCATATACATTCCGCCGTTTACATCAATTGTGGCGCCAGTTATATAATCTGAAAGATTAGATGCCAAAAAAAGAACGGCATTGCTCACATCTTCCGGAGCACCGAATCTATTCAACGGTATTTCTTTTTTAATGTTATCTTTAACAGTTTCATTTAATTTATCAGTCATATTAGTGCCGATAAATCCGGGCGCTATTGCATTTACATAAATATTTCTTGAAGCATATTCCTTTGCGATAGATTTGGTAAATGCGATTATCCCTGCTTTAGCAGATGCATAATTCGCTTGACCTGCGTTTCCGGATTCGCCTATAACCGATGAAATATTTATAATTTTTCCTGCTTTTGCCTTAATCATATATTTTATAACATTTTTTACGATATAAAACAAACCGTTTAAATTTACATTAATAACTTCATTCCAATCATCGTCGCTCATTTTAATTAAAATTGCATCTTTTGTTATTCCTGCATTATTAACTAAAATATCAATTTTACCGTCTTGCAAAATAATATTTTCGATTGTCTTTGATATGTTGCCGCTATTAGATATATCCGATTCATAAAAAGAAAATCCTGCATTTTCCTTTACTTTTTCAAGCTCGCTTACAATAGAAGAAAATTTATCATAATTTTTACCTATTATAGCAACTTTCGCTCCCGCCGCAAGTAAAGTTTTGGCTACAGATAATCCTATCCCGCTGTAACCGCCTGTAACAACAGCATTTTTCCCTTTTAAGTCAATACAAAACGACATAATGATTATTTTTTAATTATATATTATTTAAACTTTGATTTTGTGTAAACTTAGATATTATTTTAGCTAATTCTTTAAAAGATTCTACGGAATTTACCGAATATGATACGGCTTCTTTATCAATTCTTTTTATAAGTCCGGTTAAAACATTTGAAGGTCCTATTTCTATGAAAACTTTAATATTTTTAATTTTTTTCATATTAATAACGCAATCAACCCATCTAACGGGAGACGTGATTTGACGCAAAAGATAATTTATAGCGTCATTTTTTTTTGAATAATTTAATCCGTCAACGTTTGAAAAAATAACTGCGCCGGTACTTGAATCATTAAACCAACCTTTATTGATAAAATCTTCTAGACCTTTTGCCGCATCTTGCATATAAGGCGTATGGAAAGGAGCGCTTACAGGCAAATAAACAATTTTTTTCGCTCCTTTTTCCTTTAATAAATCACAAGTATTTTCAACATCTTCAACTTTTCCGGAAATTACCGATTGATTTGGAGAATTATAATTTGCAACAAAAACAGTCCCTTTTGAAATTTTATCCGTATCAATATTATTATTATTTATAGTATCAGAATTATCATTATATGTACCGCTATATTTATAATTTATTTGATTAACGGTTTCTTCAATAATTTCAGGGGGCAGTCCTATAATTGCAGCCATTTTGCCAAAACCTACAGGGCATGCGCTCTGCATTAACTCTCCTCTTTTTTTTGTTATAAGAAGAGCATTTTTAAATTTTATAATTCCTGCAAAAACATTAGCGCTATACTCTCCGAGACTATGTCCCGAAGCAGTAGAAACATTTATTTCAAATTCCTTTTGAATTATATTTAAAATAGCTATGCTTACCGTTAATATTGCAGGCTGTGTATTCTCGGTTAGATTAAGCATATTTTCATCATCGCCTAATATCAGCTTTTTCATATCTATTTTTAGCGTATCCGAAGCTTCTTCTAAGATAATTTTATATTCCGAAAAATTATCAAAAAAATCTTTCCCCATTTTTATATACTGAGAACCCTGCCCGGGAAAAACAAATGCTATTTCTTTATTATCTATTTGATCCATATATTATTTTTTATATATTTTATAAATAGCACAAATTAAATCTATATAAATAAATGAAAATAAATATAAATGAAAATTTCTTATCACTCTGATGAAAACAAAAAATCGGCGTTATCGCATATTTTTGCTTAGTATAATTATATAATTATTATAATAATCTTATAATTTAATTCTATATTATCATGGCTTAATGTTTGATAAATTTTGAGAAATTTTTAATAAATTCTTCTGTTTGCTGCATAATTTCTTCTATAACTTCCTTTGCTGTTTTTTCTTCTTTAATCATTCCTGCTATTTGACCGCTCATCATTGAACCGAATTCTAAATCTCCGTCAATTGCTGCAGCTTTAAGTTTTCCTATGCCAAGTTCTTCATATTCTTTAACATCGGCGCATTTTTCTTCTAATTCTAAAAACATTTTTGACAATTTATTTTTAAGAACTCTTACAGGATGACCGGTGGGTCTTCCTGTAATTACCGTATCCCTGTCCGACGCTTTTATTATCATATTTTTCCAATTTTGATGAACGGAACATTCTTTTGTAGCTATAAATCTTGTTCCCATTTGAATTCCTGAAGCTCCGAGACATAAAGCCGCTGCAAAACCTCTATAATCGGCGATACCTCCTGCCGCTATTACAGGAATATTTACGCTTTCCGCAACCTGAGGAACTAAAGTCATAGTGGTAGATTCGCCAATATGTCCTCCTGATTCCATACCTTCGGCAATTAAAGCATCTGCCCCTGCTTTTTCCATCCTTTTAGCTAAAGCAACTGCAGGAATAACAGGTATGACTTTTATGCCTGCATTATGAAATTTTTTGATAAACGGACCTGCATTTCCTGCGCCGGTTGTAACAACTGAAACGCCTTCATTTATAACGGCATCTACAAGCTCATCTATATATGAAAGATATAATATGAGATTAACTCCAAACGGTTTATCGGTGTTATCTTTGGCAAATTTTATCTGTGCAACAAGCAATTCCGGCGGCATCTGCCCAGCGCCTATTATACCTAACCCCCCTGCGTTTGACACAGCGCAAGCAAGTTTATAGTCAGAAGCCCACGCCATTCCGCCTTGAAATATAGGATATTTTATACCGACCAATTCACATATGGGAGATTTCAACATTTTATTATCATTTTCCATTTATAAAACATAAAGTATATTTAAATTAACCAAAAACAATAATTTTTATAAAATATACAATATAATAATTAGAATAATTAGAACAATTAGAATACAAAAAAGTATGAAAATATTTATATTTTTAATTCAATTTTAATTAAAAATAATTTATAATTTACCATCTTATTAAAGAAGATGCCCAAGTCAAACCTGCCCCTATTGCATCAATAAGCACAAGGTCTCTTTCTTTAATCCTGCCGCTCCTATATGCTTCATCTAAAGCAATAGGAATAGAGCCGCTTGAAGTATTGCCATATTTATTAACATTAACGAAAACCTTTTCCATAGGAAAACCTAATTTTTTAGCGGTTGCTTCTATTATTCTTATATTTGCCTGATGAGGAACAAATAAATCAATATCCTCAGGATTTAAATTATTATATTCTATAGCTTCTTTAGCCACATTGTTAAGATAATTAACAGCATATTTAAAAAGTTCAGCACCTTTCATTTTAATATAATGCTCATGATTTTCTATTGACCCTATAGAAGCAGGCATATTTGAACCTCCCGCAGGAAGTTTTAATATATCGTCATGTCCGCCTTCAGAATGTATATGCGTTGATAATATACCTCTGTCTGATTCATTATTAGCTGATAAAACAACGGCTCCGCCCCCATCGCCGAATAAAACACAGGTTGACCTGTCGGTATAATCTGTAATTCTTGAAAGAACATCTACTCCAACAACAAGAGCGTTTTTAAACTGCCCTGATTTAATTAAAGAGTCCGCAACGGATAGAGAGTATATAAATCCCGCGCATCCGGCGCTAATATCAAATGCTGCAGCTTTTTTGATACCGAGATTATTTTGCACCATACATGAAGTTGAAGGAAAAATCATATCAGGAGTAACGGTTCCTACAATCAGCAAATCAATATCGGATGGTTTCAAGTTTGCCATTTCAAGAGCTTTTTTAGAAGCTTCAGCGGCAATATCTGAAGTTTTAATGTTTTTATCGGCTATTCTGCGTTCTTTTATACCTGTCCGCGACACTATCCAATCATCGGAGGTATCAACCATTTTTAGCAAATCTTCGTTTGAAAGAATTTTATCCGGCACGTAAGAACCAATGCCTTTTATGCTTGAACGTATCAATTTGCAACCCGCATTAAATAATTTTTAAGATAAAGATATTCAATCTTAAGATAAAGCTTTTTAATTTTTGTTTTAAAGTAAATTAAACTTACGGATAAAGTTGCAAAGCCAAAGTATGTGCTTTGGTTTAGCAAATTACAAAAATGTTTAACTTTTATTTTTAATTTAGTCTTGTATTTAATTATTTTATTTATAATATAAACTAACTTATTTAACAAATAATAAAAATAATTAACTAATCGAGTAATTATGCAATATTTATTTCTCTATTATTATTAACAGTTTCAACATTCGATTCAATTTTTTGACTTATTTTTGAATTTATTTCTTGTTCGGCAAAATTTTTTGCCATTCTTATCCCGCTTGCAATTGCTTTAGGCGATGCTCCGCCGTGTGCAATAAATCCTACGCCGTTAATTCCAAGCAAAGGAGCGCCTCCATATTCATTATGGTCAACTAACTTCTTAAAATTTTTTAATGCTTTTGATGCAAACAATACGCCTAATTTAGCCATTGAACTTTTGTCTACTTCTTTTCTTAATAGTTTAAATATGGTTTCCGCAAGAGTTTCAGAAGATTTTAATATAACATTTCCCGTAAATCCGTCACAAACAACAACATCTACTTTACCGTTAAAAATTTCCCTACCCTCTACGTAACCCAAAAAATTTATATCTATATTTTTAATAATTTTAAATGCTTCCCTTGTCAATTCGTTACCTTTGGATTCTTCCTCGCCGTTGCTCAAAAGTCCGACAATAGGACTATCTATGTGTTTAATAAATGAAGCATATTCGGATCCCATAATTGCAAATTGTGCAAGATGATATGGCTTGACATCAACATTAGCTCCTGCATCCAACAATACCGTATGCCCGCCGACAGACGGCATAACGGTAGCAATGGCAGGTCTATCTATTCCTTTAAGTCTTTTAAGCACAAACATAGCTATAGCTAATGAAGCCCCCGTATTGCCTGCGCTTATAACGGCATCTGCTTCTTTATTATGAACAAGCTCATAAGCAACTCTTAATGAAGAATCTCTCTTGTTCCTTACAATAGAGGAAGGGGAATCCTTCATTGTTATTTGCTCGGAAGCATGTTTAATTTTTAATCTATTTAATATTGCGCTGGAACAGTTTAATTTTATTATCGCTTCCGAAAGCCTTTTTTCATCGCCTACCAGCACTATTTCTATATTATTATCGAATTTAAGCGCTTCTATAGCCCCTAAAATCTCAGGATTTGGAGCATTATCCGAACCAAAAGCATCCAGAGCTATTTTAATCATAATAAGTTTAGATTCACCGAAAATTAATTAAAAAAACTATTAGCTTGCCGATTGTTCAATTTTTTCTGCAATTATTTTCCTGCCTTTATAAGTATTGCAATTTGAACACATTCTGTGGGGCAATGCAGGTTCGCCGCAAGTTGGACATTTTACATAATTTACAGGTGTCAGACTGTCATGGGTTCTTCTTTTATCTCTCCTACATTTACTATGTCTTTTTTTAGGATTTGCCATAATTAATATCTCCTGATTGTTTGTATTTTATTTATTTATTTATAATATATAATTTAGATGATACAGCTGCAAAATATTTATTTGAATTATTATCTAATTTTTTTAAATTAATAAACATAATTAATAAATTAAAATAATAAACAAATAAAAAATGACAATATATTATTAAATTAAATTAAAAAATTGTCAACATTCAATTTTAAAATCCGTTATTTTGTGCGTTTTTCATCTAAAAATTTATAGCTCTTAATACTAAATATTAACCTCTATTTTTATAAAAATGAAAAAAGGCTGCCTTCAGCGGTTTAAATTATTTTATCAGTCAATTTTAAACTGCTGTATTTAACGAAAGCGTTAATTCTTTCTCATTTTAGAATATTATAACCACATTATTAAATTAATTATTGTTTTAATTTCAAGCGGTTTAATTTTCAGGTGGTTTAATTTTAATTTTCAAAAGATATATAAATATCAGCATCGCCGGCTCTGAAATCAGCTTTGTTAGATACTACTAATTCTTCCGCTCTGCAAGCCGACATAATATCGGCAGATAAATTCTGTATAGTTTCTATTATTTGCTCATCTGCAGAATAAGCAAATAATCTTTTTACTTTATGGTTTTGATGAAGATTTAAATTAGTTCTCAATTTGCGCGATGATTCTAAAATAGCTAAAATAACATTTACTTGTTTAATAGAACTTTCATTGATCAATTCGTGTCTGTATTCGGGCCAAACCGATAAATGAATGCTTTTCCCCGTTTCAAAATGTTTATAAAAAGACAAATATAATTCTTCGGAAATGAAAGGCAAAAATGGAGCAAAAAGCTTTAATGTATTAAATGAAACATAATACATCACGTTTAAAGACTGAATTTTTCTATTGTTAAATAATGGACTTTCTTCCCAGAAAATATTTTTAATTATTTCAAGATAATTATCGCAATATATATTATAAAAAAAATCGCCTACAGTTCTTATAGCTGAAGAATATTCATAAGACTCAAAATATTCTCCGCATAATTTTAAAGTTTTTTCAAATTCCGTTAAAAGCCAGCTGTCAACCGCAGGCAGATTTAACTTGCTTATATCTTCTTTGTACGGATTAAAGCGGCTGTATTTATTATTATCGTCGTCATTATTATAATTGTAATTATTATAACCGTCTTTATTATTTGCATCTGCTAAATTCGCATTTAATAATTCTGAATCGGCATTATCTACATTATCGGCACTAAATGATTTAAGGCTGTCAATATTTGTTGCAAGAAATCTTACGGCATTCCATATCTTTATCAAAAGCCTCCTGCCGTTAGCAACATCTTCTTCGCTAAATCTTAAATCCTGACCTAAATTTGCCTTTGCAGCCCAATATCTTAAAGCATCTGCCGAATATTTTTCTATTATTTCTTCAGGTGCAACAAAATTGCCAAGACTTTTTGACATTTTTTTTCCGCTTTTATCAAGACCCCATCCGCTTATCATAACATTTTCAAAAGGAATATTCCCCGTATGATAAATTGATTTAACAACGGTATAAAAAAGCCATGTTCTAATTATCTCCTGCGCTTGAGGTCTTAAAGTCATAGGAAATATTTTTTTATTTTTTGCCTCGTTTAAATTAGTGTCGCTTAAATTATAATTATCAATATTTTTATTTTTAACAATTATATCATTATTTATATTTTTATTTATAGCATCATTAGCAATATTGTCCGCTCTGCCTTTGATATTATCGCTATTGCTAATATTATCATTATTATTAATTTTGGAAATATTATGACCGCTATTATTATCGTCTGAAACAAAATTAGCCCAATTTGAATTTATAAACGGGGTCATTGAAGACGTCATCCAAGTATCCATCACATCTTTTTCAGGAATAAATTCATTATTTCCGCAAATCGGACATATATCTGTATGCTTAGGTCTTGAAACGACAGGATCTACAGGAAGTTCGTCTTCTTTTGCAATAATAGGCTGATTGCATCTGGAACAATACCAGACAGGAAACGGTACTCCATAAAATCTTTGTCTTGAAATATTCCAATCCCACTTAATATTTTGAACCCATTCGTCATATCTTGTTTTCATAAAAGCAGGATACCAATTAAGTTTATTTCCTGCTTCAATAAATTTATCTTTATAGTCTAATATTGGAATAAACCATTGGGGAGTTTGAATAAATTCAACAGCAGTACCACATCTGTCATGGATGCCGACATTATGTTTTAATTTTTTTTCGTTTTTAATCAATGATAATTTTTTTAAATCTTCGACTATAACTTTCTTAGCATCCTTGACGCTGATTCCTTTATAATCGCCCGCCTTTTCGTTTAATTTGCCTGAAGGTTCAATGATAATCGCCGTTTCTAATTTATGCTCTTTCCATTTTTTTACATCTTCGGCATCACCCCATGTGCAAACCATCATGAGACCTGTTCCGTATTCTGTTTCTACCGATTCGTCAAACTTGACGGGAACGGTATGATTATAAATAGGTATTTTAATTAACTCATCTTTTAAATGAAGATATCTTGAGTCTGAAGGATTAGCATAAATTGCAACACATGCGCCGAGAAGTTCCGGTCTTGTAGTAGATATAATAAGTTTTTCTTCGGAAGATGAAATAAATTCGATATCATATAAAACTCCGTCAAATTCTTCAATTGTAATATCAGCCTGCGCAAGTGAAGTTCTGCATAAAGGACACCATATGATAGGCTCATTCCGTCTTTCTACTAATTTTTTATCATAAAGTTCAATAAAAGATTTTTGCGATGTTTTTCTGCACTTGCCGTCAATAGTTGAATAAGTCAAATCCCAATCTACGCTTATCCCTAAAGCCTGCCATAATTCTTTGTAAGTGTTTATACCTATTTTTGTTTCTTTCAGACATAAATCAATAAACTCGTCTCTTGTAATCTTAGACTTGTTTATTTTATACTTTTTTTCAACATATCGTTCGGTAGGAAGACCGTTATCGTCAAATCCCATAGGATAAAAAATGTTAAAACCTTTCATGCGCTTGTATCTGATAATAAACTCGGCTTGCGAATAGCTCATCGCATGACCGACATGAAGATGAGCGGAAGATACATAAGGAGGAGGCGTGTCTATCGAAAAAGTAGGTGAAAAGACGGGCGCATCCGCGTTTTCTGCGTTTAAAGAGCAAGAATTTGAATTGGAATCACAAAAAAATGGCGTCGTCATAGGCGCATTTTGCCGCTCTCCCATAATTTCTTTAATATCTCCGTTCAGACTGTCTTTATCTTTGTCTATAGATTTGTCTTTAAATTTGTATATATTATTGCTTTCCCAATACTCGGCAATTCTTTTTTCTGCCGATTTATAATCATAATTTTTAGGAAAGTCTTTAAAATTAGTATTTTGCATAGTTTTACAAGTTTATCAATTTTTTAGATAAAAATCAAACTATCTTTAGTTACCCAAAATTGCCGATAGAAATTATTTAAAATACCGCAATATTTCAACAATAATGGATGCCTGTCTTCGCAGGAATGACACCCAACAGGTGAATTTTTAAAATCCATCAAAATCATTTCCGCGTGGGCGGAAATCCAGTCTATAAATTTCTATCGGCAATTTTGGGTAGTTAAGGATGCATTTATTATCTCTTTTTAATATAAAATGTAAGAGTGTCTTCTTGTTCCGAGGTTTCCCAGCTAAGAAGTTCATCTCCTGACTGCCTGCAAAAAGCAGAAACATTGTATTTCATAGAAACTTTATCTACATTAGAAATTTCATCCGAAAAGACTAATAAAACATCCCCGCTTTGCATATCTTTAAGCTCTTTAGATATCTTTGCTATCGAAAGACCACAGGTAGCGCATAAGTCCGTAATATCGACTCTACGATTGTAATTCATGACTTTCCCCCCTTAATTAACATATTTTTACAACCTCTCTTATTTTACGCCCTGCTTAACGCGTTTGCCGAAAAATTGCAGATATAAATAAAAGTTATCCAAGAAATCTCCGGCGGTAAAATCAAAAGATTCTCCTATTAAATGTCTTTCCGATACTTCTTTAATTGTTTTCCGGTCTTTTAAATAAATCCTTTGTCATAATAAGCTCTTGTGGTTTTTTTATGGTTATTAAGATGATTATTTTTATATTATACTATACCTATTCTTATTTTATATAATTTAAAAAATATGATTTACAAAATATAAAAAATATGGTTTAATCCTATATATATTATTTTACACATTAATCTGCCGAAAAAAAATACCGTACATATCATGAATACTAATACCGAAATTATCTATTTTTACGTAGAACATATGGCAACGCCTATCGGCGAAATAATAGCGGTCGCGGACTATCAAAAACGGCTGCGCGCTCTGGATTGGGCGGATTGCGAGACGCGCATGCACCGGCTTTTGCGCCTGCACTACGCACATTCAGATGTTAGATTGATTGCAGGAACAATTCCAAAAGATATTAAACAACAACTTAATGCTTACTGGCAAGGCGATCTTGCAGCCATAGGCGATATCCCTGTAAAAACGGGAGGCACGCCGTTTCAACAAGAGGTTTGGTCAGCTCTGCGTTCTATTCCCGCGGGAAAAACAATGAGTTATAAAATGCAGGCTGCAGAAATAGGCAAGCCGTCGGCTATAAGAGCAGTCGCCCTCGCTAACGGATCCAATCCGATAGGGATTGTAATACCGTGTCACCGCATTATCGGTTCAGACGGCTCCCTTACGGGATATGCCGGCGGATTAAAACGCAAACGCCGGCTATTGGAACACGAGGGTATATATCTCAAATAATCAACTGTTAAAGTCAACTAAAATTTCCACCTAATGACGGATTAAATTCCCCACTTTCAAAATAAGTTAAACTACTATTTTAATTATTATCAATAGGATTTTTTTAACTTAAATAAATAACTTGAACATATTTTATTTGTCATTCCAGCATAGACAAAAACTCATTTATTAAATGGCAAAATAATGTTAATTCTATTTTACGATTTACGATTTTACAATTTTATACTTTACATTATATAGACCATACTATATACTGGTCTATATAAGCTAAAAATATAATAAAGATACCTAAAATAATAATATAATTTAATAAGATGAATGGGGATCATTACCGTGAAGATTAAAATCGGGGCATATGAAGCCAAAACTAAACTTCCCGAGATATTGCGCAATGTTAAGGCCGGACAGTCCTATACTATTACTAACCGTGGAGAAGATGTGGCAGAGCTTATACCCAGTTTGAATATAAGTAAAAAAAATAAAGACCTGGCCATCGAAAAAATTAAAGCCCTTATGCTAAATAATCCGGTAAGCGGTGTAAATATAAAAGATATAATTTCCGAGGGCAGACCGTGAAATTCGTACTTGATAATTCCGTAACAATGCGATGGTTTTTTGGAGACGGAAAACCTGAAGAATTGAATTACGCAAAAGACGTGCTTGAGGCTATGAAATATAATACGGCATTAGTGCCGGCGATATGGGGGCTTGAGGTATCTAACGTCATTGCCAGGGCGGAAGCTAAAGGATTAGTGACAGAGGATAGAAGCACGGTATTTCTTGAAATGTTAAAAGAGTTCGATATTGAAGCCGATATTCAAACTTACGCTCGCTCGCTGGATGACATTCTCTATTTAGCCAGGCGATACGGATTGTCGGCTTACGATGCTTCTTATCTTGAATTAGCATTAAGGGAAAACCTTCCGTTAGCCACCTTAGATGAGGATTTGACTAAAGCTGCCAAAAAAGCGGGAACAAAAATTTATTGATTTTAAGGCTAATACAAAATCCGAGGGACCGTTCAAAATTCTGTGTCAATCCTGTATAATTAAATTATAATTATTTAAAAGATATTTTTTAATCTCATTTACAAAATGTTTAGCTTTAGGAAGTATTTCATCAATATTGTCTTTTGTTATTAAGGAAGACTTTTCGTAATCTCCTTTCTGCCTTAAATCAAAAGCTTTATGAAATGTTTCTGATAGTTCTTTATTAAATATGCCTGCTTTTACAAACTCTTTATCAAAAAGCGATATCGCATGACTATGTTTTGATGTTCCAAGTCCTCTTTCCTCTAATAACCCTAATACTGCATAAAACATAGCATAATATAATCTATTCATAACAGATTCTAAACTCATATTGCCATTAAGCAAAAACTCGGCTTCTTTTATAGAGTTATCAGCTCTTTCTATACGATATTTTATTAAATCTTTCATATAAAAAGACCTTCTTTTTCTATATTTTTTAAAAAATTTGAACCATCTTTTTTCATCTCAATAAGCCCTTTTTTATCTACAATAAAAACGGACACAAGAATATCATTGTTAAATCCTGCCTCCCATGCGCAATGATATATATAATTTTCAATTTCAGGCGTTAACATATTTACGACTACAAACACGTCCAAATCAGAATATTCATCTTTGGCATCCCCCCTTGCGCGGGAACCGTATGCTTTAATTTCAAATGATTTTAGATTACGGCTTAATAGCAATTTAAATTGTCGTAAAACGGCAATTTCTTTCTGAGTCATTTAGGTTTCCATTTATTCTTTTATTTATTTGTTTTTTCAAAGTAGACACTTTTTATAAACTTTTTGATTTGCATTATAACATTATAACTGCATTATAACTTAAATATAATATATATTTTTATTATACATCAAAATATCTTTATTTTCACATAATAAATATATTTATGATATGATATATATATCAGTAAAAATTATATTTTAAATATATATTATAGAATTAAGTTAATAATAATTTATACTATATGCTCAGCTCCGAAAAACTTATTTATTTTATTTATATAGATATACTGCTTTAATTAATAATAAAATAATTAAATTAAATTAATGAATGAAGATAAAAAATGAAAATAAGCAAAGAGATTAAAATCTCTATAAACAATAAAGATATAAACGGAAGCATGGAAATTCCGGCTGCCGCCAAAGGAATTGTTTTATTTGCGCATGGAAGCGGAAGCAGCAGATTCAGTTCAAGGAATAGATATGTAGCAAAAATTCTGAATGAAAATAATCTCGGCACTCTTCTTTTTGACCTGCTTACAGAAGAAGAAGAAAAGCTTGATATATATACTTCCGAGTATCGTTTTAATATAAAACTTCTCGCCGAAAGGTTAATTACCGTCACAGATTGGCTCCTTAAGGAACAGTTTATAAATGGCTTAAAGGTCGGCTATTTTGGGGCAAGCACCGGAGCTGCGGCAGCTTTAATAGCGGCAGCTAAAAAATCAGATATTATTTTTGCGGTAGTTTCAAGAGGCGGTCGTCCGGATCTCGCTATGGAGAGTTTACCTGAAGTTAAAGCGCCGACTTTGTTAATAGTCGGAGGGGAAGATTTTCAGGTTATTGAATTAAATAAAACTGCTTTAAGTATGATTAATGTAAAAAAGAAACTTGAAATTATACCCGGGGCAACTCATCTGTTTGAGGAACAGGGGGCATTGGAAAAAGTTGCGGCGCTTTCTGCAAAGTGGTTTATAGAAAACTTATAATTACTGATTTTTAAACATTTTTTAAACTATTTTTATCTAAATTAAACTATTTACTATTTCTATTTATTTAAACTAAACTATTTTATTTAAACTATTTCTTTTTATGATTAATTTATTATTTATTTAATTAATTAATATTTACGGGATGATTTTTTATTATGTTTTACGACAGAAAAGATGCAGGGAATAAATTAGCGGCAGCTCTTAAAGAATACAAAGACAAAAATGTTTTAATTCTTGCTATACCAAAAGGAGGTATAGAAGTTGCATTAGAAGTCGCAAAATATCTTAACGCCGATTTTTCATTGGCTATTGTAAGAAAACTTCCCTTTCCTGATGAACCAGAAGGCGGCTTCGGAGCAATTGCGGAAGACGGAAGTATATATATAAATCATAAAGCATCACTGTATTTAGATAATGAAACAATCAAAAGAATAGTAGATGAGCAAAAAAATGAAATTAAAAGAAGAATAAGCGTTCTTAGAAATGGAAAACCTCTGCCCGAGCTTAAAGATAGAACGGTTATTTTGATTGATGACGGAATTGCGGCTGGTTCTTCTATGCGGGCGGCAATTATGCTTCTTAGAAATAATAAAGTGAAAAGGATAGTCGTGGCTTCCCCTGTTGCAGGGGAAGAAATTGTCCT
Organism: bacterium; assembly: GCA_021845685.1. Taxonomy (GTDB): domain Bacteria; phylum SZUA-79; class SZUA-79; order Acidulodesulfobacterales; family Acidulodesulfobacteraceae; genus Acididesulfobacter. Next base: position 44,509 of record JAJZVN010000014.1, read on the forward strand.
TAAGTTAAAAAAATTGGCGGATAAGATTGTAGTACTTGAAATACCGCAGTTCTTCAGAGCCGTTGCCCAAGTTTATCAAAATTGGTATGATGTTTCCGATAAGGAAGCTTTAGAATTGATTGAAAGATTTAAAAATAATGACAAAATAAAATAAAAAATAAAATTACAAAAAATAAGTTTAAAATTAGGAGAATTTAAATGTCCGGCAATATTAACGAATATGCCCCCCCCCACGATTATGATATAAACGATATAGAAAACAATAAAGACAGTCTAACTTTAACATATAACGCTATTCCTTATTTATATAAAACTTACCTGCGCAAATATCCTCCTTTAACTAAAGAAATTGAATATGGACTAATTGGCAGATGCAATAAGGGGGATAAAGAAGCCAGAGATTTGATGATTAAATCAAATATAAGCCTCGTTATAAGCGTAGCAAAAAAATTTACCGGCAGAGGCGTTCCTCTGGAAGATTTAATTGAAGAAGGCAATATAGGACTTATAAAAGCAATCGGTAAATTTAATCCTGAAAGAGGATACAGATTTTCTACCTGCGCAGTATGGTGGATAAGACAATCAATACAAAAAGGAATTTTAAATTTACATAATTTAATAAAAATCCCGCTGCATAAATATGAAATATACTGCGATATATTAAAAACTAAAGCTGCATTTGAGGCAAACAATGAAAAAGAAGCGGATACGGAAGAAATAGCCAATCAATCAGGTATAAACAGAATAAAGGTTGAAAAAATAATAAATCTAATGCCCAGTATATCTTCAATAGATTATTTTATCTCCGATAATAATGAAAATGATAATCTGAAGCTGTCTGAAATAATAGGAGATGATGAAGAAAAAACTTCGCCCTTATTTATTATCTGCAATAATGAAAATTTAGAACTGTTGGATAAATGGCTGTCGTCTTTGGAAAAAAAAGAAAGATTTGTCGTAATTCTCAGATACGGACTGTATGAAAACGACAAATCGCTGACCTTGAAAAAAATAGCCGCAATATTTAAGCTGACGCCGGAAAGTATCAGGCAGATGGAAATGAAAGCAATGATAAAATTAAAAAAAATGGCGGAAGGCTATTATATCCCCCCCCCCCCAAGAAACATCAGGCAAGCCGAGTGCTGACCGCTAATTATGCCTTTTAGAACTCTACTCAAGCCGTCATTTCAAGGATAGAAAACGGAAACGTCAATGTAGGAATAGATACGATGCAAAAAATCGCCGGAGTTTTCAACAGGACGGCGACGGTAAATTTGTGAACAATTCAGTTATAGACAAAAAAGAATCGATACAAAAACAATAAAAAGAAAATTTAAAAGATGATAATTTCCTTAGATGGCAATGGAAGAAACTAATCGTCCATCCTTTTAAGGGTTGCTTTCTGTTTCCATTTCTGCTTTCTCTTCTGCTTTTTCCAGCGTGGGTCGGCGAGATTCAGGCCGATTAACAAGAATTATACCTGCAAAAATAAAAAGGCCGCCTATAATTATTTCCAAAGTAACTGGTTCGCGTAATAAAATTAATCCTGACAAAACTCCGAACAGCGGAGCTAAAAATAAAAAAGAGCTAACCTTTGCCGGGTCGTTTTTCTGAATTAAATAAAACCAGATTCCAAATTGCACGATAGAACTCATAATAGCAAGCCAAAGAACAATTAGAACAAATGAAACATTGAAAACAACATACGGATGTCCAAAAATTTCACTGATAAAGAGTAATAATATTCCTCCAATCAGCATTTGATAAGCAGTAAGCACCCAAATGTTTATAAAACTGCTCACCCGCTTAACCAATAATGTGGTTATTGCCCAAAATGCTGCTCCAGATAGCGCTATCCACACGCCTACTTGATAATAAGGATGAAATCCAATTAGTATTACGACGCCGATAAAACCGACAATCACTCCAATCCATTGCAGCCAGCGATACTGTATGCCGATAAATGCACTAAATAAAACAACTAATATAGGGTTTATAAATATTAAAATAGACGATTCTCCTGCGGTGATGGTGCGCAAACTCAAAAAAATAGCTCCAAAAACCCCTGTGGTTTGAAAAAACCCGATTACCGCAACGTAAAACCACTCGCGCAAATGCTTCGGGTGAGGCATTCGCATAATTACGACAATGAAAGCTAAAAGCAGTCCAGCCAGAATGAATCGTATCGCTGCAAACAATAACGGCGACGCATACATATCACCCATTTTAATTACTGAAAAAGCTGACCCCATCAGCGCCGTGGATAATATAATCAATATAATAAACTTTAAACGATTTATCAAAGCCATCCCCACAACCCCCACATAGTTTAGTTTGAATTAATAATTTTTATTAATTAGGCTTGCCAAAAAATTACAATTAAAATTGCAAAAAGCGTAACAATCTATAATAAATAATAATACTTAAAATAATATCTCCATTTTTTTTCATTTAATTTAAAATTATGTTAATATGTAAATAGCATATAAGTCAAATGAATTATATTCATAAATATGAGAAAAAACTCATGACATTAAATCAATTAATAATTTTAATCAAAGTTATTGAATTAAAAAAATTTTCTATAGCGGCAGAAGAACTTTATGTTACGCAATCTGCGGTAAGTCACTCAATAGCGGATCTAGAGGCTGAATTAAGTATAAAACTCATTCAGCGGGAAAAAGATGGGGTTTACCCCACGGAAACAGGTGTTAAAGTACTCAAATACGCACGTGCGATTGTAGCAAATATGGAGTATATAAAACAGGAAGTTAGCGCTTCGTTGAGACTACAAAGAGGACAGGTGAAAATTGGAAGTTTCGGAGGTGTTTCCATTAATTTTCTTCCAGGAATAATGCGTTTATTTAAATTAAAATACCCTAAAATTAATTTAAAAATATTTGAAGGAACGGAAGGAGAGATAAGGGACTGGATTGTATCCCGCACGATAGATATAGGATTTATTACATTTCCATGCGATATGCTTGAAACAATTCCTATAATCTCCGACGATATGGTGGTGGTTTTACCTGAAACCCATGCTTTGGCAGTTCAAAATTCAATCAGCATTGAGGAATTAACCAAATATCCCATGATGATAACATGGAATAGCAACTGCCAGATTTTAGTAAAAAAAGCTTTCAAATCGGTAACAGGAAAACTTCCGCCGTGGAAATACAAAGTAAGCAATATCGAAACACTGCTGGCTATGATTAAAGAAGGGTTGGGAATAGCTATAATGCCAAAATTTGCATTACCTGAATATATACCAAATGTGAAAATTTTGCCGCTTGAACCGATATTAAAACGCAGAATAGGTCTTGCGTCTATAATACCGTTTTCAGACCTCTCTCCTGCTACTTCAGTTTTTGTTGAACTTACCTTGAAGTGGATAGAAAATAATATACTGCCAGATAATCAATTTATAGAAAGTAGAATAACATAGTTGCTCGTAGCAATACTCCTAAAAGGCGGCTGGATTTACAAACATGGTTATCGCATTATCCACCTTTTCTATTTCTTCTGCAGGAAGCGTTCCTGCAAATTCTCCGTCGCATTGGTAATATATTTTTTCATAAAAAACATGGCGTGGAGACCGTCCGCTTTAGCTGACGGAGGAAACGCCATCCTCGTTTAAGATTTTTAAAATTAAAGATATATTGACAAAAGCAAAAATATGTCCTATAATATAATTATGAAACTTACTATAAAAGCAAAACTTTTGACGGATAAACAACAACATGAATCTTTGCTTGAAACTATGGCATCGTTTAACGATGCTTGCAACTATATATCCGATATTGCTTATAAAAATAAAATATTTTCTCAGGTTCCACTGCACCATCTCGCCTATAAGGATACAAGAATAAAATTCCCCCAACTTGCGTCTCAGTTTATCGTAAGAGCTATCGCCGTGGTATCCGACAGCTACGTTAAAGAAAAAAAGACGCTCCATAAGTTTAAAAAACATTCTGCCGTAGTTTACGACCAGAGGATTCTTAGTTTTAAAAGACTTTCTATTGCAAGTATAAACTCTGTTTCCGGCAGGCTTAAAATACCCTTTATTATAGGCAGATATAACACTCTTGCCGGTAGAACCATAAAGGGACAAGCAGACCTTACTCTTGAAAATAACAAATTCTTTTTGAATATCGTAATAGAATTGCCGGGCGATATTCCTTATACTCCAAAAGGCGTTCTTGGAATAGATAAAGGCATCGTCAACATAGCAACCACATCCGACAGGATTAAGTTTTCCGGCAAGCAAATAGATACTATAAGAATAAAAACGGCAAAACTTAAGTCGTCTCTCCAAAAATGCGGAACTAAATCTGCTAAACGCAAACTTAAGAAAATAGGCAAAAAACAATGCAGATTTCAAAAAGACTATAACCATATAATATCCAAGCAAATCGTATCTGCCGCCAAAGGCACTCAAAGGGCTGTCGCTCTCGAAGATATCAGCGGCATCCGTGCGAGACAAACGGTTAGAAAGACGGACAGAGGACGGTTTGGCAACTGGGATTCAGACAACTCGATAGCTTTATCGAATATAAGGCAAAACTGTCCGGCGTTCCCGTAATCTATGTCGACCCGAGGAATACGAGTAGGGAATGTCCATCCTGCCATTATATTTCTAAATCCAACCGTAAGTCTCAATCCGATTTCTCCTGTTGCAATTGCAATTTTACGGATAATGCCGATTTCGTCGGCGCCGTCAATGTTATGAATAAAGGGCTGAATGTTCTCGTCAACCAGCCTATTGTAGCCTGTTCCCATACGACATCTCCGATACAGAGTTACAAGCCGACTGCTTTAGCTGTCAGTAGTTGACTAAGGATAACCCCTGTAATATAAGCAACACCCATGTTCCACATAGCTATTGCGGCCACTAATATCATTAGATAAAAATCCTTTTTTTCCGAACCGATATCTCTGGCTGTTATAGACAATTCTATTCCTGCGAAGAAAAGAATTATACCGATTATAGCCGAAGGGAACGCTTTAAGTAAAAGCAATGTAGATGCGCCTCCGAACAGTCCAAGAAGTACCACTAAAGAACCTATAATTACTATTGAACCGCCGGTCCTCGCACCAAACCTGACATGACCAGCCATACCGCCTGCGCCGTGGCACATAGGTACCCCTCCCATAAAAGGTGCAATAATATTCATGATACCGGTTGATATGGAAATTTTACGCTCCGTTACAGGTCTGTCAGGGAAAAGCTGGTTATTTTCATGCGTAATAGCAATAATTGCATTCCCCAGGGTAAGCGGCAGTTGGGCTAAAACCAACAGAAAAAAGCCTTTACTTAGTGCCGTCCACGACAAAAAACCAAGCGAAACGGTTGGCAACTTAAATGCCAAACCCTTTGAAAGCATTTCCGGAAGTTGCGGATTTTTAATTATTGCCGCTGCAATGCCTAAAAGAAGAATGGCAAACATAGCCGGAAAACGAGTACCAAAAAGAAGCAATGCAACACCTACCCCTAATATTGCAAGAGGAATATCTGAACTCATTCTGGACAAACCCATTTCCGCAAAGGTAAGTCCTAATCCCAGCATTATACCCCTCACCACAGGTTTTGCCGCTAATTTACTTAAGATTTCCACAGCGCGGGAAGCGCCGAGTGTAAACCATGTAATGCCTATGATCAGCCCGCTTGCCCATACCATACGGCGATCAACCAAATTGGGGTGACCTATTGCAAATCCGCCAAGGGCTTTCATAGGTTGAATAGGAATAGGCGTGCGATAGTATAAACCGCTTATAATCTTGCTTAATCCGAAAGCCAATAAGATTCCGACGGGGTTCATATGCAGGATAATAACATATCCCACAACGAAAGGTATTAAGGTTCCAATATCCCCGAAAGCTCCAGCCAATTCATTAATATCATAACGGTTAGAAGACATAAATCACCCTCCTTTTATTGGAATAATCCTCTTTCCAATATAGGAGGCACAGCGATTTCCCGCTATACCCGAGCCGTTGATTATGGCTGGCTTTACCGTCGTAGTACATAAAACTTTAGACGGTAAAACTCGAGGAAATTAATTTTTTATTTTCTTTTAAAAAAATTATCGAAATTCCGAAAGCCTTATGTAATATGGTGGGCGCAGACGGTCTCGAACCGCCGACTTCTACCGTGTGAAGGTAG
>JAJZVN010000015.1 GCA_021845685.1 bacterium
CCATAATTAACAGCAGCATATTGATATTATTATATTTATGGGGACAATAAAAATGTCTATGGGGACTACAAAATAAAAAATAAAATGCAACAATATCAATAAGTTATAATTTTATAATAATAAAAACTATGAAATTGAGTTAAGTATATTCATATCTAATAGTTATACCTCATAGTAAAATAATAAATTGAGGTCTATAATTACAATTTATAATCATAATAAAACAAATATAGTTTAAAATTTTATTTTTAATTTATACTTTTATCTGATAAAATATAAATTATATAAATAAAATAAAATTATATAAAATTATATAAATAAAATAATATATACATATTGCATTGCATCGTAAATTTATAAAAAATAACCCCAAAAAAGGTAGATAAATTGAATAAAAATAGCAATGAAAGCAATGAAAATGATAAAAAAAATGATACTAAATATATCTGTCAGGCATGTCCTTATATTTACGACGAGAAAAAAGGCGATCCTGAAGGAGGAATTCCTCCGGGAACTCCTTTTGAAGAAATTCCCGATGATTGGGTTTGCCCTATCTGCTTTGTTGATAAAACCCATTTTAAATTATTAAAAAACAATAAATAATTATAATAGCTATATAATATAATATTATGAACGATCATGATTTTAATAAACATATTCTGTATTAAAAAATAGTAAACTGTCATCGTGCTCCGTGCTCCGTGCTCATAGATAAAGATAAGGTCTTAAAGTTATAAAAAATTAAAAATAAATAAAAATTAAACTAACTTTTATTAACTCTTAATTAAATTAAATGGAGAATTTAAATAATGGATAAATATCAGTGCGAAGTTTGCGGATATATTTATGACCCTGAAAATGGAGACAGCATAGGCGGAATTCCTCCGGAAACTCCTTTTGAAGAAATTCCCGATGATTGGGTTTGCCCCATATGCGGTGCCGACAAAACACATTTTGTCAAATTATAAAAATGCATATAAATCCTATAGATAATAAAAATATAAAAACTTATTTCCTTAAAGACCGTCCGTCTAAGGTAAGTATAGAGTCTTTTTCTAAAAGATTTAACAAAGGAGGTTCTTTTTCTGATTTTATCAAAATACTTCCTGATTATTTAGCCGCGAAAGATATTAATGAACTTTCCGAAGAAATAATAAAACGCCACAGAAAAGGCTCTTTAATTGCTATAGGTATGGGTGCGCATGTTATAAAAGTAGGTCTTGCTCCAATTTTAATCCATTTAATGGAAATTGGCTTAATAAACAGCATTGCTTTAAACGGAGCAGGCATAATACATGATTTTGAGATAAGTTATAGCGGAAAAACATCCGAGGATGTGTCGGCAGAGATAGACAACGGACTTTTCGGAATGGCAAAAGATACCGCTGAATTACTTAACGGCGCTATTAGCAAAGGAGCTGCCGAAAACAAAGGAATAGGCGAAAGTATAGGGAAGTTTATTTATAACTCCGACTTTAAAAATAAAAATTTAAGTATTATAGCCAAAGCTTACGAACTTAATATACCCGTTACGGTTCATGTAACAATCGGAGCGGATATTATACATATGCACCCTTCGGTAGACGGCGAAGCAATCGGAAAATCAAGTCTTATAGATTTTAAGAAATTTACAGGGATTGTTTCTAAACTTGAAGGGGGCGTATATATCAATATCGGATCGGCTGTAACTATGCCTGAAATATTTCTTAAAGCAATAACGCTTTCGAGAAATTTAGGATTTACAATAGATAATATTGTCACGGCTAATATGGATTTTATTCAACATTACAGACCAAATGTAAATGTGCTCAGAAGACCTACTCAAAAAGGAGGAAGATTTTTTGCGCTTACTGGACATCATGAAATCATGCTGCCTTTATTATATTCAATGCTGATTGACAAATTTTAATATTTATATTTTAATATATATATTAAAATATAAATTAAAATATATAATAAATTTTATTTTTTATATTATGCTAATTTTATCGCAAAATTAAACTTATATCTTAATATCTTAAATTAAAAATTAAATTAAAAAGGTGCGGACAATGAAACATTATGATAATTTTGAAAATAAATTCATAGATTTAATGCCAAAAATCAGCCAATCAGATTGTAATTGTAATACATATTATTTGCCGTATACTTATACTAATTCTATAAAAAGTATTTTTAAAAATAAAAATATATCATTAATATATACTATATTTATTATAGTTTGTTTGCTATTTTTTATAAATATTTCAAAAGCGTCTGCTTATACCCGCGCTAATTTAACTCAAACTTCAATTAAACATATTGTTAACAATCAGAGAGTTCAAGGTAACCCTGACGCAAATATAACTATAGTTCTTTATTCAGATTATCAGTGTCCATGGTGCAGAAAATTTGAAGAATTAGATTTGCCGTATTTAATTAAAAATTATGTCAAAACAGGTAAAATATATTTGCTTTACAGAGATTTTCCTTTAACTTTAATACACAAGTATGCTTTTAAAGCAGCTGAATATGCCGATTGTTCAGCTCTTCAAGGTTCTACGAATAATAACAAGTATCTTAAAATAAGAAGTATTTTATTTAAGTATCAATCCGAATGGAGCGCTATCGGAGATATTTATTATTTTTTGCAAAAAAATGATAAAGGAATATTAAATATGAAAAAAGAGCAATCTTGCGTAAAGCATAATCTGACTAATAATTTAATTAGACAAAATATGCGGAAAGGAACTATGCTCGGAATTACAGGTACTCCTACATTATTTATATATAACGGTTTAAAATTAGTAAAAACTATAAGAGGATTTATGCCTTTTAGCAAATTAAATAAAATATTGCAAAAAATAGCAGGGTAATAAGCGCTAACCCAACTTCACAATAATTAACAACAACATATTAATATTGCTATATTTATTAGGGAATAAAATTTTTGCGGGTCAATAAAATAAATAATAAAATGTAATAAAATTATTAATGAGTTATATTTTTTAATAATAAATGCGGTGAAGTTTGGTTAACATTTATACTATAACTATAACTATAAACTATAACTGCAATTTAGTGAACCATAAACAATTCATGATAATATTTAAATATTTGCGGTTATATAAATTTTTTTATTTTTTGAATTATCCGGGATAATTTTATAATTTTCTATTATTTTTCCTACAAATATTTCTGTTTCATCTAATGCTCTCTTACAATTTATTCCTTTAGTCAAAAGAGCTGCCATCATCGCGGAAAAAGCGCAGCCAGTTCCATGAATCTGCTTATCTAAACTAATACGCTTTTTTTTATATATAATAAATTCATTATTATCATTTAAAAATAAATCGATTATTTCATCATTTGCCGTATTTGCTATATTTATTAGATGGGAACCCTTTATTATTACATTTTTAATCTTATTATATTTTTTTTTAATTGTAATAGCGGCTTCTTTCATAGAATTAATATCTTCAATCTTATAACCTGAAATCAGTTCCGCTTCGCTTATATTAGGGGTGATGGCGGTTGCTGTATTTAATAATGGTTTTAAAAAATTTATATCAATATTATTTCCTAATCTAATTCCTGAAGTAGATATTAATACCGGGTCTAATATAACATTTTTAATATTATATTTTATGATATAATCGGCTAAAATAATACTTTGGCGTTCACTACCTATTAACCCTATTTTGACGGAATCAATCTTGAAATAATCAAATATCGCTTTAAGTTCATAATCAAAAAAATCCTCCTGAACAGGCATAATTTTATATACATCGTCAGGATTTTGAGCGGTAAGCACAGTTATTGCGGACAAACCCATTATACCTAATTTTGAAAAAATTTTTACATCAGAAGTAATTCCGGCGGCGCTTGAGCCGTCGTAGCCTGCGACAGATAAAATTTTCTTCATTTTGCTTGTTTTATTTTAGATAATTTTAAGCTTATATTCTCTTATTTTTTTTAACATGATCAAAACTTCTTTTATATAATATGTATTTAAAACATTTTTTTTTGTCGTCCATCCTTTTCTTGCAGCATTAACTCCATACTCAATAAAATCAAGACCTGCTTTATTGTGGGCGTCAGGATTTATTGACAGCATTACCGACTTAGAAATTGCTTCTTTAATATAACGCCAGTCAATATCAAGTCTTTTCGGATTTGCATTAAGTTCAATTATAGTCTTATATTTGCTTAAAGCATCTAAAACAGCAGAAACATCTACTTCATATCCCTTCCTTTCAAGAATGAGTCTTCCCGTCAAATGTCCTATCATAGTTGTATAAGGATTTTTGATTGCTTTTATTATTCTTCCCGTCATTTCTCCCTTAGACATATTAAAATGAGAATGAACGGAAGCTATAACAAAATCAAGCTTAGAAAGCACCGAGTCACCATAATCAAGATTTCCGTTTTCTAAAATATCCGATTCGATGCCTTTTAATATTGTAATTTTTCCTTTGTATTGTTCATTAAGCCTATCAATGTATTCGATCTCGGAATTTAATTCATCGGCGCTAAGCCCGCCGGCATAATGCGCAGATATGGAATGGTCGCTTATGCCTATATATTTAAAATTTTTTTCTAAAGCTGCCTCTACCATTCCCTCTAAACTTTCTTTCCCATCGGTATAAGTAGTATGAACATGAAATACACCCTGAATATCTTTAATGTCTATTAATTCAGGTATATTTTGTTTTAGAGCCTCTTCTATCTCGCCTGTGCCTTCCCTTAGTTCAGGAGGGATAAACTGCATATTAAAAATATTATAAAATTCCTTTTCGCTTTTTACTATAATTTTATTTTCGTTTAAATTTAAATTGGTTTGATTTTCGTTGTTTTCATTCCTGTCATTATTGTTCAGGTTATTTTTGGTTAAGCCGTCAGCATTTGAATCGCTATTTAAGTTATTTAATAAGTATATGCCGTATTCATTTATTTTATAACCGTGTCTTTTCTCAAGAGTCCTCAATTCTTCATTGTGAAGTTTTGAACCTGTAAAATGGTGCAGCGCATATATATAGTCTTCAGGCGGCACTATTCTTAAATCAACACGCATTCCGTTTTTAAGCATAACGCTAACTTTTGTCTCTCCCCGAGATTCTATGTGCGCTATTTTGTCGTATTTAATGAAAACTTCCCCGATTATTTGAGGCTTTTGCGATGCGGCTAAGATATCTATATCCCCTGCCGTTTCTAATTTTCGCCTTAATGAACCTGCTATTTCAATATTTGAAATAGATCTATTTACTTTATTTAGTAAATAAGCGACTATTAAATCCGCTTCCTGGCGTGCTTTAAAATATAAAAACCTTTCTTTGTATGTATTATATTCTTTTATAGATTCAAATAAATTGCTAACTGTTTTTTCTCCAAAACCGTCTAATTGCGAAAGTTTATTGTTTTCCAATGCATCTTTTAAATCCACCGCATTTTTAATTCCTAATTTTTCGTATAAAATTTTAGCTTTTTTTGGACCTAATCCTCTTAATTTTAACAATTCAAAAATGCCGACAGGAATTGATTTTTTAAGTTCGTCATAATAAGACAGATGCCCTGTTTTAATTAACTCTTCTATTTTAGAGGCAAGATCTTTGCCTATGCCGTGAATTTCCGTTAATTCACCTTTAGAAGCAATATCTTCAATATTACCAGGCAATTGACTAATAACCCGCGACGCATTGGAGTATGCTCTTATTTTAAAAATATTTTCATTTTTAATTTCAAGCAATTCAGCAATTTCTTCAAATATTTCAGCAATTTCTTCTTTGGTTATACTCACAAAAACACCTTATTTTATTCCCAAAATTGCCGGTATAAATTGTTAAATATACTGCAATGCATTAAATAACGCTGGATGACCGCTTTGCTCTCGGCTTATAGCCTCGTGAAGTTTCCTTCGGAACTTTCTTGCTTTCGCAGGAATGACACCTATCGGGTGAAACGATAAATCCTTTCAAAAGCTATTCCCGCTTGCGCGGTAATCCAGAATAAAATTTCTATCGGTAATTTTGGGTTATTATACTTTTATTATATTATATGGTATAATTCATTATAAAAACAATGAAATAAATAAACTTTTAATACTTTAATGTATTGATTTATAAGATTTTTAATAAATTTAATTTTTTATTTTTAATATTATCGGCATAATTTTCACGGTTTAAAAATAAATAAATAGATTAATGGGGCGAATTTATGGGATTTCCAATAAGTTTGGTTTTTTTTATTTTTAATATTATCAGCATAATTCTGACGGTTTATATGTGGATAATAATTATAAAAGCTTTAGTATCGTGGGTTAATCCCGATCCGTATAACCCGATTATAAGATTTCTTGATGATGTGACAGAACCTGTTCTTAGAAAAGTAAGAGCGATAATTCCGATTGGCAATATTGGAATAGATTTATCGCCTATAATTGTTATTTTTGCTATTTACATATTGCAAATGCTTTTTGCCTACTTAGAAAATGATATAGTAAGCTATTTAATTAGCTTAAAGATGTAAATTTTATATAATTTTTTAAACAATATCAATATATAATATATATAATATATATATAAATTATTTATTGCAATCTTGCATTAGAAAATGTTTTAGATATTTTAATGCTGAATTAAAATATTTATAAAAATAATAAATTATTAAATTAGGAGTATTTTATATATGGAACTTTCTCCGTTAGAAATTAAATCTCAAAAATTTCCTCGTAAATTAAAAGGCTATGATGTAACAGAAGTTGACAATTTTTTAGAACTCATCGCTAAAGATCTAGAAAAGCTTTATGGCGAATTTTACAATCTTAAAGAGGATATTGTAAAAAAAAATCAAGAAATTAAAGAATTCAAAGAAAAAGATAAAATGATAAGCGACGCCGTATTAATGGTGAGATCAATAGGCGATGAAATTAAAATTGCCGCCAGGAGCGAAGCTGAATCGATAAAAAATAATGCAATTATGGAGGCAAAAAGGATTACCGATGAAGCATATGCTAAATATTCTGAAATATATTTAAGCGCAAATGAACTTTTAAATAAAAGGGTTTTAATATTAAATTCTATGAAAAATCTTCTTTCAACAAATATTGACCTTGTTAATTTAGAAGAATCAAAAAAGCTTGAATTATCCTTATCTGCTAAAGACAAAAACATAATAGACAATCTTGCAGATGCATTAAAAACCGATAAAGCCAATAAAAATAAATCTACGGGCAATAATGAGAAAAATTCTGATTACAATAAAACAAACGACCAAAAAAATATTAACGATAACGATGAAAACAATGCTGATAATGATGATAAAGTTTTATACAAAAATAATTCTGCCGCCCCTAACAATCAGACAGAAAAAATAGATAGCAATTTATCTCAAGAAGAACATACGGCAATAAATGAAGAAGAGCATAAAAAAATTGAAGATTACTATAACGATAAAGACAAAAATGATATTTCAGGCTCAGAAAAAGGACCTTACGGCAAAGATGATGAAGAACTTGAAAAATTATTAGGCGATGTAAATAAATTTACATTTTAATTACATTTTTATTAATATTTAGAGACCCGTTCAAAATTCTGCGTCAATCCTGTATAATTAAATTATAATTAATTAAAAGGAGATTGACGCAATGAAACAGACATATCAAGAAATCTCAAACTGTACACAAAAATTTGATTTTAATTATTGAACTTACCTGTCTAACTCTATACATTCTTCTGACCCATCCGGCAATCCTGTTTCCTCCGATAAGCACGGCGCTTTAAATAAATAACCGTGCCATATTCCGGGCAGAGTTTTTAAAGTAACTACAGCCCAGAATATCGCAAGCATTACAACAAAAATAGCTCCGGCAACCCTGAAAAGCTCAAGATTAGTTAATCTGTACAGGGTAATAGTAGCGGCGGTATAAACGCCCAAAGGAAATGTAAATCCCCACCATCCCATATTAAAAGGTAAACCTTCTTTCATATATTTAAATGTCATAGATATTGCCATTATAAGCCACCAAAAACCAAATCCCCAGATAACCAACCCTCCTATAGGTCCAATAGCATGAGCAGCTTTAGCATACACAAAAAGTTTAGTTCCAATAAAAGCGCTGGGAGCGTCATTCCCTAAAAGAAGTATGCCTAAACTGCCTGTCCCGATAGGTCCTAGCGTAATCCATGTTGAAACAGCCATATCTTTATGGGGAAGTTTGTGCCATGCAAGACGCAAAAATAAAATGACAAGAATGCCGAATGCCAGCGGAACCGAAAAAGCCCATAAAGCATAACCGAGAATAATAACATGCCTGCCTAAGTCGGCAGACACATGTTGAGCAAGAAATCCCGCCGACGCGGCGGCAACCTCGGCAGGCACAATCGGCAGCAGCCAAATTGCAGTCATATCTTCTATACTATGTTTTTGATTTGTAAACATATAAAAAGGAACTAATATGCCTACTATTATTGAAATAAAAGCGTCAAACCACCATAAGTTTAAAGCAAGGGTTACGCCTTTAGGAGAGTCAAAAATTAAAAAACCGTTTATTATAGTGGCAAGCCCCATGGGTATTGCGCCAAGAAACATAGATTGAATAGGATGACTTAATAATCTTTTGGCAGAATTAAAATAAAATATAAACCTGCTTATAAAAAGAATGCTAAAAATTATAAAAAGAATAATATTAATTATCCATAAACTTTCGGCAATAATATAAAGTCCCTTAAACGGATAAGGGAATGCGGCAAGCATAAGCGACAAAATGCCCGTTCCCATATTCATAGCAAACCAATTCGGGGTGAATTGTTTTATAAGATCAGCTGGATGGTTTATCTGCTTTAAAGGACGTATATTATCAACTAATGAGTTAAATGTTTTTTCCATATTTTTAATTTTTTAATTTAATGTTTATTTATATATTTATTTTTAATATATATTTCGGGTAAAATAAAAACCGCTATTTTTATTTACTTTAAAAAAATAAATTTTAGAAATTTTCTGAAACTTCGTTAGAGGGGTTTTCAAAAGAGGTAATCCTGTCAACATAGGTTAGATTTACTATTCCTGTAGGACCGTTTCTTTGCTTTCCTATTATTATTTCGGCAACGCCTTTTTTATCGGTATCTTTTTTATATACATCTTCGCGATAAATAAATAATATAACATCTGCATCCTGTTCTATCGCTCCCGACTCTCTTAAATCAGCAAGCTGAGGTCTTCTGTCAGAACGGGATTCAACCAACCTGTTTAATTGGGATAATGCAATTATAGGTATTTTGAGTTCTTTCGCAAGAGCTTTCATGGAACGGGAAATATCTGCTATTGCCTGTTCTCTTGATTCAATATGAGAAGGAGCTTTCATAAGCTGAAGATAGTCAACTACGACAAGACCGATATTTTTTTCTATTTTTAACCGTCGAGTTTTTGCCCGTAATTCCATAACGGAGATACCGGCGCTATCGTCAATATAAATAGGGACATTTTCTAGAACGGTCATAGCGCGCTGAAGACTTTCGATATCCGGATTGTGAAGTTTTCCGCGCCTTAGCTGCGAAGAGTCTATTCTGGAAACCTGAGAAATAAGTCTTGTTACCAGCTGTTCTTTTGACATTTCAAGAGAAAAAAAAGCCATGGGAATTTTAAATCCTGCCGACACATTCTTTGCAATAGATAAAGCAAAAGCAGTTTTACCCATAGAAGGTCTTCCTGCAATTATAATCAAATCGGCAGGCTGAAATCCGTTTGTCATAATATCTAATTCCCTAAAACCGCTATGAACGCCGCTTATATCTTTATCGTCAGTTTTTGAAGTTAATTTCTTAAAATAATCAAGAACTAATGGATACATCTCATAATATGATTTTGTCGTATTTTTTTCGGTGACGTCAAATACTGTTTTCTCGGTAAAATCAAGAACATCTTCTAATAAATCTTTTTGTTCATAACATTTTCTCTGAATTTTATGCGCAGCGCTTATTAAGCGTCTCAATATTGATTTTTCTTTAACAATTTTAGCATACTGGTCAACATTTAACAAGCCGGCGGGTAATTCCATAAGACCCGTTAAGTATTCAGCCCAATCAAAAGACGATAAATCTTGAGATTGCATATCAATCGCATCAGGATGTAAATTGTTAAAACTAAGCTTATTTTTTTGATTTTTATTTAAAGATGAGCTTCGCTGAAATTCGTTTCCGTTTAGCAAACCTCCCGATAAAATATTATTAAGCGTTACAATGTCAATAGGTTCGCCTTTTTCTGTTAATAGCGTAATTGCTTTAAAGACTTTATAATTTACAATATCGTAAAAATCTTCGGGGGCAACTAATTGAATGGCAGAGTTTACCTGTGAATTGTCAATTATTATTGAAGATATTAAAGCACGTTCGGCATCTATTGATCTTGGAGGCAAAAGTAACCCGATAGAATCTGAATTACCTGATCCTCCCATATTATTATAGTCAATTGAGGCTTTTTTTCTCATTTATTAAATAAAATAAAAAATATAAAATAAATAAAACTTCTATAATTAAATTAAACTTCAGGAATAACATTCACATGAAGTTCGGCAATTACTTCCGAGTGGAGTTTAATTTTCACGGTATGCATTCCTATATCTTTAATAGGATCGCCAAGCATAATCATTTTTCTGTCAATGTTGATATCAAGCTCCATTAACTTTTCTGTAATATCCATTGAGGTTATAGAACCGAACATTTTTTCGTATTCCCCAACTTTAGCAGGAATAGAAACAGACAATTCTTCCAATTTTTTCTTAAGTTCATCAAAACTGGAAATTAATTTTTGTTTTCTTTTTTCAATTATTTTTTTTTCATGTTCTACTAATCTAATATTTGTTTTTGAAGCAGGTATGGCGAGATTTTTAGGCAAAAGGTAATTCCTTCCGTAACCGTCTGCCACAATAACCGTATCCCCCATATTGCCAAGATTTTCCACATTTTCTTTAAGAATTATTTTCACAGCTTTTTCCTCCTGCAATTATATTTTTAATTAAATTTTTTTAATTTATTTTATATTTATACTATTAACTTTTCTGAAATCAAACCATTCATCAAATATTCCAAGCATCACAATAAATATTAAAAAGGGGTTGCCAAATAAAAAGATAATCGCATACGCAAAAAATCTCAAAATTTTATTTACATTATTCTTTTTAAAATAAAAAGCCAATATAGTTAAGCCCTGAACGAAAAAAACCGATGCTAAAACAATAATTATATTGTAGCCTATAAATTTATACAGCCCGTTAGCAAATATTATAATAACTAAACCAATAACTAAACCTACAATTAAAAAATCCGATGCTTTCCAATTTAATAAGTTTTCATCGTTTCTAAAAAAACTATTATTATCTTTATCTTTTGTAATTCTGTTTTTTAACATAATAAAAGAAAACCATAAAGAAAACCATAAAAAAATTATCAGAATTGATGGAGCAAGCAAAAACATATCCTTGAGCATTACAATTAATTCCGGTTTAAATTTATTTATTAACGCATCCGATATGCCCATTTGCTTATAAATATTTATTATTTTAACTAATATTATTCCAGCATATTTATTTAAATAATAGCTTAAATTAGAAAATAAATATATATTGCCATAATAAATATAAACAGTAAAAAATAAAAATACTAAAGAAAAAATACTTAATACGGAAAAAGAAACAGCTTTAGCTAAACTTAATTTTTTATTATATAAATAGGAAAATACATAAGGGATAGCAATAAATATTAAAATAACGGATAATATTTCAATACTTCTATTATAATCTATATAATTATATACAGACATAATTCCTGCAAAACATACTATGGCAATAGGAAGTATTGAAGAGCCTTTATAATTTTTAAAATACCAGATAATAATAAAACTAAAAACTAAATAAAAAAAAGGGTTTGCAAAACAATAATAACCGGCTGCCAAACAGTCGGTTATTAAAAGATATAATAAAAAAGTAATTAAAAAAATTGATAAAAATTTCTTAAATTTATACATTTAAAGAAATATAAGGCATTATAGCAATATTCCTTGATGCCTTTATAGCTTTTGCAATTTTTCTTTGATGATAAGCACAATTGCCGGTTACTCTTCTAGGCATAATTTTGCCTTTTTCGGTTACAAAATTTCTTAAAAGACGGGTATCTTTATAATCAATTTTCAAAACTTTATCCGCACAAAATCTGCAAGATTTTTTTCTTGTAAATGGTCTATGGGCAAAATTTGCAGCGGGTCTATTGGCGGATGTTCTTTCAAATTTTTTAAACATTAACGGCTTCCTCCTTTGAAGACTCTAAATCATTTGTGAATAATACAGTTTGATATCTCAGGCAATCTTCTATATTTCTCAAATTTCTTTCTAATTCTGCTACAACATTGCTTTTAGCTAAAAAATGAATAACAACGTAACGGCCTTTACTTATTTTTTTAATTTCGTACGAAAGCTTTCTTAATCCCCAATCACTTATGCTTATAATCTCGGCATTTTCTTTAACAATAATTCCTTTAATTTTTTCTATAAATTGATTATATTGCGAATCATCTAAATCAGGATTAATTATTATAACAGTTTCATATTTTCTTGGAAAATTATGATTAATATCCGAAAATATATTATTCTTCAAAATTCCTCCTACATTTTTATTTGTTATTATTTTTGTTATATAATTTATTTACATTGTCTTTGGAGGGTTCAAGGTAGGTGCCCCCTTGCCTCCTTTAATTATTAAGTTTAATTATTTAATTTAACTATTTAAAATTTAAAATTATTTAATTAAATAGTTAATCAAGTTACTTTTATTATATGTGTATATATAAGTTATTTATTTATTTATTTATATTTATTTATATATATTTATATATTTAATTTATTTATATTTATATTTATTTATATAATTAATTTATTTATATATATTTATTTATATAATTAATTTATTTATATATATTTATTTATATAATTAATTTATTTATATATATTTATATTCATTTATGTTTATTTATATTTATATATAACTATATATATTATAGTTACCTATTTTAAATATTATTGCAAAATATTATTGCATAAGAAAGATATTATAAACGCACATATAAAAATTTGCAATAATTTTTTTATATTATTTTAATTTCATTTAAATTTAAAAATCTTAATTTTTTGCAACTAACTTTTTACAACTACTAAGGGCAGCGTATAAGTAGAAGGCGTCGAAATAGATTTCATAGATTTTTTTAATTTAATCATATGGTCTAAAGACATTTTACCCATCATTATATATTTTATAACAAATAATACATCATTTGCTCTCAAATTTAATTTTTTATATGATGTTTTATAAAGATTTGAAAATTCTTTAAAAAATTCAGTCGTCGGCAAAAGAGTGTCTAACACCGGATGAAACAAGTCATAATAAGAATAATCGGTAATAGTCAACTTATTTTTTAGTTCGTTAAATAGTTTAGTTCCCGGAAGAGGCGTAAGGACAGAAAAAACAGGCACGCTAATCTTAAGTCTTTTGACAAAATTCATCAATTTCTCAAAATCAATTTTTGAAAAACTCGGCGACACTATAAAAGAAGCAGTAACTGCAACATCATGCTTCTTTGCAATATAATAAGCTTTCTCATTCATTTCCGATGAGTTATCCTTATGAATATCGTTTAATGTTTCGTCGTCTACGCTTTCAAACCCTATGAAAATATTAGAAAGACCTACCTCCTTCCATTGCTTTATGAGTTCAGGATGCTTAACTATAGTATCGCTTCTTGCCTGAATAGTATAAAGCTTCTTTATCTTTGCTTTTTTTACAAGCTCGCCGATAATTTTCGCCCTTTTGACATCGCTAAAAAAATTGTCGTCCGTCACCAAAATATAATCTTCTTTTATAGATTTTAATTCAGCAACGACTCTTTCAGGCGATTTAGACCTGTATGTTCCTCTATAAAAATTCCATACACTGCAAAAATCGCATTTAAAAGGACAGCCTCGGGCTGTTTCAATGCAGGCTAAAGACGTTCTTATTCCAAGATAATATTTTTTTCTGTATTCTGCCGTTAAATGTCTAGCAAAAAAAGGGGCTTCGCTAATATTTTTTATTAAACTCCTTGGTTTAGTTTTAAGTTGTTCCCCGCTGTTATTATCGTAATAAGCCAGACCGTCAATCTTTGAAAGAGGTATTTTAGCCTCGTATGCTCTTAAAAGTTCAACAACTGTTACTTCACCTTCACCTATAATAATTGCATCAATTTCTTTTATGTTAAAATCAATGTGGTAAACAGATACGTGATGTCCGCCGACAAAAACAAATTTGGCTCCATAATCATTTTTAACTCTCTTTGCAAGTTCAAGAACCCTGTATACATCAGGAGTAAAGGAGCATGAAAAACCGTAAGCATCCGGCTTAAATTCTTTTATAGCATTGTCTAAATATTTATCGGGATCTTTTCCTACCGCTCTTAAATCAACTATCCTGACATTATGTTTGTCATTTAAGAGGCTTCCGCCGATGGCTTCTAACCCTGTGGGCTCAATCAAAGCAACATTGTTCAAACCAACCGTGCTTTTATTGTCCGGCTGAATAAGTAATACTTTCATAATTAATGTCCTTATATAATATATATTTTTATTTTATTTCTATCTTATTATCGTTATTATATTTCTATTGTATTTATCTGTATTTATTATTTTATTATTATTTTAAATTATTATATTTGTATATAACGGCAAAATTATATAAATATTTATTATCCATTATTATTTAAATAAAATAAATTAAATCATGATATATTTAATTCATCATAGTGAAGCACCCACTACCTTATGATAGGGGCTTCTTGGTTCAACGACAAGATACTTTTTAGGAGCAAATTATGAATAATACATTTACTCGGTCATCCATAGAGCTTGTTTCCCCAAGCGTCAGTTCGGGCACTTCCTGCCCTACTACGCAATGTTTTCTTTTCTTTAGGTCTGGTTTCCATAAGAGCGGTAGTATTATTTATAACTTGACCGCCAAAACACTACTAAAATACATCCAGACTATTTTGGGAACTTATTTTACGGGAACGCCCATAGACTCATTCCCAACCGCATATAAGTTGTCAAAGAACAAAGGTTTTTCAACCTGTAAGGATATTATATCATGAATAAAAATAAAAATAAAACAAGTAAATTGCCTATGTATCCCCGCCCTTTCGGACTGGGAATTATATCGGCAATGTTAGTTAAATATATCATATAAATATAAATTAAAAAAGATTTAAAAATAAAAAATATCCAAATTTTATTAACTCTCCTTAACAATACAATATGTCAACAGGACTTGCAAAATATTGTTTAAATATATTAATTTAAACTTTTGTATTTTTTTGTATCAATATTATTTAAAATCGTTATATAATTATTTAAATATATAAAGTCTAAAAAATAAAAATATTACACAGTAAAATAAATTCATTATAATCATCGTTAAATAATAATAATAAATTATAGATGAATAAATATCAGCCTGAAAAAAATAATTATAAAAAAGATATTCAACCATCTGCAACTGATAATTTAGAAAAACATACATTAAATAATAACAGCATAAAAAAACGCGGACATAAAAGAAATAGGGACGGGAAAAATAAAAATTATAGAGACAAATTTAAAAGAATTACATATAGAGGCCTGCATTTCTTTAAAGTATTAGGTCCGGGTTTCATTGTTATGATTGCTGATATGGATGCAGGGTCTGTCACTACTGCAGGAGTTTCAGGCGCCAAATGGGGCTATAAATTAATTTTAATGCAAATAATACTTATTCCTTTTTTATATCTCATTCAATCAATGACTTCTCGGCTCGGATGTGTAACCAGAAAAGGCCACGGGGAACTGATAAGAGAATATTACGGTTCAAAATGGGCTGCTTTTGCTACCATTACTTTATTTATTACCGTATTTGCCGCTTTGCTCACAGAATTTTCAGGAATAGCGGCAAGCGGAGAAATTTTTAACATTCCTAAAATATATTCTATAGGATTTAGCGCTTTAATTTTATTACTTGTTGTTTTTACAGGCAGCTATAAAAAAGCGGAAAATATCGCTATTATTTTTGCATTGTCGGGCTTTGTTTTTATTCCTGCCGCAATTTTCGCTCATCCTAATTTGCATCAATTAGTATTTAACGGCTTAATAGGTTCCCAGCCGATATTTAACAAAAATTATGCCTTTTTGATAGCAGCCAACGCAGGCGCCGTAATAATGCCATGGATGATATATTATCAGCAAAGTGCTACCGTTGATAAAAATTTATGCAAGAAAGATGTTAAATTGGCGGAGACTGACACTTTAGTGGGAAGTATCATGACTCAGCTTCTTATGATTGCGGTTATAGTAATGACTGCGGCTACGCTTTATAAAAATCATATAGTTCCTTCATCTGCTAAAGCGATAGGGCAATCGCTTATTCCTCTTGCAGGAAAATATGCGGGTCTTCTTTTTGCAATCGGATTATATAGTTCAAGTGTTCTTGCCGCATTTGTCGTATCTATAGCTTTCGCATGGGCAGCCGGTGAAACATGGGGATTTAAACATAGTTTAAATCATAAATTTAAAGAATCAAAAATTTTTCATTTGTTATATATGGCGTTAATTATTATGGCTGCGTTAATAGTGCTTGCTCCCAATATACCTTTAGTTACTCTGATGGTTGACGTTGAAGCATTTAACGGCTTTACTCTTCCGATTGTTCTTGTATTTTTAATAATACTTGCAGGAAATAAAAAAATTCTTGGCGAATATACTTATTCAAAAGCAAAATTAGCTACAGTAGCATTAGTGGGTATAGCAATGGTTGCGTTAGGAATAGTTGCTGTTCTCCCTCAAAATTGGCTTTAATTATTATAAGTTATCAGCACTAAATAACTACTATATAACTATTTTGCGCAATCATAATCTCAATCATAATAATGATTTAAATCACCGTTAGAAATTATTAAAACTGATTCAGCATATGATAAATACTGGATTCCCGTTTTAGCGGGAATGACACCAAACAGGTTAAGATTTAAACCTTCGCAAAGTCATTCCTGCGTTGGCAGGAATCCATAAAAAGAAATTTCTAACGGTGATTTAAGGTAATATATTATTCAAAACATATATTTAAATAACTTTATTTAATTATTTAAATTCTTACTATTTAATTTAATTAAATTAAATTTAATTAAACATAAATTAAACTAAATTAACTTGACTAAATCATCGATTTTGCAATCATAGCTGCGCCTATCAATCCTGCTGATTCGCCAAATTTTGATTTTACTATTTTCAAAGAATTTACCGCGGCATTTAATGCTCTTTTTCTTATTTCTTTCTCTGCTATGTCTACTAACTCGGGTATACCGTCAACAACTCCTCCGCCAAGCACAACCATACACGGATTTAATAAATTCACCGCGCTTATAACGCCATCGGCGATGTAAAGAGCTATTTCATAAACAAGTTTTTTAGCCGTTTCATCTTTTAAAATAAAAGCTTCGCTAACTGATTTAGATGAAATATTGTCTATGCCGCCTTTTGATAATTCTATTATTTTTTTATATTTTTCAGAATTATGAATTGCTTTTTCTTTTGTCATTTCCGCAATACCCCATCCTCCCGCATATGCTTCAAAGCATCCGTTATTTCCGCAATGACATTTTCTTCCGCCGGACACTATTGTTATATGCCCAATTTCTCCCGCAGAACCGCTGCACCCGTCAATCAATTTATTATTTATAATTAGACCTGAACCAATCCCCGTTCCTATAAAAATGCATATTAAATTCTTAATACCCCGCCCTGCCCCTAATTTCCATTCGGCATAAGCAATTGTTTTCACATCGTTGTCAATAAAAACAGGAGTATTAAACGAATTTTCAAGTTCTTCTTTTATATGAACATTTTTCCAATTAAGATTAGGGGAATAAGTAATAATACCTTTTTCTTTTTCTATTTGCCCCGCAGCCGAAATTCCGATTGCTTTTATATTTATATTATTTAAACCTAAATTATTATCGCCGTTATTATTATCATTATAATTTTTAACATTCTTAAATTCAATTTTACTTTTTGCCAACATTTGATTGATAAATTTTTTAATATGTAAAATAGCGGCATCTGCGGACTTATCTATAGGAAATAAATTAAAACTTAATAGTTTGCCTTTTTTATCGACTATACCAAATCTTATATTAGTTCCCCCAATGTCAATCCCTAAATATTTATCATTTCCAGGATTATATTTATTGTTTATTTTATTATTATTTATCATTTCCAGGATTATATTTATTGTTTATTTTATATTTATGGATATATTTTATAATGCTGAAAGCGGAATGGCATTAACCCATCCAAAATTAGTTCCAATTATCATAGTTTTCCCGATAATAACTGCATCTTGAGGTCCGTATCCGCCGTTATGGGCATTATATTTACTTATTATATTTCCGTTATTTTTATTTAAAACAAATATAGTTCCATTTCCTGTCGGAAAATAAACTTTATATCCTAATATTACAGGGGCTGCTTTCATTCTTATAAGTTTTTTGCTCCATAATATATATCCGGTTTTTAAGTTTATTGCATAACCTTTTTTTGTAACAGGGCTTCCTGTGTAAATTATACCTCTATGAATCATTGGAACGGCATCTTTATTTCTAGGAGGAATCTTACCTGAACCTAAAATTGTCGACCATATAATTTTACCGTTATGCACATTAACCCCTAATTCTTCACTGCGTGAAGTGCCTGAAGTTAACCCTGGCAATTCAATTTGCGCAACTACTATACCGCTTTTAGATATAGCCGGTGAACCATCGCCCATACTTGAAGAAAAAACATGAGCAGGTTTTAATTTCCATATTATTTTACCGGTATTTGCATTTACGGCATATAAATAATTAGGATGAGTACCTCCTATTATTATTATATTTTTATATCTTGCGGCAGAAGACATACTCACAAATGACCTGATATAGGTTTTCCATAATAATTTTCCGGTACTTGCATTTAATCCGTAAATATGACCGTCACCATTACCGAATATAAGTTCATTATTGTAGTATACAGGGGTTGGCATATCCTCGCCTTTTGTATGATATTCCCATATAAGTTTTCCTGTTCTTGCGTTTAATGCATAATATGCGCTAATATCAACGCCTCTTATGACATGCGAATGATGTATTGCAAATTTTATTGCATGGGAATAGGCAAACACAGAATTACCTGCTCCAATATAAACTATGCCGTTATCAATAATCGGGGTTCCCATAAGCTGGTTTAAAGCATTAAATTGCCATACAGGTTTTCCTGTTTTGACATTTAAAGCATAGAGATAACCATTATCGCTCGGAACATATACTATGCCGTTAGCAACAGATGCGCCGATAGGAATACCAAGCAAATCCCGAACCGTCGTAACATTAATGTATCTTTTTTTAATAGCACGTATTGACATATTACTCGGTATAGCTCCCGGAACCCCGACTGTCCAATAAACATTTAAATTGCTGCCATTTTCATAAACAGGATTATGGTCGGAATTCATAGCATACATTGTCCAGTTGGCAGGATAAGCACCTGCAAAAGATTTATACGGCATTATAAATGCTATACTTATAAACATTAATGCTAATATAGAAGATATTCGCAAAAACGACAAATTAATTTTTGATTTCATCCTAATTTCAATGCCTCCATTTTTAATTTAGAATTAATATTAAAATATAATTAAAAAATTAATTATATTTTAATATTATTATATTGACTTATTTTATAAAAAAATCGTTTAATTAATTAATAAGTTAATCGCGATAGTTATTTTATTGTTCTTCTAATCTAATAATTATAACACATCTGAAGTTTTTTTATACTTCTATTATTATACTTCTATTAAAAGATAATAGAAGTATAATATATTATATTATATTATATTATATAATCTATTTAACCATTTGCAATAGAACTTTGAAATAATTACAGAAATATTATTATTACCTTAAATCACCGTTAGAAACTATTAGAATTGCTTCAACATATTATAAAAACTGGTCCCTGCTTTCTCTGGAATGACACCTGTTTGGTGAAAAGTCTAATTATAGCAAAGAGTCATTCCTGTATACGCAGGAATCCAGAAAAGAAATTTCTAACGGTGATTTAACGTATTATAATTATAACAATTTCCTTGCAGCTTTAGCTATTCCTTCGCTGCATGTAGGATGCTGGTTAGGTAGGCTTGCCAATGTATGAACGTCCAAAGAATTTTGTATAGCAGTGACTAATTCGCCTATTAAAAGTTCTGCATCTATCCCTACAACCCATGCTCCGATAATCTTCATTGTTTTGGCATCGAAAAATTCTCTTATTTCGCCGTTTAGTTCGTTATATATTTGAGCTTTAGAATCAACAATAAAATCATATGAAGTTTCTAATATGTCAATGCCCATAGATGTAGCTTTTGAAGGCAATATTCCTGCATAAGCGGCTTTAGGAAAAGTAAATACGGTAGTAGGAACAGCATTGAAATTCATATAGTCAATTGGGGTATTGCCCGCAAAAATATTATTGGCACAAACTAATGATTGTCTTTCGGCAGAATGAAAAAGCATCTGAACTCCATTAACATCTCCTGAGGCGTATATATGGGGAATATTTGTTTGAATTGAATTTTTAATTTTTATTATGCCTTTCGCATCTAACTCAATTCCAATCTTTTCAATTCCTTCAGGCGTTACTGGTTTTCTTCCTGTTCCCATAAGAACAAGTTCCGCATTTATTGTCTTTAATTTCCCGTCTTTTATATATGAAACTTTATAATCCGTGCTTTCATTAGATTTTTCAACTTTCTTAATCTCAGTTTCAAATTCTAATTTAATTTTAGGATCTAATAAATTTTGAAGCAATAAAGCAAATCTTTCTTCTATAGCAGTCAGTATTCTTTTGCTTCTTTGAATAATAGTAACATTAACGCCTAATTCACTAAAAAATGATGCTGTTTCAACGCCTATGTATCCTGCCCCTAAAATAGCGACAGATTTTGGAAGGGTTTTAATCTTTGTGTTAAAAATATACAAGTCTGTGCTGGTAATACAATACTCTGCGCCATCTATCGGAAGAATAGAGGGTTCCGCACCGCTTGCTATAATTATGTTCTTTGCATTATAAATTTTTTCTCCATTTTCAGTTGTAACTTTAACTATGTGTTCATCAATAAAGGACGCAACTCCCTTTAAGAGTTTTAAATTTTTTTTAGCTTCTTCAAGTTCTTTTGCATGCTGTTCGTATCGAAATTTTTGAACATTATCTTTAAATTCTATAATTTTTGAATAATCAAATCCTATATTATCTCCTTTTAAACCAAAATATTCACGTTTTTTTGCAAGTCTATATATTTCTATAGCTTCCCTGATGGTTTTTGAAGGAACACAACCTTGTTCTAAACAATTGCCGCTCATAATGCCTTTGGTATCAACCATAACAGCTTGTTTTCCTGCTTTTGCAAGTCTAAATGCTGCAGGATAACCGCCGCCGCCAGCGCCAATAGTTAATAAATCAACCTGCTCCATTTTTTAACCCCCTATGTTAAATAGTTATATATATTTAATACGCAAATTGATGCAAAATTTTGAACGGTCTCCTTTTTTAATTTTTTTCAGCGGTTAATAAAAAAGTTACATAAGGACAAAGTTTAACAACTTTTATATTTTTAAAACCTTTGTTTTTTATTATGTTTATTAATCTTTGCTCGTCAAACGAATGTATGCTGTTAATTAGAAATGAATAAGCATCTTTATCTACTAAAGAATCTTCTAAAATCATAATTTTGGCATATAAATTAAAAAACAATTTAGAAAACTTGCCTTTTGGATTTGACATATCCATAAGTATAATCTTTGCGCCTTTTTTTAATACTCTCTTTGCCTCTTGAACGAATTTTTCTAAATCGTCAAAATCTCTTAACGCAAATGAGCTTGTAAGTATATCAAAACTGTCGGAAGGGAAATCTATTGCCAGAGCATCACCTACTTTAAAATGTATAGGCAAATTCATTTTTTTTGCTTTATTTATGGCTATATTAAGCATATCGTTGTTTGAATCAATAGCATATACATCTATACTTTTATCTTGTTTTTTTTTAACGGAAGCATGTTTAATTTCTATTGCAAGGTCTCCTGTTCCAGAAGCGACATCAAGCAATTTATAACTTTTATAACTCTTTAAACCTTTTATAGTTTCCTTTACCGCTTTCTTTCTCCAAAAAATATCTATATTGCAGCTTAAAATATGATCCATAAAATCATATTTTTTATATATTCTTGAAAACATCTCATTTATCTTTTCACTCATTATAATACCGCACCAATTTGTCGATACATTTTTTTTATTTAAAATTATTTCTATCTTTTAGCGGACTCCAAAAGTTTATCAATATCCGAAATAACCCTATCTACTAAACGAAGTAATTTTTTTCTCTCTTCCTTAATATAATTATAATAGTTAAAAATAGTTTTATTTTTAATATGAGTTTTATTGAATAAATAAATCAGATATCTTTAATATCTTTAATTTTTAATTTAGATATCTTTAATTTATTTAATTTCTTTAATTGAAGAAATCAATTTTTCTCCTTCAAATAATAAAATCTTATCTTTCCTTGCCATATCCGTCATTTTCTCGGTAAAGCCGCTTTTGCTGAATAAACAGTAATATTCTTTCCTATTTTTATTTTTTCCGCCCCATGCAACCATTTTAGATTTGCGTTTTAAGTTCTCGATTATATCGACGCCAACGGGCTTATTGCTCCATTTAACCTCGCCGAAAAGTATAGAATCTATTTCCCTGTTTATAGCAATAAAATCTATTTCTTCATTATTATCCCACCATCTGCCTATAAACCGAAAGGGAAAAAACAGTTCCGTTCTTTTGGATATTATCTGCATAGCTATGCGTTCATATAAAAACGAAAGATATATAGGCAGGTCTTTTTTTATTGCCTCAAGAACGGGGTCTATGCTACCTAACTCCAGTTCGCTTCTTTTCGGAAATATAAATTTGAAAAAAAACTGAAAGAATTCATCCGTAATGCGATAAAGCCCTTTTCTGCTTTTAAGCGGCATTTCTTCGGTTACAGGAAGTTCTCTTTCGACTATTCTTAAGTCCGATAAAACGGAAAGATATTTATTTGCCGTAGGCTGATTTATGCCGGTTGAATTGACGATTTCGGAAAGTTTTCTTTTGCCGAGGGCAATGGCCTGAAGGAGGGCAAAATAGTATCTGGGTTCTCTTAATTCTTCCCTTAGTATGAACTCTGCTTCGTCGTATAATACCCTGCCTTTTTTCAATACACATTCCGTTAAATTATCGTCAAATTTTTTATCATTATCAAATTGCAGCCAGTAAGCGGGTATTCCGCCTGCTACGCCGTAGTGCATTAATCTATCCTCAAAAGGCTTATCTTTTCTGAAACTGCTCACGGAATCGAATGGCATGGGTTCTACAAGCCATTGTCCGGTTCTTCTTCCGTAAAGAGGTGCTTTATAGCCCAAAACTTCGGTTTCCATCATAGATATGCTTGAGCCGAGAATTATAAGATATATACTGCTTTTAGACCAGTATTCATCCCATGCCATCTGAAACAGGCTTGAGATTGCCGGATTGGATTGGATCAGATAAGGGAATTCGTCTATGGCTAATACAAATTTTTTGCCTTTTTCTTTTATATATTTAAAACTTTCTTCCCATTCCCCAAAACCTCTTGTTTCAAGAAGAGGTTCGTTAAAAAATTTTCCGATGGAAAGTGAAAACTTTTTTAACTGGTCTTTATTGCTTGTATTCTCGGAAAAAAAATATATGCTTGGCTTATTTTTAATAAACTGCTTAACTAATTCCGTTTTGCCGACCCGTCTTTTCCCCCATAAAACTATTAATTGGGGTTTGTTTTCAAGCCATTTTTCTTCAAGAAACGATAATTCTTCTTTTCTATTTATAAATGCCATAAATTTAATATTAATATTAATATACTCATAAGTATTATACTTTAGAGTATATAAATAAATATACCTCAATATCAATAATAATTCAAGTACATTATAACCCCCAAATCCCGATTTAGAAAATATTTTTTAACGCAATCGACAAACCGGCGTATATAATAATTCCAAACCTTCCTCTATGGTCTTAGAAATTTGTCGTAATAATGTAAATATTGCAATAATTATTTGTCCTTGACATAAGGATAAATAATTATTATAATATCCTTATGTCAAGGATGCTATTTTATATTGGAGATTTAAACTTTTAACCAATGCGCCTTAAACTAAAAATTATGGATAAAAATACATTAAAAGAAATTATCGTATCAAATGAAGAATTCATAACTAAAAACATAAAAAATATTATAAAAAGGGAACGCCTTTACTTTCCGGAAAAAATTAATAAAACGGTTATCTTTTACGGCGTAAGAAGAAGCGGAAAAACATTTATTTTATACGATATATTTAAAAAATATAATAAAAAAGCCGGCAACTGTCTTTATATCGATTTCGAAGACGAACGCCTTGGCGATTTTAATTCAAACGATTTCGAAAAAATAAAAGAAGCCTTTTTTGAGCTAAAACCGGAATTGGCGGGTAAAGAAATCTGTTTTTTATTAGATGAAATTCAAAATATAGACGGCTGGGAGAAATTTTGCAGAAGAGCGACGGAAAGGGGAAATATAAAATTATTTGTCAGCGGTTCATCATCTAAAATTATGCCTTTAGAAATAAATACCGAACTAAGGGGAAGGTCGTGGAGCATAGAAATTTTTCCTTTGTCTTTCAAAGAATATCTGCATATAAAAAAAATAGATTTAAAGGGGAGGACGCTGTCATTATATGGAAATAAAAAATATTTAGTTAAAAAACACTTTTCGGATTATTTAAAATGGGGAGGGTTTCCGGAAATCGCCTATCTTGAATCGGATTTTGAAAAGACAAAATTACTCAAAGAGTATATGAGCGCCATGTTTTTCAGAGATATAGTCGAAAGATACAAAATTTCGAACATATCTCTTTTAGAATTGTTGATTGACAAGATTTTTTCTTCTTTTTCAACTAAATTTTCGGTAACGCAAATATACAAACAATACAAGGATAAAATCCCTTTTTCAAAAGATACCCTATTTAAATATTATAAATATCTTTTGGACAGTATGCTCATATTTGAAATAAAACTCTTTTCCGAGTCAAGCTACAAAAGGCATAGAAACCCTTCAAAAATTTACGTTATAGATACGGGCATGTGCAAACGGGTTACATCTTCGGATTCCGGAAGATTGCTTGAAAATATCGTATTTATTGAACTAAAAAGAAGATATAGCGAAATTTTTTATTTCGAACAGGAAAAAGAATGCGATTTCATAATAAAAACCGATAACCTTGACAATAAATTTTTAGCTCTGCAGGTAACATTGGAACTTAACGAAACAAACAGGGAAAGGGAAACGAACGGCCTTATCAAAGCTTGTAAATATCTAAAGCTAAAAGAAGGATTGATTATTACCGCGGATGAAGAAAAAGATATAGTAGTAGATAATATTAACATAAAGATTATTCCTGCATGGAAATGGTTGATTGCTAATTTGTAAAGTTTATTTTATATTTGTTTAGAGAATAAATAAATAAATAAATCAGATATCTTTTCCTTTTAAAATTACATACTAA
The DNA here is from genome assembly GCA_021845685.1 of bacterium. Classification (GTDB taxonomy): domain Bacteria; phylum SZUA-79; class SZUA-79; order Acidulodesulfobacterales; family Acidulodesulfobacteraceae; genus Acididesulfobacter. The sequence continues at coordinate 25,720 of JAJZVN010000015.1, forward strand.
ACGGTTAGTATAGTAATTATTAATTATATAACTTATAAAAGTTATGTCAAGCAAATTTTAAACAGCAAATTTTAAAACTATTTTATTTATTATTTTATACAATAACTTAAGCTAATACAGATAAAATAGAATAATTGTAATTTGTTTATATTAAAAATTTTCAATTATATATTACTTATGATATGATACAATAATGATATTAATTTGATGTTGTAAAAATTATGAATGCGTGAATATATGTAATGAATCTATAGAATATATAAATATATGGACAAAAAACAAAAAAATATTAAATTGATAAAGCATTTAGAAGATTTTTTTAGGAAAAATGCGCAAAAATTTAACATTGAAATGGCATTTTTGTTTGGTTCTCAGGCAAGCGGTTTTCCGATGGAAGATTCGGATATAGATATTGGAATAGTTTTTAATAATAATAAATTCTCTAACGATGATATCTTTTCAAAAATAACGGATATTTCGCTTGAAATATCAGAAATGGGCAATTCCGATATAAACATAATTCCTGTTTATTATGATTTTAGAAAACCGCTGCTATACTATAATGTGATTGTTTTGGGTAAGCCTCTGTATATCGGAAATTTTAATAGATATATTTCATTAAAAAATGAGGCTATTTTTCAAATGGAAGATTTCAGTATTTTTGGAGAAAAATGGATGATAGAAATTGCAAAAAACAAATTAAAGGAAATCAAAAATGCCTGAGTTTACATATGCAAAGGGTAGAATTATAGAAACATTGAATTTTATCCTTGAAGAAATAAAAGAATTTGAAACCGATTATGAAAATAAAACATGGGTAGATTATCAAAAAGATAAGAAATTACAGAAATTAATAGATAGAACAGTGGAAAATATCCTTACGGCATTTATTGAATTATGCGGCACCGTAATTACTCAGGAAGGAATTTCTGCCGAGAATTATGCGGATGCCGTTAAAAAATGCTCTAAAATATTCGGTTTTGAAGAGGAAGAGCAAAATGCATTATCAAAATTGGCTATTCAAAGAAACAGGCTTGCTCATCGTTATATGGATTTTCGCTGGCAGGCAATAAAAACATTCATAGAACAAAAAAAATCAGTTTTAAGATTGTTAAGTAAAATTATCATACGAGAAGAAGAATAAACCATATCGTGTCCAAAAATGAAAGCTTTTATGCCGATTTTTCAGTAAAAATCTTGCAGAAGATATATCTTCAACGATTTTATTTATATTATTTTTATTTTTTGCAGCTTCTATTTCTCCAAAAGGCGATAAACCTGTATCGGCGATTGACAAAAAATATCCGCTTAAAGTAAGAGCAAACGCAAATTAGCCGTGATAGAAGCGCCTAATCTTTCAAACTAAATTTTCGATAACGCAAATATACAAACAATACAAGGATAAAATCCCTTTTTCAAAAGATACCCTATTTAAATATTATAAATATCTTTTGGACAGTATGCTCATATTTGAAATAAAACTCTTTTCCAGAATAAATAAATCAGATATCTTTTTCTATTGCCTCAGAATAAATAAATCAGATATCTTTTCCTTCTTTTCCTAATGTTCATTGTTACTGGATTTATGTATAAATTTTTGTTTAAATGAATCTATGCCTTCAACCGCCACCGTAGCAATTAAAAGATAAAAAACAATAATTGCAAAACCGTTAGCAAGTCTTTCGTTTCCCGCCAGATCAATAATCATGGCTATAAACAGCATTAAAACCGCTCCTAAAGAATACGGAGCCGACAGCCTTGTTTTAAAAAATTCTATCTTGTTAAAATATTTTTCTCTTAAAATATAGCGCACCCATAATTCGTATAAAATAACAACAATTAATCCAAGCCATTGAAAACCGAAACCTATTTGACCGTGAACAATTCTGAATATTAAATCCACTGCGAATATAAAACCTATTATATGCAGTATAATAAAAACAATATTGTTTAATATATTTTTCATTTTATTTTTATGTAATTCATTTTTGCTTAATTTTCTTTCCTGGTTTAATCTTATTTGTTTTATTTAAATTTGATTTTTTTGCATAGTTAATTTTATTGTGTTTAATTTTTTCTAAAGATGCTATTTTAATTTTAAAAATTTCGTTTGGTACTTTAGCTATATTATAGTTGCCTTGCTTAAGATAAATTTTGTGCGAAATAAAACTGCCGCCGTTTTTAAAAATTTCATCAATTGTTTTTAAGGACAACGCATAATTTTTTAAATATATTTTTTTATTATTCAATTTGAATAAGGGGTCATTTTTTATAATATTGTCAAGCGAAGGTGTTTGCGTTATTGTATAATGTATTAAATAAATGTTTTTGTTTATTTGAAAATTATAGCTATAAGGTATTGTTATTTGCTTTTGTTTAAAACTGATAATAATTTTATTGACATTTTTCAAGTTAATGTTTTTTAAATTAAGTACAAAAAAAAGATTATTGTTCAGTAAATAATATTCAACGGGAACTTTAATTTTTTGGGTTTTATTAAAATTAACAAACAGGCATTGTAATTTTTTAAAGTTTTTCGCCAATTTTTCATTATATCCGCCGTTAATATAAAATCTGATTAAACCGTAACGCACTTTGCTTATATTAATATTTATAAAATTCAAAATAAATCTTCTTGTGTTATATGTTGTAATATTAGTGATGGGATAAAAAGAATCGTCTACAAGCCCTGAACTTATTTGCTTAATTTTTTTATTTTTCTTTACGATATTAATTATTTCTTGGTTTTTTAAAGTTATTGAAGTAAACAATGGTTTTTTTAAAAAACCTGAGGGGTTTAAATTAAAAGAGTTTATAAGTTTTAACTGATTTTTATAATTAAATTTGTTTTCAATTAAATTAAAAAAATTTATTTTATTTTCTTTGTTTAAATGCGGGCTTTTCGAAAAACTTAAAAATTTAGGATATTTCATAGGAAGGCTTTCGTAGTAAAAATATCCGCTAATTTTATTTATTTTTTTGTCAAAGACAAAAATCCTTAAACCTTTTAATATGGGATAACGTTTATAATAATGTCTGCCGTGCCAGTAATCGCCGTTATTTCCTCTAATTATAAAAGACTTATGCGGATTGTTTGTGCCAATATTATATTTTTTTAATATTTTCTTTAAAATACGTTTATTTGTAGTCCAGTATCTATAAAGCTTTAATTTATTAAAATGAACGGATATATAAGTTGTTTTATTGTAATAAGACGTATTTCCATTGAATTCTTTTCTTGTTTTTATTCTAACGCCTTTTGAAGGAACAGGGATTAATATATTTTTATAAAAATGCCTCGGTTTGTTAAAATACGACAGTAAAGGACTGAAAAAGTTTTGTTCTGTTAAATATTTTTTATAAATAAATCTGTAAAAATGCCTCACTATTTTATTTTTAATACTGCCTATATGTTTTATTTTAGTATTATAATCAGCGAAAAATATTTCATTTAATATATTATGAATTAACGCTTGTTTTATTTTTTTTTCGGAAACAAACATTCCGCTTTTTTTAGACCGCTTTATTTCTTTTTTAAGTATTTTGTTAAACAACCTGCTTTTTTTGGTAAAGCGGATGAAATATCTTTTATACACAAATCTTTCAAATACCTTTTTTAAAGGCAGGTAGTTTGGATATATCAAATCTAATTTGGTAAATTTAACGGAACCTTTTATTTTTTTATATTTTTTTACGATAAAATAAATTTTAATAATATTAGCATCTCTCCAGTGCTTAATTTTTTTGTTTTTAAGTATGCCGTAAAGATTTATTAAACCCTTGCTTGACAAATTAAACCGTCTGGAAAAATAAACTTTGTGTTTAATCTTATATTTAATATACGCTTTTACGTATTTTACTTTGCCTTTTATAGTAAATTGCGGATAAAGATATAAAAATTTAGTCAGGCTAACTTCGGGCTTTTTCTTATTCGGGTTCTTAGTTAGTTCAATGTATCCGTTATTCCTAAATTCTCCAAATACGGTATAATTTCTAAGCACGTTTTTTACGGGAATGTTAACCGGAGTGTAAATAATTCTATCAGGCAAATCAGGATTGGAAAAAGAAACATAAAACAGGATAAAGGGAGAGCTTCCTTTTCCGGTAATCTTAGCTCTGAAGATTAAATGACGGTATCTGTCTTTTTTAAATTTGGCTATATTTTTTTTATTTAGTAAAATTTTAGACTTATAGGCGTATAAATAATGATGTACGGTTAAATCTTGGAGCGCCCGCAGGTTTTTAGTTTTTTTAGTTTCGGCAAGTATTCGTCTTTTATGAAAGTAAACAGTTTTTGGCTTAATGTAAACCGCAAGCCTGTAATAACCCGTTTTTTTTATATGAATTATTTTAGATACAACATGATTTTGAATTACGACATGGTGAATCGTTAAAATTTTATAAACCCTGTAAAGAAGAAACAGGACAATAATAATAGCAAGCCATTTAGCGATTTTAAGTTTATGCCGCCATAAGTTTAAGCCCGCTTTAAACAGCGCTGAGAATATCGCCTTTATATCCGAAATTATTTTTTTGTCTATATTATTCATAATTGATTTTATAAACCGTATATCGTATTTGTGTATTGTATATGTATTTGTATCTGTATATCTTATACTTTAACAAGTAGTATTTAAAGACTAAAATAAATTTAAATGTCATTATTATTTTTTATATCGTTTATATTGTTTGTATCAGCTACATCGTTATTATTTGTATCTTTTTTATTTTTTCTTTTTTTAATGGCGTCGTAAATTAAATAGGCTACGATAATAAACAGCGACGAACCTGAAATAATCAAACCGATATATAACAATCTCTGAGGCCAATAATCAATTATCAGTTCAAAATCGACCGTGCCGTTTTTGTTAACTTTGTAATACCGCGGACCCAGCTTTTTAATATAATCAAGATTAATCCACCATGAATTTGCATAACCGTTAGCAACAAAGTGATATTTTGCGGGCAGTGGTTTTTCAAATAAAGTCTGAAGAATGTGCCCATCGGAAATATTATTGTTTTGTATGGTTCCGTTTATGTCTTTGGAAATAAATTTATTGCCTAAAAATGCAATGTTTTTATCAGCATTGGTCTGTTTTACTATATTATTATTTGTTCTATTGAAATTATCTCTTGAATAATCAACGCCTACCCCTTTCGGATAAACCTGCGGGTAAACATCCCAGCCTTTCAAATACATTAAATTAAAAATAAGAGGAAAGCTTGTCTTTGCATTATGAATTATAACCGCGTATTTTGATGGATTAATTTCTTTAAATTCAATAGTCGGAGCGGTAATTTTTTTTACGGTCTCCGATATTTTCAGCGTTTTATCAGAAGCTGGAATATTCAATATTTTATTGGTTATTGAATATTGTTTTGAATATTTATCGGCAATATTGTTTAATTCATTGTTTTTTATTCTTTCGGAATGCCTGTTTTGAGAAAATAACTTCGCAAATACGGCGGTTCTAACTTTAAAACTATTTTGCATCGTAATCGGCACCATATAATTGTCTAAATCATGCAATTTTAGCTCATGATTTACAAACATTACCCTCTTAGGCGTCCATACTTTAAATATGAAATATTTATCGGATAGCTTATATATATCAAGTTTGCCGAATTTTCTTGCTAATATTAAACCTTTTGAGGAGTTTAGTAGGGAGCGCAATTTCGGTTTTGAGATATATTTTAAATAAGAACCATAGTTAGCATAAGCACTTGCACCAATGATATTTGTTTTTGATAGTATTATATCGTTTTGCAATATAACATACCTTGCTGAAAACATGCCCAAAAAGTTTTTTAAATCAGGATATTCGTAATTTTGCAATAAAATTAGCAAGGCGTCTTGTGGATAACTACTATCAACAACTCTTACAATGCTATGGCCATATAACAAATAAAATGGCATTCCCCCAAGATAACCAAAATGCCAATTAAAATTTATATTAGGATAAAAAAGCGGCAAAGATAATATGTTATAATTAATTTTAGTTTTACCAAAGAAGTTTTTTGTCTTGTTGTAATAATTTGGAACTTTTACCATGTAAGAAAGTTTTTTATCTTTATAATTTGTATATCCTTTCAACATATTGTTAGACCACATAGGAAAAACATATATTAAGCAAGAAATAAGCATTATAAAAGATAAACCAATCATACTGGTTTTATTCCCTATTTTATGTTCAATATATTTATAGATTATACCTGCGCCGCTACCAAATAAGATTGCGGAAGATACAACTACTATAATAAGAAAAGAAATATTTTGGTAAAACAAAAAATGTAACGGCAAATGTTCTAATAACCAAATTTTAATATTCCTAAAAGGATGTTCATAACCTACACTAAGATAAATACCCATTAAATATAATAATATAAACATAAAATATTTCTTAGGATTTTTTATCATAGGTATTAATAAAATAAAGGTAATAAAAAACCCTATTATAATAAAAAATGGATCAAAATAAACTTTCTCCCATATTAAATGAGAAAACTTGTAAATCCAATTACCCTCAAGAAATGATACATTCCTAAAATAAGATAAAAGATTTTGTGCATTAGAAAATGGATTTATCTGGGCATATACATGAAAAAAACTAATAAAAATCTTTTTGGCATTTGAATATGCGTTATTACCGAATGCAAATGTAAGAAATGGGACAATCCACCAAATATTTATAAATAAAATTATAAAAAACATCCTTGATAAATAATTTAAATCTTCTTTTAAGTGGGAAATATTATCAACTTTTAAAATCTTATAAAAAAGAAAAAATAAAACAAGCCAAATTATTTGAAAAAAAACTTGAAAAATAGCTAAAAACATTACACATAAAGAAATGAACAAAGCAATAATTAAAAGATAAATTAATTTCTTAGTTTTTAATCCTTTTATAAAATAAAAAAGGATTAAACTGGTAAATAACAACAAAAAAAGAGTGCCGCTGCCCGTATAAAGAAATAATAAATTAAATATTATAATAAAATTGAAAACATAAAAAATAGCTGAAATACAAGCAATAACTTTTTTATTTTCATCATCTTCAAATAATTCTAAAATAAATAAATAGAAATAAAGCATTGCAAAAAATACAATTAAACCATAAAAAACTATTTGTGAATATTGATAATTCTGGCCAACAATATAAAAAATAAAAGAAAAAATTAAAGCAAATGGGTAAAACATGAAATGTATAAATTGTAAGCCTAAATTATTTGAGGATATTAAATATGGGGTGTTCTTTAATATATAAATAGGATTATAAAATATCCACCATAATCCTGAATGACCTTTAGCATAAAATGTTCCATTTTTATTATAAAGCCATAAGAAGGGAACAAAAGATAAAATGATAAAAACAAGTAGCGGAAATTTATGGTAGTTTAATCTATTTGCAATTTTGTGTATAAACTTAAACATATTTGTTGTTATATAACCGCTAGCATTAATATTGTATTGTAATTATATAAGCCCCATTATTGATAATTCTTCCTTGGCGCTATTAGATATATCATACCTTCTTACCATCTCTAACCCTAATTTTGAATAATGGGCTAATAATTTTTCGTCATTTAATAATTTAACAATTTTATCTGCAAATTGGGCAATATTTAGAAGTTCAATGTAAGTAATTGAATTTCCGTATATTTCTTTATAAACATCTAAATTATAGGCTACAACATGTGTGCCAAGAGCCATTGCTTCAGCAATAGATAAGCCAAACCCTTCTTCATGACTAGGAAACACAAATAATTTGCTTGATTGGATAATAGAGTATACCTCGTCATTATTTTTTGCATAACCAAGCATGTCAATATTATTTTCAAGATTTTTAGCTTTTATTAGTTTAATCAGTTTGTTTATAATTTCCGTATCTCCCGAACCCATAATTGCAAGCTTGGCATTATTTATTTCCTTGTAAACCAAACTCCAAATTTCTATAAGATCGTATATTCCTTTAGATTCTACCAATCTGCCAACAAATACCGCATCATAATTAGTGCAACCTTTATATTTTTTATTTTGAATATTATTTAGATTAATACCTGGATAGATTATTTCAATTTTCTTCCCATCGAATCCTTTTTTAATTAAATATTCTTTGACATCTTTATTTATCACTATGATTTTATCCGTTAATAATTTAATTAAAAAAAAACTTAAATTTTGTGCGAGGAATGAGATTTTTCTATTGGTTGGTATTATGTGATATATTTTTTGTATCCATATAACCTTTTTATTACATAATTTATAAAAGAATGCAGGTAATACATCAGGTAAAAAATCTGATGTACCGTATAAAAAATCGCCTGATCTTAATTTAATTTTAAGGAATAACGCCTTTATACCTCTAAAAAGATAAGTAGAAATTATATTTTTAAAATATTTTCTTTTGTCTATAATAATGAAATTTAAACTATCGCAATATTCTAAGGCAAGCTTCTTACCTAACCATGAAGTGATGACGGTTATTTCAGCATATTGATCAAGATATTTACAAAGTTCTAAAAAAATAACATCACCGCCGCCCTTCCCAGAAGTATAGGCATTCATAAAAGCGAGTATTTTTTTATTTGATTGTTTATTTTTATTATTTAACATAAATATTTTTTATTTCTCACCGCATATAATTCAAAAGCATAAAAAGGTAGATAATAAGTAAATAATCTACTAACACCCGCTATAATTGTCCAAAAAACTACCGGTTTTCTAATCCAAATTATTTCATTATTATTTTTGTTTTTCTGTTCACTATATAAAATTTTTAGACCGGCTGATCCGTATACTTTAAATCCTAAACTTTTTAATTCTTTTACATCAAAACCGCATAAATGGTTTTGTAAAATATTGGAATCATATTCATTTTGGGGTAAATATCCATTAGGAGTTGTAAGTATAACCTTATTTTTTGCCCATCTATTTGCTCTATCTATTAAATTTAATGCATCATTTTTATCAAGATGTTCAATAATTTCTATCATAATAACAGCATCAAAAGAATCTTCTGCAAAATTAACATCTATCAGATTTTCATTGATATACTTTGAATGTATTTTTTTTGACTTTGATGCCTCCAAAGAAGGTTTAAATGCTTCAACTCCCACGCTATATTCAATAGATTTACAGTATTGTATCGGCGAGTCTTTACCGCATCCTAAGTCCAAAGCAGATTTGCAATCTTTCAAATCTCTTTTTAAATTATATACCGTGGTATGAAATATTTTCTCCAAAAATTTATTATGATATAAAAAAGAATACAATTTATTCCGTAATTTGCCATTAGCATTCAATTTTGACATTTTTCATACCTTTTGCAAGAATGTTATTTTTATAATAGCTTATTATTTTAATTAATAATCGTTTGGGCATAAATAAAGAACCTAAGGTGTATACCCAAAATCTTATAGAAATTAAATTTTTAGGTCTATATCTTATATAAAGTAATATTTCTCTATAATAATATTTTGCTTGCCCAAAATTCTTAATCTGCAAAATACCTTCAATTTTTTTAGATGAATAATCGATTAATAGTTTTCTTAAGTTATCATATTTTTTATTATTTAAAATATGATTAAACATATCAACCCAAGATTTCAAAGGAGAAACTTTATAAATTGAGGAGACATGGATGCATTGAGAACCTTCAGTTCTGACGGCAATAATGTAATCGTTTAAATATACTGCTTTATATTTTGTTAATATACTTAAAAAGGGATAAATATGGGATACAAAAACATCTTTATGGAATGGCATATCGATATAATTTTTGCGGTATGCAAGTCCTGAAAGCTGGCCCAGGGAATCGAGCAAATGACAAACATCATTTTCATCGGCTATATTTATTATATCAAATGGCTTGTTGCTCAAAGGTCTAGCGCTATGTCTAATTCCATGATTGAAATCATTTCCGTCAAACTGGTAATATGCCCTGCTCAAAACTCCGATTTCTTCGCCAATTTTAAAAGCGTTATAGGTTTTTAACAAAGCATCTTTTGCAAGTATGTCATCCTGAGCCATTAGATATACAATATCGCTGTCCTTTGAAGATAATAAACGGAGCTTTTCTAAATTAGAAGGATAACCCAAGTTGGCTTCATTTTTAAATAGTTTTATCCTGTTATCTTTAATATCTTTTATTTTATCAATTGTATTATCTGTTGAGTTATCATCTGAAACAATTAATTCAAAATTAGAATAAGATTGTTTTAAAATGCTTTCTATCGCCTGTTTTACCCATTTTGAACCATTATAAGTGGGCATTAAAATACTAAATTTTAGATCCTCCTTTGAAATTACAATTTCAGAGTCAATTAAATTAGACATATGGCTCCCTTCCTCCTATTTTTATCGCAAATAAATAATATATTAAAACACCTTTTTTACTCAAGAAAATATCTTAAATCATACAGGGGTTTATTTTTTATTAATATTTCATTTTCTTTAAATTCCGCCCAATTAGTGATAAGTATGCTAACATCAACTATTTTTATTAATTCTTTTAAGCTTTCCGCATATCTTATAGGAATACCATAACTAATTTCAAAATTCTTATTTGCAAGCGGGTCATAAGCTATTATATTTTTATAGCCATTGTTTAACAGTATGTTTATAATATCAGAAGCCGGGGATTGTCTAACATCATCGGAATCTGGCTTAAAAGAAAGTCCTAAAATTCCAATATTTTGCTCCTTTGAAATTTTATTTATCAACTCATTTATCAAATAGGCTTTTATACTTTCATTTATTTCTATATTTTGTTTTAAAATTTTAGGGATAAAACCTTTCTTTTTAGAAATTTGATATATAGCTTTTGTGTCTTTTGGTAAACAATACCCTCCATAACCACAACCCGGATAAACGTATGATGCCATTTTAGCCGGATTCCCCGACCACCTTGCGTCTTTATGCAGAATCTTAAAAGCCGATGGAATATCGATATCGCCAATTGTTTTGGCAATAACCGACATTTCGTTTGAAAAACTAATCAGGGTTGAAAGTAAAGTATTAGAAAGATATTTTATAAATTCTGCAGTATTATAATTAACAAAATATATTTCTGAACCAAAAACATTATAAATATTTTTTAATGCTTCGGCGCTTAAATCATCTTCAACTCCAACCACAATTCTGTCCGGATTTATAAAATCACTCCAGGCATAGCTTTCCCTCAGAAATTCAGGGTTATTAGCTAAGCCTATAGCTTCCCCTACTATAAGCCCCCTACACCGTAATAAAGGCTTTATGATTTCAGAAGTTGTAGAAGGAGGAACAGTTGATTTTATGACTAAAGTTTTAAATCCATCTTTTTTAATATTATTCAAAGTATCTTCAATTGCCCGCAATAAATAAGTAAGGTCTGAACTTCCATTATTGTTTTCAGGCGTTCCGACACAATAAAATATAATGTCTGCCTCATTAACTGCTTCATCTATGGATTCAGAAATAAAAAACTTTTTATTTAAATGTCTATTTAAAACTTCTTCAAGACCGGGCTCGTGAAAGGGAATTTTATAATTACTAATCCCATTGCGTTTATTTTTATCAATGTCAAATCCTTTTACTATAAATCCTTTTTCACTAAAACCCAAAGCAGTAGTTAATCCGACAAATCCCAATCCAATAACCGCAATCATATTATATTAGAACCTCCTTCCTTCAAAAAAATCATAAATCTTTCAACGCCTTCTTCTATTAATATGTCAGGATTGTAATTTAGAATTTTTTTAGCTTTATCAATTTTAGGACATCTCCTATTCGGGTTATCCGTTAAATAATCTTTATCAGCATGTTTTTTATAAATTATTTCAATATCGTTGTTAAAAATTTCCTTAGCTTTTTTTTTATATATAACTGCCAATTCATTTATTGAAATTTCCGGGTTATCAATGCCTATATTAAAATAATCGTATTGACCATATAAAAGTATTTTTAAATAACCCGTAATTGCATCGGCAACATATGAAAAAGTTCTGGTTGGAGTTCCATCGGAAAAAACTTCAATATTTCTGCCTTGATAGGCAGATTTTGCAAAATCTGCCACAACTCTTTTATCATCTATACTCATTCCAGGTCCATAATTATTAAATGGTCTTGCAACACCCACAGGTAAGTTGTATTGTTTTGAATAAAGCGTACACATGGTTTCGCCAAATCTTTTTGCTTCGTCATAACAAGCTCTCGGGCCTGTGCAGGATGTAAAACCCCTATATTCTTCGTCGGTGGGAATATTATTAATATCGGGATCGCCATAAATTTCACTACTTGAAAAAAACAAAAGCCCTTTCAACTTTTTATCTTTATAAAACTCTAATAAATTTCTAAGTCCCCAGGCATTTGCCTCCAAAGTTTGTACCGGATATTTTCTGTAAAAAACAGGGGAAGCTATCGACGCCATATGGATAGCCATGCTTACTTTTCCTGTATTCTCAATATTCTCAATTTTATCGTTAATGATATCAAATTTATATAAATTGACTTTATTGCTGTTTGATAACTCGTCAATCCATCTCGGTTTTCCAAAAATAAAATTATCAAGACCGATAATTTGTTTTATACCAAATTCCTGTTTATAACGGGTTAAAAATTGCATAAAATAATATCCTAAAAAACCGGCACATCCGGTTATTAAAATAGTTGAGTTTTGTAATTTTTCTTTTTCTTGATCGCTTAATTTATTATAAATATGGACTAAATCTTTTGCTAGAATTTGATTCATGATTATTTTCTATATGGTTAATTTTAAAATATTTATGATTATCCTTTTAGTTATTATTTCAGTTATCATTTAAAAACTTATATTTAAAATATACAAGTCCAACGATAACTTTTAAAAAATACATATACAATGTTAAAATAGGATGTCTCACTAATCCTTTCCATTTGCCATTCTCTGTGAAAACTCCTAAATATCTATAAAAAACTCCCAATTGCTTTTTAACAATATAATCGTTTTTGCCCCATTTATTAATATATTTATCAAAATCTTTGATATAATATGACTTTTTATTTATGTAATTTGATAATTTAAAGTTGCTCTCATTATGGAATATTACATTATTATATCTGCCATATAAATCTTTATAAGCAATGCCATTTGAAATTAAAAATTTTTCAATTTCTTTTGGTAGTATATTTTTTATATTGGCAGAAGCCGGATTTTTAAAACTGTCGACAAGTTTAAGTTTCCCCAAATTTGAAATTTTTCTATCAAAATCCCAATCATCTGGCCCTGTCATATTTTCATCAAAACCGTTTACCTTTAAGCAAGTTTCTTTTTTAAAAAACCTTATAGCGTCTATCGGAGTCGCATTGTAAAAAGACCTTTCAAATCTTCTAACCCTTGACCATAATCTTTTGCCTAAAATTATTTCTTCTATATACAATCCAAGAACCGAAGAATCAATTTTCACTTCATTAACACAAGATTCCACAACAAATGGAGCTAAAATCATATCGGCATCAATATATAAAATGAATTCCCCGTTACTGACGCTTACGCCATAATTTCTTTTAACTGATCTTTCAGGCCCTTTATCATAAATCAAATCAGTATATTTTTTTGCAATTTCTTTTGTTCTATCACTAGAATCATCAACCAAGATAATTTCGATATTTTTATAAGATTGATTTTTTATGCTTTTTAAACAGCGCTCAATATTTTTTTCTTCGTTTCTTGTATTAACCATGACTGAAACTAAAGGCAGTGACATTTTTGTATCCATTATTTATTAAATTAATTTAAGTCTTTTAATATTAGCTTTTATATTAATTTAATTATTTATTGTTACCTGTGGTATAGCCGTAACAAACTTTGCATTCCACTTTTTAATATATAACAATTGACTGATAATTTCACTCTTTATATTCCATGGAATAATGATTACAAAATCTGGTTTTTCTTTTAAAAGCGCATCTTCGGAGACTATTGGAATATGGCTGCCAGGCAAAAATTTATTCTGTTTATGCGGATTTCTATCTACAATAAACGAGATTAAATCTTTTTTGATTCCGCAGTAGTTTAATAAGGTAGTTCCCTTTGCCGCAGCTCCATAAGCTGCTACTTTCATCCCATCTTTTTTGGCTTCCAATAAAAATATTAATAATTCATATTTAATTTTATCAACTTTAACTTGAAAATTTTTATATCCGTCAAGTTTGTCTAAATTAATAGCTATTTCTTTTTCTAATATTTTTTTTACATGTTCGGAATGTTTTTTATTCATTTCTGAATGGGCTGCGTAAATTCTCAGACTACCGCCATGCGTAGGCAATTCATCTACGTCAAAAATATTTAGTCCGTGCGCTTTAAATATTTGCATTGTCGTAAAAAGCGATAGATATGAAAAATGTTCATGGTATATGGTATCGAACTGACTTTGTTCTATTAGATTTAATAGGTGCTGAAATTCCATAGTTATGGTACCTGTTGGCTTAAGCGCTTTTTTTAGACCTTTAACAAAATCATTAATATTTGGTACGTGGGCCAATACATTATTGCCAAGAATTAAATCTGCTTTAGGCAAATTATTTGCCAACTTTTCTGTAAAAAAATCTTCAATGACATCAATACCTTTACTTTTAGCCACAGCCGCTGTGTTTTTTGTCGGCTCCACTCCAAAACACGGAATACCTTGAAGTTTAAAATATTGAAGCAAATAACCATCATTGCTTGCAATCTCTATTACCTGTGATTTATTATTTAATCCAAGTTTTTCAATCATCATCTCTGTATAGTTTTTTGCATGCTCCAGCCAGCTATTAGAATATGAACTAAAATAAGCATAGTTTTCATTAAAAATTTCATTATTTTTTTTATATTCGTCAATTTGTACTAAAAAACATTTATCACACACAAAAAGTTTAAGCGGATAGAAGATCTCAGGTTCATTTAATTGTTCCGCTGATAAATAAGAGTTTGACGGCGGTGAACTAACAAGATCAATAAATTCATGGTTTAATTTGTTTCCGCAAAATCTGCAATTCATATATTAACTCCTCTAAAAATATTAATCATTCCAAACTTTCCACGGAGCTTCGCCGCTTTCCCATAATTGATTTAGTTGCACTTTATCTCGCAAAGTATCCATGGGTTTCCAAAATCCCGTATGTTTATAAGCATAAAGTTCTCCATCTTTTGATAAATTTATCAATGATGATCTTTCAAATATAATGCCATCGTCTTTTGGAATATAATCAAATACTTTTGACTCGCATACAAAAAATCCACCATTGATCCAGTTATTATCACCTTTTGGTTTTTCTAAAAAATAACTCACTTTATTATTGTTTTCCACGTTTAACATACCAAATCTTCCTTCAGGCTGAACAGATGTTACGGTTATTGCTCTTCCATGCAACTTATGAAACTTAACTAATTTATTAATATTTATATCTGAAACTCCATCACCATATGTAAGCATAAAAGATTCATTTCCTATAAAATTCTGTGCTCTTTTAATTCTTCCTCCTGTCATAGTATTAATGCCTGTATCAATAAGTGTTATCTTCCATGGTTCGCTTGAATTATTATGCACTTCCATTTCATTATGTTTAATATCTATTGTTATATCGCTTTGGTGTAAAAAATAATTTGCAAAATATTCTTTTATATAATAACCTTTGTATCCAAGTAAAATAACAAAATCGTTAAAACCATAAAAAGAGTATATTTTCATAATATGCCATAAAATTGGTTTGCCGCCAATTTCGAGCATAGGCTTAGGTCTTATATCTGTCTCTTCACTTAACCTTGTTCCATATCCGCCGGCAAGTATAACTACCTTCAAAAAATTTACCCCTTATAATAAATTGATAATTAATACTTAAAATTGCTAATTTGCCTTAAAATTAGTCTCTAATCTTCGCATGTTATTTTATTAAGTTTACACAAGGGTAATTCCTATTATCATAAATAAATTTTATCCCTTGAAATCCATAAAATGAGCCATAACTTTCTTTCCTGCCCTGAACATAAACTTTAAATCGTCCATGTTTCTAACCGAAATTATTTTTCTTGCTATAAATGCGGGATTCAATGCCGAGGTATACAATTCCTGCGTAAACTTCAGCACTTCGCCGCTGCCCACAGGGCTTTTCCAGACAGATTCCTTCATATCGTATCTGTCCCAGTCCTCGGTTAAAAGCCAGCCGTTTTTTTTGGCCTCTTCAAACATCGGAGTCCCAGGATACGGAACAACAATTGTTGCCTGAAGTGTGTCAATGTAGCCTTTTTTAAACAAATATTTTGCAAATTCAATAGTTTTAACCGCATCATCTTTAGTTTCCCAGGGATAACCCACCATAGTCGTAATATGAGGCTCAAGCCCTGCTTTCTTTGCGGATTTCACAGTTTCTTCAATCTGTTCAATTTTTATCCCTTTATCTAACCTGTCCAAAGTTGATTGAGTCATAGATTCAAGACCTATTAAAACAAATCTGAAATTTGCTTTTTTTAAAAGCTGCCACTCTGCATCGTTTAAAGCTCCAACTCTCATATTGCAGCCCATTACGACTTTTTTATTATAACCTCTTTCAATATGGCTTAAAGCAAAATCTTTTAACCATTTTCCGCGAGGAAAACATCCGCTGTCGTCAAATATTTCTTTAACCTTTAAATCATTTATAAGATAGCTTATTTCGTCTAAATATCTTTTTACGGATAGCGTTCTGAATGTTTTTGCAGGATAAAGCGTAGTCCATGAACAAAATTTACATTTTCCCCACCAGCAATCCCGTCCCGTCATCATATAGGTGCCCGGGGTAAATTTAAAATTGCCGTTTTTATATGCGTAAAGTTTCCAGTTAGTTAGATTTCTATCTATAAACGGCAGTAAGTTTAAATCGTTTTCTTCTATGTTTGCTTTGCCTGTATTTTTAATTTCATTATTTAAGCGGTAATAAACGCCTTTCGGCAAATTAACTTTTTGATTTGAAGACAACTCCGGTTTGTTAGCATTGTCAAGGCTTTTACATAAACCGAGTAAAGAAAAATCATAATCTCCGCCAGTTATAATAAAATCGGCATCTGAATTTAGCAAAGATTCTTCTGGAAGCGCAGTAACATGGTCACCCATTAAAACAACGGCTGGCTCAAATTTACCATCGTAAGTTTTTTTAAAGTTTTCTTTTATATCATTAATTATTTTCCAATGTCTTTTTACGACCGGCGTTTTTGTTTCTATCGCTATAACGTTCGGTTTTTCTTTTATAATCCTATCAAGCCAGTCATTATATAAAAGTCCTTCGGCTATACCGTCGTCCCAGAACACGTCAAATCCGCTTTTGTTTAAAATGGTTGCCGCATATGCCGGAACTACCGGGTAAATATAAGTCGGATCCTTAAACCACTGAAACTGCCGGTTCTGAGAAAGCAGCGCAATGCCTTTTTCCGATTCCAAAGGTGGATACGATATCGATATTTTCATAATCTATAATAATTATATTAATATTTAATTAATTTATAACAGCTTTTTTAAATTTTTTTAAATTTTCAGCAATAAATCATTATTTTCTTAATTTACTCTTTAAATCCTTCAAAATGAAAAAACCGTAAAAAAATCTTATGCCATACCATATATGCGTTAAAAAAATGTAATAAACGGAAAAAAGCGAGACTTTAAAATTTTTAACTTTTTTATTAATATCAAAAAATGCGTAGCATAAAGCTAAAATATATATTAACAAGCCGACGGAAAAAGGCAATAATGAATTTTTGTCGGTAATTGCAAACATTAAAAATAAAATAAAATAAAAAACTAAAAATGTGGGGAAAAAATAATAAAGTTTAAAAGAATTTTTAGGATATTTTTTTGCGAAATATCCCCTGTGAAGACCGTAATTTCCTATCTGTCTTAAGTGTTTTAAAAGACCAGACCTTCTATGATGATAAACTACAACATTTGGAGCGTAAAAAATTTTTTCTCCTTCATTAATGACATCTAAACACAACTTGGTGTCTTCACCTGGCCAATATTCGGAATTAAAACCTTTAACTTTGTTAAACACATTCTTTTTAATCAGTAAATTAACGCTCGGCCAATCGTCAACCTCTTTAATTGAGCCCATCGGACAATATCTTTCAGGATTTCCTCCGCCTAATTTGCTAAGAAATACTCCCCCCCGAGACTTTTTGCCAGAATCCGTCATTTTTCGGAGTTATAGCTGGACCGCCTATAGCTCCGACATTTTCATCGTTAAAATACGGCAGAGCATTTGTCAGCCACATTTTATCGGGATATGCGTCATCGTCAATAAAAGCTAAAATATTGCCTTTAGAATATTTAGCGCCTATATCTCTTTTTTTTGCAGGGCTAATCTTCCCCGTTGGTATTATAGTTGTGTTCGGATAATTAAGTTCAAGTTTGCTGTCAGGCAAAATAATAACCTCAAAATTCTTAAAATCCATTTTAAATGTATAGTCTAAAGTTTCCAAAAGATAATCGTTCATATCCTGCAGCGGTATTATTATTGAAACAAAATAATAGCAGGCGGACAATATTTTAGATTCAGAAATATTGCCGTTATTATTAATGATATGGTCTCTAATATTATTATCGTTATTGTTGTATTTGACGGTGTTCATTCTATAATATTTTTATATTTCGCGTTTTTTAAAAATAGGCATTATATGTATCTTTTTTAAAAAAATAAGTATATCATCATAAAAAATATTTATCAATGATATAAACGCAAGTAAATATCCCGTGGCCATTACACAAAATATAACCGATACCATTGTTTGATGGAACAAGCTTATTAAAACAACCTCAAATATCGCGAATAAAAACATTAAAAATACAAGTAAATATTTCTGCACGGCCATATAATAATTAACCATTATGCTTAAAATAGCGAAAGAAAACATGCTTAGACCATAGAGACTTAATAAAGGAGATGCCTTTAAATATTTACTTCCCATAAGAGTGGATATTATAAAATTGGGAAAAAGGATATAAAAAATTTCACCGAAAAAACATAATAAAGTAGTGATGATAATAGTTTTAAATAAAATCCTTTTCGTTTTATCATTTAAAGCATGCGCATGCGATACTTCGGGAAACATTACGACCGCAAAACTGGCGGGCAGATATAATATAATTTTTCCGAGTAAAGCACTTACCGCGTATATACCTGCTTCTTTTGATGAAAAAAAATGCTTTACCATAATTAAATCTATATTTGTAAAAAAAGTGTAAAAAAACAAGGAAAAAAGCACAAGCAAGAAATATTTAATCGTTAAAACATTTTCCGAAACCTCGCCGTTATTTTTATTAATGGTCTGTTTTGAGGTAATTTTTTTAAAATAATTATAAATAAAGATAACAGCTATTAATGATATGGCAATCTGGGCAATAAAAGTTGAAAGAAGAGCGCCCGCTATATTCAAACCCAGCAATACCAGAACAACGGCGATAACAAACTTGCACGCGGACGACAGACTTCCTGTAAGTCCGTAGATGCCGTACATTTTTGTTCCCTGAAGTATGCCCATTAATAATGAGAAAAAAAAACTTATCAATAATATAACGCCCAATATAGCATAATATAAAAAAACATTTATCTTCATGAAATCCATTAAATACGGGATAAAAATAAAATAAACGGTAAGAACGGTTAGTCCAAAAAAAAGAACCTTTAAGGATATGTTTTTAATAAATTTTTTAACTTCGTTAAATTTAGATATTGCCAGATTATGAGATATATTTTTTGCGGCTATTATAGTTATAGTGCCGGCGGGAACCGAGATTATCAAAAGGATTGAAAATAATGAATTTAATATGCCGTATTCGGATACCGTTAATAAACGGCCCATTGCGATTTGAAATAGATAATTGAAAAAATTAGCCGACATGGAAAAGATGAAGATATAAATTCCATTTTTGAACAAACTGTCGTTTAATATATTTTTCATTTATAATAAAAGCGCCATAATATAACAATCAAATAATAAAAAAGATTAAAATATTATAATTATTTGTTATTTCTGTATAATTAAGTATAATTTAATGTAGTTTTTTAATAAAGTATTTTAAATGAAAGCAAAAATTTAAATATATTAAATATAAATAAATTATAATAATGAATATATTTTAGTTATAATAACTTAATATTTTCATACGATAAAAAATAGCAATCGTGTCCACCCCGACATCTATAATATCTTTAATTTTTATTCTCCCCCATGGCGTATTTCGTGAAAAAATAACATCAATTGGCACTTCAACTATTTTAAATCCTTTTTGAGCCGCAACTGCAAGAATTTCGACATCAAATGCATATTTTTTACATAATACTTTAGGAAAAATATTTTCTAATACCCTTCTTTGAAATACTTTTATGCCGGCTTGCGTATCTGTAACATTTAAATTGAATAAAAACTTAATCATGAAGTAGTAGCCTAAACTTAATATCGTCCTTTGAAATGTATATTTTACATTTGAATCTTTATGTCTTTTTGAACCTACTGCGATATCGGCGTTATTATCCCTCATACTCTTAAGCAATCTGCCGACTTGAAAAGGGTTTATTTCGAGGTCGCTATCTAAAAATACGATTATATTACCTGTACAATTTTCAAAACCATTTTTTAACGCAAATCCTTTACCGGCGTTATGTATATTGGAAACTAATTTAATTTCATTATGTTCTTTTGCCGCTTTCAACACCATATCTTTTGTGTTATCGGTGCTCCCGTCGTCAATTAATATGATTTCAAAAGGAAATCTAAACTTTTTAAATATTTTATAAGCGTAAATTAAATTTTGATATATTTTTTCGCCTTCGTTATAGGCCGGCATCAATATAGATATTTTACCTTTATATAATTTCATTGCTGAATGTTGGCGGTATGGGCATTTGTTATTTAGTTTTTATTTGTAAAATAACTTTTTACAGTATTGTATTATATATATTAATAAAATAAATCAATGAGCGTTGTCAAGTTTTTTTTACATCAGGCAAATCTTTTAAAATCAAAATATTTTTCTTTTAAGAATAACGCTGCATTGATTATAATAAATTATTTTAAATTTTTTCCGCTTAATAATACTATTTATATTTTTAATTAATTCTTTATTGTTGTTATGATATATTTGCTGCTGAACACAGGTTGATGCAATTATATATTTTACGCTTTTATTCATTTGCGGCAGCAGATATATCTTTTTCGCCGTGAAATCCCACGGATATGCATATTCATTGACGGAAATTATAGAATTGTAAGGTATCTTTTTTAATGCGGATTCATAACTGTAGCCGTAACTATTATCATTGCCTGTAATTTTTTTATCCAGGGTATAAATTTTAAGGTTAAAGATGTTATCATCTTTGTTGTAATTTAACTGAGAATAATTCTGAATTATATATGGTATTACAATAAGCATAACTAATAATGTAATATTAAAAATTTTTATGCCCAATAAAAAATTATCATTGCTATTTATCTTTTTATTATGTAACTTACGTAAATTTAGTAAATTATTTAATTTATGTAAAAAATTTTGTTTAATATTTTTTATTCCGTATATGCTTGCCAAAACAAAAAACGGAATTATATAAAACGAATACTGCAACACAAATTCCGACTGAAACGAATAATTAACTAAATAGTTCACCATTAGCGCGGGAATGACTACCAACAAATACTTTCCTGCAAATAAAGGAAGAAAGATTAAAGATAATAAAAGAAATAAAATAAATTTAAAATACAAATGAATATTGTTATAAAGCGGTATAAATACGGATTTAAAAAAACCTGCGAGATTAAACTGCAATAAATCCTTTATACCGTAATCGAGAACAGGATATCTTACCCGACCCATATAAGTTCCGCCGTTCGTTATAAGCGCACTATACGCATCATAATTTATATGAGGCAAAATAATAAAAATTGCGGACAGTCCATAAGCTAAAGAGATAGCGGCTAATATATAAGTATGTTTATTTTTATAATCCAACAATACCATAAACACACATACGCCTATCGCATAAACAAAAGAATCTATCTTGGTAATTAAAATTAGAAATGAGAATAAATAAAGTAAAAAATATTTTTTGTTTTTTGCAAAATATAATGCAAAAGATATGAACGGAACATAAAATACCGAAACATGAAAGTCAAACATATTTCCAGCATGCAATTGCGGATTCAAAAGCAGAAGCAACGGAGCAAGATAAGCTCCTTTATTTCCGATTATTTCTTTATATAGCCAGTAAAAAGGAAAAGCGCTTATTCCGATTAAAAAAGATTGTAGGATTAATAAAAATGAAACATGCGGGATTATTTTATATATAAAACCAAGAAAAAAATACAACGGTTCCATATAACCGCTTCCGTAAAGTATATGAGTTCCATACTGTGTAAAATGTCCATGAGCAATACGATAAATTACATGCATTTCCACCCCTAAATCAAAAAAAGACGAGTGAAAAGTTTTATATCTTAATATTGTGGCTATTGAGAATATAACGGTATAAATTATAGAAAACACTAAAGGCGTGTAATTTTCTTTTATTTTTTTTAATAAAGGCATTATTTATTATTTATCGATATAAGTTTTCAGTATATTCAGTATATTTAAATTATAGGTAAATCTCAAAATTGCAGATAGAGATTTTTAAAATTGCTTCAAAGTATTATCAATTCTGGATTACAGCTTTCGCGGGAATGACACCCCCGTTGGGTGAAAACTTAAAAATCTACAAAGTTATTCCAGCTAAAGCGGAAATACAAAAAAATAATTTTCTATTGGCAATTTTGGGTAAATTTAGTGATTTTTTTTATTTTTTTATAATTTTTAATATGTTTTAAATTTTAACATATTAAAATTATTACCAAAAACATAAATTTAAGTGAACTATTTCTGTTTCTTTAAGTAAATGCAATTTGCAAAATCAGTTCTTTGATTCTGTCCGCAAGCATATCTACCGAACAATCCCAATTGTAACAATTGTTTTTTATATTTTTCATGTTTGGCTTAATATTATTTTTGTATTCAAATTCATTAATCGCTTTA
>JAJZVN010000048.1 GCA_021845685.1 bacterium
TGATTTTGGAATGTTATTAAAAAAAAATGTTAATTCAAATGCTAAATTAATACCAATTACGGAAGAATCCGGCGCATCATTATTTCAAAAGGATTTGTCGTTAAAACCTTCTAATACATGCATACAATATAATACTCTGGAATGGTATTTAATAAAGGAAATTCAAACATGATTAAATTTATTAAGAATTATTGTGAAAATATTGACGATAGAGGTTCTTTAATCGGTTTAATACATTTTGGAACATGGGAAGAGATCAATATTATAACTTCAAAAAAAGGCGCTTTGAGAGGCAATCATTTTCATAAATATACTTCTGAAATTTTTATAATTTTGGAAGGCGAAATAGAAGTATCTGTTAATAAAATTGGTAAGAAAGATATCGAGAAGTATTTAGTAAAAAAAGGTGATGTATTCTTAATAGAACCAATGGTTAACCATGTTTTTGAGGTAAAAAAAGATTCTAAATGGATCAATGTTTTAAATAAAAAAATAAATTCTACTTCTCCGGATATACATAGAACATAAAACTTTATAGTTTGGTAAAATATGGAAGAGTCAATTATATCTAAATATATTAATACTCCGGTGCTTTTTTTAGTTTTTAACCGGATAGATACTACTAAGCAGGTGTTTAACGTCATCAAAAAAGCGAAACCGCCGAGATTGTATATAGGAAGCGACGGACAGAGAGAACAAAAACTAGGCGAAGCGGAAAAAGTTAAAGCCGTCAGGGAATATGTCCTTAGTAGCATAGATTGGGATTGCGAGGTTAAAACCCTGTTTAGAGAAAAGAACTTAGGTTGTAAATATGCAGTAAGCAGCGCCATTACGTGGTTTTTTGAACATGAGGATATGGGGATTATATTAGAAGATGATTGTCTGCCAAGTTTAAGCTTTTTTAAGTTCTGCGAAGAATTATTGATTCGATATAAAGACGATAAAAGTATTTGGCATATAGGAGGCTCTAATTTTCAAGACGGTATTAAAAGAGGTGATGCGGATTATTATTTCTCTGCAATTAATCACATATGGGGGTGGGCAAGTTGGGCAGACAGGTGGAAATTTTACGACAAAGAACTGAATAATATTCAAGATAGTTATTTTATAAATAACTATTGGAGCGGCAAAGCTTTTAAATATTGGGAAAAAATTTTCTGGAAAATGAAAAATAAAGAAATAGATACGTGGGATTATCAGTGGGCTTTTAGTATGTGGAAAAATAATGGAATTGCTATCCTGCCTAATGTAAATATGATTTCGAATATAGGTTTTGGTATAGACTCAAGAAGCAAATTAAAAAAGCCAGATAAAAATATAAATCGAAAAAGATACGAAATTGATTTAATTAATATTAAGCATCCTCTCATATTAGAAAGAAATATTCGAGCTGATATTTATACTATAAAAGAAGCTTTTTTTATTTCAAATAATATAATTAGCAAAATTAAAAACAAAATAATAAGATTTTTTGAAAGTTAATCTAAATTTAAGGAGGTTTTTTTAAATTAAGATTAACTTATTAAGTTTTAAAATAATTCTTATAGTATAATTAGTTAATGATGATAATCAAAAATAAGTAATTTTATGAATAAAAAATTTTTTTGCACTTTTGCAGATTCTAGATTAAAAAAATCTTTAGAGCGTATTGAAAAACAAGCAGAGTTAATGAAAACATATGATGAAATTTTAATTTACGATGAAAGTGGACTTGACCCTGATTTTAAAGAACGTTTCAAAGATAATCTTGTTTATGGTTCAAGGGGTTTTGGATATTGGGTTTGGAAGCCACAGGTAATTCTCCAAACTTTTGAGAAAATGGATTACGGCGATGTCTGTAACTATGTTGATGCGGGTTGTTGGCTTAATCCTGATGGCAAGAAAAGATTGAATGAATATTTTGATTTGGTTTTACAGGATGAAAAAGGTATATTAGCATTTCAAGTAAAAAATACTTTTAATGACCCTTTATTGAACCAGTTTTCTTTACCCGAATTTAAATGGACAAAAGGAGATTTATTTGATTATTTTGGAGTACGTAATAATTTAAATATAACTCAATCTGAACAAATTGGGGCTGGTATTATTTTTATAAAAAAAAACAAATTTACTGAAAAATTTGTTAAGGAATGGTTAAATGTATATGAACAAAATTTTGGCTTAGCCGACGATTCACCATCTGTTTCTTTAAATTTTGCTGGTTTTATAGAACATCGACATGACCAAAGCATATTCGCAATACTTTGTAAAATATATGAGGTTAACACTATATCAGCTTTTGAGTATTGGTATCCTTCAAAAAAAAATATACATAAACCTGATTGGTCAAAGTTAAAAAAGTACCCAATTTGGGCAAAAAAAGATAAAGATTATGGTTTTATTAAAAATTTAGAGAATTTACAATCCAAGATTACTAAAAAATTACAAAAAATAATATTTAAAAATGATTTGTAAAATTTGCGGAGAAACGGCTGGAGAACAATTTAAAGCAAAAATTTTAAAAAAATATAATATCTCATATTTTTATTGCAATAATTGCGGCTTTTTACAGACGGAAGAACCGTATTGGATACAAGAGGCTTACAAGAATCCTATTAATAAATCCGATACGGGATATCTTTACCGCAATATATATTTATCGCGGAAACTTACAATACTTTTGATGTTATTTTTCGATAAGAAAGGAAAATTCTTAGATTATGCCGGAGGTTATGGTGTCTTTGTGCGTCTTATGAGAGATATAGGGTTTGATTTTTATTGGGATGATAAATATACCGAAAATTTATTTGCTTTGGGATTTGAATATGAAAATTTAAAGTCAAATAAAGATATGAAAATAAAAGAGCGGACAATCGAGGCAGTTACCACATTTGAGAGCTTCGAGCATTTTGTTAATCCAATAGAAGAGATTGAAAAAATGCTTAGTATCTCCAATAATATAATCTTAACTACCGAATTATTACCAGACCCTTTGCCTAAACCCAACGATTGGTGGTATTATGGTTTAGACCACGGGCAGCATATTTCGTTTTATTCAAAAAGAACTTTTCTATTTCTTGCACATAAATACGGATTAAATTATTCCAATTTGGACAATCTGCATATTTTGACTAATAAAAAGATTTCAAGTTTAGCTTTGAAAGTTTTAAAATTCAGCAAGTTTGGATTACATAAATTATTACAGAGACGGATTGAAAGTAAAACATGGAAAGACCATAGTATAAATAAAAATAAGTCTTGAAACAAATGAAATTGATAAAATTAGTATTAAAATCAATTAAATCTTACATAAAATTATTTTTATTTATTATTGTAAATAAAATTGCTCTTAAAGAAAATGTTGCCGTTAATAAAAAATCTTTATTGCTAATTCGTCTTGATGCTATAGGCGACTATATATTGTTCAGGAATTTTATAGAAATTATCCGAAAAAGCGATAAGTATAAATATTACAAAATAACGTTACTCGGCAACGAGGTTTGGAAGGAGATAGCCGAAAAGATTGACGGAGAATTTATAAATAATTTTATTTGGCTTAATAGAAAAAAGTTTAATAAAAATTTTATATATCGTTATCAAAAGTTTAAAGAAATTGTTAGAAATGGTTATGAAATAGTAATAAATCCGAGATATAGCCGTGAATTTTATTACGATGATAGCATAGTTAAGGCTTCAATTGCAAAGCGCAAGATAGGCAGTGAAGGCGATTTAAGCAATATAGAACCTTGGCATAAAAAAATAAGCGATTCTTATTATACAAAACTTATTCCTGCAAAAAAAGAAATAATGTTTGAATTTTATAGAAATAAGGAATTTTTCGAGGGTTTTTTGGGTGAAACTATTGATATTAACCGCCCGCATATAGATATAGATATTAACAAAATCTCTGCCACCTTTAATTTGCCGGATAAATTCGTCACACTTTACATAGGCGCAAGCAATGCTTACAGAAAGTGGAATTATGCTAACTTTGTCGAAGTAGCTTTATACCTTAAGGAAAGACTTAATTTAGATGTAGTTATATGCGGAGGTGAAGACGATGCTTTGTATGGAGAAAAAATTGTTAATAATGTAAAAGGTGCAATAAATTTATGCGGTAAAACTTCTTTAATGGATATGATTTATATTATTAAAAATTCTGTTTTGTTGATTTCAAATGAAACCTTTGCGCCCCATATGGCCGTTGCGTTAGATATAAAAAATATATTTGTTATATATAACGGGAATCATTTTGGTCGGTTTGTTTCATATCCCAAAGAAATTTGTGCAAATTATCACGTAATTTATCATCCTGATATAGAAAAAAAATTAGAAGACTATAAAAAGTTGAGTAATAGTTACGGTTATGGAAGCAGTTTGGATATAAATGAAATAACGGCAAAAAGCGTAATTGAAAATATAGAAATGTATTACCGCCGTTAATTTTCTAAAGCAAAATAAGAAATAAAGGTGTCACAATTTTAAAGGTGTCAGATTTATTTTAATAATTTCATTTTAATTTTAAAAGAACGTTTTGTTTATAAATGAATACAACTAATTTCAGTACTACGATACTGTTTTCGCATGACAAGCCTGTGATTGCAAACAGACAGTTCGACAAATTTGAAACATTATTGTTTTTGCCGCCAAACCAAGACAGGATAGCTGAAGGCGGATTAAGGAAAAAAGGAAACTTCAAGCATAGTTATAAATATATTGTTAATAATGATTGTTTGAGTGCAAGCTGCAATTCATCATTTGAGGCGTCGGAGGGCAAAAATAAATCAACGGCAGGCGTTCTTTATTCAAGTGTAACCGCAACGGCTTATGACAACACCGATTATGCTGAATCTAAAAAAAATAAAATTGATTCGGATTGCAAAACCGTTACCGGCAAATGGTATATATGCGATACTGACGGTAATCCCGTAAAACCTGCTCCTGTGGAAATTCAAGAAAAAATAGAAGGATATGTTCAGAGCCTTCAGGATAATATAAATTGCGATGTTGAAAATACCGATAAAAATGAAGATGCTTTGCAAAGGCCTATTACATTTCTTCCTTTAATAACTGTTATAACGGTTGTTTTTAACGGAGTAAAAACCCTTGAGGAAACTATTAAAAGCGTAATAAATCAAACATATCTTAATGTTGAATATATAATCATAGACGGAGGCAGCACGGACGGAACTCTTGATATAATAAAAAAATATGAAGATGTCATTGACTATTGGGTAAGCGAGCCGGATAAGGGGATTTATGATGCATGGAATAAAGCAATTAATGTTTTTATGGGCAGCTATGCTGCTTTTTTAGGTTCAGGAGATGTTTATTCATATGAAGCCATAAGTCTTTATGTTGATTATATATTTATATACGGAGATGTTGATTACATTTCTTCAAAAATAGAACTTTATGACAAAAAAAAGCTACAGCCTATTAGAATAATTGGTTCAAAATGGGAGTGGAATAAGTTTAGAAGATTTATGAACGTAGCTCATGTAGGGTCGCTTCATTATAGAAAATTATTTTTAAATAGTGGTCTATTCAACATTGAATATAATATAGCTGGAGATTATGAATTTTTAATGAGAAGCGCTGATAAACTAAGAACCGGTTTTGTCAACAAAGTAACTGTGAAAATGGATATAAATGGTATTAGTCATAATAGTTATAAAGTATTTTTTGAAACAGCTAGATTAAAGGATAGGTTTGCATCAAGAAATAAATTAGCAATATATTTTGAGATGATTATAGCTATTTTAAAAACATTTTTAAGGAAAATATTATGGTATTAAAAACAAGAAAGTTTATTTTTTATATTGTTTTTATAATAATATTTAATTTTATTTTATTGGATGTTTATGCAAAAATATTAAAGAGTAGTTCGCCTGCAATTGGGCTATTTATTGCGATTTTATTTTTTATTTTTATTTTATTTGCCTTATCAAGATATTTTTATTTATCAATTAATACGAAATATTTTTTTATAGTTTTAATTTTAATTATTTTTATTTGTTTACATTTTTTTATTGCAACCCTTATTTTTAAAAATATTAATTTATATAAGTTTTCTTTTTCTTTATTTTTTTTATTTGTAATTCTTATAATTTCAGGTTTTTTTGTAATTTTTTTTGTAAAAATAAAAAAAAAATATTTAGATAAAATAATGGAAATAGTGTTTTGGATTTTAGCGATAATTGGTTTTTTATCTATAATTTTGATAAGATTAAAAATAGCTAAATATTTTTCGTCCGATCCAAAATTTATGATTTTTTTTTCTGAGCCTTCCCATTATGTCTTAACGTTTTTACCTTTTTTGTTTTATAACATTTATGTACATAAAAATAAATTTTTATATCTTTTTATATCTTTTTTAATTGCTCTATCCGTTAGGAATGCTACCTTGATTGTCGGTACTTTTTTAATAATTTTTACGTTTTACTCTTTTAAAAAAACAATTGCTATTATGTTTATTTTAATATTATTTTTTTTATTCTTGGATTCAATAGAAAATTTTAAATTATCACATTATTTTTTTAGCAGGATTATGTTAAATAGTAATAATATATCTGTTTTAGTTTTTTTATCAGGATGGAATAGAGCGTTTTTATCATTGTTGGAATCCTATGGATGGGGTTTGGGTTTTCAACAATTTGGTTTCGTCGGCCATGTTGGCTATTATCAGCATCTTTTAAGTGCGATTTCACCTGCTCTATCTAAACTTAATTTATATGATGGAGGCACTATAGGTTCAAAATTCATTGCCGAGTTCGGTATCTTTGGAATAATTATGCTAATTATTTATTTAAAAATATGGATCGGTTATTTGTTGAAACTTAGGCGGTATAATATTAAT
The DNA here is from genome assembly GCA_021845685.1 of bacterium. GTDB lineage: Bacteria > SZUA-79 > SZUA-79 > Acidulodesulfobacterales > Acidulodesulfobacteraceae > Acididesulfobacter. The sequence continues at coordinate 6,839 of JAJZVN010000048.1, forward strand.
TCTAATATAGAATTATTTTTTATTTCTTTTTATTTTATGTATATTATAGATATTTTTATTAGAGGAATGAATTATTTTGATTTTCCTACATTTATGCTGTTGTCTTCAATTTATTTTTTATTATATAAAAATTTTAACTATAAAAAATCGACTAGTGAGTAACATTTATGGAAACAATCATAGTTTCTGCAATTAATATAAAAAATGGTGGTCCATTAACCATTTTAAAATCATGCTTATCATATTTAAGCCATAATTTATCGTCAAAGTATAAAATTATTGTTTTAGTCTATGACAAAAGATTATTAGAGCGGTTAGAGCATGTTGAATTTATTGAATTTAAAAAAACAACTAAATTATATCTACATAAGTTATATTATGAGTATTATTATTTTAAAAAAATCTCAATAAAATTTAAACCATATTTATGGTTGTCTTTAAATGATGTCACGCCAAGTGTTAAAGCTACTCTAAGAGTTGTTTACTGTCATAATCCGTCTCCATTTTATAAATGTTCATTTAAAGAGATTATGCTTGATCCTAAATTTTATTTCTTTACTCTTTTGTATAAATTTATATATAAGATAAATATAAAAAAGAATAGTTTTATAGTGGTACAACAAGATTGGATTAGAAAAAAATTTTCATCCATGTTTAAAATAGATGAAAATAAAATTATTGTCTCGCCGCCATCGATAGATAATCAATTTAAATATTTTGATATTATAAAAAATGTTCAAGACGAAAAAATATTTTTTTACCCTGCTTTTCCCAGAGTTTTTAAAAATTTTGAAATCATTGGTGAAGCTGCGAATATTCTTTTATCTAAAAGTATTGTAAATTTTAAAATTTATCTAACTATAAACGGTTTCGAAAATAGTTATGCGAAATATTTTTTTAGAAAATATAAAAGTATAAAAAATTTAAGTTTTATTGGGTTGCAATCAATAGAAAAAATATATGAATACTATCTGTTATCGGATTATTTAATTTTTCCTTCTAAGCTTGAAACTTGGGGTTTACCGATTTCTGAAATGAAAACATTTGAAAAACCAATTATCGTTGCGGATTTGCCGTATGCACATGAAACGGTCGGAGATTATGATAAAGTATTATTTTTTGATCCCTTAAACCCTAAGGATTTAGCTGAAACTATGATAAAAGCTATGAGTGGAAAATTTAATTCCAATTCATTAAAACCCGTAAATATGCCATTTGCAAAAGGTTGGAATGACTTATTTAATATATTATTAACACATAGTAAAAATTAATGATTAACATTTCAATAGTAATCTATAAAAATGATTTTGATAGTTTGATAAATAATATAAATAGTTTTATAGATAGTAACTTAATTAAAAAATTATTTATTATTGATAATTCTCCAAATGACGATTTAAAGAAAATTAAAAATATAAATATAAAAATAGAATATATTTTTAATCCTTCTAATCCAGGTTATGGTGTATCACATAATATTGCTATACGAAAAAGTATTAATAGTTCTATAAAATATCATATTGTTTTAAATCCAGATGTTTATTGTAAAAAAGATGTTTTAGAAGAACTTTATGATTTTATGGAACGAAATAAAGATATCGGGCTTGTTATGCCTCAGGTTTTATATAATGATGATTCTATTCAATATCTTTGTAAACTTTTGCCAAGCCCAATAGATCTTTTCGGGAGACGCTTCTTGAATTTTTGGCCATTTAAAAAGATTATGAAAAAACGAAAGGAATTATACGAGCTAAGATTCACTAAATATGATAACATAATGGAGCCGCCTTATCTATCCGGTTGTTTTATGTTTTTAAGAGTTGATGCATTAAAAAAGGTAGGTATTTTTGATGAAAGATTTTTTATGTATTTAGAAGACACGGATTTAAGCAGGAGAATTCACAAAGAATATAAAACCGTTTTTTATCCAAAAGTGTTTATATATCATGATTACGCTAAAGGTTCTTATAAGAATTTTAAGCTGTTAAAATATCATATGCAAAGTACAATTAAATATTTCAATAAATGGGGCTGGTTTTTTGATGAGGAAAGAAAAAAAATGAATGATGAATTTTTGAAAAATTTTAAGAATGAGCGCATTAAATTAAATTGAGTACAATATAATGAGGCCGTTATCTTGATAGCGCAAATAATACTTTCTTTTTTTATTTCCTTTTTTATTATAGGCGGTATACTTTTGTATTTTGCAAAAGGCGGGAAAATAGGATTAGACGACTGCAAAGGTGTGAATATCAATGAGGATAGTTTAGGTAACGAAGGAAATCAAGAAAATGGAGTAGTAAGAAATGAAGGAGGAGGCAAATGTGGCTCAAAATCTAAATCTAAACCCGAACCGCAGAAATTCCATATTAAATCTGTTTCGAGGTTGGGCGGTGCAGGAATATTTTCGGCTTTTTTTATCGTCCTTATAATAATCGGTATAAAGATAAAAGAAATAGATTATATCTACTTGCCTCTTACGGCTTTACCGGTCTTTCTTATGGGATTTACGGAGGATTTAACGAGAAGGATAAGCCCGAAATTCAGGCTCCTTGGAGCTTTGGTTTCTGCTATTTTAGCTGTCTATTTTTTAAACGCTTATCTTGTAAGAATAGATATAGGGTTTATAGACGGACTGCTTTCCGTCAAAGCCGTGGCGATAATTTTTACGATATTTGCGGTGACAGGCGTAGCAAATTCGTTTAATATCATAGACGGTTTTAACGGACTGTCTTCCGCCGTGTCTATCATAATACTTCTTAGTCTAGGCTATATATCTTTTAAGGTGGGCGATATATTTTTAATGAAGGCTTGCCTGATTTTGGCTTTTGCGATATTCGGTTTTTTTGTCTGGAATTATCCGTTCGGAAAGATTTTTCTCGGAGACGGCGGAGCTTATTTTATAGGTTTTACCATAGCCGTAGTGTCCGTTCTTCTGGTTGACGAAAACAAGGTCGTTTCGCCGTGGTTTCCGTTTCTTTTGTGCATATATCCTATTTTTGAAACATTATTTTCGATGTATAGAAGAAGAGCCAGGAAAAGCTCATTTATGGATGCAGATGCGTTCCATCTTCATTCGCTTATTTATAAAAGGTTAGTTCCTCATATACTGGGCACGGATATAAAAAACAATCAATTAGCCCGCAATTCCGCAACTTCGCCGTTTCTATGGATGCTTACATCATTCAGCGCCGTTCCGGCGCTTCTTTTCTGGAATAACACTCCGGCTTTGATTGTTTTTGCGTTTATATTTATAATTGTTTACGTATGGCTTTATAAAAGCATCGTCGGTTTTAAATTGTGGAAGTTTATGAAGAGGAAGGTGTAATTTTTTTATTATATGCTATCAAAACTAAAAAAGCGGGTATTACTGCATAAATATTATATAATGAATTAAAATTATCGAACATAAACATAGCCGGGAGTGCAGCAAATATAGTTAAGACATAAGCGTAGAAGTAAAATTGTTTTTCCGGAATTATGGTGAATAATTTTAAAAGCAGTTTCCATATATATATAAATAAAGCCAAAAAAAATACTAAAGAAATAATGCCGTTGTATAAAACAATCTGCAAATAAGTATTGTCGAATAATAATATAGACGGTTTTAAATGAAGAAGGGCGGGAATATTAGGTCTCCATGATGGAACCTTTCCATAGCCGTATTCTATGATTCCGTGACCAAAAAATAAATTGAATATATTGCCGTTTAATATAAATTTATCCGCCATAAATTGCCATTCGTGAAGTCTATTGTAAAGACTGGCTGAGCTGTTAATAGCCTTGT
>JAJZVN010000016.1 GCA_021845685.1 bacterium
AATTAATTAAGTTAAAATAAATATATTTTATATTTAATTTATTTATTATTATATATGTTTATAATTTAACGCAAATAAATTAGATTGCAATATATTTTAATGATTAAATAATTATAATTTTAATTATATATAATTATATATTATACTATACGAAAATTAATGATTAATAAATATAAATTAGTTTTTTCTATTATTTTGTCAATTAATTTCTGCTGTTTTATTTTTATAAAAAATGCACAAGGTTTATCTTATAATAATATAAATAAAAAATTAAATTATTATAAATCAGAAAATGTTCATGCCGTTCATTCGGTTAATAATGAAAGTACTTATGAGGATCCTGGTTTAGGCGATGAAATAATAGCTTCTGTAGATAACAATCCTATAACGTTAAACGATATATATTTTTTGGGAAATTTTAGAAGAATTTTATATGGGGAAAAAGGATTATTTAATAATAAATTTTCAGACAAAAAAATAAATAAATTATTAAATATTTATATTAATAGATTTTTAATATTAAAAGAAGAGCATAAAATTGATATAATAAAGATACCCGTTAAGTATTTAAATTCTTATATAAAAAACTTTATGCAAGATTATAGAAAAAAATATAAGAATTTAAAATTTTCGCAATTTTTAATAATATTCGGGTACAATTATACGGAATTTGAAAATTTTATTAGAAATATCCTAATTGAAAGAGAATTCATAGCAGAACATTTAAAACTTTTTTTTAATATGTCAAAAAAAAATGTAATTATTTTAAAAAAATTAGAACACAAAAAAAATTTTGAAAATAGTATTAATAAAAGTAAAAAAGTTTCAACAAAACAATTATCTATCAGAAATATTATCTTAGACTTAAAAACATGGATAAATAAACTTAGAAGTAAGGCTGCCATTGATATTGTCAGCACCAAATATTAATGATCCTATAAATAATAATTTACAAGCTGAGTTTTAATTTAATTATTATGCGAGACTTTTGCTATCGTCAATATAAATATAAGAAAAAATATTTTATATAATTTAATTTAAACAGGTATTAAATATTAAAATGTATGAATTAAAAATATCATCCGTATTTTCTTCGGCTCATAACCTAAGGGGATATAATGGTAAATGCGAAAATATTCACGGACATAATTGGCAGATTGAGGTTATCGTATGTTCCGAATTATTAAATGAAATAGGAATTGCAATTGACTTCAAGATTCTTAAAGGTTATCTAAAAATAATAATGGAAAAATTAGACCATAAATATATTAATGAATTGCCGTATTTTGAAAATATTAATCCTTCCGCCGAAAATATCGCAAAATATATTTTTAAAGAATTTGGAATACTATTGGATAATAATCAAGAAAGTAAGAATATTAATATTAAAGTAAAAAAAGTAAATGTTTATGAAACCGCGACATCCATGGCTTCATATTTTGAATAATGTTTTTATATATAATATATAATAAAATAAATAAATGAATTGACTTATTTTTTTATATATATTAAAAGATTATAATAGTTATCATTAAATAATTACTCATTAGATTTAATATTTTATTTTTTTATATTATTATATGCTGCAAAAATTTAAAAAGAATATTCATTTAATTTTTATCTTTATAATATTGCTTTCTTTAATATTTTTTTACTTATCCTATAATTTTTCCTTTAAAAAAGAAAAACAAATAGGAAACAGAATAAATAATAAAGAATTATTGCTTAAAAATATAAAATTAATTATTAAAAGTAAAGAAACTGAAATAGGAAAATTAAATATTAAGCCTCTTATATTTAATTATTTTTCTAAAGAAAATAATTATTTTTTTATCTCTAAGATTTCAAAAACTGCAATTAACTGCAATTTGCATTTAGATTATATAAATTATAAAGGATTAAAACAGTATCCATACGGAAAGATATATTTATTTAATATGGCAGGCAGCGGCAATTTTCTAAATATATATAATTTTGTTAAAACCTTAGAATATAAATATAAAATTATAATAAATAATTTTATATTTAAAAAAAACAAAAAAAATAACTTTTTATCATTTTATTCTAAATTAAGAATATATGAAATAAAGAAAAATTATTTAACTATTCCTGCCGCCTTTTCTTTTCTCAGTAAATTAAATCCGCCTTTTATTTATAATAAAAATATTAATCCTTTTAATTTTAAGGTTTTAAAAAAGAAAACAGAATTAATTAAAAAAATTGAGTTTAAGCAAAAACCAAAACCAAAACCTAGACCTAGACCTAAAATAGTTAAGCCTTTTAAAAAAATATTAAAAAAAGAAAATAATACAGAATCGGCTTATGCCGTTAAATTATCTGAAGAGCATAAAATAGACATTAATAAATCTGATAAATATAATAAAGAAGGTATAATTTTATTTAAAAATAATAGATATAATGCAGCATTGAATAAATTTAAAAAGTCAATATCGTTAAATCCAAAAAATTATATTGCATTGTCAAACGCGGCACTTGATTATTATATTAAAAAGAATTACAATAAAGCAAAATTTTATATAAAAAAGGCAATAAAATTAAAAAATAATAAATGGCAATTTTATTTCATTCTTGGTCTTATATATATAAAACATAATAAATTGTTACTATCCAAAAATAATTTTAAAAAAGCTTATTTGTTAGATCCTCAAAATAAAAAGCTGCTTTATTATATTAATATTAAACATTATTAATAATTATTAAATTTATAATTTACCATAAAGTATAAAAATTTGCTTTCAATTTTAAATTTTAGAGGAATTTATTATGAGGCCGTTCCAAAAATATTTCATTTTTATTTGTTTATCGCTATTTATGTTAATTTTATTTACCTGCTCCGATTCTTATGCTTTTTTAACTATTACAATTACGCCCGGCAGATTAGATAGATATAAAATTATAACTCCGCATAAAGTTAGAGCCGGAAAAAATTTTACAGTTAAGATTATTGCTCTCGACGATTTTGGAAATATTATAACTAATTTTGCCGCTAAAAATATAGGGTCTAATATAATTGTTAAATACGGCAGAAATTTAGACAAGAAAATAAGTCTGCCTGCTTCCGAATTTAAGAAAGGCGTAGTTAAATTTAATATTTCTTATAAAAAAGAAGGAAGAATATTCATAGAATCTTCATTCGAGGGGGTAGAAGGCAAAAGCGCTCCCATAAAAATATATCCGGGTCCTTTTAACAATTTGAAAATAAAATCGCCTGCAGAAGTGACGGCGGGAAAGACTTTTCGTGTCAATGTATATGCCGAAGATCAATACGGCAATCCCGTTGATATCCCTAAAAATAGCGTAATTAAAGTATTTCTTACAGGCGATAACTTTAAAGTGCATCCCCGCATATTACCGCCGCAATCGATTAGAAACGGTTTTGGCAGGTACAATTTTATTTCAGATAGATCAGGAATGAGCCAGTTGAATTTTGAAATCCAGAATGATGGAGAAAACCCTGTATTTTCAAGTAAAAATATTGAAATACAACCTGCCGGTTTATATAAATTTCATATTTCACTTAATGTCGCTCATATTTCCGCGGGGAAACCGTTTATGATAAAACTTGTTCCAGTAGACATGTACGGAAATGTAATACAGAATATAAATAAAATTAAAGGAAAAGTTAAATTAAGTTTAATTTCTGATTCAGGTGTAGAAAGGAGCAGCATAATTAATTTTAAAGATTTCGTAAAAGGAATTGCATTGATTAAAACAATTTTTAACAAAGTAGGAACATTTTCTATACATGCAAAACCCATTGGAGTAAGTATTAATCAAAAAATAAAACGTAATAAAATTAAAATTAAAAATATAATACCGCCCAATAGTTTGCTTTTGTCAAAATAACACAAAATAGCCGATGTTTTTAAAGTATTGCTGTATACTTGGCAATCTTTACCGGCAATTTTAATAATATTTTTCTTGAATAAAAGTTTTTAAATTGTTATTATATATTATATATAAATAAATTAAGTACTTATTGCTTTAATTCTGCAATAGAAACTATTTATAAGTTCTTATTTATAAGTTCTAATATTAAATAACGCTGGATTCCCGCTTACGCAGGAATGGCATGCAAAAGGTGAAATAATAATTTCCGCAAAGTCCCAACCCGCTTCAGCGGGAAAATTCCGAAGATAGAAACGCACGCTGTTTCTATTCACGAGGCTATAAGCCGAGAGTGAAGCGGTCATCCTGTATATAAAATTATTGCAGAATTAAATAGAGATATTAAAAAGGCGGCATAGCCAAGCGGTAAGGCAGAGGTCTGCAAAACCTTTATCCCCGGTTCAAATCCGGGTGCCGCCTCCACAAAAAATAAAATTGTAATAAATGGAAAAAATATGTGTAAATAAAAAACTATTAATAATATTATTAAATCTAATTTAGCTAATTTATTGGCAGCACTGTCACATTTTTAATGATATTTTTTATTTATATGCCGTTTTCGGATATTGTTAATTTTGTTTACTAACTTATATTATACAATAGACTAACGGCTGTTTTATAGTTTTTAATGCAGCGTTGAAGATAATCCCTAATCCTGCGATAGAAATTTATTTTCTGGATTCCTGCTTACGCAGGAATGACTTAGCGAGGATTTAAACATTCACCCTTTGGGTGTCATTCCCGCGCAAGCGGGAATCCAGTATTGCTTAGTATTAAACTATCTAAAACATTTTCTATCGCAGGATTAAAGATAATAGTTGACAAATGACTATTAATTATTAGATACTATAGATAGAACTAAAATATAAAATGAAAAAAGTGCTCTTATAAAAGGAGGCGAGTTTACATTTGTCAATTGTAAAAATAAAAGATAATGAATCATTCGAAAGTGCATTAAGGCGTTTCAAAAAATCTTGCGAAAGAGCAGGAATCCTTTCTGAAATCAGAAAAAGAGAACATTACGAAAAGCCCAGTGTTAAAAAAAAAAAGAAGGCTGCTGCGGCAAGAAAAAGAAATTCTAAAAAAAATCGCTATAATTACTGATTTATAATTTTAATAAATAATCCATAATTTGTTCGTCCTCGTCCGAAAGGACGAGGTAATCGGCTTATTGTTTATACATTATTATGTATATAAATATTATAATTTTGATTATAATGCTTGCCGCAATGATTCGCGGTTTTTTTAGGGGACTCGCAAAAGAAGTTTTGTCTTTAGCAGGACTTGGGGCCGCTTTCTTTGCCGCTTATTATATGGCTGAAAATTTTGGCAGATTACATCCAGCCTATCTGAATTTTATCAATAATATTAAAAATTATGATTTAAGAGAAATTATAATATTTGCTTCTGTTTTTATAATAGTCGGTTTAATATTTACTATAATTTCTTTTTTAATTACTAAACTGCTTGATTTATTAATGCTTGGTTTTGTGAATAAAATAGGCGGTTTTTTTTTGCAGGAATCAAAATTTTTATAATACTTAGCCTCGTTATATTTTTTATTTTTTCAATGCCTGTAATTAAAAATAATTACAGCTCATTCAGAAAAGTGGATGCGTTGCCTTATTTTTACTATACAGGAAATATTATCACCTCGTATATAAAGCATATATAAAACAACAACACTCAAAATTATATGTTATGTATGCAATAAATTTTTTCATATTTATAGCATACATAAAACAAAAATATGAATTCGGACATACAGACAATATTAGATTCCGTTAATATTACCGATGAAATTTCCGTTTTTGTTAATTTAAAAAAAGTCGGCAGGAACTATTCGGGGTTATGTCCTTTCCATTCTGAAAAAACACCTTCGTTTAATGTTGACAACGATAAGGGTCTTTTTTATTGCTTTGGCTGCGGCAAAGGCGGAAATGTAATTAATTTCTTAATGGATATTAAAGGGGAATCTTTTATAGAGATAATAACTTATCTTAGAGAAAAATATAATATTCCCGTTTCCGATGATTGGAATAAAAATAATTTTAAGCAGTATAAAAATTCTAATTATTATAGCGGTATTAATAATAATCCAGATAATTCTGCATTTTCTGAAAAAGCGGAAATAAAAAAAATATTAAAATTGGCTCTAAATTATTATTATGAAAATTTATTTATTTATAAAAAAATAGGCGCCGATACTTTAAATTATTTACAATCAAGGGGTATAAGCAAAGAATCCGCAAAGGAATTCAAATTTGGATATGCGCCTTTTAGCAAAGGACTTTCTAAAATACTTGCCGAAAATAAAATTCAATTAGATATTGCGGTTAATATAGGTTTGCTTTATAAAAACGGAAATAGTTACGCAGACAGGTTTATAAATAAACTTATAATACCTATTTTTGACCAATTTAACGAACCGATTGCTTTTGCGGCGAGAATTATAAATAGCGGCAGTAAAACAAATAATGCCGAAGGCGGACCTAAATATGTCAATACTAATAATTCATTAGTTTTTAATAAAAATAAAACTTTATTCGGTCTAAATAAATCTTTAAATTATATAAAAAATTTAAATTATGTAATTGTAGTAGAAGGCTATTTTGATATGATATCGCTTTATAACAGCGGTATTAAAAATATTGTTGCAACTATGGGAACTGCTTTATCTAAAAATCATATATTGGCGCTATCTAGGCTTTGCGATAATATCGTTTTGCTTTATGACGGCGACGAAGCCGGATTAAATGCTATAAACAGAGGACTTGAATTATTTAAAGAATTTATGGATAATTCTGAGAAAAATATTTATGCAGTTTCATTAAAAGATGATGAAGACCCTGACAGTTTTGTGCAAAAATTTGGCGGAGATAAATTAAAGGCATATTTAAACTTCAATAAAAAAAGAATTATAGAGTTTGTAATTGATTATTATATAAATAAATATTTAATGTCTGACAATAAGCAAATCAAATATAGAAATAATATAATAAACAGACAATCTGACAAACCTCACGAAAAACAGAGTATTAACGAAAGCGGCATAGTACCGAATTATGAATTAAATTTTAATGATGATATAGGATTTAATAAAGAAATTATTCTAAAAAAGAAAATTTTAATTATAGATAATATATTACCTTTTTTAAATATAGATAATGTAATTTTGTTTTCCTATTATATTAATTTGATAGCCGGCAAGATAGGATTGAATGAAAAATTGGTCAGGGAATATATAAATAATAAAAAAATGCGGTATAATAGTAAGTATATAGGAGGTTTTACGAATTATAATAGCATTGCCAATAATTCTATTAATTCTATGAATGTTACTTCTATAGGTATCGGTTCTAATAATATTAATAAATATCCCGATAGGAGTAAAAATAACAAAATTAATTATAAAAATGACGAAAATAATAACGACAATACCGACGACAATAGCGTTTCTCAAATTATTGAAAATAATGAAATTGATAAAGATAACGAAAGCAAATATGATTCGCCGAGTGATAGTCTTGAACAAGATTATGGAATAGGGGACGAATTAAACAAACAGAGTTATAGAATAGAAAAAATGATACTAATAGATATTTTTAGAAATTTTTTATTGACAAAGCTTATTAATGAGAGTATATTAAATGAATTTTCGGATAAAGATATAGTTCTTATCATTAAAGAAATAAGGTACCTGTTATCTAATGATGTTTCTGATGTTTTAAATTCTTCTGAAAATAAGTTAATTGAGGAAAGACCGCGGATTTTACAGGCAAGATTTTCTAATTATATTAACATTAATGAAGTATTTGAGAAAACGCAAAATCCTTCAAAATGGAAAAAATTATATTATGAATGTCAATTTGTAAATTGCAATACCGATAAAAATCTTACAATTACAAGCAACAGATTAGATAATTATTCAGAAGATAAAAGTAACGATACCGAAGAAAAAAATTTTATAAGATTGATTATAAAGCGTAAAATAAATAATATAACTATACTGAAGTCTAATTTTATAAGAGAATTAAACAGCGGTTTATTAAGCTTAGAAGATTGGAATAAAAAATCTAAAGAATTACTTGCTGTTAAAAATTTAATAGAAAAACTGCATAACAAAATGAACTCATTATAAGATAATTTGCTAATAAATTACTAATCGTTATATAATTTATATAATAAATTAAATTTAAATAAATATAGATATGAAAAAAAATACGAAAAATATAAAAAAAGATAAGAGCGCATCAAATAAAAGCATTGATAAAAACATCAAAGATGCTATTATTATTAATAATGATGGTGATAAAAATAAAAATATGAGCTCTATTACAGAAAAGAAAAATAACGAAAATAAAAAATTAAATTTAACTGGCGGCAAATTAAACGATACGTTAAATGATGAGTTAAATGAGCCTGTCAAAAATAGTAAAAAAGAATTAGACGACTCAATATATAAGAAAACTTTAGATAAAGCTAAGGAAAATGGCGGACATATTTCTTATGACGAGTTAAATGAAATTTTTCCTGCCGATATCATCTCTCCTGATCAGATAGACGATTTAATGAATATGCTTGGGGAAAGAGATGTAGATTTTATTAGCGATTCATCAAACAGCAGCTATTTGCTAAAATTAAAACACAATAAACATTTGCTTGACGGCACCTTCGTAGAAGAAGCCGAAGAAGAAGGGGAAGACGATACTTCTCTAAAAACAAATGACCCTGTCAGAATGTATTTGAGAGAGATGGGTTCCGTTTCTCTTTTGACAAGAGAAAGAGAAATAGAAATTGCCAAAACTATAGAAGAAGGCGAAGAAGAAATTTTGTCATCGGTTTTAAACTCGGATATTATGATAAATAGGGTTATTTCTCTTGCTGATAAACTAAACGCCAACAAAAGTATTATAACAGATATTGTATCGGATTTTGACGATGAGGAATTTCCAAGCGATAAAGATATTGAAAAATCGGTGGACAGGGTTATAGGAATTATAGAAAAGATAAAAGAAACAATAGGCTATAATAAGCTTAATAAGAATAATCACGAAAGTTTAAATATTGCTAAATCTAAATCTGAATCAAAAAATATAAAATCAAAAAACGGCAAGCAAAAGTATGGTCAAATTACAGCCTATTCAGAACATAATGCTATCGCAGATTATTCTGAAGAAATAGACGATGCGGATATTAAAGATGAAAAAGAAGAATATGTAGTTAATATAAATACAAACAATTTCGAAAAATCTTTTAGCGTAAGACATACTAATTTAAGCCCCGAAATTGCAAAAAAGGTTATTGGATTACTCAAAGAACTCCATCTTAAAAAAAAGCAAACAGATAAAATTATAACAAAATTAAAAAATTTAAATTTAAAGGTTGCAAATTACACTGAAAATTATGTAAAATTAGAGAAAGAATTAATAGAATTAAATAATGAAAAATTTAAAGATTCAAAACGAATTGAAAGTATTTCTAAACTTATTGCAGAATCAAAAAATAAGATTGAAAGAATAGAAGATGAAGTCGGCGTTGATAGAAATTCTTTAAAAAAAATTGTAGACGCGATAAAAATAGGCGAAGAAAAATCTAAAGTTGCTAAAACTGAATTAGTGGAAGCCAATTTAAGATTAGTTGTATCTATCGCAAAAAAATATTCTAATAGGGGACTGCAGTTTCTTGATCTTATTCAGGAAGGGAACATTGGGCTTATGAAAGCCGTTGAAAAGTTTCAATATCAGAGAGGATATAAATTTTCAACCTATGCCACATGGTGGATAAGGCAGGCTATAACAAGAGCTATTGCAGATCAGGCTAGAACTATCAGAATTCCCGTGCATATGATTGAAACTATAAATAAATTAATTAGAACGTCAAGAAGTTTAGTTCAGGAAATAGGCAGAGAACCTACCCCTGAGGAAATAGCCGAAAGAATGGATCTGCCTATTGATAAAGTCAGAAAAGTCTTAAAAATAGCTAAGGAGCCCATTTCTTTAGAAACTCCTATCGGAGAAGAAGAAGACAGCCATTTGGGAGATTTCATAGAAGATAAGACTGCTGTTCTGCCATTAGAAGCGGCTATTTCAAGCGATCTTGGCGAACAGACTACAAAAGTTCTCGGGACGTTAACCGAAAGAGAAGAAAAAGTTTTAAGAATGAGATTCGGTATAGGTATAAAGTCGGATCATACATTAGAAGAAGTAGGACAGGAGTTCGGCGTTACAAGAGAAAGAATTAGGCAAATTGAAGCTAAAGCTTTGAGAAAACTCAGACATCCTAGCAGATCGAAGAGATTAAAAAGTTTTGTGAAATAATGTAATACGAAAAGGGCCTATAGCTCAGCTGGTAGAGCCGCCGGCTCATAACCGGAAGGTCCCTGGTTCGAACCCGGGTGGGCCCACCATTATTATTATAATAATGACCTTTTTGATAAAAGAAATTATTGAAAAATTAGAAAATTTAGTCCCATTGAGTCTCCAGGAAAAATGGGATAATTCAGGTTATCAACTAAAATTGGCTGATGAACCTGTTAATGGAGTTTTAATATCTTTAGAATTAACTCCTGAAGCAGTTTTATTAGCCGTTAAAAGTAAGTGTAATCTGATAATTACACACCATCCTTTCTTTTTTCATCCTATAAAATCAATAGATATAAACTCCAGCGATGCTACAATTATAAATACTTTATTAAATAATAAAATTTGCGTGTATTCTATGCATACAAATTTTGATTCTTCAATTTATTCAATGAGCAGATTTATCGCTCAAAAAATTAATCTTAAATCCTTAGTTTCTATAAATCCTTTCAAAAAAAAACTTTATAAATTATCAGTATTTGTTCCTAAAGGCTATATTCCTATTGTAAGGGAAGCTTTGTTTAAATATGCAGACCCGGTTATAGGAAATTATGAAAATTGTTCATTTGAAACAAAAGGCAGGGGTTCTTTCAAGCCTGTCGGGGAAGCAGATCCGTTTATAGGAGAGCCAGAAAAAACAAGTTTTGTTGATGAATCAAAACTTGAAGTAATAATTGAAGAAAATAAATTAGGTAAAACTATTGAAGAAATTAAGAAAGTCCATCCTTACGAAGAAGTCGCCTATGACATATACCCTTTGTTTGATTACGGCAGTTTAGACATTGCAGGTTTAGGAGTGATAGGCGAATTTATTGGAAAAGAAAAAAATATCACTTTGCAAAATGTAATTATAAAATTAAAAAATGCAATAAACGCCGATTATATAAATTATACGGGGAAGCTTAAAAGAATTATAAAAAAAGCTGCAATAATTTCAGGCAGCGGTTTTTCTTATATAAATGAAGTTATCAACAAAGGAGCGGATGTTTTTATTTCCTCGGAATGTTCTTATCATAATGCGATAAAGGCTTATAATAATAATTTATGTTTGATTGATATACCGCATTTTGATTCTGAAAAATCTTTCAATTTAATATTAAAAGAAATATTAGGACGTTATTTTGATATTAAAATAATAACAAATAACATTGATTTTAACCCAATCTTAAACTTTAAAGGAGACTCAATTTGAACGAACAAATAGCGTATATAATTGATATTCAGGATATAGATCTGAATATCAAAAAAATTGAAGATGCTGAAGCAAAAAACATTTATGAAATAAATGAATCGGCTGTAAGCTTAAAAAATCAAAGCGAAAAATTGGAGGAATTAAAAAAAGAATTATCGGAATTGCAAAAAAAAGTTAATCTATGCGAATTAAATATTGAATCGTATAATGAAAAGATTTTAAAATATACTGAAGCCCAGAAGCAAATCAAAACGAACAAAGAATACAATGCAATGCAGAAGTCGGTTAAAGATAATGAAGCATTAAAGAGCGCCGAAGAAGAAGAAATTATAAAAACAATGACAGTGCAGGAAGAAATTAAATCGGCTATAAAAAAAACAGAAGAAGATATACGGCTCTTATCAGACATTGTATTAAATAAAAAAGCTGAAGTAGAATCAGATAAAATTAAATATTTTGATATAAAGAAGAATTTAGCAGACAAAAGAAAAGAAATTGAAAAAATATTGAAAGCCGAATTTTTAAATGTTTACGAGGCAATAAAAAATAATAATAAATTCCCTGCCGTCATATCCGTCAATGACAATCGCGCCTGTACCGGATGTTTTAGAATATTACCTCCGCAGCAATTCAATGAACTTTTATCCGGAGAAATATTTATGCAATGCCCAATTTGCTCAAGAATACTTTATTATAAACAGGATATGCCTGAGATAATAAATGATAAAACAGATAAGAAAGAAAAAAAAGACAAAACTAAAGCAAGTAAAAAAGCAAGGGTTAAAGCGTAAATAAATATATTATACTTCAGTCTCGGTAAGCGCTGGGGAAAAATATTTATATTATTATTTTTTACCCATAATTGCCATACTAATAAACAGCTTGTGTAAACAGCATGTGTTTATATTTTCACCGTTAGGTGCAGCAATAGCAACATAAGGCGATAACTTTTAAATAAAATATAAAATATAAAATATAAAATATAAAATATGAATTTAAATTTAGATATTTATACAGACGGAGCATCAAGGAAAAATCCGGGACAGGCGGGAGCCGGAATTTTTATTAAGCATTTAAACGGAGAAACTATTGCCGAAATAGCCAGATATTTAGGTATTACTACCAACAACGAAGCAGAATATATGGCTTTTATTATAGCGCTGGAATATTTATTAAATGAATTGAAAATAGACGACGATGTTAATTTAATTAAAATAAATTTTTATTCTGATTCTCAGCTTCTTATAAGACAAATAAATGGACAGTATTCTGTTAAAAGTCCAAATATATTGCCTTTGCATAAAAAAGCATCAGAGCTTATAAATAAATTATATAAAAAAAATTCCATATCCGTTAATTTTTCTTATATACCGAGAGAACGTAATAAACAGGCAGATAGGCTTGCAAATATTGCAATTGATAGTAATATTCCATAATTAATTAATTAATATTAATTTAATTAATAAACACAAATAAAATATCATAATATAATATAAAATTATATCTCTTAGGAGGATTTTATATTTATTACAAGGGATTGTTTAGCTTTAATCCTTGTATAGAAATTTATTTTCCAGATTCCTGCTTTCGCAGGAATGACTTTGAGAGGGTTTATCGTTTCACCCGCTATATGCAGTCATTCCGAAGGAAAGCAGAAAAGTTCCGAAGATAGAAACGCATGCCGTTTCCGTTCACGAGGCTGTAAGCCGAGAGCGAAGCTGTCATCAAGTATTGGTTATTATTGAAATATCATTGACAGTTTTTATCGCAATATTAAGGTTTAAATACTTTATTTGACTATTGTTTTATAAATTGATAAAATTAATTTGTTTAAATAATTTCAGGCAAAATTAATAATCGCGGAATTAAATTATTATAATTTAATTTTGAGGAAAGTCCGGGCTCCACAGAGCATGACGCCGCTTTAAAACGGTGAAGGCAACTTCAAGGAAAGCGCAACAGAAAATATACCGCCGCATTTAATAAACAAATAATTAATTAATAACTAAGTACAGAATGTAATAAAGCCTGTGTATGCGCATACATCAAATAATCGGCAAATGCGCTTATAAATTAAAAATAGATTTAATAAAATTTAATTTATTTATTTCTTATTTCTTATTTATTTTAGTTATCGTTGTTTATAGTTTATATTGCGGTAAGGGTGAAATAGTGAGGTAAGAGCTCACTCTGATATGCGGCAACGCATACAGTGGCAAGCCCCGTCAGGAGAAAGAACAAATAGGAAAACTTAAGGCTGCTCGTCTTGTATAGTTTTCGGGTTGTTCGCTTAGATAAATGATTATTTTTAATTTACAGAACTCGGCTTATGATTTTGCCTGATATTATTATGTTTTATTGTTAAATTATTTTTTTAAAGATAAAATTATTAAAGATATTAAATAATTAGATTAAATAATTAGATATAGTAATTAGATTAAATAATTAGACAAGATAATTAGACAAGATAATTAGACAAGATAATTAGATATTTAGATATAGATAGATATACCAAAATATAACTTATTTGACTCAATAAAACTAATTAATGAAAATAGAAAACATTAGAAATTTTTCGATAATTGCGCATATCGATCATGGCAAGTCAACATTGGCAGACAGGCTGCTAGAATTTACCGGAACTATCAACGACCGTGAAAAGGTTTCGCAATTTCTTGATAATATGGAGCTTGAGCGTGAAAGAGGTATAACGATAAAAGCGCAAACCGTAAGGCTTAAATATAATTTTGAAAGCAAACCTTATATATTAAACTTAATTGATACACCCGGACATGTTGATTTTTCTTACGAAGTTTCAAAATCTTTAGCTGCTTGCGAAGGTGCATTACTTATAGTTGACGCTTCTCAGGGCGTTGAAGCGCAAACTCTTGCAAATGTTTATATTGCTTCCGATATGAATCTCAATATTATTCCTGTAATTAACAAAATAGATTTGCCAAGCGCAGATATTGAAAAAACTAAGCAGGAAATTGAAGAAATAGTCGGATTAGATGCAAACGGCGCCATTCTTGCAAGTGCTAAAGAAGGAATAGGTATAAAAGAAATTCTTGATGATATCGTCAGAAAAATTCCTCCACCCGAAGGAGACCCTGAAGCTCCGCTAAAAGCTTTAGTTTTTGATTCCTGGTTTGATTCTTATCAAGGAGTCGTTGCTCTTGTCAGAATATTTAACGGCCGTGTTAAAGCTGGGGATGATATTTTACTCATGAGCTCAGGCAAATCTTATGAAGTTCAAAAAGTTGGAGTTTATTCTCCGCATATGAAAGTGCTGTCTCAGCTAAGCGCAGGAGAAGTAGGCTGTATTATCGCAAATATAAAAGATTCCAGCAGGTTTAAAATTGGGGATACCGTAACATTGGCATCTAATCCTACCGATAATCCTCTTGTGGGATTTAAAGAACCTAAGCCCATGGTATTTGCGGGCATTTATCCAATAGATTCAGATGACTATCAAGAGCTAAAAGATTCAATAGAGAAGCTGAAACTTAACGACTCTTCTTTTACTTATGAGCCTGAAACTTCTTTAGCTTTAGGATTTGGTTTCAGGTGCGGTTTTCTTGGGCTGCTGCATATGGAAATTATCGTAGAGCGGTTGGAGAGGGAGTATAATTTAAATTTAATTACAACATCGCCTACAGTGCTTTATAAAATTATAACCAATAAAGGTGAAGTCAAGGAAGCCTTAAACCCCGCAAAATTTCCTTCTTCAAAAGAAATACCTATGCAGGAAGTAAATTATATTGAAGAGCCGTTTATACATGCAAATATTTATGTTCCTACAGAATATTTGGGCAAGATAATGACTCTTTGCATTGAAAAAAGAGGAATTCAAATAGAACTTAAATATATTACAAAACAGAGAGTATTACTTGTATATGAGTTACCCCTTTCCGAGATTGTTCTCGATTTTTACGATCAGCTAAAATCATTGTCTAAAGGTTATGCGTCTTTTGATTATGATACTTCGGGATACAGACAGTCGGATATGATTAAACTTGAGATACTTGTCAATAAAGAACCTGTAGATGCGCTTTCCGTTATTGCACATAAAGACAAAGCATTTATGAGAGGACGTAATATAGTTGAAAAATTAAAGACGCTGATCCCGAGACAAATGTTTGAAGTTGTTATTCAGGCACAAATAGGTTCTAAAATTATAGCAAGAGAAGAAATTAAAGCTCTTAGAAAAAATGTACTTGCCAAATGTTACGGCGGCGATATAACAAGAAAAAGAAAGCTGCTTGAAAAACAAAAAGAAGGCAAAAAAAAGATGAAAAATATCGGCTCGGTTGAAATACCGCAGGAGGCTTTTTTATCTGTTCTTAAAGTATAGATAATATAAATAAAGTATAAAAGAAAAAATTTGAAGAAAATATATAATTATAACACAGGATTACTTTTTTATTAATTTATATTCATGGTTATTTAGCATTATAATTTATAAATAGTTTCTATTAAATAAAGGCTTGAGGTATATTGAGGTATATATTTTATATATCAATTATTTGTTTAAATTTATAGACAGCATAATTTTTTTTATATATAATAAATAAGCTTGCAATTATAATATATCAAAAATAAAATTAATATTAATACTGCATAGGTAAACTGAAATATGAGCAATAGAAAACTGGGGGATTATTTTAAAGCTATAGTCATAGCTATATTAATCGCATT
Source organism: bacterium (assembly GCA_021845685.1). Taxonomy (GTDB): domain Bacteria; phylum SZUA-79; class SZUA-79; order Acidulodesulfobacterales; family Acidulodesulfobacteraceae; genus Acididesulfobacter. The sequence goes on from JAJZVN010000016.1 coordinate 16,162, forward strand.
ATTTGTCAGAGCCTTCGTTGTTCAGGCATTTAAAATTCCATCAGGGTCGATGGAACCTACTCTTATACCCGGCGACCATATACTCGTCAATAAATTTATATGGGGGATACATATACCTTTTACTAAAGATATAATTCCTGTATCGCATCCAAAAACGGGTCAGGTTATAGTTTTTAAATTTCCATATGCAAAGAAATACAATCTTCATCCCGGAATTGACTTCATTAAAAGAGTGGTAGGAACCCCGGGGGATAAAATCCAGATTATAGATAATAATGTTTATATTAATAATCATTTATTTAATTGTAAATATGCAAACTGGACTTCTAAAAAAATATTGCCGGCATATAATTCTCCAAGAGACAATTACGGTCCTATAATAGTTCCTAAAAATGATTTATTTGTCATGGGAGATAATAGAGATAATAGTTTTGATTCAAGATACTGGGGGTTTGTTCCGTACAAAGATGTAATAGGCGAAGCATTTATTATATATTTTTCATGGAATCCTAAAAATCATTTTGATATATATTGGCATAGATTTTTTAAAACCATACCAGATTGTCATTTTAACGGTTAAAAATAAAATTTATTATTGATTTTGATTGAAAAAAAATTGAATGAAATAATTTTTAAAAATGATGAGGTAAATAAAATTATTGATGATCTTGCCGCTAAGATTATCAAATTTAAGTTTAATTTTAGCAATTTAATTATTGTCGGCATTAAAGAGGGCGGCGTTGCTTTGTCTGATTTAATTCATAAAAAAGTAAAAGACGGTACAGGTTTTGATTGCCTTTCAGGATATGTTGATATAACATTATATAGGGACGATTCTTTTGCGGTAAAAAAAACTGTAAAATCAACAGAGATGCCTTTTAACATAAACGATAAAGACATACTCCTTGTTGACGATGTAATATACAGCGGAAGAACCGTAAGAGCCGCCATTGACGATTTGATTTGTTTCGGAAGACCTAAGAGCGTAAAATTAGCGGTTTTAATTGACAGGGGCGGCAGAGAAATCCCGATTTGTCCTGATTTTACTGGAAAAAAAATTAAAATACCAAATAAATACGATGTGAAAGTTGAATTAGCAAGTAAAAATAAATTTATTGAAAAAATATAAAATTATAATATTTATTTAGAAATTAAACGTCAGTTTATCGGCATTTATAAAATCGGCAGAAAAATTTACTAATATCTTCAAAGATTTCTGATTTCCAAAGATTTCTGATTTCCAAAGATTTCTGATTTCAAAGATTTGCAATTATAATTATTACCTTATTTTTAGCTTATCCGTTATATATTATCTATTTTTTAATAATGCAAAGTTAAAGCTAAGTAAACGCAAAGCAATGAGCTACGGTAAAAAAGACCTTATTTCTATTAATGACCTAAGCAAATCGGATATTCTTTATTTTGTTGAAACGGCAAAAGAATTCAAAAAAATTTCATTGCAGGATATTAAAAAAGTTCCGACAATGAGAGGCAAAACTATCCTGAACCTTTTTTTCGAACCTTCAACGAGAACAAAAACTTCATTTGAAATTGCTCAAAAAAGACTTAGCGCCGATACTATAAATCTTTCTATAAGTCAAAGCTCTGTTGCCAAAGGAGAAAGTCTAAGCGATACAATCTTAAATTTGCAGGCGATGAAACCGGACGCCTTCATTATAAGACATTATGAATCAGGAGCGCCGTTTTTTATTTCTAATATTACAAATGCTTCGGTTATTAATGCAGGCGACGGAATAAATGAACATCCGACGCAGTGCCTTTTAGATATTATGACTATTTTTGAACATAAAAAAGAAATTAAATCTCTAAAAATTGCAATTATCGGAGATATATTTCATTCAAGAGTTGCTAGGTCTGATATAGCAGGTTTATCAAAATTAGGTGCGGAAATCTATCTTTACGGACCTCAAACTTTAATGCCGAGATTTATTAATTCGGATAATATAAAAATAGCCGGCAGCATGGAAACGGCCGTTAAAGAAGCAGATGTTATAATAATGCTGAGAGTGCAGAAGGAAAGAACTTCTTTTTATTTTATTCCTTCAATAGAAGAATACAGAAATTATTTTAAATTAACCTGCGAAATTTTAAAATTGGCATCAAAAGATGTTTTAATTTTACATCCGGGTCCCGTAAACAGAGATGTAGAAATCTCAGGTTCAATTATAAATAGCGGCAAAACGGTTATATTGGATCAGGTGGAAAACGGTATTGCCATCAGAATGGCATGTTTATATATATTATTGGGCGGCAGGCATTCATGATTTTAAAATAATAAATTATGGAATAAACCATTAGTGAAATATAAGATAAATATAAGTTAAATATAAAATTTATGGAAAAATTACTAATTAAAAACGGTATTGTCGTAGACCCTGCAACCGACACCCAAGTTAAAAGAGATATTTATATTGAAAACGGTCTAATAAAAGAAATAGCATATGAAAGTATCGGCAAAAACAAAAGCGGTATAGACATTAATGTTATTGATGCAAATAATTTATATGTATTGCCCGGGTTAGTAGATATGCATGTTCATTTAAGAGAGCCCGGCTTTGAATATAAAGAGACAATTAAAACAGGTATGAAAGCTGCTATAGCCGGCGGTTTTACTTCTATCTGCTGCATGCCTAATTCTAATCCCGTCAATGATTGTAAAGAAGTAAATTCATTTATTATAAATAAAGCTAAATCTTTTGATTTATGTAATCTTTTTACAATAGGAGCAATATCACGCAGCAATAAAGGTTTAAATCTTGCAAATATAGGAGATTTAAAACATTCAGGGGCAGTAGGAATAAGCGATGACGGCAGACCGGTAGAAGACAGTTCTTTAATGGCTAGAGCTCTTTTATATGCAAAGACATTTGATATGCCTGTTATATCACATAGCGAGGACATAAAACTGAGAGGAAAGGGTTTAATAAATGAAGGCATTATTTCTCATAAATTGGGTGTTAACGGAATTCCTTCGGCATCCGAAGAAATAGCTATTTTCAGAGATATAAAATTAGCGGAGTACTATGGAGCTTCGCTTCATATAGCTCATGTTTCCACAAAAGGTTCTGTTGAATTAATTAAAATGGCAAAAAATAAAGGAATAAATATAACTTTTGAAACCTGTCCGCATTATTTTTCTATTACCGAAGAATCTTTATTGTCATATAATACAAATGCAAAAATGAATCCTCCGCTAAGAACCATGGAAGATGTTAATGCAATAAAAAATGCTCTAAAAGATGGTTTATTTGATGTCATAGCTTCCGACCATGCACCGCATTCCGAAGACGAGAAAAATACAACATTAGATGAAGCGCCTTTTGGTATCATAGGATTAGAGACATCTCTTGCCTTAACTTTAAAGTTGTATCATGAAAAATATTTATCTATGCTTGATATTGCAAAATTAATGTCTTTTAATCCTGCAAGAATTTTAAAGCTACAAAATAGAGGCGGCATTAGAAATGGAAATATAGGCGATATTACTATAGTTGATCCGGGGAAAAAATGGATTTATAAAAAAGAAAATATAAAATCATTAAGCAAAAATTCTCCTTTTATTAATAAAATATTTAAAGGAGCAGCATTATATGTTATAATAAAAGGGAAAATTTTTAATTTATAATTTTAATCCTTTATTTTAAATTTAATATTTTTTTAAATATTAAATAATAATTTATAATTATTAAATAAATATTATAAATACACTCACTACACTATACTAATAATGATAAATAGCACATATATTGCCGACAATACGGATAAAGAAAAAGAAGTCTTAATAATGCTGGAAGACGGAACATATTTTGACGGTTTTTACGAAGGCAAACCGATTGAATCGGGCGGGGAATTAGTATTTAATACTGCAATGAACGGCTATCAGGAGCTTATCACCGATCCGTCATACAATGGACAGATAGTTATTATGACCTATCCTATGATTGGAAATTACGGTATTAATAATGAAGATTCCGAATCTAAAAAGGCATGGCTCACAGCCTATGTTGCAAAAGATATCGTTTCTAAATATTCTCATTACACTGCGGTAAAGAGTTTAACCGATTTTCTTAACGAAAATAATATTCCAGTCATAACAGGCGTAGATACGCGTGCATTAGCCATTTATCTTAGAGAAAAAGGTTCAATTAACGGATATATAGCCTTAAAATCAAAAGGCATAGATTATATAAAAGAAAAAATAAAAAATGTGCCTAGAATGGAAGGTCTAAGTTTAGTTTCCAATGTTTCGGTTTCTCAATTATATAAAAAATATGTAAAAGAACCTGAGTTCAATGTTACGATAATTGATTACGGCATTAAATACAGCACTATAAAATGTCTTAATGATATCAATGCAAACGTGGTCGTGGTTCCCCATAACAGTTCAAAAAAATATGTGCTTGATACAAATCCGGACGGAATACTTCTGTCAAACGGTCCGGGAGACCCCAAGACTCTTATTGATGAAATAAAAATAATTCAAGAACTTACAGGAGAAAAACCTATTTTTGGAATTTGCCTTGGGCATCAATTACTTGCTCTTTCATTAGGTTTTAATACTTATAAACTTAAATTTGGACACCACGGTGTCAATCATCCGGTAAAAAATCTTAAAACTTCTAAAATAGAGATTACTTCGCAAAATCATGGTTTTTGCGTAGATATTAAAGATGCACATTTTAATAAAAATCTTAAAAATACCGAAATAACGCACATTAGCTTAAATGACGGTACGGTAGAAGGTATTAAAAATGAATCGTTAAACTTATTCTCTGTTCAATATCATCCTGAAAGTTCACCCGGTCCGAATGATTCAAAATACTTATTTGAAGATTTTAAAAAATTATGCTTGGAAAGCAAAATAGAAAATAATTAATATATTAAAATTAGAAATGACGGGAGAGGATTTTTTATACAGGATAAAATATCTTTATAAAATTACTGAAAACTGTTCGTTGTGCCCAAGATACTGCAATGCTAAAAGATTTAAAGCGGAAGAAGGTTTGTGCGGGGCAAAAGACAAATTGCGTATTGCAAGTTTTAATATACATAAAGGGGAAGAACCTTGTATTTCTGGAAGTAACGGTTCAGGTACGATATTTTTTTCAGGCTGTTCCTTAAAGTGTAAATTCTGTCAGAATTATCCGATCAGCAGATTTTATAACGGAAAAGATTATAGTGTATCAGAGTTAAGCGATATAATGATAAAACTTCAAAAAAGAGGAGCGCATAATATTAATTTAGTAACATCAACGCATTTTATGCCGTTTATTGTTGAAGCTTTATATATTGCAAAAGATAAGGGTTTAAAAATACCTGTTATTTATAACAGTTCAGGATATGAAACGGAAGAGCTGATAGAAATCTTAGGCGGTATTATAGATATATATCTTCCCGATATAAAATATTCCGATAATAAGATTGCGCTTAAATATTCCGGAGCAGATAACTATGTTGAAGTCAACAGAAAAGCTTTAAAAAAAATATATAAACAATCAGGAGAATTGCAGACCGATTTTAGCGGTATTGCTATAAAAGGAATGCTTGTCAGGCATTTGGTTTTACCGGAAGGTCTTTCCGGATATAAAGAATCTTTTAAATTTATTGCCGAAGAATTGTCGAAAAATATTCCAGTAAGCCTCATGAGCCAATATTTTCCTGCTTACAAAGCTTTTAATGATAATGCCGTAAATAGAAAAATAACTGCGGAAGAATATATTGAAGCTGTTGATTGTTTGTCCAATGCCGGTTTATCAGGTTATTATCAAACAGATTTAATAAATGATTTAATGATTTAATCATTTAATCATCTAACTATTTAATTAACGGGATATTTTAATAATTAATATAAGGTATCTATTATTATGCCAAAACGAACAGATATAAAAAAAATTATGATTATAGGTTCAGGACCTATAATCATAGGACAGGCTGCAGAATTTGACTATTCAGGAACACAGGGGGCAAAAGCTCTGGCGGAAGAAGGATATGAAACTATTTTAGTAAATTCTAATCCTGCTACTATTATGACCGATCCTGAGTATGCTTATAAAACTTATATAGAACCGTTAAATGCCGATTTTTTGGAAAAAATTATTGAAAAAGAAAAACCGGATAGTATTATTCCTACTTTAGGCGGACAGACCGCCCTTAATTTAACTATTGAATTATATGAAAGAAAAATTATAGATAAATTTGGTATCAAAATACTTGGGGCAAGTATAGATGCTATAAAAAAAGCTGAAGATAGAGAATATTTTAAAAAAAGTATGGAAAAAATCGGAGTTCCCGTATTGCAGGGCGATTTTGCGCATAATACAGAAGAAGCGTTTGCAGTTTTAAAACAAATAGGGTTTCCGGTAATAATAAGACCTTCTTTCACTCTTGGCGGAACGGGAGGCGGTATTGCTTATAACATTGAAGAATTTAAAGAATATGTCCAAAGAGGAATTAACGCAAGTCCTACAAATGAAATTTTGATAGAAAAATCAATTATCGGTTTTAAAGAAGTTGAGCTTGAAGTAATGACCGATAAAAATAAGAATACAATTATAATATGTTCTATTGAAAATTTTGATCCTATGGGCATTCATACGGGAGATTCAATTACTATCGCCCCGGTTCAAACATTAAATAATAAAGATCTGCAAAAAATAAGAGACTGGACTATAAAAATAATGAGGGAAATTGGCGTAGAAACAGGAGGCGCTAATGTACAATTTGCGTTAGATCCCGATTCTGACGATGCTTATGTGATAGAAATGAATCCAAGAGTTTCAAGAAGTTCAAGTTTAGCTTCTAAAGCAACAGGTTTTGCAATTGCCAAAATAGCGGCAAAATTAGCGGTAGGATATACTCTTGACGAGCTGCCGAATGATATAACAAAGAAAACTATGGCATGTTTTGAGCCGTCTATAGATTATGTCGTTACTAAAATTCCGCGTTTTACTTTTGAGAAATTTCCGCAAACGGATTCTTCTTTAACGACTCATATGAAATCGGTCGGAGAGGTTATGGCTATAGGCAGGACTTTTTGCGAATCGCTGCAAAAAGCTGCCAGATCATTAGAAAATGGATATTACGGAATTGAATCATTATACGGTCTAGATCTATTGTATGATTGTCCAAACAATTTAGAATCGGTATTTTATTCAATTAATAATACGGAAAATGCCGGTAGCGGCAGCCCGGTTATCCTAAATATTTCAGAATCCGCAGGTATAGGAATTTCTAATGTCAAAGAAGAAATAAAAACTTTAATTAAAAATGCCGATTATAGAAGACTTTTATTAATAGCCGATTCTTTGAGAGCAGGTTTTACGGTTGATGAAGTTTATGAATTTTCAAAAATTAACAGATGGTTTCTGGAGCAAATTTCATTAATTATAGATTTTGAAAAAAAATTGTTTTTATGCAATATTTTTAATGCTGCAGATGCAGGTATGGATAAATCTGATAAAAAATTTCAAGAAACTAATAAAGAAACTACAGAAAAAGAGACTAATAAAGAAACTGATAAAGAAACTGCAGAAATAGAAATTTTAAAAGAAGCAAAGCAACTCGGTTTTTCTAATATAATTATTGCTAAATTAACCGCTGTTGATAAAAACGGCAGACATATTAAACCTGATGAATATCTAAAGAAAAATAAAAATGCATTTAAAATTATCAAAGAACAGGAAAAATATATAGAAAAGCTGTTAGATAAATTTCAAATATATCCGATTTATAAAAAGGTGGATACATGCGGAGCGGAATTTGAAGCTGCTACCCCTTATATGTATTCTTCTTATGATAAAACCAATGAAATTAGTGCGCTTGAAGGCAAAAAAGCTATTATTCTCGGAAGCGGACCAAATAGAATAGGACAGGGCATAGAATTTGACTATTGTTGTGTGCATAGCGCTTTTGCATTAAAAGAGATTGGATATAAACCGATAATGATAAATTGCAATCCCGAAACCGTATCTACCGATTACGATACTTCTTCAAGACTATATTTTGAACCGCTTACGGCAGAAGATGTACTTCATGTGTCAAAATTAGAAGGTTACCCGCCGATTATATTGCAATTTGGCGGTCAGACCCCCCTTAAACTTGCTAAAGAATTTGAAAACAGAAAATTTAATATCCTTGGAACACCTTATAAATATATAGATATAGCAGAAGATAGAGAAAAATTTAAAGATATTATTCAAAAAATGGGACTTTTTCAGGCTGAGAGTTCAATGGCTTTCAATGAAGAAGAAGTTTATAAGAACTCTATTTTAATAGGATTTCCTGTTCTTTTAAGACCTTCTTATGTTCTTGGAGGAAGAGCTATGGAAATTATTTACAACGAAAACTCATTGGATAAGTATATTAAAAAAATATTTGCTCAGGATATTTCTTTTCCTATATTGATAGATAAGTTTTTGGAAGATGCCATTGAGGTGGATGCGGATGCATTATGCGACGGAGAAGATGTTTATATAGCAGGTGTAATGGAACACATTGAAGAAGCAGGAGTGCATTCCGGAGACAGCGCATGCTCTTTACCCGCATTTTCTTTGAACAATGACATTGTAAATCAAATCAAAGAAATAACAAAAAAAATATGTTTGGAGTTTCATGTAATAGGATTGATAAATATACAATTTGCTATAAAATATGATAAAATATACATAATAGAAGTTAATCCGCGTGCTTCGCGCACAGTCCCTTTTGTCAGCAAGGCAACGGGCGTGCCTATTGCAAAATATGCTACGCTTATAATGTTTGGCAGAAAATTAAAAGATTTAGGGCTGCAAGGGTCTTTTGATATTGATTATTATTGTGTTAAAGAAGCCGTGTTTCCTTTTACAAAATTTTCTAATGTAGACCCAATGCTTGGACCTGAAATGCGTTCCACAGGCGAAGTTATGGGAATTGACAAAAGTTTTGGCATAGCTTATGCAAAATCGCAAATAGCTGCGGGGCAGAATATTCCGGAAAAAGGAAACATTTTAATAAGCGTAAAAGATGAAGATAAGAAATATTTAAAAGAACTTTGTCCGCAATTAATAGAAATGGGTTTTAATATTTTGGCAACTAAAGGTACTTCTGAATATTTAGACAAATTAAATATTAAAAATTTTAAAATAAATAAAGTTAAAGAAGGAAGACCGCATATTATAGATGCATTAAAAAATAAAGAAATTAATATGATTTTTAATACTCCCAGAGGCATGAAGTCTTTAGAAGATTCTTATGTTATCAGAAGGAGCGCAATTGAATTTACTATACCTTACTATACGACAATCAGAGGGGCATTCGCCGCCTCATCGGCTATAAAATCGCTTAAAGAAAAAAAATTATCGGTAAAACCGATTCAAGATTATTATAAAAAAATGCAATAAATGCAACAAATATAATAATTATAATGAACCGTAATCATGCGTTAGAAAATATAGATATCTCCCCTTAATGATGGGGGGAGGAGAGTTATATAAGTAATTATTTCCTATTGCATTATTAAGGATGAATATAATTAAAAAAGCAATAAAAATTTACTATTAATTATTTTTGCATACTTTCTATATATTTTATATTTTTAAAGATTCTAAGGAGGTAAAATTTAATTGAGCATCAGCAATGATTCTTGTCCTGTTACCAAAGAAGGCTATGATAAAATGGTCAAAGAGCTAAAACGGTTGAAGTCCGTTGAAAGACCGGCAAATATATTGGCAATTGAAGAGGCGAGAGCGCACGGTGATTTGTCTGAGAATGCTGAATATAGCGCTGCCAAAGAAAAGCAAAGCTTTTTAGAAGGAAAAATTATGGAGCTTGAGGATAAAATAGCGAGAGCTCAAATAATAGACATATCTAAAATATGCGAAAGCAAAATTGTTTTTGGCGCAAAAGTAAAACTTTTGGATTTAGATACGGAAACAGAGGTTTCATATCAGATAGTCGGCGATACTGAATCAGATATAAGTCAAGGTAAAATTTCTATATCTTCTCCTATTGCAAAAGCATTAATAGGAAAATGCGCGGGCGACGAAGTGATTATAAATGTTCCTAAAGGACAAAGAGAGTTTGAAGTTCTTGACATTGCTTATAGTTAATGGTATATTATAAATTAAGATATTTAATAAATTAAATAGACGATCATTATAATTTATGATGTCTTAATATTTAATGACGTATTATAAAAATAATATTTAAAATTATGATTATTATTATAAGCAGTTGTGTATTATGCTGCAGCTTATAATAAATAAAAGGAGGATTAATGGCTTTAGATAAAATAGAAGTAGAAAAAGTATTAAATGAAATCAGACCATCTCTTCAATTTGACGGCGGAGATGTAGAATTGGTTAATATATTGGATGACGGCACTGTTAATGTCAGGCTTCAAGGCGCTTGTGCAGGATGTATGGGTTCAATGATGACTCTTAAAGGCGGTATTGAAAGGATATTGAAAGAAAGGATACCCGGAGTTAAAGAAGTTAATGCCGTTAATTAACAAATTTAAATCTATATTAACATAATCCCAAAATTGCCGGTAGAGATTGCTAAGTATACCGCAATGTAGTAAGAATATTGGATGGCCGCTTCACTCTCGGTTTATAGCTTTGTGATAAGAAACAGCATGCGTTTCTATCTTCGGAGCTTTCCTGCTTTTGCAGGAATGACACCGACTAGTGTATTGTTAAAATCCATATATAATTTTCTATCGGCAATTTTGAGATAATATAAAATGGACTAATGCTTTATACATAAATCCGTTTATTAGATTTTCCTATATTTAAACATATTTCGTAAGGGATTGTTTTAGCGCAATTTGCAATTTCTTCAACCGTAATTCTTTTATTCCCGCTTTCTCCCATAATAATTGCTTCGTTTTCTAATGAAGAAATTTTAATTTTTGATAAATCTATTATAATCATATTCATAGTTATAATCCCGATTATATCGGCATATTGATCGTTTATTATAACCCTTCCTTTATTGGAAAGCATTCTCGGTATGCCGTTATCGTAACCTGCGTTGATAATCCCGATATTCATATCGGAAGGAGCTCTGAATGTTCTGCCGTAAGAAACAGAGCATCCTTTTTTTATTTGTTTTATCTGAATGATACCGGTTTTTAATGTCATTAAAGGCTTTAAATTCAAATTTATCTGCGGGCTGACAGGATTGATTCCGTACAAAGATAAACCAGGTCTTACAGAATTTGAAAAGTCATCTTTTATTTCATTGCTAAGCATGGAAGAACTTGCGCTAATGTGAGTATATAGCGGTTTTAATTTTCTGTCCGATATAATTTTTAAAATATTTTTATAATTATTAAGCTGAAATTTTGTATAATCTATATCTGATTCAGCGGAAGAAAAGTGGCTGAAAATACCTTCAAATTCTAAAAAATCGCCGTTTTTTCTAATTTCTTCAATATAGTTTAATGCTTTAAGCAACTCGTTATCTTTAAATCCGAGTCTATTCATTCCCGAATCGTAGTTTAAATGTATAAGAGCTTTTTTATGAATTTTTCTGGCAGCTGCATAGACGGTCTTAAGATAATCTAAATCAAAAATACAAATAGAAATGCCCATCTCTACGGCATCTTCAATATGTTTTTCGTCAACCCCCGAAAGCATTAAAACTTTAGGATTATTTAATTTATTTTTTAACAAAAAGGCATCGTCTAATTTAATTATTCCAAAAAAATTAATTCCTTGTTTTTCCAAAACCTGCGCAATTTCTAATAAACCATGCCCATAGGCATCCGATTTAACGATTGCAATTATTGTTTTATTTTTGTTAAAGTTTAATGATTTTAATTGTTGAATATTATTTGATAGATTTTTTAAATTTATTTCCAGAATTGCTTCCTGTGTATTCATAGTTTTTATATTAAAGTTTTTTATATTAAAAATTTTTAATTTTTATCGTTTTGTCTATTTATAAACATTATATTTTATGCTATACTTAACATAATTTATTATATTATTATAATTATAAAATATAATTTTTAATAATGATAGCTTAAGTTTTTATATTTTAATATAACAAAAATCAGGAGCCGCAATGAATGTTAAAGGCATAGATATAGATTTTAATAAAATTTTTAAAATTATAAAGACATCCGAAGATGATTTTATTGATATATTCTTTGAATCAAATATATCTAATTTTCTTTCAAATGAGAATAAAAAATTAGAAAAAGCTATTTCGGGAGTTTCGGGAGGCGCTGGATTAAGACTTATTTCAGAGAAAAAATCATATTATGCATTTACAAATAATATTGATGAAAAAAATTTATTAGAAATAGGCAAAAATTTAAATAAAATAGCAAAAACCAATAGAACGGATAAAGATTTTAATAATTTAGATTTAAATTTTAAAAAATCTGAGACAAAAACAGAAATGCCTATTTTAAAAGAAGTTTTAAATGTTTCTATGAATAAAAAAATAGAAAAAATAGATGATGCGGTAAAATTTTCTTGGGGATACGACAAAAGAATTTTACAAGCCAATGTTTCATATAAAGATTACAAGCAAGATATATTTATTATAAATTCTGAAGGCAATATTGCCGAAGATAGCCGGGAAATTATTACTTTTTTTGTAAATGTCGTAGTTTCTGACGGCAAAAAAACAGAAATGGGCTATGAGCCTGTTTCTGCGTTTATGGGTTTTGAATTTTTTGATAAAATTGACCCCGCAGAAATAGCAAGAAAAGCATGTAAAAGAGCAATCACTCTGCTTGAAGCGCCTTTTGCCCCTTCAGGAACAATGCCTGTCGTGTTGTCGAGCGAAGCAGGCGGAACAATGATACATGAAGCAATAGGACATGGTTTAGAAGCCGATATAGCAGGCAGCGGTTTAAGCGTGTATTCCGATAAAATCGGCGAAGAAGTTGCTTCAAAACTTATTACCGTTGTTGACGATTCTTCATTAATAGGAAAAAGAGGTTCGTACAGATTTGACGATGAAGGCACTCCGTCAAACAAAAATATATTAGTTGAAAACGGAATATTAAAGAAATATATGTCTGACCGTTTATCTAATATTAAGTACGGATATGAATTGACGGGCAACGGCAGAAGAGAGTCTTATGAACATCAGCCTATAGTCAGAATGTCTAATACAATGATTGCAAAGGGCGAAAGTCTGCCTGAAGATATAATTAAAACTATAGATAAAGGGTTATTTGTCAAAAAAATGGGCGGCGGTCAGGTAAATACGGTTACCGGCGATTTTGTATTTGAAGTAATGGAAGGATATATTTTAAAAAACGGCGCTGTTTGTGAAGCAGTAAGCGGCGCGACTTTGATGGGTAACGGACCGGAAATATTGAATAACATAGATATGGTCGGAAACGATATGGGTTACAGCGTAGGTACCTGCGGCAAAGATGGACAGGGAGCGCCTGTATCCGACGGACAGCCGACTTTAAGAATACCTTCTATAGTCGTCGGCGGCAAAAGTTAACCCAATTTTGCCATAATTACGGCAGCCTGTTGATATTGGTATATTTATGGGAGCAGCAAAAATGTCTATGGGTGGGACAAAATAAAAAATAAAATGTAATAATATTAATGGGTTATAATTTTAGAATAATAAAAGTGGTGAAGTTGGGTTAAGCGAAAACTATGTCAAAATTTATAAAGAAAAAATATAAAGTATAAAGCAAAATTATTAATAATGGAAAGAATAAAAGACTGGAAGTCTTACCAGCATACTTTAAACAGGCGAAAAAGAAAAAATCCTAATATTTTAAAACCCCTATCTATTTTTATATTTTTAGTTATTCTTATTGTAATCTCAGTAGGCGGAATAAAATTATTTTCTTATTTAAAAAATTATTATACAAAATCAGTCTTAAATAAACGGCAGGCTTTTTTAGGCACCGGAATAAGACCTATTAAATTTATTAATTCTAAAAAAAATAACAAAATTGAAACTTTGTCTGCATCTTTAAGTGTAAACGGCATACAAGGATCCGGGGAAAAATATTTTAACGGCCATAATTTTTCCATTGAATCTCTGCAAAAATATTTCAAATCTTATCCCCCTAAATTTAATACAATAAAAAATGGACATTATATACAGAAAATAGGAAAATACACAATAATATATACACTTAATCCTGCTGTGCAAAATGAAGCAAAAAAAGTTTTAAAGACGAATAATGTTCCATTCGGAGCCGTTGCGGCAGTTAATCCTGAGACGGGCGCTGTTCTTGGATTTTATTCATATGCAAGCAATAAATCTAAAAAATATGAAATTTCTGATTTAATAACTTACAAATTAGGTTCGCTTGCAAAAATTGTTACGGCATCTGCAGCAATTGAGGCTAAAGGTTTTTACCCGGGTTTTAATGTTTGTTATAACGGCGGATTATACGGGACAAATAAAAATTATTGGATTCAAAATATAAATACGGGAAATAATAGAATATCTTTTAGTTTGGCTTTTGCAAAATCATGTGATATCGCTTTCGGTAAAATTGCAGGATTTTATGTAGGACGCAAATTGATGCAAAAATATTTTGATAAATATTATTTTAACCGCAAGATTCCTTTTATTTTAAATTTACAAAATAGCACTGCAAAAATACCGTCAAAATTTTATAATCTTGAATTAACAGGAGCAGGTTTTAAAAATGTCAGAGTTACGCCTCTTCTTGCAGCATTAATGTCGGCAGCCGTTATAAACGGCGGTAAATTGCTTGATCCGTATATTGTCAAAGAGGTAATAGGTTCTGACGGACATATAGTTTATAAACATAAAAGCGTCAGGATTTTAGATTATCCCATTACCCCTTCAACTGCAGCCATTTTAAAGAAATTGATGATTGACACTGTGACCAAAGGCATAGGCAGGTATGATTTTTATAATAATTATAATCAATATATGCTTCCGGGTGTTACTGCGGGAGGAAAAACAGGAACCATATCAGGTAATCACCCCACAGGTTTATATCAGTGGTTTACGGGCTTCGGAGAAACAAAAGATATAAAAATTGCAGTTTCTGCTTTAGTTGTTGAAAAACCTGTATGGAGAATAGAAGGCGGAGGGGTTTCGGAAAAAGTTATTTATTCCTATTTTTTTAATAATAATAATGAAAATAATAATAGGACTGTAGAACTTGCAAAAAAATAAAAGCCTTGCTTTGTATGTTGATTATGAACGCTTTCAATCAAAAGAAGCTCCGCCTATTTTGTTTTTTATAGCATACTTAAGAAATATAGGGTTTGATGTTGATTTTTTTGTTAGCGAAGAAGATTTGCTTAATGCATTGCGGCAAAATTTAAATATATTAAATAATGCTAATGCAAATAAATTACAAAATTCAGACAATAAAAATTATTTTAAAAAATATGATGTTTGCCTGTTATCCCTGATGAGCGCCGACAGCTTAAGGAGTATACTTCAAACTGCGATTAAAATCAAAAATATAGATCCGTTTATTATTAATATATTGGGCGGCACCGGTGTATATGGGTATTATAAAGAGCTTATCCATGCCGAAGGCATAGATATTGTTATTGAAGGTGATGCCGAAAAAACGCTTCCTGCCGTTTTAGATTCAATAAAAACATATGATGTGAGCGACAATTATAATAAACTCCGTGCAAATATTTTTAAAAAATTCCCCGATGACGCAAAATCTAATATTAAAAAAGATGAAGCTTATTTTTGCACTGACAATCATATGGAGCTTCTATTTAAAAACAGAGGCAGTTTTTCCTCTCCTATATCAGATATACCGGATCAAGTTTATTTTGAAAGAACATTAAATTCATTAAATCCGCTTAATTACAATAGCCGCAATTTGCCTGATGATTTATTGTCTGCTGATAGAGCGCATAATTTAAACGGTCAATCCATTAGTTTTAAATGTCCGATATCCGATGCCGCCGTGAAGCTTAATGACGGTACTATACGTTATTTTAACAGAATAAACCGCAGAGATCCTCTTTTTAAAAAATTTTATAATCCATATAAAGATTTGATATCAGAAACTGATTTTGAAAATTTAATAGCGCCGCATCCGACCGAAGAAGAAATAAATGAGCAATATACGGCGTATCCGTGGGATATATATGATTATTATAAATTTGAGTCTATAGGAATTTATGCTCAAAGAGGATGTAATTGGGGAAAGTGTTCATACTGCAGCATTGTAAATTATAATTATAGAAAATTAAATATAGAGTTTTTATTGAAAATATTAAACGAAGCTAAAAATCACAATGTTTTCGGGATAAGTTTTGACGACGATCTGTTTGTTCAAAATAAAAAATGGGTTAATGATTTTCTTGATCTGATTATTTCTTATAACCTTAACGAAAGATTTAGTTTTACCGCAATGGTTAAAGTTGAGCATATTCACGATATAGAGCTTCTTAATAAATTTAAAAAAGCTAATTTTTCAAAAATACAGATAGGAGTTGAAAGTTTTTTGCCTGAAAAAGTAAAGTTCTTTAGAAAAACAAAAGAAGGAAAGGAATTAGCTTACATAGAAAAAACAAAAGAAGTTATTGCATATTGCGCTTCAATAGGTATCACCGCTTCTTCTTTTATAATTTTGACGACTCCTGAAAAGAAATTCGGATTATTTGATGTAATTAATGAAATTGGCGAAATTATAGATATATTAATGAATGTTTACACTAAGTATAAGATTATGCCTATTTTTGGATACAATGATTTTATTACGGCATACCCCAATGCCCCGCTATTAAAAAAACATATGTATTCAAATTTTATGGTCGCTATTTCCGGTTATATTACGCATAACAATGATGATGCAGATTTTACCCGCGAAAGGAATGATGACAATAATATGTTAAATAAAAATACAGATAAAAATATAGAATATAAAAAAAAATCAAATAACAAAAATGAGTTAAATCTATTGAATTTAAGGACTATTAAAATTCCTTATATGTATAAATTTTATAATTATCGTACGGCCCATTTCATAGATGCACTGTTTAAAAGCTATAATGAATCAGGTGCCGATACTAACGCTAATGATAGCATAAATGCTAATGCTAATGCTAATGATAATTTATTTTCGTCTAAATCTAAAAACGCAGGTTTTGATTTAAATACTGTTGGAGATAATGTAAATAATAATAAGAATAAAAACGAGAATAAACTGAGAAATAGAAAAGGAAATAATAAGCATGAACCGGAATCAGACGAACAAATTATGTTTTTGCATACAAAGAAAATTTTAGATTCTTTAAATAATACATTTGATATGTACGGAACATCAATATTTGTAATTTATGAAATATTAGACGAGTTAGAAGACGAGTTAGAATCAAATATAAATGATAATGAAAATAGATATTCTAAAGATATTATAGAAAAAATATTTAAAGAATTTTTTATTACCAATATTAATAATAAAAATAATATTAGTAATAATATTAATAATAATATTGCTGATTTTAAAAAATTAATTGCGTCAAATAAAATTGAACCCGATAAAGCGCTTAATATTTTTAATCATTTTTTTAAAGGAATAGATTATATTAAAGATAGTCAGAAAAAACAAAGGGATAAAGGAAAAGAAATTGTCGAAATTTTAATAAAAAGACTTAATTCGCTTGAAAAATTATATAATTTAAATAATAATAAATAAAATTCATATAATTTAAACATAATCTTCATAATTTTGTAATATACAAATGATATACTTAAGTTAAGCAGTTTTATTTAATTATAATCATGCAATATTGCAAATTTTATGATCACAAAATTACACAGTGCTACATTTCTTGGAATTAACGCAATTATTGTTGATGTTGAAATATTTATTGCTAACGGAATACCCGGCATTATGATTGTAGGCTTGCCCGATGCTTCTACCAAAGAATCAAAAGACAGGGTTAAAGCAGCAATAAAAAATTCAAGCTTTGAATATCCTGCAAGAAAAATCACTATAAATCTTGCCCCTGCCGATATTAAAAAATCAGGACCTATTTTTGACCTTTCTCTCGCATTAGGAATATTAATTTCCGCAAAATTATTAATTCCTAAAATAAATCTTGACGATTACATAATAGCGGGGGAGCTTTCATTAAACGGAAATATTAATAAAATTGACGGAGTAATCGCCTTAAGCTTGTTGGCAAAAAGATTAAATAAAAAAATTATTATTCCGTATGAAAATTTAAACGAGGCAAAATATTTAGGTATTGAATATTATTGCTTTAATACTTTAGCCGAAGTTTGCAATTTTATATCGGTAATAAATAAAAAACATAATTTGATTATTAATAGCAATAATGATAATAATAGCGGCAATATTTTATTAAGTAATGAAGAACAAAATTCTGAAATAATAAGCAGACAGGATTTATTTTATATTGAAAATAATAGTAATGTCAGTAATAATAATAGCAATAAATTAATTGATAATTATAAGATAATTAATAATAGCGGCAATGAAATATTTAATACTAATAATTATTATCCGGATTTTTCAGATATAAAAGGACATACGACAGTTAAAAGAGCAATAGAAATAGCCGTTGCAGGGCATCATAATATTCTTATGATAGGGTCTCCCGGGAGCGGCAAAACAATGATTGCACAAAGCGCAGCAGGGATATTGCCTCCGCTGTCTCTTGAAGAAGCCATAGAAATAACAAATATTTACAGTTTTTCACATAAAAAAATTAATGTTAAAAATGGCCTGATAACTTCAAGACCGTTTATGCCGGTACATTATTCCGCAACAATACCTGCATTATTGGGGGGCGGAGCTAATCCTGTTCCGGGAGACGTAAGCCTGGCCCATAACGGCGTGTTATTTATAGACGAATTTTCAGAAATGAATAAAAAGACTTTAGACAGTTTAAGGCAGCCTATGGAAGATAAAATTATCAATATATCAAGAAATAGATTTTTAGTTTCTTTTCCGTGTGATTTTATGCTTATTGCTGCAATGAATCCTTGTTCATGCGGATATTTAGGAGACCAGAGCCATGAATGCAGATGTTCGGGTGCCGATATTTACAAATTTTACAATAAATTGTCGGGACCTATACTTGACAGATTTGATATATTTGTGGAAGTCTATCCGGAAAGTTTAAATATTATTTCAAATAATATTCCTGAAGAAAGTTCAAATGAAGTTCAAAGAAGAATAAATAAGGCAACCGATATACAAAATGAAAGATTTAAAAATATGGGTAAAAAATTTAACGTTTCAATAAAAAGTTCCGAAATAAAAAAATTTATAAATATATCCGAAGAAACTTTTAATTTTTATAAGTCGGCGGCTGAAAGTTTAAAATTATCTTCGCGCGGTTATTTTAGAATATTAAAAGTTGCAAGGACAATTTCGGATATTGACGGCAAAGATGAAGTTGATGAAGCATCAATACTTGAAGCATTAAATTATAGAAATACTAAATTTTTAGGCGTATAATTATTTGATATACTTCTCGTTGCTAAAGCGCAATGTCATTATAGTAATAGTAGTACAGGCACAATTTTAAAATTATAAACTTTATTAATTACCGAATTAATTACCGATGTTTAATATAAATATAATTATAATTGAATCCGTTATATATATATTTGTGAGTGTATTTATAGGCATTATTTTAAGAGGGGAAGATTTAAAGAAATTTAAAAGATTAATTTTACTGTCTTATTTGATAATCGGCATAGCAGTTTATTCTGTTTTGTATTTTGTAATACTTTCCGCTGCAGTGATAATATTTGCTTTGTTTATTTTAAAAATTTTAGAATATTAAGGTTTTTTAATTTTAATTTCAATATTTTAAAAATACAATATTCTAATTAGCGCCTGTATTATATAAATTATCATATGCAATATTAATAAATTGCAGCATAAGTCTTAACTATATTAATTATATTACCTAACTTTTCTATGAATTTTATACATGACATTATAACTATGCGATATTATTATGTTACTTATTTTATAAAATAGATAATGTCCTGTATATTGATATACAGGACAAATAAAAAATAATATAAAAATATTTAATAAAAATAGGAAGCTCAAATGTCCTGCATAAAAAATAAGGAAAAGTTAGGTATATTAAGATATGTATAATTTTTTTATTTTACCGTCTTTAACAATAGTTATGGAACTATCATCTATATTTAAAACCTTATAGCCGTCAAATTCACTGCCTGCTTGGACGACAAAATTAGATTTACCTACGCCGACATCTGCGGCTGCATTTGAAACACCTTTTAATCTTATTGTATTATTTTGTTTATAATTTTTAAAATATTTTGATATATTATTTATTTTTGAACCCTTTGGATTTATATATTGCGGGAGCATCCGGAGTATGCCGATACCTAAATTATTTGGCATTGTTTGAGCGTTTGACATTTTTTGAATATTTTTACCCTCTTTTGTAAGCGCAAGTTCATGCTTTAATTTTGCTATCTCTATTTGTTTATCCAGTTTGTATATAATAGACGAATAATTGCCGGTCGTATGCGCCTGCGGCTTTAGATGTATTGTTTTATTGAAATTATCGGGTTTGGCAAATTTATTTGAATGGACAGGCAAAAGCCGTTTATCTGTATTATTGCTAAAAGACTTAGGATGCTGCATTTTAACGGAAGGACTAAAATTTATCACAGGCGCACTAAATTTAAGCGCATATTTTGGCAATATAACTCTTTGATTAATATTCATAGACTTATAAATAATAAAAACCGACACCGCAATAAAAACAAGTCCGAGAATAATATACAGATTTTTATTAGAATTTTTTTTCATAGTTAAATTATCAGTTTCTTCTACGTTTTTCTGCTGAGTTTTTCTTTTAAATAAATTCATAATAAACCACCTCTTAGTATGATAATTTTATATTATTCCGTGAAACGCTTTGAATTAAAACATAGCTCGGCAGATATTTTATTATACGGTAATTTGTAGTTAAAATAGCCTGATTATTCTTTAATATCGTATATTTAATTCCGTTCGTTCTTAAAAAACTTAAAAATTTAAATGTTGTGCTGCCTATGATGGCATTAAATCGTGCATTTTTCTGTTTATGTATTTTAATTTTAATAGATGCTATTTTCATATTTGCAATTTTAGCCGTTAGCGTATTTATACTTTTTTCTGTTTGTGAATATGTTTGATAGGCAGGTAAGAGTTTTAAAAAAATGACAAACAAAATAGCGGCAATCATTATACCGTTTAATAGTTTATAAATCATATTTTTCTCCGTTTGTTGACAAGCCACTTAGATTGTCCAGTAAATATTAATTTATTTTTTTGTATCGTATAATTAAAAAAAATGGGGGTATTGTAATGTTTCGCATATACTTTTTTAAAAATATATAAAATACTTTTAAAATTTAAAGGACTGTTTTCGATCTGAAAATTAAAATTAACGCTATAACCGTTATAAAGTTTAGAAATTTTTAAATTTAAAATATGACAATCTAACGGTTTTATAATGTATAAATCCTTAATTTTTTTATATAAATTTATATCTCTTAATAATTTTAAATACAATATTTTATTGTTTTCTAAAGAAAGTTTTTTTAAATTTATTAGCGTTTGCTGTTTTTGCGAATAAAGATTATTTAAATTATTATTTATATTACTCAAATAAATAGACAAAATAATTAAAACGGCAAAAATAGCAAAAGATATTTTTGTTATAAGAAAATCAAATTTAAATCTTTCTTTATTAAATGTTTTTTTTGAAGCTATAAAATCCTGACAGGAAAAAATATTAAATAAATCTATTTTGTAAAATGTTTTAAAGGAATCTTTAAATTTTTCCGTATTTGAATATAGATTTGTTTTTCCTGCGGCTATTATTTGATTAATAAACGGCAAGCTTAAATTCATGTCTATATCTAATATGCTTTTTCCGTCGAATATTCTTATTTTTTGACCGTAATCTTCAATTAAAACTGATTCTTTATTTATATCAAGATTATTATTTAAAACATAAGTATATAGCGTTATATTTTTTTGGCTATACGGAGAAATATCGGGAACTTCATATATGTAATAACAGCCGTCTTTCTTAAAATACAAAACCTGTTTACCTAAAGATTTTATATATTTTTTTAATAAAGATTTATTATAAAAATCTAATATTTTCGGCTCTATCTCTTTTGAGATTAAAAACAAATCTCCGTCCTGTTCGGGCAATCCTTTTACGAATGCCGCACCCCTCAATTCTTTGTCTAATACGGTAGATTCGTTTCTGTCTATATCGTATATTATTTTATATCTCATATTTATTTTACTCCGTTTACTAAAGAACCGATTAACGGCAGATATAAATTTAAAAAGAAAAATATTATAAATCCGGCGGCTAAAAATAGCGTCATATAAGTTATAAAACTTGCAAAAATATTAATTTTATCATCGGATAACTCTTTATACCTATTTTTAAGGCTGTCAAATGTTTCGTCAATTTTGCCGGTCTTCCCGCCGGCGGATATATAGGCAGAAACAAGCGGATTTATATCCAATCTTTTTAGGCCGTCCGATAAAGATTTACCTGTTTCTAAATCTTTTATTAATAATCCTATATTCTTTTTCCAGTATAAATTTCTTGTATGTTCTTGAACAATCTTAAACGATTCTATTACGGTAACTCCCCCTTTTGTTAAAACATAAAGCTGATAAAATAAAATAGAAAGATAGCTTGAATTTATAACTTCAGATACAACGGGAAGTTTTGAAATAATTTCATAAGTTTTAGATTTTAAGCCTTTGTAATCTATAAAAAATAAAGTAAAAAACAAAAGCGCAGCAGCAGCGGCTATTAACGATATTACTGGCACATAAGGTTTTATATTAGTCATTAAAGTTAAAACAAGAGGCGGTTTAATGCCTTTAACATTTTTAATAAAACTCATAAATTTAGGAGCGGCATAATATATAAATATAACAACGGCTGTTATCATTAATAAAAATAACACAACAGGATACGCTATAACCTTGCCTAACTTTTTCTTATACGAATATACGCTTTTATAATAATTAGAAATCTCTTTAAATCCTTTTTCTATATCGCCCTCTTTTTCCGCAGCGCTTAAAATTGCGACAACCTCTTCCGGAAAACCTAGCGAAGGATCTTTAAAAATAGAAGTCAAGCTTTTACCCGCCGTTGTTTCCGACAATAGTTTAGAAATCAGAATGCTAATAGATTTATATTTATAATTTTTAAAAATTCTATTTATATATTTATAAAAATCTTCATTATCCATTCTTTTTGAATCATATGAATAAACGGCAAGCATATTGGACAGAGAAGATAATAAACTGCTTGTCCCCGAGTAAAACGACAGCTCTTCAAAAAAGGAACTTAAATCATTATTCTTGATTCTTTTTGTAAGAGGAATAGACAAAATGATAGATTTTAGGTCAGGGAATATATATTTTACTATAAACCCGTTGTTTAACAGTTTAGTTCTTGCCTGCGTCCATGAAGAACTCTCTATATATAAATAATTCGTCTTTCCTTCTTTGTTTAAAACCACCCCTATGTATTTCATAATGAGCTCCGCTGTACTCCGTTACACTCCGTTTCACAGTATTTTTTGATTACCGCTAAATTTATTTTTTCCATATTATTAATATCCTATTTTATAATATTGGTTAATATCTATTAAGCCTGTAATTAATAAATCATAAGCCCGCCGTTTCAATGTCTTATAATTTATAGATTTTTCTATATTAAAAATAGAGATTTCGTTTAGCATAGAAAGACGGACTTCGTCGGTAACATCAATAGCCTCCAGTACCGCTTTTCTCTGAACATACCCTGCTCCGCCGCATGTTTTACATTGCCTATGTCCTTTATCGTAAACGGTAAAATCTGAATTTATAGCTTCGCTTTTTCTAACAGTTTCTATTATTAGATTATCTTTTAAATATCTTTCGGGATAATCTCTAATATTTTTAGATTCTTTGCAATCGGGGCATAATTCGTTGTAAAGCCTCTGTCCCATAAGAATCCTGACCGAATCCAATAAAATATTTTTATCTATTCCTAAATTTTCAAGCCGTCTTATAATTCCTAAAGATGAACTTGCATGAACCGTCGCAAAAACAAGGTGACCCGTTTCGGCGGCTACAATAGCTTGTCTCGCCACTTCCTTATCTCTTATTTCGCCGATTACGATAACATTCGGAGCGCTTCTCAATATGCTTTTAATTGATTTTTCATAATTCATTACTTCATTAATTTCGCCTTG
The DNA here is from genome assembly GCA_021845685.1 of bacterium. GTDB lineage: Bacteria > SZUA-79 > SZUA-79 > Acidulodesulfobacterales > Acidulodesulfobacteraceae > Acididesulfobacter. Next base: position 40,399 of record JAJZVN010000016.1, read on the forward strand.
CGTTACGTTAGAATTTGATAAATGTATTTCTATCGGATCTTCAATCGTATAAATATATCTGTCCATTTGTTCCGCTATCATTTTAATAATAGCAAACACCGTAGTGGATTTGCCCGCCGATGTCGGTCCTGAAATTAAAATAAGCCCTGAATTATACAGCAGTATTTTGCTCAGCAGCTCCGCGGTTTCATCGTTAAAACCTAAATCCGTTAAATTTAAAAGTCTTTTGTTTCCGCCTAAAAGCCTTAAGGTTATTTTATGCTGATTTTCAGGCACATCTTTTATTCGCTCAGGATAAAATTCCGCTCTAATTTGAATTTGTCCTATCGTGAACATTAAACTTACCGTGTCTTTCGGATTAACATTAACGGTTATTCCACCCTTATTTTTTATAATATTTTTGAGCTGATTAAAAAATACTACGCTAATCGGATTTAATTTTTGTAAATTACCGTTTATTACCATATGGCAAAATACCGTTTCATTGTTTATAGGATTAAGATGTATGTCTGAAGCACCTTTAGATACAGCCATATCTATTATATTTTTTAGATATTTTTCAGGATCGGTCTGCTCTTCTATTAAATATCCTAAATTTTTCAAAATAAATTCAGTCGTTGTAAGATATATTTTTGAAATATTCGTTAATAAAGATAAATCTTTATAAATATTACTATTAAAAATATTGACTATCAGCAAAACTTGCGCATTTTTTTTAAGGACAAGACAGTTATTTAAAGCGCAGTATTCTTTTGTTAAAAAATCAAATGAAACCGTAAAATCGTCGGGTACTGTATTTATATAATCTATTCCAAGCTGAGAAGACACGGCTTTTATAACAGTTTCTTCACTGACATATCTTAAATCCGTTATTATTTGTCCTAACAGTTTTTGAGATTTTGACTGTATTAAAATAGCTTCGTTAAGCTGTTCTTCTTTTAAATAACCGTTATTTATTAATATTTCGCCGAGTCTCATAATCACGCTCTAAAATATAAAGTTAAAGTTCCCGCTGCATTTGACGTCTCCGCCTGCGTATCGTTCGGAGTTAAAGCGGCTCCGTTAAATATCGCTCCGCTTCCCTGTCCCGAATCTGTATTATCGAGGGAGTTAAAAAAATCGGAGGCTATTTTATATGCGTCGTTTTCAGGTACTAAACCAAACTCTATTTCATAAACATTAGAAAAGTTTGTATCCTGCACTACGCTTATTGCCCCGTTCCACGGGTCGCAGTGATAAATTGTAGTTGAACCTGCAGGACAGGCTGTCCCCGGCGCAAGCGCCGCCGTTGCCGTCCATGATTTACCTAAAACCCCCTGTGTAACCATGTTAGACACGGTCACGCCCTGAATACTGCCTTGATTTTGACTCATATAATTTAATACCGAAGCTTTCATAGCATTTACTTGACCTGCGGCGGACGTTACCTTTGAGACGCCCATGTATTTTGAATATACGTATAAACCGCCAGCGGTAAGTATAGATACGATTATCATAGCTACAATAAGCTCCATCATCGTAAAGCCCGCATTATTATTTAATATGTTTTTAGCTTTTTCCATAAAAACCTCCGTTAATTTAAGTTAATTTAAATTTAATTTATAATAGAGGAGAAGAAGAAAGTAAATAAGGCGACGCCGAACAACCATCGGTTATAGTTATAGTGGCAGATTGAGCGGTCGCTAACTCTACATTTTGACCGCATACACCGATATATTCAATAAGATTATTAGCCGTATTTGTAATATACCAGACATAGTTTGGATCGCCGTATCCACTTTCTAAAGCTCTAAAAGTAGGTGCTGTCTGAGTCGACGCCGAAGCAGCCGATGTTTGATCCTGTGCTGAAGTTGAATTTATGGCTGATGCTGATGTTGCAGGATATGCCGAAAAACTAAAATTTATATTTACAGGCGTAATAATTGTTCCATTATTATATGCGCTTGCCCCGTTATAAATATCTTTTGTGAACATTCCTTGATATGCAGGCGGAACGCCTGATATATTTAATTGAAATGTACCGTTATGCGTATCTTCAAGGCATATATTTACAACATTAGTTCCGATAGATTGCTGAACGCAATCGCTGCCTTGATTTACACGTTGAAGTCCAGACGGCAGATAAGTCTGATTAACCCCATTTACCGAAAGTCCTGCCTGCAGTCCTGAAATATTTGCAAACAGGGGATTTTTAACGCTATTCAGTGCATTATTGCTATACATTGCTAATTGATACTGTGTTTCGGCTTTTATAATGCTATTAGCCGTATTAACCGCCGCTTTAGCTTGATTATTAAGATTAGAGCCTTCAAGAAACGGTATAGATGCGGCGGTTAAAATCATTATTATTATAAGAGCTATTAATATGCCGATTAAGCTAAACCCATTATTGTTTTGTAATGTTTTCATATTGCATACCTCCTTAAAATTTAAAATCCAAAAAGTATTGCAGATCCGCTGCTGTTTGATATTAGAGTATTATTATTCGGTATTACGCCTGCGCAAGTGCTGCCCGGCAAAGAATATGGCGTATCTCGCCAAATAATATAGGAAATCTGATTTTCTAAAGCATTGCAAATTTGTAATGCCTGTCTATCTGTCATACTAAGAGACATAATACCTATGATATAATTTGCGTTTATATTTATCCCCCAATCTTTTGGCTCTCCTATCCAGTAATCAGCCACTATTCCTTTATTGTTTAAGGGATTCGCATTATTTTGATTATTTTCTTCGCTTGATACTAACCACCCGTTTGGCAATAAGCTATCTTGCTGCAGCATATAAGCGGTAAGTCCGTTAAAACTTCCGCCGTTATCTGAAGAATATGTAACGCAAGCCTTAGATAATTTATTAATATTAGATACGGTGCTTGAGACCTGCGCCGAACTGATAAATCCGCCGTAAATATAAATATTGCCCGCGGTTATAATTGATATAATTATCATTGCAATTATAAGTTCTATAAGAGTAAAACCTTTATTATTCTGCAATATTTTCATAATAATACTTATTTTATTTAACAATTTTTAACAATTTATTTAAAAACGATATAATAGTAAATGAATTATAAAATACGGCATAGTTTTTTATTTAACAATTTTTGGTTTAAGTAAAATATAAATTTCTGTTTTTGTTTTTGTATTATTTATTCCGCTAAAGATATAACCCAGCACTGGAATATCGTCTAAAATCGGAACGCCGTATTTATTGTTGCTTGCAGAATCTGTAGTAAGTCCGCCCAATAACATGGACGTATTAGATTTTACTGCAAATGTATCAATCATTGTTTTTGTATCCACATTGGGAACGTTAAAACTATTTCCATTAGAACTGAAAGAAGAATATCCGTTTATATTGTTATCTACAACAGCTATCGTCGCATATACTTTATTTCCTTTTACGAGCGGCGTAAAAGAAATAGACAATCCCGTCTGAACCTGAGATATTTGTGGATAGGATAACGTTGAGCTTGAAAGACCTAAGGATTCTACCTGAACGCCGGATTCGTAAGGTATTACGCTGCCCGAAGATATAACCCTTGTTTGACCGTTTAAAACCGAAAGAACCGCAGAATTAACAAGTCGGACATTGCCGTAAGTCTGCAGCGCATTAATTACCGCCTGATTAGAATTGTTACCCGTAAAAGATAGATAGTCGCCTGAGTTATTTGCTCCCGCCTGTGTGCCTGAATTTAAAGAAAAATTGATATTAGAAATACCTAAAGCATTGCTTCTCATTACATTTTGAAATAACTCTTGCATATTAATGCCGAATTGATATTGATTTGATAAAGAGATCTCTAAAATTTTTACCGTCAAGATAATCTTTTTAGTTGATAATTTTTTAAGCTCTTTAACCAATAAATCGACTTGTTTTATTCTTCTTTTTTTGGTATGAACCGTTAAAAGACCGTAATTTGGGACTATATTGTAATAAGATTTCTTTGAACCTTTAAAGATTGTTTTTAGGTTAGCCAGAAGAACCTTATAAAAGGAATTAGAAGGGGTAGTCATGGTATCCGACATCATTCCCGCAGGATTTGTAGAAGTTTGGCTGCCCATCGTAGAACTTGCGGGGGACATTGCCCCTGCCGCAGGACCCATTGCCGAAGCAGCCGCCTGCGAATTATTAGATACATTTGAAGAGGAAACGGAGCCGACTGAAAAATTAACCTTATTTGTAAGCGCCGTTATAGAAAATCTGTATGTTTTATCTATATAAGCATGAACGGTTATTTTATTTAAGTGTTTATTATAATGATAAATATAATTAGATAAAACCATTGAAAGAATTTTATATAAAGGTTTGTTATTAAAAATAACGGTCATTTTTCTATTTATATTTATATTTTTGGAATAAATGAAATTGATTTGGCTATCCAAAGAAAGCATGTAAAAGATAGAACCTAAAGAAAGTCTGCCTTTTAGAGATATTTTCTGTTTTAAAGCTAAAGGTATTTTCTTTTTAATAGGTATTTTAGGTTTAGCATAGCTGATTTTAATTTTAGGCAAGTTAAAAGCAAAAGTATTAACCGTTAATCCTAAAACTATTAAAGTTACTGCTATTAAAGTTACTGCTATTAAAATTACCGTTAGAATTTTAATCATCATAAATTGTCAACGCCGAGTTAAATTGTTAATATAGATTTGAGATTAAATTAAATTAAACTAAACTAAATTATGCTAAATTAAACTAAATTAAATTATACTTTGTTTTTTATTTTGAGAACTCCTTATAATATGCTGCGATATTTTTAATATAATTATAGGTTGAATAAGGCACTCCGCCATTAGGTCCTGCGTTATAGCAAGCAAGTGCTAAGGCTATATTATTATTTTTTAAGTTTAGGCAATATCTTAAATAATAGACGCCGCCTATTATATTTTGAACAGGATTGTAAGGATTTATGCCGATACTCCTTGCCGTTCGCGGCATCAATTGCATAAGACCGATTGCTCCTTTATCTGAAAGTGCATTTATATTAAAGTCAGATTCTTCTTTTATGACGGATATCACTAATGCGTCAGGAACGTTAAAATATTTTGAAGCGATAAATACTGTTTTCGCTATTGTTTTATAAGAATAGCCGTAAGAGCCGTAAGCATTAGAAATCTCGACGCTAATTATTAAAATAATCATACAAAATTTAGCCATAAAGTTATTCCTTTTTTATACCTGCTTGCGACTGTTAAGTTTTTTATAGTTTCCAATTTTTTTATTCTGAATGAATTACCTGCGTTAGAATATTTAAAATTCTCATTTATAACTGTTGTATTGCCGTTATTTGTTAAACTTATATAAACGATTTCATAACCTTTTACGTATTTAAATCCTTTAATCATAACGTTAACTTGTTTAATGTTGATTGCTTTATGTATTAATATCTTATTTTTTGTATTTATTTTTAAATAAATAGTATGATCTTTATTCGTTAAAATATAAGGCTTTAAACTAATTGTTTTCAATATAGAGATTTTTGGTCTAATTCCTGTATTTTTTAATTTAGCCGTTATTGTTTTATGTATTTTAATAATAGCAGACATATTTTTGGGTATATAAACCTCTGTTTGTTTTAAAGACTTAATTTGCTGTTTTGCAGCGGCAGTCTTCGATGGGGGAATATTAAGAACTGTAAGCATTATTCCATTTAATTTATCTGCCTGAGCTTTAGTTAAATGTTTATTAACCGCAGTAGCATTATAAGCGCATCCCGACGTTATCAATGCAATAAATAAAATACTCAGAAATAGTTTTAATTTCATTAAGTAGCTTAACCCTTTATTATTTTATTATTGTATTTTTTTTGAAAGATTTTTTGGTTATAAATTACCTTTATGATTAATTTAATAAATTAAATTATTAAATTATTAAATTAGATTAAAAATCTTTTTAATGAAATTTTTAATTTAGTTAAAATAATTTTACAATTTTATTTTTACAATTTTATGAAACAAATAATTCAAAATTATTAAATTTTTGTTAATAAATTATTTCAATATTTGTTAAAATAAAATAAAAATAATAACTTAATGTCAATTTGCTAATTTTTTATTAATTATTTATAAATTTTTTAAGTAATATTTTTTAAGTAATAAATTAAATAAATAAAGGTAAAAAAATAAAGACTGTAAATTAATGTTAAGGCTATAAATGAAGATTAATGCGGAAAATTAAGAATAAGCGGTAATGAGTTAAGTTATCGGGATATCAGGATATTTTATTGACAATAAATAATTTTAACATGCTTTTATAACTTGAAGTCCTCTTCCGTAATGCAGGAGATGAAAAGTTATCCTTGATTTTAATTTTTTTCATGATATAATATCCTCACAGGTTAAAAAACCTTTGTTCTTTGATAACTTATATGCGGTTGGTATCTGTCTAAAGGTGATACCGTAAAATAAGTTCCTGAAAATAGTCTGGATGTATTTTAGCAGTGTTTTGGCGGTCAAGTTATAAATAATACTACCGCTCATATGGAAACCAGACCTAAAGAAAAGAAAACATTGCGTAGTAGGGCAGGAAGTGCCCGAACTGACGCTTGGGGAAACAAGCTCTATGGATGACCGAGTAATATTCATAATATTGCTCCTAAAAAGTATCTTGTCGTTGAACCAAGTACGGTTTTAAGCCGTCAGTTTTTGGACGGCTCACCCCTTACCGTAAGGTAGTGGGTGCTTCACTAGTAGTATATAATGTATTATTATATTTATATTGACTGTTATGCAATGTGCGTTCATAGCTCAGATGGATAGAGCAACAGCCTTCTAAGCTGTGGGTCGCAGGTTCGAATCCTGCTGGACGCACCACTAAAATAAAGGCTTTACGGTAGGTTTCATATAAGGGTTTAAAATCGACTGTCGGCTAAATTGTAGTAAAAATTTTTACCGGCTTATAAGTTTTTGTAAACATAAGTTGCTATAACAAGTCCTAAAGAGCCGAGCCAGGTCAATATATATCCGCCAATAGTGTTTAAATAGATAAGTAAACCAAACTTCGTTCCCGAGAAATTTTTATCCGAAGCAAAACCTGAGTATTTAGCGCCGTGCATCAGCATGCCGATACTGACAAAGAAAAAAAATATTAAAGCGATATAATAAGCATAATTTTTGATTTTTTCATACATTTTGTCATCTCCTTATATATAGTTTTATTTAATTAAATCCTTTTAACTTCCTTAAAACCTCATTGCCGCCTCTAACTTTATCCCGTTCAGGACATAAATATAACCGGCATTGCCGTTATAAGCCTGAGCCGTTCCTATTACCCTGTATCCGTAATAATTAGCCGTTGCCTTGCCGTATTGCCTTGTTTCGACTATTACGTTATTGATAACCGGCTTTATTCCCCTTGGCAAGTTATTCCAGCCGGCCATATTGGTATTCTCGACGTAGGATATGGACCCGCCGCATATCTTGTAATTTTCTATCGCCCAATATGCCGGTTTCGGGAAACCCTGAGTTTGCCTTATTATGCTTATCAGCTTACATCCGGACGCGGTGGACGTTATCGGTAAGGCGTTATATGTATAAGCACCCTGGGTATAAATATAAGGGCTGCCGGAATTGTAAACCCGCATGGCTAATTTATTAAAGTTAGGGTCGGACTGATTATAGGGAACATTAAAAATGCCGAAACTATAAGCGGATTGAGGTATTAATATGAATAATAAAAATATAAAAGGGAGTGTTCAATATTTTGTGTCAACCTGATGTGTTAAAATAATATTTTGTTATATTAGAACATAGTTTTAATGTTTTGTCAATATAAAATTTGATCAAATTTTAAAAGTTTTTCGTA
>JAJZVN010000017.1 GCA_021845685.1 bacterium
AAAAAAAAGATATCGGCTTCTTTTTTATTTGGAATGTATTATTATATAAATTATTATTATCATTATTTAAAGAATTATTAAAATATTCTTTAATTATTTTCATCTCGCTTTTTGAAATCGTTAAAATGCCGTCTGATAGCTTAATGAATTTATTTAATGCTTTTCTAAATCTTAAAGTTAAATCTTTCTCAAAAAACTCAGGATTGGTTAAGGCAATAATATCATAAACTACCACAATAATTACGCCGTTTTTTTTCTTTATATTTTTGCAAAAAAATTTAAAATAATTATTATTATAGTAGTAATTCCAAAAGCTGTCTATAAGAAGCAATATATCGTTTTCTTCCGGAAAAATAATATCATCGTTAATAATAAATGGATTAGACATCTGCGTAAAATCCATTACAAAATATTTAAGCCTTTTAAGTAATCGCCATAATGGATTAGACATCTGCCTTAAACTTATAAAAAAGTATTTAAGTCTTTCAAGCTGTTGCCATATTACTTTTAATACTTTATAAATGTTTTTAGTTTTATCAATGTTCAATCTTTCATTTATAATTATTTTTACTTTATCTTTTAAATTTATTTTAACCTTAGATTTATTATTATAGTAATTATTAACATCGTTGACATCGCTAACTTCGTTAACATCGCTGTTAATGTTATTTTTCTTGTTTAAAAATGTTTTTAAACTGACATAACCTTTAACGTCTAAAACAATCGGGATAACAGGAACGTTTAATTTTTTAGACATCCTTTCCGAACGTTCTACTATATTGCGAACAACACGCTGAATTCCCGTGTTTAAATCATTATTGTATGTTTCGGAACAATCAATTAGAATTCTGTTAATTTTTTTCATATATTATAAATTATTACAAATTTATTTTATTGAATTTAGTCTGAATTTAGTCTTAACAATCAATTAGAATATTGAATTTAGTCTGAATTTAGTCTTAACAATCAATTAGAATATTGAATTTAGTCTGAATTTAGTCTGATAATTTTATTATTATTATATATAAATATATAATAATAATAAAATGCTATAAAATATAAAATAAAAAAACTATATAATAATAAAATAAAATAAAATAAAATGCTATAAAATTTTATTATTAAATAAAATAAATATTTCTAATAATGCATAATAATAAATCACATAAAATAATAATATGACTTTGTTATCTAACAAACAAAGATTTATAAAAAATTTCTCGCTATTGTTGACTTCCCGCGTTATAAGCGCCGTGTTAACGCTTCTCGTCAATATTTTGCTTATTGAAAGATTAGGCGCTTCTATTTATGGTGAATTTGCGTTTGCTCTTACTTTAAGCGGATATTTTTTATCAATCGCCGATACTGGTTTATCTCCTTTCGGAGAAACGGAAGCTGCAAAAAATAAAAATAATATCGCAAAAATTGTAGACGATATAACGTCGGCAAAATTTTTACTTTCTTTTATATCAACTATTATAATTATTTTTATCGGAATATTTTTGTTTAAAGGCGATATAAGGCAAAAAATTATGCTTATAGCCATTGCTTTTTTACCCTTAATATATTCTTTTAATTTCTCATGGGCATTAAGAGGCATTGAAAAAAATCATATAATTCTGACAACTAATCTTATGGGAGGATTAGTTTATTTTCTTGGCGTAATATTAATCGTAAAAAATTCAAAATGGTATTTAGCTGCCGTTTTATTATTTTTAGCCGGCAATATTATAATTTCCGCTTTTCAATTCGGTTATATTAAAAATTTAATAAAAAAAATAAAAGTTAGTTTTTCATACGGTTCGGTTAAAAAAACCGTTAAAGATTCTTTGCCTTTCGGAATTTTTTCATGGTTCAGCGTTTTATATATCAGTTATCCTATTGTTTTTCTTAAAATTTTCAGCAATAATAAAAATATCGGATTATACTATATAACATACAAGCTAATGGTGTTTGTCTTCGTTATATTTAATTTAACGGGCAACGCTTTCATTCCCGTTATATCGGATGCAATAAAAGCAAAAGATAATGAAAAAGAATCAAAAATTTTAAGCGAGTTAATTAAATTTACTTATACTTTTTCAATTCCTGTATGCTTTGGCGGTTTTGTTATCAGCCACAATTTGATTGCCGAGCTATTCGGGCTAAAAATTATTGAAAGCGCAATGCTTTTAAGAATGATGATATGGGCTATCATTCCCGTCGGAATAAGTTCTGCGCTAATATCATATCTTATGGCAAAAAATGCGAGAAAGCCTCTTGTCAAATCCGCAATATTTGCATCTATAACAGGGTTTATATTTTCAATTTTCTTTATTAAATATTTTGGATTAAAAGGAGCTGCGTATTCGTTAAATTTTATTGAACTTTTAATGGCAAGCAGTTTAATATATTTTACATATAAAATTATAAAAATTAAATTTGATATAATAAACTTTATAAAAGTATTATCGGCATCTATGATTATGGCGTATGTGGTTATACTGGCGCATCAGAGATTAATACTGAGCATTCTTATAGGAATGGCTGTTTACGCTATTTTATCTTTAGTTTTAAAAATTATTAGTAAAAAAGACATTAAAGAGCTTAAAACTTTATTCGCAAAATAAAATTTGCAAATTTATTTATATAAGCTATATAAAATTAACGCAAATAAATTAACTAAGCCGACAAATATAATGAAATTATAATGAAATAATTAATTAATTTAATGCAGAAATATAATTTCAATAATTAAGATAATTAATACGGTTAATCAAGTTATGAATATTTTAATTGATATTAAATTCCTATATGAAAAAGATTGCGGCATAAAAACATTTTTATATAATACATTAGAAGAACTTTTTGAAATTTCCGAAGAAAACAATAACAACAGTAATATTGACCATATAAATATTGATGTTATCGGATTAAGCGGAAAAATTACAAAACTTACTCGCGAACATTTAAATTTAGAAAATATAGCCAAAAAACAAAAATTTTTTAATTCTGTAAAAAATATTATTGCCAGTAATTCTTTTCTATATCCTTCAATTAAAAAAATATACAGGTTCGGGAAGAAGCAAATAAATAAAATTAATAATAATATTAATAATAATACCGATTCCGTTCATTACGATATTTTCTGGACCCCGTATCAAACGGAAATAGATTCAAATATCGCAAAAAAGAAATTCATAACCATTTATGATTTATATCTATTGACAAATGCGGAAACTTCCATAAAAGAACATTCGGCAGCTTTTAAAAATTATATGGATAAATATCTTGCAGTTTTTAACGGAGTGACAACTTGTTCAGAGTTTGTTAAAAAAGATTTAATAAATTTTTATAATTATCCTGAAAATAAAATATATATAGTAAAAGGCGCTTATGATAAAAATATCTTTAAAAAAATATCCGATAAAAATATTTTACAATCTTTTAAAGATAAATATCATTTAAATAATCAGTTTATATTGTATATCGGAACGCTCCACCCCAGAAAAAATATTTTAAATTTGCTTAAAGCCTTTAAATCTTTAAAAAAATTAAAAAGCGAAGAGGCTGAAAAGAATATTTACGCTATTAAAAATTTAGAATTGGTTTTAGTATCAAACACATCCTGGCTTAATAAAGAAACTTTAATATTGCTTGATGAATTAAAAGATTATGTAAAAATATTTAAGCATATCGGCAATGAAGAACTTGCTTTATTTTATAATGCCGCTGAAGTTTTTGCGTTTCCTTCTCTTTATGAAGGATTCGGGATTCCGCCTCTTGAAGCTTTTGCGTGCGGAACTCCCGTTATAACGTCAAACATAACCGCTATTCCTGAAGTATGCGGAGATGCGGCTTATTATGTAGATCCATATTCAATAAACGATATAGAAAACGCAATATTTAATGTTATAACATCGGAAAAGTTAAAAAAGGACTTAATAGCGAAAGGATTTAAAAGGGCGGAAAGTTTTAGCTGGAGACAATCCGCGACAGACCTCTTGAACGCTTTTACAAATGAATTGAAAAAGTGAAGCACCCACTACTTTACGGTAGAGGCTTCTTGGTTCAACGACAAGATACTTTTTAGGAGCAAATTATGAATACATTTACTCGGTCATCCATAGAGCTTGTTTCCCCAAGCGTCAGTTCGGGCACTTCCTGCCCTACTACGCAGTGTTTTCTTTTCTTTAGGTCTGGTTTCCATATGAGCGGTAGTATTATTTATAACTTGACCGCCAAAACACTACTAAAATACATCCAGACTATTTTCAGGAACTTATTTTACGGTATCACCTTTAGACAGATACCAACCGCATATAAGTTATCAAAGAACAAAGGTTTTTCAACTTGTGAGGATATTATATCATGAAAAAAATTAAATTTACATTTATTTATATTTATTTATATTACGTATAGTTTAATAATAAAAACGGTATAAACTATAAACTATAAACTATAAACTAAAATGAACATTTTAATAGACGCCAACACTTTGTATCAGAAAGACTGCGGTTCAAAAACCTATACGTATAACATTTTAAAAGAATTTTTAATTCTTGGGCAAATTAATAAAAATAATTTTAATAAAAACAATGAAAGCGAAAATAATGCGAGCAATACTGATACCTATACTAATAAAAATAATGTAAATAATAATAATAAAGATAGCTGTATAAATAAAAATAATGATGCAAATAATAAATATACAAATAAAAATAAAAACATAAATAATACAGGCAATAATATAAATAAATCAAACTATAATATAAACATAGATAATGATAATGATAATATAGATATGGACATATACATAGACATCTGCGACATAAGCGGCAATATTTTTCCTCTGACAAGCATTGCACAACTTGATGATATTGCCTACAAAGCAAATTATAAAAATTTCTTGACAAAATTTAAAAAGTCTATTCCGCAAGATTCTTTTTTATATCCTTATATTAAATCATTTTACAGAAATATTAAAAAAGGTATAAATAAAATAAATATTCATTCGGTAAATAAAAAAGGTAAAATTTACGATATTTTTTTTACTCCATACCAGATGGAAATAGATGCGGGTATTGCAAAACATAAATTTATAACAATTCACGATATATACGCTCTAACTCAGCCTGAAAATTATTTAACTAAAAGCTATACTACGTCGTTTAAAAAATATCTTGAAACCTATCTGCCGTATTTTGACGCAATATTAACTGTTTCAGAGTTTACAAAAAATGAAATAGCGGAGTATTTTAATTACCCTAAAGAAAAAATATTTGTCATATATAACGGCTTTGACAAAAAAAATTATAAAAAAGTAAACAATGTTAAAATAATCGAGGGATTTAAAGAAAAATACAAATTAGACAAACCTTATTTGCTTTATGCGGGGGTTATTGAACCGAGAAAGAATATATTAAATCTTCTTAAAGCATATAAAGAACTTAAACGGCAAGCTACTGCTAATACTAATAAGGTTTTAGCCGCGGCTTGTTCAGATGCAGATGCTCGCATCGGGAATTTGGACATAAATATAAATGATGATATGAGCGGAGACAAAAACGGCTTTAATAGAAATATCGTAGATGTAAATGCCGGCGATAATGTAAATATGGTCGTTAAAACAAACAATAAACCTGCTTTTGATTTTGATTTAATTTTAGTATCAGGTTCTTCAGCATTGGCAGATGAAACTTTTAAACTGATAGAAGAATTAAAACCGGCAGTTAAAGTATTTAAAGGGGTTAGCAACGAAGATTTGAATTTATTTTATAATTGCGCCGATTTATTTATATATCCTTCTCTTTATGAAGGTTTTGGGATTCCTCCTCTTGAAGCTTTTGCATGCGAAACCCCCGTCGTTGCCTCAAACGCTACCGCTATACCTGAAATATGCGGAGATAGCGCATATTATTTTGACCCGCGCTCGGTAGAAAGCATAAAAAAAGCGATTTTAACAGTTTTAAATTCTCAATCTCTTAAGAGCGAATTAATACAAAAAGGGCTTAAAACCGCAGAACTATATTCGTTTAAAAATTCCGCGCAAGAAATTTTAAATGAATTTTCAAATTTGCAAAAAACATAATACTCGTCGCTATCCTCAGCAAACATAGATTTTATTTGATTTTATTTTAGTGGTGCGCCCGGAGGGATTCGAACCCCCGGCCTGCAGATTCGTAGTCTGACGCTCTATCCAGCTGAGCTACGGGCGCTTCAATACAAAATACAATATACATATTACTTATGCTATATATTATATTAAATTAGCATATTATATTGCATCTCCGCAATAAGGGCAATATTTTAATCCGGGCAGCGGCGGGATAGACATGCCGCATTTTTTGCATATTTTATCGGAATCCAAACTATTTAATTTTTTATATAATTTTTCTTCTAATTTTTCAATAAATTTTTCAAAATGCTTTAAATCTTCCTTTTTGAAATTTTTAGTTATCAATTCAATAATTACAGTATCTTTTTCAATCCTTGCTTCAAGTTCTTTTCTATTAACGTAAAAATAAACTTTAAATTTATTAATTTCTTTTCTGGTAACTAATTCTTCATCTATAAATTTTTTAAAGCTTTGACTTATAATAGACGGGGCAAGCCCTGTTTCGTCTTTCACTCTTTTAGTCGTAATCGGTTTTTTATCATTCTTAAGGAAGTGCTTTATAATCATTGCATAGACCATAAACTCCGAAGGACCCATAAGTCTTATTTGGAAATCGTTAATTAAATACCTGCTTGTCCATAATGCAATAGAAATATAATAAAACTTTTTTAAATTATCGCTTTTGTCTAAAAATTCAGAAAGATTTTTTTCCTGCTCATCGTTAACTATGTTATTCTTTTTTAAAAGATCTATTACTCCGCTTAATAATTTATTTATAATTATTGTATCGGAATCATCAAAACTGCAAAATTCAAGCGCTTTTAAATTAATAAAATTAAATTTTTGAAGCAGTGTATAAGATAAAATATAATTTGTTTTCCTTTTATCTTCCGTTAAAGTTGATTTTTTTATTAATTTATTGTCCTGCAATGTTTTTAAAACAGTGGCAAGATGTGGCGTTGAAATATATAATTTATTGAGTTCTTTGTAAGATACGACGATACCGGTTTTTTCAAAATCTTTTTTTTCTTTTTCTGTAGAATGAGTATATTTATAAGCAAAATATGCAAATATGGTAAATTCAATATCGCTAAGATAAGCAATTTCTTTGTTATCTGGCGGTATATTTGTTATAGTGTCTTTTACAAATTTGTCTCTATTTAAAAAAAATAGACTTAAAATTATATAAAATTTAGTTTGAAGATTTTTCATAAAAATGCCTCCGGAATGACTTTTTATTTTTAGAAATTTACTATAGTTAGTTAGTTAGTTAGTTAGTTAGTTAGTTAGTTAGTTAGTTAGTTATTTTATTTTTATATAGTCATATCTTGACTATATAGATTATACATATAGCCTATATACCTATATAATAGATATTACACAATATTCATAGTATAGTCATACTTTACTATTGTATCATAAAATTTAATAATGTAAAACAAAATATTTATATAAATCATAAAATATTATATTTAAATATTTAAACACTAATACACCTCAATTTAAAGATAATTTTAAAAGATAATTTTAAACTTTTAAATTCATTCTTGTTGTTAAAATATCTGCCGTCCCCAAAATTGCCGATATAAATTGTTAAATATACCGCAATGCATTAATAACGCTGGATGACCGCTTTGCTCTCGGCTTATAGCCTCGTGAAGTTTCCTTCGGAACTTTCCTGATTTAGCAGGAATGACACTTAACGGGTGAAACGATAAATCCTTTCAAGAGCCATTCCAAGAGCCATTCCAGCCTGCGCGGTAATCCAGAATAAAATTTCTATCGGTAATTTTGGGCCGTCAAAATATCTTGACTTAAATTTATTTATAAGTATAATAAGTAATTACTATAAAATTAATCATATAATTTAATTAAACTATAAATAATCACAGTAATAAATTAATCATATAATTTTAATTTAATTAAACTATAAAAAATAAAATATATAAATAAACAATATAATAATAATATTAAATAAATAAATAAAATATCAAATATTAATATATTATAAGGGGTATAAATAATGTCAAGAGCCTGCAGTGTTTGCGGAAAAAGTATTCAATTCGGCAACAAAGTTTCTCATGCGAATAATAAAACTAAAAAAGTATCTCTGCCTAATCTGCATGTAGTAAAAGCTGATTTTAACGGAACACATAAAAAAGTCAAAGTTTGTTCTAAGTGTCTGAAAGCAGGTAAGATTATAAAAGTAATCGGCAAATAATTTTGAATAATATTTTAGTAAATAATAATTAATTAATTAATACATATCAAAATAATTCAAATAATATATTATTAAGCTGTTATTTATTATTATTATTATATTTAAATCTTTCAGAAACTGTTATTTATTTTGATGAGACCGCAAAACTGTTTAAAAATAAAAATAATACAAAGTTGAAATACAAACTCCGTAAGTGATTTCACTTATTTAAATGTGAAATCACATTTAAAATGAGAGGTAGTTTATAAAAAAAAATTAAAGTTAAATTTAATTTTTTTTTATAAACTACCTAACTTTTCTATAAATTTTATACAGAACATTATAACTATGCGATATTATTATGCTGCTTATTTTATAATTTATAAAATAGATAATGTGATGTATATTGATATACAGGACAAATAAAAATAATATAAAAATATTTAATAAAAATAAGAAGTTCAAATGTCCTGCATAAAAAATAAGGAAAAAGTTAGGAAACTAATAAGTAACTCTGTTTACTTTAATAACGCCTTTTATTCCTTTTATAGAATTTAAAATATTATCAATCTGGGCTATATCCTTAACTTCTATGTCAAAGATATGTATTGCCCTGCCGTCTTTAAGCGTCCTTACCTGAGCTTTTGCAATATTTGCGCCACGATCGGATATAACTGCGGCAATTTCGGCGAGTATGCCTTTTTTATCTTCGGTAACAATATTTATCTTAGTTTCAAAATAGCCGAGTTTTGATATTTCTGCCGTTTTCCAGCTGACGTCTATAAGTCTGGTTTTATCCTCACCCAACATATTCTTGCAGTCGGATTTATGAACTATAACTCCTCTGCCTCTTGAAATATAACCTACAATTGAGTCTCCAGGAACAGGATGACAGCATCCAGCTATTTTATAAAGTAAATCTCCGCCGAAAGGCGAGGTGATAATATTTTTATTGCTTAATGAAGATTGAATTTTAATTTTTTGAAGAATTTTTTGAATAACATTTCCTGTCCTTTTGGTGATTAATGATAGTCCGCCTGAATCTTTAAAACCGGGAATAACCGATAAAAAAATATTTTTGGGCGAATATTTGCCATAACCTATTCCTGCATATAATTCTGATTCGTCTTTAAGAGAATAATGATTTATCGCCAGAGCCGTTAATTCATTAAATTCAATCTTTTTATCGCCTAATTTTTTAAATTCTTTTTCTAAACTCTCTTTTCCTGAAGCAACACTTTCTTCTCTTTCTTGCTGTCTTATCCAGTTTCTTATTTTAGATATAGCTTTGGAAGATTGGGCGTAATTAAGCCAATCTTTGGAAGGATGATGCCCTTCTCTAGTTATAATCTTCACAATATCGCCGTTTTGCAATTTATATCTTAACGGAATTATATTGCCGTTCACGATAGCGCCGGTAGTCTTATCCCCTATTTCCGTATGAATATAATAAGCAAAATCAATAGGCGTGGAATCTTTAGGCAAAGCAATCACATCTCCTTTAGGAGTAAAAACATAAACATCTTCTTGAAAAAGATCAACTTTAACACTGTTTAAAAACTCCTGCGGGTCCTTAACCTCTTTCTGAAATTCAACAAGCTGCCTTAACCAGTTAAACTCTTGTAAATCTTCACTACCTGAACTTAAAGATGTAATATTTTCTTTATATTTCCAATGAGCCGCTATCCCAAATTCGTCAATAAAATGCATTTCTTTAGTTCTAATTTGTATTTCTACACGCGATCCTTCAGGTCCGATGACCGTAGTATGAAGCGATCTATACATATTTGCTTTGGGCATAGCAATATAATCTTTAATTCTGCCGGCGACAGGTTTCCATAAAGAATGGACAACGCCCAGAACTTCATAACATTCATTTACGGTATTAACTATAACCCTTAATGCTATTAAATCATAAATTTCTTCAAAGCTTATATGCTGCTCCGTCATTTTTTTATAAATACTGAAAAAATGTTTAGGCCTTCCGTAAATTTCTGCTTCAAAGAAATTATTTTTAGAAAGATTTTCTTTTAAAATATCGGCAACTTTAGAAATATATTGTTCTCTTGCTAATTTTTTACTGCTTATTTTTGAAGAAAGATCTTTGTATACAGCAGGATTAAGATATTTTAGCGAAAGGTCTTCCAGCTCGCTTTTTATTGAAAATATACCTAATCTGTTTGCTAACGGGGCAAAAATATCTAAGGTTTCTTGAGCTATTTTTATTCTTCTTTCTTCCGATAAAAAATTAAGCGTTCTTAAATTATGCAGCCTGTCCGCAAGTTTGATGATAATAACTCTTATATCTTTAGCCATTGCCACAATCATTTTGCGGATGTTTTCAGCCTGTACTTCTTCGGAAGATTTAAAAGAAAGTTTGCTTATTTTTGTTAGTCCGTCAACTATAAAAGCAATTTCATCTCCAAATTCTTCTTTTATCTGATCTAATGTAATAAGTGTATCTTCAACCGTGTCATGAAGAAGCGCGGCAACTATTGAAGCGCAATCCATTCTAAGACCTGCAACTATTGAGGCAACTTCTGTAAGGTGAGTAAAATACGGCTCTCCAGATTCTCTCAATTGTCCTTTATGGACTTCCCGAGAAAAATCGTAAGCTTTTTTTAAAAGTTTAAATTTATCGCTTTGTATATCATTTAAATCAATATCTGTTATATTGTTAATGCTGTTTTTAAAATTATCGCGCAAAATATTTGTTGTGTTAAATTCGTTAGATATTTTAATAGTAGTATAGATATCGTTTTCATCTGAACTCATAAAATATCTTTATTGATTGGAACAACGTATCCGTGCGCTATTTCTCTCAAAGCAACGACAATAAATTTATTTTTTGAATTAACTTTAGGTTTAGCTCCGTTATAAAGCTGTCGAGCTCTTTTTGCCGTAATAATCACTAAAGCAAATCTGTTTTCAACATTAACAAGACAGTCTTCTATGGTAACTCTTGCCATTATAATCTCCTTTTTATATTTTTATATTTTTATATTTAAAAATCTCGCGATCTTAAACTTTAGATTATTCTCTAATTTACTCACTTACTATTTAATTAATTAAATATTTATTTAATTAATTACTTATTTACTTATTTATTCACTTACTTACTGTCTTACTTATTTAATTAATTAATTATATATTATATTTATATTATAAAATTTATATTATAAAAAAGCATTTTTGCATCTTTCCGCTATTATAATAGACTTAAGTTTCAAGTATGCTTTTCCAAGAACATCATTGGTAATCGTATAATTATAAAAACGGCTTTTTTCTATTTCATAATTGGCGGCGTATAGTCTTCTTTTTAACTCTTCTTCTTTAATTTCCCCTCTTTTTTTTAATCTTTCTATTAAAGCTTCCTCAGACGGCGGCTTTATGAATATTGTTACTAAACTGAATAATTTATGAATTTCGTCATAATATTTTCTAAGCTTCTCTGCCCCTTGAACATCTATTTCTAGAAGCGTATCGTAACTCGGCTTATGAAAAACAGATTTGACAGGGGTTCCATATTTATTTCCAAAAACATTTGCCCATTCAATAAATTCATTATTTGCTATCATATTTTCGAATACTTCGTCATTAACAAAATGGTAGCTTTTACCTTCCGTTTCTCCTTGTCTCATAGCCCTTGTAGTAAATGAAACGCTTACTTTTAAATCTTTAAATTCACCTGAAAGCATTTTGCAAAGGGTAGTCTTCCCCGTCCCTGAAGGAGCGGATATTACAAAAATAATTCCTTTAGGCAAATCGTCTTTAGACAAATTATTATTAATATATACTACACCGTCATTTAAATTATTATTTTTATTATCTATATTATTATTATTTTCAGCCATTTAAATTTAAGCTAATTTAATTTAATAAAGATTTATTGACTATTTATGTTTATTTATATTATTGTTGTGATTATTTTATATTGATTATTTATGTTTATTTATATTATTTTGTTGTGATTATTTTATATTGATTATTTATGTTTATTTATATTATTTTGTTGTGATTATTTTATATTAACTATTTATGTTTATTTATATTATTTTGTTGTGATTATTTTATATTAACTATTTATGTTTATTTTATTGTTGTGATTATTTTATATTAACTATTTATGTTTATTTATATTATTTTGTTGTGATTATTTTATATTAACTATTTATGTTTATTTTATTGTTGTGATTATTTTATATTGACTATTTATGTTTATTTATATTATTGTTGTGATTATATTGCAGTATTTTTTTCTTTAGACAGGCTTTCCTCCAATCTGGTTATTATTGTTGCAGCATTCAAGGCTGAAAGAATGATATGCCCCGAATCTGTGACTATTATAGTCTTAGTCTTTCTGCCTTCAGTGGCGTCAATAAGGTTATTGCCGTCTTTGGCAGTCTCTCTTAATCTTTTTATCGGCGAAGAACCTGCAGAAACGACAGATACTATACGCGCCGAAACTATTATATTGCCAAAACCTATATTTAACAAATTATGCATATTATATATATTATTATTACAATATGGCGTTTTGACATCCTCCACTTGCTAAAGCAAGAGGAGGAGCTTCGCTGCTCTTCGAGTTCTTATTCAAGGACTGGTAATTCCTCATGGTTTCCCAATAGTTCCTGCTGCTGGCAACGGATTTTCGTCCGTTCCGCTTCATTCCAATTCCCAATAGTTTTGGAATATTCTACAGGCTTAAATTTCCGCATGCCCTGCGGTATTTTACAGTTATATAAATCCCTATCGGCAATTTTGGGATATTGTTATAAATTTATTTTACTATTATAACATAATATTTGTGAAAAATTAAATATATTTTAAAAATTCAATTCAATTCAATTCAATTCAATTCATTAGAAGAAAGAACCGATAATTCTTCAAATACCTCGTTTGCGCTAACTGCATACGTTCCGAGCTGCGATACGGCAATGCCGGCCGCTATATTAGCAATATAGCATGCTTCGTAAACGCTTGCCCCTGCGCATGTAGCTACAGTTAATGCTGATATAACAGTATCGCCTGCTCCCGTAACATCAAAAACATTTTTTGCTCTGGCTTTTAAATGTCTATGGTCTTGAGTGTCTCTATTAAAAAGACTCATTCCTGATTCTCCGCGCGTAATAAGTAAATTATCTGAACTAACTTTTCTTAAAATTTTTTGCGATGCTTTAATTAAGCTTTTTTCGTCCTTTATATTAATACCTGCTCCGCCTGAAGCTTCATTTATGTTTGGGGTTAATATTGACACATTTTTATAAAATTTAAAATTTTCAACTTTAGGATCTAAAGCAATAAACTTATTTTTAAGTTTTAAAAAGTTAGTTAATTCATTAAAAAATTTTCGCTCAATAACGCCTTTTCCATAATCTGAAATGATAACCGCATCAAACTCATCAGCTAAATATTTAATATTTTCTAACAAATTTAAATAAATTTTTTTTTTAAAATAACCTGCATTTTCTTTATCAAATCTGACTATTTGCTGATTATGAGCTATAACTCTCGTTTTTATAATAGTTTCAAAATCATCTGCTTCTATAACGGCAGAATCGTCAACCGACTGATTATTCGCCATTTGCTTAAATATACCGCCGTTATAATCTTTACCGATAACGCCGGCTATAAACACTTTAGCGCCTAACTTGGAAACATTGTACATTACATTGGCAGCGCCGCCAGGCAAAAGTTTCTCATATTTAACATTAACAATGGGCACCGGAGCTTCTGGAGAAATTCTGCTCACAGTTCCGTAAACATAATGATCAACCATTATATCGCCTACAAC
This sequence comes from bacterium, assembly GCA_021845685.1. Lineage (GTDB taxonomy): Bacteria > SZUA-79 > SZUA-79 > Acidulodesulfobacterales > Acidulodesulfobacteraceae > Acididesulfobacter. The sequence continues at coordinate 14,095 of JAJZVN010000017.1, forward strand.
AAGGATCCGTGCTTTATTAAACTTTTTTATTATTTCTAATAATTTGTCATAATCTTGCATATGATTTAATTTTATTTTTTAATATTTTTTTTCTATTTATATATAATATATATATAATTATAATTTATACCAGAATTTAACATTTATCATAATCTTGCATATGATTTAATTTTATTTTTTAATATTTTTTAATATTTTTTTTCTATTTTTATATATTATATATAATTTATACCAGAATTTAACATAAGATTTTATTTTATTTTATTTAATTTAATTTAATTTAATTTAATTTAATTTTATTTTATTTTATTTAATTTCTAATATTTCTTCAAATAATTTTATTGTGTTGTCAGTCATTAATTCAAGATTAAATTTTTCGAGAACTGTTTTTCTTGCCTCAATGCCATATTTAAGTATTAAATTTTTATCTTCTATAAGCTCAAATACTTTATCCTTTATGGCTATCGCATCGCCTATATCAACAATGTATCCGCTTTTTCCTTCTTCAACAACCTCAGGCATGCCCCCTGCTTTGGAAACTATAACCGCTTTTTCCATTGACATAGCTTCAATCAGCGATAAAGGCAAACCTTCTTTCAGTGAAGGAAAAATTAAAATATCAAGTTCATTTAAAAAAACAGCGAGATTTTTATCAATGAAACCGATAAAATATACATAATCACCAATATTAAGCTTAAGCGCCTGCTCCATTAAAGTATCTTTTAAATTGCCTGTACCTGCAATAAAAAATCTTACATTTTTTGTTTTTTGCAATATTAAGTCTGCCGAATTCAAAAAAATATCTACGCCTTTTTCGCGTGAAAGCCTTGAAACCATACCTATATTAATTAGTTCTTCATTAATAATATCTTTTTTTTTATAATTATCAGGATTAAATTTATCCGTGTCTATCCCATTGTAAATAATATGAAGTTTTTCTTCAGGAAAATCCTGCGATTTAAAATTTAAATAAACTGCTTGTGAAACGCATATTACATTATTTGATAAATTATATTGTTTTTTTTTATTAATTCCATGAGCCGTGGCAACAGTTTTTACTCCCGTTATATTGCCCGCTGCCGCACCTATAAAATTAGCCTTTGAAAGACTTGTATGTATTATGTCAATATTATATTTTTCTATAAATTTAACTATTTTTGGAATAGAAAGAAAATTAAATTTACATCCAGTATTTATAATATCGTAAGTCAAATTATTATTATCTAGCATCCCTTTAAATTCTGCATTGTTCCCCGTAATTATATAAACTTCATGACCTCTTTCAATTAATTTTTTTGAAAGATTCACGACATAATTTTCTGCTCCGCCGATATTGGTAGGAGTGATAATTTCTAATATTTTCATATTATTAATATAATTTTTAATATAATTTTCTTAACTCAACTTCATTGTTTTTATTATTATAAAATTATAACTTATTGATATTGTGGCATTTTATTTTTTATTTTGTAGTCCCCATAGACATTTTTATTGCCCCCATAAATATAGTAATATCAATATGCTGCTGTTAATTATGGTGAAGTCGGGTTAAGCTAAACATAATATAACCTAATATAACAATATGTTAAAATACGTGATTTTCAAGATTATCTACTAAGTCGGGTTAAGCTAAACCTAATATAATCTAATGTAACCTAATATAATATTAAGTTTTCATATTATTTTCTTAAATAATTCTTTTATTTTTATTGATGCATTTCTTGATTCGTTTATTGAGTCTTTGACTATACGGTAAATAAACATTTTAAAAATTTGCTTGATGCCTTTTTTCTGCTCCATAAAATTTTTAAAATCGTCAACATCCCAATCCTGAACGGCGGCTAATTTTCTAAAAGATTCAGGGTGAAAACTGAGATTATTTTTATCTATTCTTTCTAACCAGTTAATATTAGAATATATATATTCATCTACTCTTGGATCAAAATTAGAAACCCAATTTTTAAAAAAATTTAATATTTTCCCGTTATATAATTTTTCCATAGCTTTTTCTTTTTTGTACATACTTGCAGGATTTTTAGCTCTGCCGTAATGATACATTGTTGCCGAATCCAATAAAATTGCATTTCCGTTTTCTATATGAATTTTATTGCCTTTTATATCTTTAAAACCCATTGCATCTCCCCATGATACGACGGTTCCGTCATTTCTGATAATACGCACTTCTTTATCGTAAAAAAACTTTTTTTCTGATTTTTTAGCATAAGAAAAATAGCCTCCGAAAAAATGAATGTAATTAAATTCGAAGCCCTTAATTTCTTTATTGTCAATATTTTCTTCAAGGATTTTGATTATTTTAGAATAATCTTTTTCATGGATTCCTTCGTCGCATTGAATATATAAACCGTAATCTCCCGTTATATGGCTTATTGCAATGTTAGTTTTTTCCGACATTATTGAACCTTTTTTTTCAATTAATTTCCAATCGGAGTCAATCAACTTTATTTTTGGTTCTTTCGATTGCAGTTCTATTAACTTTTCTCTTGTTTCGTCTTCGCTATCACAAATAACAACAATAAACTCATCACATATAGGAAGAGCCGACTGTATAGATTCTATAAACGGATAGCCCATCAATATACCATTTCTAATAAATGTAAAACCGGATAATTTCATAATTTAATATCTTAACAACTTATAAATAACTTATAATCTAATATTGTTATGTTTTTATTATTTTATATATACCTTAAATCACCGTTAGAAATTTCTTTTTATGGATTTCTGCCAACGCAGGAATGACTTTGCGAAGGTTTAAATTTTAACCTATTTGGTGTCATTCCCGCGAAAACGGGAATCCGGTATTTATCATATGCTGAATCAGTTTTAATAATTTCTAACGGTGATTTAAATATATAATATCTTATATATATTTTTATATTTTTAATTCTTCCATTGCATCTGTTAAATCATACAATTCAATATTTCCCATACAATCGGGATAATCATTTTTTAAAAAACTTTCTTTATCGCAGGTATTTAAAAAACAATGATAACAATCGGTTTTTTTATCTATAATATAGCTATTATCATTCACAGGACCGCATACTGCAGGGTCGGTTGAACCAAATAAAGCAATTAAAGGAGTATTCAGCGCGGAGGCAAGATGCATTACTCCATTATCGACGGAAATAACTAATCTAGAGATTTTAATTAACCCTCCAAGCATATATATATCGGTAATACCTGTTAGATTAACGGTTAATTTTTTATTGCTCGTCAGCCGATAAATTTTATTTGCAAGGGGAATATCTTTTTTTGAGCCTATTATTATTACATAAAAACCTAATTTATTTAAATAATCGGCAAATAAAGCAAAAAGCTCAGGGTTAGCTTCTTTTGAACTTCTTGTTGAACCAGGAGAGAATACAACAATATTTGTTTTGTCAAAAATATATTTATTATTAGTAGTAGTAATAGTAGTTTCGTTATTATTAGCAGGAATATTATTTGTAGCGATATTATTATCGTTGTTATTATTTATAGCGTTATTAGCCTCGTTATTATTAGCGACATAATTAGCGCTGTTCTCATTGGCAGGAATATTATTAGCATTGTTAGTATTTATAGCGTTATTGTTGTCATCATTATAATTGTTGTTAATAATATTGACATTGATATTTGAGGCTTTTAATAAATTTATTGCCGTCTTAACATCTTCTTCAGTAGGAATATATATAAGCTTCCTTGAATTATATTTTTCTCTGATTGAAAAAATATCAATGAATTTTAATGCTCTATCAATGTTGTGAATATTATGAATTTTTTTATCGTTTGCTATTTTATAATTATAAAACAAAAATGTTTTAAAACTGCTTATCCCAATTCTTTTTTTTGAAATAAAAAAAGATAGCAGCGCAAACTCAAAAGATGTTAAAAAATTTATACATGCATAAAAATTATATTTTTTAAGTTCTTTATATAATTTATACAAATAAAAAATATTTAAGATACCCTTATACTTTTTTCTTTCAATAACCTTATAAACATCTGGATTTCTATATAATACAGGCGCAGCAATTTCTGAAACGAGTACAAAAATATTAGACTCTGGGAATTTTAATTTTAACGCTCTTATGGCAGGAGTCAGCATAAGAACATCTCCGATATGATTTAATCCAAAAATAAGAAAGTTTTTTTTCACAATATTATTTATATTTAATTTATACTTTTATACTTATAATTTACACTTGAACTTTGACTTATACCTTAATCTTGCTGATAAAAAATAATTACTTCTATATTAAATATAGCAAATATAGCAAATAATAATAATAATAATAATTTAAATTATTTTTTCCTTAAAATACCCAAATAATATTCCTTCATTTTGGCTTTTATTTCATTATTGAAAAATAAGTTAAGTTTGAATATATATAAAAAAAATTTGTTTTTATATAAATAAAGCTTATAATTTTTTCTTTTTATACCTAAAAATTTTTTTTTATAATCTTCGTCGCCTTTTAAAAAATCAAACTCTGAATATTTTTTGCCTATTGCTTCATTAATATTATAATAAGTCAAAACTATACCTGGATAAAAATTAGAATATTTTGTATCAAAACCAGGTAAATAAACCTGACGCTTTCCGTCATAGTCAAAACAAACGGCAGCGGATATAAATTCATTATTGTATTTTAAAAATGATAAAGCTAAGATATTATTTTTAAAAAGACTAACAAACACTTCCTTAAAAAATGATTTTATTTTACTATTTTGGAAAACTCCGCCATGTCCTTTTTCATTCCATCGTTTCTGATGTAATTTAAAAAATTTATCAATAAATAAATCTAATAAAGGAAAATCTATATTTTCAGAATTAATATATTCAATAGAATTTTTCTTTGCTTTTTCAATCCTGCTTAATATATTATATCTTTGTTTAGAATTAAATTGCTTCATATATTCGTCTATTCCGTCCGGCAAATTAATATAATAGCTGTCCCCGCTTTCTTTATATTTTATAAAATATTTTAATTGATTATTTTTATTTATAATTTCAAGTAATGATTCGGATATCTGTTTTAAAAAAATTATATTTGCAATATTACTTTCTTTAATTGTATTAAATATATTTGTAACGATATTTTCTTGATTTGTCTGTTTATCAATTATAATATCTAAATAATCAGAGAAATCATAGCTTATAAACATTAATACGTTAAAAAACACAAAAAATTTTTTAATAAAAAATGGCGCTATTGCTTCAATTTTACCATTTTCATCATAAATACATACAATGAAAAGTCTATTTCTTCTTTTTTTACTATTTACAAAATACTTAACCCATAAATATATCCAATCATATGTTAAAAATACATTATTGTTTTGGCTTGCTTGCAACAATACATTCCATTCATTTTTTAAGTTTTCCAGATCTTCAATATTTCTTATTATTTTTATCATTTTTAATTAGTTTCAATCAAACCTGCCTTGATTCTTAATGTTATTTTCGCAAGGGCCGAAATCAAGAATTATTTAGCATTGGAATATCGTGAACTACCTTGCCCTTAAGGACGAGGCTTCTTGGTTCATAGATAGGTGCTTTTCAGTACATAAGTATTGCTGCTTGGGTTTAATATTTATATTTATTTATTTAATTGTAATATGTCTGAAGTTGAAAATATGCATTTAAAATAGTTTAATATTTATATTTATTTAATTGTGATTTATTAATATTTATAGTATAGTAGGTTCACTAGATAGTTTATGGGCAGGCTTACCTGAAATTAATTTAAATACATCGCTTACACAAATTTTTTTCATACATAACGCATATTTTTCTACATCTATATTATTTAAACTTAAATTATTATTATTAATATTAATAATACTGCCGTTATCGTCAGCTTTAGCATTAGCGTTAGCGTTATTAAGTTCTTTTTTATTTATCAAGCTGCAAGATTTTTCAAAGCAAGGAGAGCATATAAGACCGCTATTTAAAATTTTAATATTGTTGTCTTCTCCTATAGGACCTGTTAGTTCGGAACTTGTAGGTCCGAACAGCGCAATTATTTCAGGACCGTTTTCTATGCTTGCGGCTATATGCATAAGCCCGGAATCTCCGGTTATAAAATAGTCCATTTTTGCGATTAGCTCTTTTGCCTGCATTAATGTAGTTTTGTTTGTCGAATCTGCAATAAATGCTTTTATATTTTTATAATTGTTTTTTATAGAATTGATTATTTTTTCTGAACATATTTTATCTTCTTTACCGCCGAATATTACAATTCTGGCATCATATTTTTTAAAAATTAATTCTGAAAGTTTAACAAAATACTCTGCAGGCCATTTTTTTGTCATCCACGCTCCGCCTGCATTAATTCCAATAAAAACGGTATTTTGATCAAAATTAAATTTTTCAGATATAAACTTATCGGCAAATTCTTTATCTGTTTTACTTGTTTTAAATGTCAGCTTTATATTATCGGGGGCAAGCCCTCCTGATGATATTGCAAGATAGAGATAAAATTTTGCCGCATGCTCAAGTTTTCTTCCTGTTCTGCTTATTTTTTTATTAGATAAAAACCCAAGATTTGCATATTCTTCAACATATCTTTCTTTTGCGCCGCTTAAAAAAGCAAATAAAGATGTCCTGTCAACCCCCTGCAAATCCAAAGACATGTCGAACTTATGCGATTTAAGCAGTGCAATTAATTTTAGATAATCCTTTAACTTATAATTTTTCTTATCAATAATGATTGTTTTATCTATATAAGGATTCAATAAAGCAATATCTTTTGATTTGTCCTCAATCAGCCATGTTATAGAACTTTCAGGATAAGCCTTTCTTATTGATTCAATAGCGGGTGTTGCAAGCAAACAATCCCCAATTGAACTTAATTTAATAATTAATATATTTTTAATATTTTGTTTTTCTGCCATATTATTTATTTATTATATAATATAATATAAAATTTCTATATTTATTTAATACAATACATAAATTACCTTAAATCACCTTTAGAGACTATTGAAATTGTTTCAACATATTATAGATTCCGGATTCCTGCTTTCGCAATAATGACACCGGCTTGGTTAAAAGTTAAATCCCCGCATTGTCTTATTCCCGCGAAAGCGTGAATCCAGTCCAGAAAGATAAATTCTAACGGTGATTTAAGGTAATATATTATATATTTATTATATATTTATTATATTTAAATTAATAAAATATTTTACTTTAAATATTTTACTTTAAATATTTTACTTTAAATATTTTACTTTAAATATTTTACTTTTAAACTTAAAAAAATCTGTATTATGTCTAATAGCTACTCTCCTTAATTCAAAAAAATCCGCATTTTTTTTTACTATGCCGGTTTTAGTTATACATGCCCCTTGAAATCCGGCTTTTTCAACTAAATTTTTTACATTTTCATTGTAGTCGCCATAAGGATAAGCAAAAAAATTAATATCAATGTTTAATTTTTCTTCAAGATTTTTTTTTGAAGCCGATATTTCTTCATAAGCAATCTTTTCGGGAATAATAGTTAAATGGGGGTGCGTTTTTGTATGTGCTCCTATTTCTATGCCCGATTTTATCATTTCTTGAAGTTCCTCAATATTAAGCATTTCATCTTTATTTTCCCCATTTTTAATATCCCAAGCATTAATGTTTCCTATTAAATCTGAAACCATAAAAACAGTTGCATTAACATTGTTGTTTTTTATAATTTTAAGTCCTTTTAAATAAATAGACCTTGAACCGTCGTCAAAAGTTATAGATACAAATTTATCATTTTTATTCTTTTTATTCAAATTAATATCTTTACCCGTATTATTACAGTAATATTCGTCATATATCTGCTTCATACGGCTAAGCGTTAAAAAAACATATCCTTTATTTTTTAAATATTTAATCTGTTTGTCAAAATTTTCTTCTGTAACATATAATCCAGGGAATTTCGCGTTTTCAGGATAATTTCCTATTTTATGATAAAGCAAAATGATAAATTTTTTTTTTAAATAATTCATATTGATGTTTAAATAAAAATTGTATTAGGTTATAATTAATATATACAATTAATTATTATATATTATAACCTAATAACTATAATATAAATATAGTATTAAATTAATTATTATCATATAAATATAGTATTAAATTAATTATTATCATATAACTATTAATTATCTTAAAAAAATAACTGACGGAAAATATTAAAATTTATGATAAAAACAAATATAGATATGAATACAGACGCAACTTATACAACAGATACAACTACTAATACAACTGACGCAATAAATTCAAGCATAAATATAATTAACGAAACAGACAAAGACAAAAACAAAGGCAAAACATATAAACCTTCATTGTCAATTGTGCTTCCTGCTTTTAATGAAGAAAAACGAATAAAATATACAATATCAAATTTAAGATCTTTTTTAAAGCTAAAAAAATTTAATTATGAAATTATTGTCGTTGACGACGGAAGCACGGATAATACAATTAACGTCTTAAAAGATATTTCAAATTCCGATTTGAGGATTATAACAATTACAAGAAGCGGAAAAGGCGCTGCGGTTAAAACAGGAATACTTGCCGCAAATTATGAATATATCTTTTTTATGGACGCTGATTTGTCAACAGACGAACAGGAAATATTAAAATTTATAAACATCTTCAAAAATGAAAAGGATATTGAGATTATAATAGGTTCAAGATACTTACCTGAAAAATTAACTGTTATTCAGCCGCCTTTTAGAAATATGGTCGGAAAAACATTCAGCTTCTTAAAATCACAATTATTAGGCTTAAATTATTGCGATTCGCAATGCGGATTTAAAGCTTTTAGAAAAGAAACGGCGCAAAAAATATTTTCTAAAGTGACTATTAACGGTTTTTCTTTTGATGTTGAAGTGCTTTATATCGCGGAATTAAATAAAATAAAAGTTAAAGAAGTGGGGGTCGAATGGCGGCATAAGCCCGGCGGACATGTAAATATTATGATTGATTCCGTTCCTATGATTTTTGATTTATTTAAAATATATCTTAAAAAAAATTATTATACTAAACTTTAGTAAGCCATTTCTCATATTTTTTATTTTGTCCTTTGACAATTTTGAAAAATCTGTCCTGCAGCTCTAAAGTAACATCGCCTGCCTTTCCTTTTCCTATTTTTCTATCGTCAATTTCTCTAACGGGAGTAACCTCGGCTGCAGTTCCGGTTAAAAAAACTTCGTTTGCAATATATAATTCATCTCTAGTAATTCTTTCTTCTTTAACGGGTATTTTCATTTCATTTTGAATAATTTCTATTGCGCTGTTTCTTGTAATACCAGGAAGAACCGAAGATAACGGAGGGGTTTTAATATACCCGTCTGAATAAATAAAAATATTTTCCCCGCTTGCTTCGCATACAAAACCTGAAGTATCTAACATTATCGCTTCATCGTAACCTGCACTTACAACCTCTTTTTTGGCAAGTATCGAGTTTATATACTGACCCGTTGATTTTGACATACCCATAAAAGTATTTATATGAAATCTTGCATAAGAGGAAACTTTTGCCCTGATGCCGCTTTTTAAAGCTTCTTCTCCGAGATAAGCACCCCAGACCCATGCAGAAATTGCAACTTTTACATCATATTTTTTAATAAAAATACCGAGACCGCCTCCATCACCGATATAAACAATGGGTCTTATATAACATCCTTTAAATTTATTGATTTTTACAAGTTCAATAACGGCATTAAAAATTTCTTCTTTAGAAAAAGGTATATCATTAATTTGAAGAATATGACATGAATAGTAAAGTCTGTCTATATGTTCTTTTAATCTGAATATGGCGGATCCGCCTTTCAATGTTTCATAACATCTTATGCCCTCAAATGCACCGAGACCGTAGTGTAAACTATGCGAATTTATAGGAATATTTGCATCGCTGTAATCAACAAATTCTCCGTCCATCCAAACTTTAGAACTGTCAAAGGGACCTGCCTTTTTAGTTTTGCCGTTTTTGACATCGCTATTCTTCTTGGTCATCATTATTTTCCTTAATAAATTTTACTTTATTTTATTATTTGAATATTTAAATTATTATTAATTATATATTTACATTACTTATCTATTCACTTATTCTTAATTATTAATTAGTCATTTCTACTTAATTATTTTTAAATCATTCTTAATTATTAATTAATCATTCATTAATATGAATATAACAATTTTATAATACTTTGTAAATAGAGAACACTCAAAATTGCCGATATAAAATTTAAATTATAAATACTATAAACATGAATATCAATATTATTGATAGAACATTTAAAATTGCCGATATAAAATTTAAATTAACAACAAAATTATTATAAATATTAAATATTAAATGTAAAATGTAAAATGTAAATAATTTTTTATTATTTATTTCCTTACCGCTTTATTTTAAACAATTCTTCAATTGATTTATCGTACGGTTTTCTCGCTATGCCTTTTTCCGTGATAATTGCGCTGATATATTTATGGGGAGTAACATCAAAAGCGTAATTTAAAACATTAACATTTTCGGGAGCTATTTTTTTTCCAAACACGGCGGATACTTCTTTTCCGTCTCTTTCCTCAATAGGAATTTCTTCTCCTGATTTAATATTTAAATCAATTGTAGAAAGGGGTGCGGCAACATAAAAAGGTATATTGTTTTCTTTTGCAAGAACAGCGACCTGATATGTTCCTATTTTATTGGCAACGTCTCCGTTTGAAGCTATTCTGTCCGCGCCAACTATTACGCCGTCAATCATTCCTTTTCGCATCAGCAATCCCGCTGAATTGTCGGCAATCAGAGTAACCGGTATATTGTCGCTCATAAGTTCCCACGCCGTTAGCCTTGCGCCCTGCAAAAACGGCCGCGTTTCATCTGCTATAACCTTAATTTTCTTTTTATCTTCAATAGCAGCCCTTATGACGCCGAGAGCTGTTCCATAACCGGCAGTGGCTAAAGCTCCCGCATTGCAGTGGGTTAAAATTGTAGAACCATCATTGATTAATGACGCACCGAATTTTCCCATTTTTTTATTTATTTCAATATCTTCGTTGTAAATTTTTATAGATTCTTCTCTTAATTTTTTCAATATGCTTTTTACGTTTTTCTTATCGCCTGTTATATCCGTTATATTTACTTTTGTATTTGCGTTTGTATTTTTAGCAGAATTTGCCGCTAAATTTGACGCCGATTTCAGATTTGTTTTTATATCGTTATCGTTGCCGCTAACAACAATTTCTTTCATTTTTTTTATTGCCCATTCTAAATTAACGGCGGTAGGTCTAGCCTTAAACATTTCATCGCATATTTTTAAAAATCTTATTTTAAATTCTTCATAATGATTTATTGTTTTATCGTTATTGTTATTATTATTGTTATTATTATCGCTATCGCTATTTAAAACTTCCATTTTTGCAACAATATCTTTAGCGCCAAGATACAATCCGAATCCTGCGGAAACCCCTATTGCAGGAGCGCCTCTGACAACCATTTTTTTAATTGCGTCTATTACATCCTTATATGTTTTTAATTTTAAATATATAACTTTTTCAGGAAGTTTCCTCTGGTCAATCATTTCAACAATATCATCATCCGTTAATTTTAGCGTAAAAAAAGCCATTTTTTACATACCTCCGTATTTTATAAATAGACAGCTTCAACTACTTGTTTTACTATTTCCCGCTTTTATAATTTTCAATATGTTTATTTAATATCTCGTTTACTTTTTTGGGATTAGCCTTGCCTTTAGTTTTTTTCATCGCTTCTCCGACGAAAAAACCGAATAATTTGTCTTTTCCGCCGATTAAGTCTTCCAATTCTTTTTGATTTTCCTCAAATACCTGTTTTATCGTGTCCTCTAATCCTTTTTCGTCAGAAACCTGGGCTAAATTCAAATCCCTAATGATTTCATCTACAGTCTGATTTTTTCTTCTTTTTACATTTTCTATAAGTTGATATAATACTAATCTTCCACCGTTTCTATTAATTTCCCCGCTTTCAATTTTCATTATCATCTCAAAAAAATATTCTCTCTTTCCAATTAATTTTTCCATTTCAAATTTAATCAATTCTTCATTTATAACCTTTTCAATAGGAATAGAATTTTCATTATATTCTACCGCTCTTTCTATAACACGTTCATGATTATCTGCCGCCCATTTTTTCTTTAATTCTAACATCCATTCATTTATAATCCAGTTTGCAATTTTTTTTATGTCAACTTTACCATTATTTATATCAACTAATTTATCGAAATCATTCGCAACCTCCTTATATTGAGTTAAGACCTCGGCATCATATTCTGACAAAGCATATTCGCGAATATATCTCTCTCTTTTTGTCCGCGGCAGTTCCGTAATAGAATTTTTAATCTCCGCTATAAATTTTTCGTCTAAAATTAACGGAGACAGGTCCGGTTCTTCAAAATATCTATAGTCATGAGCCTCTTCTTTCCCTCTCATTGATTCGGTTTTTCCTGTTTTTGAATTAAACAAAAGAGTTTCCTGAATAACTTTTCCGCCGTTCAGAAGCAATTCTATCTGCCTGTTAATCTCGTATTCTAAGGCTTTTTCAACAAATTTAAATGAGTTAACGTTTTTCACTTCGGTTCTGGTGCCCAATTTGGTATCGCCCTTCTTTCTGACCGATATATTGGCGTCGCATCTAAAACTTCCTTCTTCCATATTGCCGTCTGATATGTCAAGATAAACTAAGATATCTCTTAATTCTTTTAAATATGCAGCCGCCTCGGCGGGAGAGCTGAGATCCGGTTCCGATACTATTTCGGCAAGCGGAGTACCTGCTCTGTTTAAATCCACAAAAGAATTATATCCCGCATGTATTAATTTACCTGCATCTTCTTCTATATGAAGACGGTTAATTCTTATTTTTTTTTCTTTTCCTTCGCCGATATTAATAATTAAATATCCGTTTGACGAAACAGGATCCTGAAATTGCGATATTTGATAGCCTTTAGGAAGGTCGGGATAAAAATAATTTTTTCTTGCAAATAAACTTTTTTTATTTATATTTAAGTTTATGGCTAATGCGGCTTTAACCGCCAACTTAACAGCATTAAAATTTATAACGGGCAAACTTCCCGGCAGTGCCAAACATACGGGACAAACTAAAGAATTCGGCTCTTTACCGAACACGTTAGGGCAAGAGCAAAACATTTTAGTGGCTGTTAAAAGCTGAGTGTGAACTTCAAGACCGATTACGGCTTCAAAAGAATTGTCTATATATTCCATTTTTCCCCTATTTTTCCTCTAAATTTAATTTTATAACATTATTATCTTGCCCTATTATCTTGCCATTATTTTTTCTTTTATTTTTTTTTATTATACTTTACAATAATAACAATGATAATGATTATGATAATTCAAATTGACTCTAATGTCAAACAGTAGTATGATAATGCTAATAACTTTTAAAATGTCTATGACTAAATAACTTTCATTTTGTCTATTTCTTAACTAAAAATAATAATAAACGGGATATTATGACAAATTAAAAGTTAAATTCAATAGACAAATTATAAAGTTGACAACAACAGTAATATGATAATGCTATTATAAATTATATAATATATTTAATATAATTTAACATAATTTAATATAATATTTAACTAACATTGTCTATCATTCCTTTCCGTAAGGTAGGAGTAGTTCACGATAAGATAATTTAATTTCAATTTCAATTTATAATAAATATTAAATTATTATTTTTAAAAGACATATACAATAAAATAGGAACAAAAAAAATAAATGAAATCTTTAAATAATCTTACGATTCACGAACTTCATGAGCTTTTAAAAAACAAAGAAATAAAAAGCGCCGATATAACAAATTATTATATAGAAAGAATAAAAAAAACGGATAGCGCAATAAATTCTTATATTTCTTTAGACTCTGAAGGAGCTGCCGAAGAAGCGGACAAAACCGACAAATATATTCAAAACATATTGGATAATAAAAGTAAAAGCAATAATGATCGCGGCAGCAACTATCGCGACGGCAATAATAAAAACAGCGGTAATTCTTTTGACGAAAATGCTTTTCCATATTTAACGGGTATTCCTCTTTCAATTAAAGACATATTTTTAATGAAAGGCAAAAAAACAACGTGCGCTTCAAAAATATTGGAAAATTTTATCAGCCCTTACGACTCTACCGTTATAAAAAGATTAAAAGAAAATAATTTTATTTTTCTCGGCAAAGTTAATATGGATGAATTTGCTATGGGCTCTTCCACTGAAAACTCTGCCTTTAAAACAACTAAAAATCCGTGGGATACAAAAAGAGTTCCCGGGGGTTCAAGCGGAGGTTCCGCTGCAAGCGTCAGCGCGGATTTATGCGCCGGCTCGTTCGGAACAGACACCGGGGGTTCAATTAGACAGCCTGCAAGTCTTTGCGGAGTAGTAGGGTTAAAACCAACATACGGAATGATTTCAAGATACGGAATTATTGCTTTCAGTTCTTCTTTAGACCAGGCAGGTCCTATTGCTAAAGATGTTTTAGATTCTGCAATTTTGCTTGAGGCAGTTTCAGGTTTTGACAGATTAGACTCTACATCAAGAAAATTTAAAATAAAAAAATATTCGGATATTGTAAAAAAAGCCGATAAATCTAAAATAAAAGGTTTAAAGATCGGTATTCCTAAAGAATTTTTATCGGAAGGTTTAGATAAAGACATACTTTCAAATATTCAGGAAATAAAAAATAATTTAAAAGAACTCGGAGCGGAAATAATTGAAATATCTCTTCCCGATACCGCATATTCTATCGCCGCATATTATGTCATAGCTACCAGCGAAGCAAGTTCTAATCTTGAAAGATACGACGGGATTAGATACGGTTATCGTTTTGCTAAAAATAATAACGGCGGCAATACCAACTATCTTGACAATAGCAGCCGCAAAGATGTTAATAATAACGGCGCACTCTACAATAGCAATAATAGTTATACTGCCGCTAATAATAATACAGGTAATTTAGATTCAGATTTAACAAATCTTTCAGGTATTGATATTGATACGTCAAAATTAAAAAATAATCTTGAAGAACTTTATGCTTATTCCAGAACAATAGGATTCGGAAAAGAAGTAAAAAGAAGAATTATGCTTGGAACTTTTGCTCTTTCGGCAGGATATTACGACGCATATTATAAAAAAGCTTCTCTGATAAGAAAACTTATTATTAAAAATTATAAAGACGCTTTCGGTAAGGTTGACCTGATAATGGGTCCAACTTCGCCTACTCCTGCTTTTTTAATAGGCGAAAAAACCGATGACCCTTTAAGTATGTATCTTTCGGATATCTACACTATATCCGTAAACCTTGCTTATCTGCCTGCCATGTCTTTACCTTCCGGGCTTACAAAAGAAAATAATCCGAACGGCGGCGGGCTTCCGATGGGTCTTCAAATTATTGCCCCGTGGTGTGCTGAAGACAAAATGCTGGAAACCGCTAAAATTATAGAAGACATTGTTGATTTCAGAAAAAAATTTCAACCTGATTTAAATTTAATATAGAGCTTAATTTATCTATATTTTATATTCACTCAATTACAGGAGGCACGATAAAATAACCGAATTTTGAACCCGGGGCATCCAATTCAAATTCAGGAGAATTTTCTTTTACGATATTATAATCAAAGCTTTCGTCTTTTTCTGAAATCTTATCGTTTCTGTAATCTCCAAGATTAAATTTTGTTTCAATTCCTAAATCAATAAGATTTTCATAATCCATCTCTTCTATAATATCTTTAACTTTTGAAGTATCGGCATTTGAAAGAACATTTATATAATCTAATATTTTACTTAATTCAGATTCAAACACTGAGGCATCGTTATCGTTTAAATTCAGTTTTGCAAGCTTCATCACATGTTTTATATCAATATTTTCGCTCATATTTTTTCCTTCTTTTTAAGGTATCCGATTTATTTATTCCCTTACTCCTAATTGAGTTTTACTAAAGTTTAATCAAGATTTAAATTATAATAATGATTTAAACAATCTTTTGAAAAAGAGGTCAGATTAATTTTCCGCATAAAAGTTGTAATTTAAAAAAAGCATTATTGGCGGAAAAAAAATCAGGCCTCTTTTTCTTATTAAACAATTTATTATAATGTTATTTAACTTAATAATCATAATCGTCTATTAATTATTCCAAGTTTTACGCAATAACTCAACAAGTATATAAGTATATAAGTATTATATATTAACTATTTTTATTTTTACAGCTAATAGTCATAATCGTCTATTAATTCTTCTATACAGTATTCAGGTATTTCCGATAAAAACCTTGAAGGCATATTATAACAAAAATCTCTTCCGAGTTTTCTTCTCTTTGATAAAGTTAAATATAATTTTTCTTTTGCTCTTGTTATGCCTACATAACACAGTCTTCTTTCTTCTTCTATAGCCGACTGGTCCATAAGAGATCTTGAATGCGGGAAAGTATTTTCTTCCATTCCAGTTAAAAAAACGACGGGAAATTCCAATCCTTTTGCGCTATGCAATGTCATCAAAGAAACAAATGAATTATCCAATGTATTATTGCTATTATAACTGCTGTTGCCGTCAGATAATTTGCCTGCATTGTTTATTTCGTCATTTATGGCGCTCTGGTCTAAGAAATCAGCAATATCGCCAAATTCCATAGATGCATTTATAAGCTCTTCAATATTTTCTATCCTGTTCTGATTTATTATATTATTATCGTCGTTTGATTTATCGGATAATCCTTTAAGCATAGCTTCATACCCCGATTCTTTGTAAATCAGGTTTATAACAGATGCGGCATTTAATATTTCGTCTCCGTTATATATGTAAATTTCTTTATTAATAACAATACTGTTGTCGATTCTGGTGCTGCTATCGCTACTCATGCCGACAACGGCATTAGCATTGGCATTAGTATTAGCATTAATTTCATTATCGGTATTAATATCACTGTTAAAAATAGATACTTCATTTAAAGTATTATTGCCAATTTCAATATTTTTATCATTTTTTTCTTTTTCCGGTTTTTCGAAAAAAATCAAAATCCTTGCTTTTTCTATTAAATCAAAATAATTTTTAATATTCTTAATTTTAGATTTTAAAATGCCGTTAAACAAACCGGCTTTATAGGATTCTAATAAATCCATATTATTCTGCCTCGCCGTCTCTTCCATATTTTTAACGGTTTTTTCACCGATGCCGATAGGTATAGCCTGAACGCTTCTTTCAAAATTTACCGTATCTTTTGGATTAACGGCAAACCTGAGATAAGATAAAATGTCTTTTATTTCCATTCTTTGATAAAACTTAAATCCGCCGTATATGTTATAAGAAACATTTTCTTTTAAAAGCATATCTTCTATAATTCTTGATTGTCTGTTTGCTCTGTATAAAACTGCTATATCCGATTTTGAATAACCGTCAAATCTTATCAATCTTTTTATTTCTCTTGCTATATAAACAGCTTCGCTTATATCGCTGCCGGCTTTATAAACAGTTATTATGCTGCCGTTTTCTTTGTCGGTTCTAAGAGTTTTAGGCTTTCTTCTTTTATTCTCGCTTACTAAACCAGAAGCCGCCGCCAGTATGTTTTTTGACGATCTATAATTTTTTTCTAATTTTATAACCTTACATCCTTTAAAATAATCTTCAAATCTTAAAATATTTTCTACATTTGCTCCCCTAAAACTGTAAATAGACTGATCATCGTCACCTACAACGCAAATATTGTTGTGATTTTTACATAAGAGTTTAATAAGTTTATCCTGAGCAAGATTAGTGTCTTGAAATTCATCAACCATAATATACTTATAGCGGTTTGAATAATAATCTATTATATCGGGAAAATTAGCGAACAGCTTTACCGTATTAAAAATCATATCGGCAAAATCCATCGCATTGTTTTCCTTAAGCCTTTTTTGATATTCTTCATAAATTTTTGCGAGATTTTCATCCCATGGTTTAATATTTGAAAAAGCTTCTTCGCATGTTATTAAAGAATTTTTATTTTTTTCTACAAAATATTTTACTTTTGACGGAGTAAATATTTTTTCGTTTATATTCAGAGCTTTTATTGAAGCATTAATGAGTTTTGAGGCATCGTCGTCGTCCATTATCACGAAAGATGAATTATAGCCTAATGCAGATGCATGTTTTCTCAGCACTTTAAGGCAAAAAGAATGGAATGTGGAAAACTCCGGCAATGAAGGTGTAAACTCTTGAAAATTTTGGTAATTATTGACTTCGCTGCCACTGCTATTATAGTTATTATCTGCTGTATTATTGCGGCTATTATTTATTAAACCGTCATTCTCATAATTATTTTTGTTATTATTATTATATTCACTATTATTATAATTTTTTTTAGGATTATTATTACTATTGCCGTCATGATAATCATTATTTAGATGAGGCGCGGTATCGGTCTGAAATTTTGTACTGTGTGATTTATTTGCAATTAATTTTTTAATTCTTTCTTTCATTTCTTTAGCTGCTTTGTTTGTAAACGTAACGCCCAGAATATTATAAGATTTTGCTTTGCCTGTTTCTATCAAATGCAGCGCTCTTAACGTAATAACCCGTGTTTTCCCGGAACCCGCTCCCGCAAGTATAAGAAGAGGCCCTTCGGTGCATTTAACAGCCTCAAGCTGTTCTGCGTTTAAACCGTCTAAATAATTATAATTTGACTGTTTCATATTTTTTTATTGTTTTCACTTATCTCAAATTCACCGTTTTTATTATTATAAAATTATAACTTATTGATATTGTTGCATTTTATTTTTTATTTTGTAGTCCCCATAGACATTTTTATTGTCCCCATAAATATAGTAAAATTTATATTTATTTATTATTTATTATTTATTATTTATTATTTATTATTTATATTTATTATTTATTATTTATTATTTATTATTTATTATTTATATTTATTATTTATTATTTATATTTATTATTTATTATTTTCTTCTATATTAAATAATTGTAAAGCAGCTAATCGGTTTTTATAATTTTTTTTATTATTTTAACAAATTTATTCTACCGTCACACTTTTTGCTAAATTTCTCGGCTGGTCTATATCTGTTCCTTTCAAAGCGGCAATATGGTATGCAAAAAGCTGAAGCGGAACGGTAAATAATATAGGACTCAAAATTTCCGAAGTATCGGGGATTTTTATTAAATCTGATAATCCTTTTATATCAGGATTATAATCGGCTAATGCTATGACGCGTCCGCCTCTCGCTTTAATTTCTTCTATGTTGGAAATAGTTTTAGGCGCAAGCAGATTGTTAGATAAAAGAAACATAACAGGCATATTTTCGTCAACAAGCGCAATAGGACCATGCTTCATTTCTCCCGAAGGATAGCCTTCGGCATGTATATAGGATATTTCTTTTAATTTCAGTGCGCCTTCAAGCGCAACCGGATATAAAATACCTCTGCCGAGATATAAAAAATTTGAGCTTTTATAGTATTTTTTTGCAATATTTTGTATGCTTTCGTTAAGGGATAAAATTTCTTCAATCTTTTGAGGCAGCAAAATTAAATCGCTAAAGAACTTATCCGAAATGCTGCAATTTATACCCATTTCCTGCCTTAAATAAAGAGCAAAAAGTATGCCGCATAATACCTGAGAAGTAAATGCTTTCGTAGAAGCAACGCCTATTTCCGGTCCTGCATGGGTATATATTACTCCTTTGTTGGAAAGAGTCGTTATCTGCGAACCCGGAACATTGCAAATTGATATAATTTTTGCTTTTCTGCCCCTTACAATTTCCAACGCGCTGTTTGTATCCGCGGTTTCGCCTGATTGCGAAACACCAACGACAATATCTGTTTCTTGAACCGGAAATCTTCCGTATCTAAATTCTGAACCATAATCTACTGTAACAGGCAAGCCGCAGAGATTTTCAATAACATTTTTAATGATTAGCGAAGCATAATAAGACGAACCGCAAGCAATAAAAATAACTCTATCAGCTGAAGCAATATCTTTTTTTGTAAGCCTTAGTCCTTCCAAAGCTATTTTGGCATTTCCAAAATTTTTTAAATTTATATTACTTATATTACTTATATTACTTATATTACTTATATTACTTATATTACTTATATTACTTGAGTTATTTGTATTATTTATATTATTTTGATTGCTTTGATTGTTTGCATTGTTTGCATGCGCAGAATTTTTTCCGTCTGAATTATTAAAAATATTCCCATTATTTTGTCTGTATGCTTTAATATCATCAATATTATTTTTATCAGCAGCTCCGTGCGCTTCGCGGCCGGCTCTTTTTGTATTCGTTTTCTTAAATAAAATTCTTGAATTAAAACCTTCAAGAATACTTGACGGCTGTTCAAAAATTTCCTTCTGCATAAAATGGGAAAAGCCTGATTTAGCAGATTTAGAAGCATCCCATTTTATAGTATTAACTTCAATTTTTGATTTCTTGCCTTTAAAGTTTATTATGTCTAATTTACCATCATTATAATAAGCAATTTCTCCATTTTTTAAATATATAACATCGTTTGAATATTCAAGCAATGCGGAAATATCGCTTGCAACAAATAAATTTTTGTCTTTTTTTGCAAGGACAAGCGGCGGACCAAATTTTACGGCAGCCATAGCTTTTTCTTTTGCGTATAAAATAGCTATCGCAAAAGAACCTTTCAATTCCAATGACGATTTTCTTACCGCTTCAAGAAAAGAATTTCCTTTTAAAATATAATCTTCAATTAAATGAGCAATAATCTCTGAATCGGTTTCGGTTTTAAATTTATGATTATTCTTTAAAAGTTTTTCTTTTAATTGCAGATAATTTTCTATTATACCGTTATGAACAATTGCAATATCTCCCGAGCAATCCAGATGCGGATGCGCATTCTCGTCGCTCGGTTTCCCGTGCGTAGCCCATCTTATATGCCCTATAGCAAGTTCGGATTGGATAGTCACATTGGATGAAATAGGATTGGATTTAATCGCATTAGATGAAATTGCATTATGTAAGTTCTGGCTTTTACATTGAATTTCCGCTATCTCCGTAAAAAGATTGATAAGTTTTCCCGACTTTTTAATATATTTTATATTATTATAGTTTAAATCAAAATATGCTATACCTGAAGAATCATAACCTCTGTATTCTAAATTTTTCAGTCCGTTAAGAACAACTGCAACACCGCTTTCTTCGGGTATATTCCCCGCAAAACCCATTATTCCGCACATGTATTTATTTGTAATAAATAATAAAAATTAATTTAATTATATTTGTTTAATTTAATTATATTTGTTTATATTTAATTATATTTATATTTGTTTATATTTAATTATATTTGTTAAAACTTGTTGACCCAACTTTATCGTTTTTATTATTATAAAATTATAACTTATTGATATTGTTGCATTTTATTTTTTATTTTGTAGTCCCCTCTATACATTTTTGTTGCCCCCATAAATATAGTAATATCAATATGCTGCTGTTAATTATGGTGAAGTCGGGTTAAGATTTATTAAAATTTGTATTATATTTTGTCTTATATGTATTTTGTGTTATATATATTATAATATTATACATTTTCATTATCTATATTTTTTAATTCCTTTAATTTTTTTAACCTTTTTAGCGTCCATCCTTCTTTGTTAATTTGTTTAATCCTTGAAAGAGCAAGGCTTCCTTCCGGAACATTTTTAACAACGGTTGTGCCTGAAGCCACATAAGAATTTTTCTCAATAGTAACAGGAGCTATTAGTTGAGAATCCGAACCTATAAAACAGTTATTTTTTATAATTGTCTTATGCTTATTGAAGCCGTCATAATTACAAGTGATGACGCCTGCGCCAATATTAACGTTATCTCCTATTTCGCTATCTCCGATATAAGACAAATGAGATGCTTTAGAGTTTACCCCTATAACAGAATTTTTAACTTCTACAAAATTTCCAATTTTAGCATTATTCTTTATATAAGTTTTAGGTCTTAATCTGGCAAAAGGTCCAATATTTACTTCATCCCTGACAATCACGTCTTCAAGAACCGAATAGCTTTTAATAACCGAATTTTTGCCTATGACAGAATTTTTAACTATTGCTCCGCATTCTATAACTGCATTTTCACCTATTTTAGAATTGCCCGATAAAAAACATCCCGGATATAGAGTTGCTTTTTCTGAAATAGCAACATTACTTCCTATATAGATATTATCCGTTGAAATAAAATTAACATCTTGTTTTTCTATTAAATCGTTTATAATTCTTTTCTGCATTAAGCCGCTGCATTGCATAAGCTCGATTTTGGTATTTACTCCCATAAGTTCATATTTATTATAATCGTTTACTCCGACAAAACTTTGAACTTTTAATGACTGGTTGTAAAATATTGAAATAATATCGGTTAAATAATATTCTTTTTTAG
The DNA here is from genome assembly GCA_021845685.1 of bacterium. GTDB lineage: Bacteria > SZUA-79 > SZUA-79 > Acidulodesulfobacterales > Acidulodesulfobacteraceae > Acididesulfobacter. Next base: position 36,503 of record JAJZVN010000017.1, read on the forward strand.
AATTATTGTTGTCTATAAAATTTATAAAATTTGTAAAATGTTTTAACTTAATCGCATAAATGGCTGAATTGACTTCTTTTATGATTTGAAGAGCGTTATTATCAGGGTATTTTGCTATTTCTTGCTGTTCAATGATACTTTTAACAAAATTTTTATCGTCTTTTAATATCCTTCCATAAGAAAAAGGATTTTCGGTTTCAAAAGACAAAACGGTCAAATCATCGTCTGACTCATTATGAAATTTTATTAATTTATACAGAGTATCTTTAGTTATTAAAGGCACATCACAAGGTAAAATTAATATATTTTCGGCATTGCCGCTATTTTTATTAATACTTTCAAGTAATTTAGCAGCTTGTTTAGCCGCATCGCCGGTTCCTAAATATTTATCCTGAACGGCAAAATCTATGGTTATTCCACAATTTTTAAAAATATACTCATTTTTAATATAATCTTTTATTTGCTCTCCTTTATGCCCTATAACTATTATTATTCTGTCTATTATACCTGTTGAATTATAATCTATATTATCATTATCCTTTTTAAATATTTTATCTGCATTATTTATAGAATTAATAGAATTAATAGAATTAATATTTTTATTATTTATACCATTTTTTATATTAATAGTTTTTGTAGTTATTGCTTTGGACGACAAAGGTATTCCGCTATTATTTATATTATTTATATTATTTATATTATTTATATTATTTATATCCATTGAATTGTTTATTTTCAAAAGTTCGGATATGATATAATATATCATAGGCTTTTCTAAAATAGGCACTAAACCCTTGGGGACATCGGAACGCATTCTTATGCCCAAGCCTCCCGCAAGAATTACGGCAGTATAATTAGTCTTCTTAATTGTATTCATATGTATTATATATTATGTATTATGTATTATGTATTATGCATGTTTAGCTATTTTTTATACATCTCAAAATTACCTATGCAAATTTATATACGGATTCCAGATTCCTGATTCCCTGCTTTTACTGAAATGACTGCATACTATATTAATTTATTATTCAATGTATAAATTATATACTTAATTTAATAAAAAATAATTTTTACCGTCTATGCCTGAAAACATCCAGCATCGTAGAATAACCGTAAGTGGTTTTTATAGGCATACTCAATGCGATAAATATTACTATGAATGAAATAAACAAACCGGCTGCAAGAAAATATGGATTCTTATTTTCAATAAAAATCAATGCCGAAGCAAGTCCGATAAAACCGCCGATTAATGCCATAATCAGCCTTTTTATAATATGTATTAAAAAATTTTCTAATCCTGAAATATTTTCAGGATGAATTTTAACTCTAAACTCTTCTTCATATGCGGCATGCATAACCCTTTTAGTATCTAAAACAAACTGCTTAACTTCGTTAAATACGCTTTTAATTATATTAACGGGAGACATCTTTTCCCCTAAAGATATATGGCTTACATATTTCTTTGCAACGGGGACTATATCTTTTACAAGATTATATGTAGGGTCTATTGCCGTTCCTATTCCTTCAAGAACAGCCGCCGTTTTAAAAATATATACTAAATTTTGGGGGAGTTCAAAAGGAAAAGCATAAAAACTTTTCATAATTTCATTTATAATATCCTGAATTTTTCTATTTGATATGCCTTTTTGAGATAATACTTTATATAGCTTTTCTGCAGCTTTCTCTAAAAGCTGCCTTGAAACTTCTTTATTTATAATTCCAAGCGCATAATAAGCGTCTATAATCTCCGGAATATTTTGTTTAATTCCTGCAAGCACGGCTTTAATTAAATTTTCTTTTGTTTCTTCCGATACATGAATTACAAGACCAAAATCAAGAACTATTATTCTGCCTGTATCGTCAACTAATATATTGCCCGGATGCGGGTCAGCATGAATAACTCCTTTAATCAATGATTGATACAGATAAAATTCAATAAGCCTGTCTAAAATAACTTTCGGATTCAAACTATTTTTTTTAAGACTTGCTATATCGGTGATTTTAACTCCTATATAGAAATCCATCACAAGAATATTTTTTGAATTTAATTCAGTATAAACATTAGGGATAATTATCCATTTTAAATCTTTTGAAAATTTTTGGAATTCCTTAATATTTTCTACTTCATGCAGAAGATTCATTTCTTCATAAATTGTAATTTCAAACTCTTTTAAAACAACAGAAAATGAAATTATAGATTTATTATCGGGGAAAAAAATTCCAAGATAATTTAAAACATTTTTAAGAGTCAATATATCGCTGCTGACATTTTTTTCAATATCCGGTCTAATAACTTTTACGATAACTTGCTTGCCTTTATAAACAGCTTTATAAACCTGAGCAACTGAAGCGGCTGCAAAAGCTTCTTCATTAAATTCTTCAAAAATTTCTTTTATAGGTTTATTGCCAAAATCTTTTTCAATTATCGGTTTAATAAGTTTAAAAGAAACAGGCGGGACTTCATCTTGCAGCGTAGCAAGCTGCGTCAGATACTGCTCTGGCAAAAAATCGGCTCTTGTTGAAATAACCTGCGCTAATTTAATAAAGGTGGGTCCTAAAGAAGCTATAAGGGACGTAAGCCATTTAGCAATCTTAGTGTGATATACATCTGATAAATTTCTTCTTTTTCCAAATATTATAAATTTTTTTTGGGTAATAAGGATATAAGAAATAAAAGGGAATACTTTAAAAAAAATGTATAAATTTCTTCTAATCAATATAAATTAACCTTTTTATTTAACTTTAACAAATATTATTTGTATATTTACATATATAAATTTATATATGTATGTAAAATTATTGTCGAAATGATGAACCTGAATTATTAAATTTTAGCATAAATATTTAAACAAATATTATTTATATACACAAACAAAATAGATAAAAAAAAAATTGCAACAACAATATAATTAATATTAAAACATTGTAATTATAATAAAAGGAAATAACCCAAAGATATTTTATATTAGTATAATATTAAATTCAAAATAATTCAAATTTTTATTTAGTTATTTAGTTAGTTAGTCAGTTAGACCGTTAGACCGTTAGTCAGTTAGTCAGTTAGACAGTTAGACCGTTAGACCGTTGAATCAATTTTTAGGATTATATTTTATGTTTACAAGAAGAGCTCCCCTCCTTAGCAGGAGGGGAGCTTAATACATTTAAGGCAGTCAACTTTAGGCGAATTAAAATAAATAATTTAATTTACTTAATTTTAAACTTACTTACACTCTTGCATTTCTTACTTGCATTGCTTACTATTTATTGCATTGCTTGTTATTGCATTGCTTGTTATTGCATTGCTTGTTGTTGTATTGCTTGCTTACTTATTTATACAAAGAAGGCTCTTTTAACGCTTGCATTAAACGCTTTCTTAAACATTTGCATTGCCGTTTATATAAAGAAGGCTTTTTTCTACACTTGAAACTCCCATTATATTAAACTTTTCTATCAATATATTTACGACATTCGGGGATAAAAATGCCGGCAATTTGTATCCGAGCCTGATATTTTTCACACCGAGATACAATAGCGCAAGCAGAACTAGTACAGCTTTTTGTTCATACCATGCAATTTCGTAAAATATGGGTAAATCGTTAATATCGCTTAAGTTTAAAGCTTCTTTAAGTTTTAAAGCCGCAACAACTAACGAATATGAATCGTTGCATTGTCCTGCATCTATAACCCTCGGAAGACCTTCTATGTCGCCCAGCCCTAGCCTGTTATATCTGTATTTTGCGCACCCTGCCGTCAATATAACTGAATCGTCAGGCAAACTTTTTGCTAAATCGGTATAATAGCTTCTTTCTTTATCGTTTGAATCGCACCCTGCCATAACGACAAAATTTTTGATTTTTCCTGCCTGTACTAAATTTATAATAGTATCTGCCGAGTTAACTAAAGTATTTCGCGCAAAACCTGTATTAATTTCTCCTTTAATATCTTCAGGAGTATCATCCGATTCGAGAGCCTTTTTAATGACTTCCGAAAAATCATGATTATCTATATGCTTAACACCCGGCATTGCTACCATGTCTGTCGTAAATATACGATTTTTATATTTTTCTGTCGGTTTTTGTATGCAATTGGTAGTCATAACAATAGGTCCGCTAAAATTCTCAAATTCTCTTTGCTGTTCCCACCATGCCCCGCCGTAATTTCCTATAAAATTTTTAAACTGTTTAAAGTACGGATATGAATGAGCTGGAAGCATTTCTCCGTGAGTATAGACATTGACGCCTTTCCCCTGCGTTTGCTTAAGTAATTCTTCAAGTTCAAATAAATCATGTCCGCTAATTAATATTGATTTTCCTTTCTTAGTTCCGTTTAAAACTTTTGTAGGAACAGGTTCTCCATAATGTGTCGTGTTTGCCTTATCTAACAATTCCATAACTTTTACGCCGTTTTCGCCGCATTCAAAAACAAGACCCAGCAGAACGTCGGCATTCAATTCTTCTTGATTAGCAAGATAGCTTAACGCTTTTACGATAAAATCATTTATTGAACTATCTGTATAATTTAAAACATAAGCGTGGTAAGCATAAGCTGCCATTCCTTTTAATCCGTAAGTCAAAAGCTCGCTTAAGGAAACTAAATCGTCTGAAGGATTTTTTATGCCGACATATTCGGCTTTTTTATAATAAACATCTAAATTTCTGTCCGAAGGTTCCCAAATTGCATTATCAGGAATAAAATCAGCCGAATTTGAATTTTCATTTATGCTCAAGCCGTTATTTGCATTACTGTTTGCATTACTGTTATAGATATTGTTATTTTGCACATTATTTTTTTCTGCATTTTTATGTTCTAAATTATTAATATGTTCGTATTTATTTTTGTATTTATTTCTGATATCCAAAGATTTATTCATTAACAAAACCATTTTCTCAGTATCAAAATTTACATTGGTTACGGTAGTAAATAATCCTTGAAGAAGAAAAAGGTAATCCTCATTGTCTATATTTTCTCCTGCTTTTTTTGTTTTAGACATCCAAAAAGCAATGCCTTTAAGATTATAAATTAATAAATCTTGCAAATCCGATACTTCCGAAGTTTTTCCGCATACTCCGCTTTTAATGCAGCCTGTCGAATCTAAAGTTTCTTCACATTGAAAACAAAACATAGTCATTATCTCCTTTTTTTTAATAATATTTATAATATTTAATGTAAGTTAACTAAACTAAACTAAACTAATTAATTTAAGCTAAATTAAGCCGTTAAATTTTAAGCTAAATTATTATAATTAACTTTTTTAGTTATATAATTAATTCTGTCGGCTATAAATTTTAAACCATAACAAAACTAACTTTATAATTATTTTAATTAATTTTACTTAAATTAAATATGACTTAAATCACATTTATAAATATTATTTAAAAAAGATATGCTAAAGCCGTATAAAGCCGTATAATGTTTTTCATTTTTTTATAATTATAATATCTTTAATATTTAACCCAACTTCATCATTTTTATTACTATAAAATTATAACTTATTGATATTGTTACATTTTATTTTTTATTTTGTAGTCCCCATAGACATTTTTATTGCCCCCATAAATATAGTAATATCAATATGCTGCTGATAATTATGGTGAAGTTGGGTTAATATAAAAGAAAAAGGCATCTGATTTTTCCCGCTGAAGATGTTTTATTTAGATTACAACTTTTATGCGGAAAATTAATCAGACGCCTTTTTTAATAACTGCTGAAATATAACTGTTTAAATCATTATTATAATAATTATAATAAATTAATTTAAATCTTAATCAAACTCAATCAGGAGTAGAGGAATAAATAAATCGGATACTTAATTATATCTCCCTGTAGAAATTATGCTTACGGTATTTGAACTGGAATTTACCACAAAACAATAATGTCCGTCTGGCGAAATACTTACGGCGTCGGGATAGCCGCCCACTTTTAAAGTTTTCACCAATGTGCCTTTTGCAACATCAATAACGCTAAGAGTAGAACTTTGAGTATTTATAACATAAAGATACCTGCCGTCGGGCGTAATAGCTTCGGCAGTCGGACCCCTCCCAGTATAAATAGTCGCAACTTTACCGAAAGGCTGCGGGACATAATTTGAAGACGGAGCGGCAGGCGGTGCAGTCACCGATGTTGCCGCTGAACTGACAGCAGAAGTAGCTATAGAAGTAACTGCTGGGGAAGCAACTGCTGTGGAAGGCGGCGCAACTGCGGCATATGTCTTGACGGGGCTTTTTATTCTTATAAAAGCTGCGCTTGAAGCTGAAGTAATAGTCGCCAAAGCAGCGGTTCCGTCAGGCGAAACTGCTACGGTAATTGGTCCGTTAGGAAGATTAATAGTTTTTATATGATTAAAATGAATAGCATTATAGATAGTTAAAGAATTATTTTGAAAATTTGTCGCAAAAAGCATCATACCGTTAGGCGAAATTGCTATAGAAGAAGGATCTGCTAGGGTTCTGAATTTTCTTACAAATGTAAAATTTTTCTGTTTATATACATAAATAGCATTACCTGTTCCCGATGCGATATATATATAATGCTCAGGCGAAGATTCAGGACTGAATGCCGCGGAAGTAGGATTTTTACCTGTCTGAATTGTTCTAATAATGCTTAATGAAGATACATTTATAATCGTAAATGAAGATTCCTTGGCATTCGTCGCTATAACAATCTTTCCGTTTGGAGAGACGGCAACACCTGTAGGGGATTTACCTACATTTATTCTTTTAATTACAGCATTTTGAGTAGTATTAATAACGTCTATTTGATTGTCGCCGATATTCGCTACAAAAGCTAATTTTGAATCAGGAGTAAATGCAACATTAACAGGACCTCCGCCGACATTTATATTTAAAGATTTAGTCAAAGTTGCCATATTCAATACGCTGACATTTCCTGAAGCAACATTACAAACATAAGCAAACTTTAGCGAAGGGCTTATTGCTAAACCTGCGGGGTGAGAGCCGACTTTTATTGAAGCAACAACTCCTTTCGTTGCCATACTTATTACGGAAACATTATTATTGTCAGAATTTGAAACTAAAGCATAATTAGAGTTTGCGGCAAAAGCAACGCCGTAAGGAAACGCTCCCACGGTGATATTTCTTGTAAGATGCGGAGTTAAAAAGCCGTATGATTTTACGGCAGAAAAGGTTAAAAACAATGCCAATATAAAACCAAACAAAATTCTAAAATATACTTTTGAAAAAATATTGGAATTGGAATTGGAATTGGAATTATTTAAAGTATTTAAATTTTTATTTGATTTAAAAAAATCAATATTTTCCATAAAATTATTCATAAACAGCATACCCCGATATTTATTAAAAAAAAATTAAATTAAATAAAATTAAATAAAATGACAAAGTTTAAAAGTTTTATAAATTAATCTTCTATATTTTATATTTATAAAAAATAATTAAATAAAATTAATAATTTAAATTTATTAAATTTGATAGTCCAAGTTTAATAAATTAAATTAATAGCTTATTAACGTCTTAAATTTAAAAGTTTTTCAAATTCATCTTCGTTAATAACTTTAAGACCTAATTTAACAGCTTTAACATATTTTGACCCTGGTTCTTCGCCTGCTACAATATAATCTAAACTTTTTTTAACGGTCTTTTCGGCAATAGCCCCCCTTTCTTTAATTATGTTTTCAGCCTGGTCTCTCGTAAAATTTTTCAATGCGCCAGTAAATAGAAAACTCTTTCCAGACAATAACGAACCGGCTTCTTGAATAATTTTTTCAGAAACTATAGAATGCGGTTTTACTCCCGCTATAAATAATTTGTCTATAACATCCAGATTTGATTTAAGCCTGAAAAAATTATAAATAGACTTCGCTATTTCTTCGCCTATTCCAAACTTGGAATTTAAATCTTCCGACGAAGCATTTTTAATACCGTCAATATCTTTAAAATATTTTATAAGCAAAAAAGCAATATGCTCTCCTACATGCCGAATACCAAGAGCAAATATAAATCTATCATAAGCTATATTTTTAGATTTTTCAATAGAATTTAAAATATTTTCAATTGACTTTTTTCCGAATCCTTCTAATTTTTCAAGATTATCTTTTTCTAAATGCAGATAATAAATGTCGGCTACCGTCTTTATTAATTTATTTTCAACAAATTTATCAACGATCATTTCCCCTAAACCTTCTATATCCATAGCTCTTTTTGAAGCAAAATGAACAATGGACGCTTTTATCTGGCATGGACAGGCAAGTTCGTTCATACATCTTATCGCTGCGCCGTCAATTACTGTTTTAGAACCGCAGCATGGACAAATATCGGATATTTTATAATAATCAGAATTGCTATTAGAAATATTATTAGTAACATTACTATAATTAATTAAAGAATCGGAAGAATAATTAAAACTATCAGGGCTACTATCGGTGCTATAAAAATCTTCTGTGAAATTAGCCTTTGCTTTTTTTAAGACTTTTACAACTTCAGGGATAACATCACCTGAACGTTCAACTAATACGGTATCCCCTATATTAATATTTTTTTTGGCTATTTCGTCCTGGTTATGTAAAGTTGCCCTTTTAACTTCCACTCCGCCTATATTTACCTGATTTAAAACTGCAACGGGAGTTAAAACGCCCGTTCTTCCTACCGAAACTATAATATCCTTAATAACCGTGCTAGCCTGCTTGGCAAGAAATTTATATGCGGAAGCCCATCTTGGAGTTTTGGACAATTCGCCTAATTTTTCCTGAAGTTCAATATTATTAACCTTAATAACAATGCCGTCTATATCAAAAGGAAAAGACTCTCTTTTAGCGGCTATATCGTCATAATAATCTAACGCTTCATATATATTTTTGGCTATTTTAGTATTTTTATTTATGTTAAAACCCAATAATTTTAGTTTTTGCATAAGTTCAAATTGCGTATAAAATTTTAGTTCCCCGGAATATTCGCCTATTCCGTATGCAAACATTACTAAATTTCTTCCTGCGGTTATTTTTGAATCTAATTGCCTGATACTCCCAGATGCCGCATTTCTTGGATTTGCAAATAACGGCAGATTATCTTTAAGTCTTTGCTCATTAAGTTTTTTAAAACCTTCTTTGTCCATTAAAACTTCGCCCCTGACTTCAAGATATTTTATATGACCGCCTCCGCCGCCTGTTTTGTTTTGGTTTGCCATGTTAATATTATCCGCCTGCGTTGCTTCTTTAGCCGCTATTTTTGCAACGGACATCAATTTTTCTTCTTTTTTTTCTTTTAATTTATCTTTCTCTTTCTTTTCCTCTTTTTCTGTCTCTTTTTCTGTCTCTATCAGTCTGAGCGGTATAGTTCTAATTGTTTTCAGGTTCTCCGTTACATCCTCCCCAGTTATACCGTCGCCTCTTGTAGAACCTATAGTGAATAAACCGTCTTCATATATCAATTCTATTGCAAGTCCGTCAAATTTTAATTCACATTCATATTCAATGTCTTTATCGGCTGGAAGATTAAGGAATCTTTTAACTTTTCGGTCAAATTCAACAACATCTTCCTTTGAATAAGTATTATCTAACGAAAGCATAGGAATACGATGGATTATTTGAGAAAATTTATCAATAGGCTTTCCGCCTACTCTTTTAGTGGGGGAATCCGGTCTTGCATATTCAGGATACTTTTCTTCCAGAGCCGATAATTCTTTTAAAAGTTTATCAAATTCAAAATCCGATATTACAGGGTCTTCTAAAACATAATATCGGTAATTATGATAATTAATTTCATCTGTTAAACTGTCAATCTTTTTTTTTATATCCATAGAAAGAAAAGAAAGAAATAATTAGCAATTAATAGACAATACAAATAATAACTATATTAACATTAACCATATTAACCTAAAATTGCCGATAGAGATTGTTAAATATACCGCAATGCATTAAGAAATACTGGACGAGAGCGAAGCGGGAATCCAGAACTAATAATCTATATCGGCAATTTTGGGATATTAATCAATAATGTCATAGTCCCCATGCCTAAAGGTATAAACGCATGTCGTTTATGGGCTTGCAACTGCTCTTTTAAGTGTTGCTCCAGGGGTTTTTGACATAACCCCGTCCGTATGCGTGTTTAAATATACCATACGGATATTGCAAGAACCGTGAATTATCTCTTATATAAAGCGTTATAAACATAATAATTTCTTAAAACCATTTTAACATAATTTCTGGTTTGATTAAACGGTATGGATTCAATAAAAAGCAATTTATTTTCGTTGTTTAAAATGTCATTTTTCCAATAGCTTACCGCTCCCGGTCCTGCATTATAAGATGCTATTGCAAGATATTTCTTTCTTCCGAATTCATTTAAAAGAGAACTTATATAATAAGATCCGAATTGTATATTTAAATTGCTGTTATACAAATAATGCGGGCTAAAATAAGCGCATCCTACTTTATTTGCAATATAATAACCCGTAGGAGACATAATTTGCATAAGACCTATTGCGCCGGCGCCCGACGAACACACGGGGTCGAATAAACTTTCCTGTCTCATAATAGAATATATAAGATTTACGGGAACATTATACTTTTCCGCATATTTTTTTGCATAATCATAAAAAGGTCTAGGGTATAGGAAATATAAAAATTTTCTGCTCAAAAATTTGTTGTTAATTAAGAAATTGCTCAAAGAAGCCGCATCTCTGTAATCTTTATATCTATTAAAAAGATTTACAAGTTTTATTAGAAAATATTTATTTTCTTTAATTTTATTAATTTCTAAAATCTTATTTAGTTCGTAACCTGCAAGAGTAAAAATTTTTAATTTTAAAAAGGTTTTTAAAAGAATATAACGACGGATACCGATGTTGATTGAAAACTTATCGGTAATATTATGAGAATCGTTAACGGTATCTTTTAATTTTAAATAATGAAAGTCTGCCTTTTCAAAATTTAAAGCATTATACCCAAGCTCCAATTTAGATATAATTCCGTAATAAGACAGCGGCGCAATCGCATTTGCCATTTTAAAATAAAAAGCTGCATATTGAATCAAATTTAATTTTTTCAAATCAATGCCGTACCAGAAAAGATATTTTGTATAATTTGGCGATTTTCCGGATGTTATTTTAATTAATCCAAGCAATTTTTTTCTTGCTTTAATAAGTTCATTTCTTTTAAGATTGTTTAATACTTCATGCCATACTATATTTTGATATAGATCGGATTCTTTTTTATTTAAATATCCAAAGTTATAAAATATTTTATT
>JAJZVN010000049.1 GCA_021845685.1 bacterium
TTATCGCCGGACTGGAAGCCCAGAACGGAACGGTAACCGTTAATATCTACGCCTATGGCTACGAGTACCGGAACCGTTTCTATTTTCTTAATCCGCATATGAAAATTAACGCCGTCAAGATAGATATATTTTATATTCTCTGCGGATAAGTCCCTCGTTCTCCATTTCTCGATAGCGGAAATAAGCTCTTTATTGGCGTTTGATATATCTTTTTCCATGTTTATAAAAGCCTTTGGCTTTTATAAACATGGAAAAAGATATCTGCGGAGACAATTTCCTGCCTATTAATTTATTCGACAAGAGGGATAACGAGCGGGTCGATATGCCGGTTAAATACATCAGGGTTAGATCTTCTTTTATCGAGTCTTCGTATCTTTTGAAGCGGGGAAGCACCTTAGGCTTATAAGTTCCCTTTCTATCCGTTGGAACTTTTACAGCGGTATCGCCTATTGATTTAATGCAGAAACGGCGGGCATAGGAACCGTTGCGATAGTTTGGGTCAGTGCAGGTGGAACGCTCGTATCTATTCCTTTTAAGATGGTCTTTAAGTTCTATGTCTAAAAGCTCCGATATGTAATTGCCGACCTGTTCTTTAATATTAGTCCTTATTAGCTCAAACATTTTAGACGGTTCCTTTTGAATCTCTTTGAATAAAGTTACGATTTCTGATACACTGGTTTTACATCTTTGTCGGCATAAAAGCATTGCTTTTATAAGCCGCCGACAAAGACATCATTGGCGTTGCCTCCTTTAATTTAAAGTTATTTTGGTCAATAACTATTTTATAGGAGGTGCGCCTATTTTGCCATTGGAAATTTACACAAGATATTTTACACTATCGGTATCTAAGGGAAAACCTAAAAAGGTCGCTATAGTCGCCTGCATGAGAAAATTAATAACGATATTAAACAGCATGATGAAAAACGATAAAATGTGGGACGCAACTATGTTATCTGCTAAATAAAATATTTGGAAATTTATAGAAAAAAATTAATTAAATTGAAATAAAATAACCAAAAAATGTATTTTATATTTTATTAATTATTTCAATAACTTACATTAAATATTTTACTTGACAAATAACACAGTTGCTGACACCTTTATTGTATAACAACCCATTTGCTTGTTTCACCTATGTTTACTCCGGAAATAGGAAGATACTGAAACCATCTCGGCAACTCGGTTATAAGCCTGCTTGGACCGGGCCAATTAGGCACGTCGTCAAAGACGATTATTCCTCCTTTCATTACAAACGGCGACCAAAACTCAAATCTTTCCTGACGCTATCGTATTCATGCCGATGGAATAAATAAATCTGACCCCTTTATTGCCACTTTATTGCCTTTAAAGAACAGAATATCAAATAATTCATCCTATTTAACCTATAGAAAAAAGATTGAATTAATCAGCAATTTCTTTATTGATTCGCACACTCTTACAACTTCTTTCTTTGTAAGTTTTGGGTATAACGGCAAACTAATAGTTCTATTTCCTATATCATATGCATTAGAGAAATCTTCCGGTCTATAACTAAAAGTTTCTTTAAAATATTTTAAAGTATGAACAGCTCTATAATTAACGGCACAACCTATCCCATTTCTTTGTAACTCCTGCATTGCATAATCTCTTGATATTTTATGCGGTAAAAGTACGGTAAAAAGATGATGTCCGCTGATTTCATCGCTCTGCGTATTTTCAATAAAATCTAATCCATCTATATCACTTAAAAGTTTACGATAAAGATTTTCTAAAGTTTGACGTTTTTCACGGTATTCATCTAAACGTTGTATCTGATTAATTAAAAGAGCTGCCTGAATATCATCCATATTATATTTCCAACCCATCATTTCCATATCCCAGTGTTCGTATTTTTTGGTATAACGCGATGACGCATTCTTTGATATACCGTGATGACGCGCTGACCGATACCAAGATGCATCGTCAGATGATCTGCATGCAATTGCGCCACCTTCCCCGCAAGTCATTGCCTTGGTAGCATAGAAAGAAAAGCATGCCGCATCGCTCAATTGTCCGGGTCGCACACCGTCTCGTTTCCCTTCTATGCAATGAGCCGCATCTTCAATAAGCGTAACACCATATCTTTTTGCAAGTTTTGAAAAACCTTTCATGTCAACCATTCTACCATAAAGATGCACAGGAATTATTGCTTTAATTCTACTATTTAACTTTATTGCAGATTCAACGTCATCTGGTAAGATAAGTCCGCTCTTTGGACATACATCAACAAATACTGGTTTTGCGCCAGCTTGTATAATAGCTGAAGCAGTTGCAACAAAAGTCATAGGAGTCGTAATCACTTCGTCTCCATTTCCAATTCCATGTCTTAAAAGCGCAAGATGTAACGCAGCCGTACAACTGGTAAGTCCTACAACATTTTCAATTTCTAAATACTCAGCAAACTTTTCCTCAAATTCGTTTACTTTTGGTCCTGTGGTTAAAAATATTGATTTTAAAACATTTACTGCAGATTGTATATCTTCTTTTTTTAAATTATGTTTATAAAATTCTATCTTATTTTTCATATTAAGAAATTGACACCTCTTTGAAAGTTTTATATTTTAATGTGCTGATAAAATGTTTGCTATGTTATGTAATATATAATATATCCTACTCCTACTCTATATATATTATTAATGTAATTCTCTCTTTCCATCTTTAGTAATAATAGGCACAGATCTCATCCACAACTGCTTCTCCCAGAATTTTCTATTTTCTTTATACCAATCAATCGTTTTTTGAAGACCCTCATCCCATAACACATTTGGCTGCCAACCAAATGTATTTTTCATTTTTGCAATATCGCCTGTATGCCGAATAACTTGTCCAGGACGATCTCCGATAAAAGTTAGTAATGAATCGTCTTTACCCATTAATTTAATTATATCACGAGCGATAGATATAATAGACCTGTCTATGCCTGTAGCTAAATTAAAAACTTGCCCTTTTACTTTTTCTATTTTTGCGTGCATTATAATATCTATGGCCTTACAAACATCTTCAACAAAAATATAGTCCCTTGAAGCACTACCATCACCATGCACAGTTATTGATTCGTTTAAAATACAACTTGTTATAAATCTAGGTATAGCTTTTTCAAGATGTTGATAAGGACCATAATTATTAAATGGACGAATAATAATAGCTGGTATATCATAAGTTGACCAGTAAGAAAAAACAAGTCTATCAGCACCTGCCTTCGCGGCTGCGTATGGACTCATGGGATTTAACGGATGCTCTTCATTCATTAATGGTTTTTGGGCAGTGCCGTAAACTTCCGATGTAGATATATGGATAAAACGTTCTATGTTCTTTTTGTATTTTAAAACGGAATTTGTCACTGTTTGGGTCCCTATAACATCGGTTTGAAAAAAAAGAAAATTGTCGTAAATGGAACGAGTTACATGACTTTCAGCAGCAAAATGAATAACAATGTTGGATTCGGAAACAAGAGTATCTACTAATTCAGCATTTACAACATTTCCGTGCCAAAATATTATCCTATTATCATTATTTTCAATTTTATTAATATCTATCGGCAGATTTTCAACATTTCCGGCATATGTCAAAGCATCTAAAACTATAATTCTATAATTAGAATATTTTTTATAAATATAATTTATAAAGTTGCTCCCTATAAATCCTGCTCCGCCTGTAACCAAAATAGTCTTCATTTTTTGACCTCAATTTTTAATTTAATTTTTATTATTTAATATAATTGAAAGACTTTCTTTTCCGCAATTAAAAAATAAATCTACAACAGATAAATATGGAATAAAATATCCATATAATTGTTTATAAATAGGGTGTTTATAATCTTGATATTGCACTTTTATGCCGTTGTTTAAAAAATGAGAATCATTAATATAATTCCTCCCTGAAGACCCCTCATAGAAAATATCCGCATCAAACAACTTACATATTTTTACAAGCCTGTCTATTGTATTATTGTCATTAATATTTAAAGAAGATGACCTAATTATCTCTTTATTATTCATGCCGAGACAATCTTTTAATTTTAAAATAAAAAACATATCGATATCTATAAGATATTTCCACTCAAGTGAATAAGCTTCCTCGAATATAGAAATATATTCACTAAAAAAAAAAGATTTTGAATAATTCTGTTTAATTGAAAATAAATGTTTTTTTCTCCAATTAATTTTATTATCTATTAAAACATCTAAAATAAGAGGCTGGTTTGTAAGACTCACATGCACCGGAATAGTAAGCCATTCAATTCCTTTTGCTGATTTTATCCTATTTCTATTTCGCCAACCGCCTTTATCGTACTTAACATCATCGTAAATTATAAAAACGTCGCTTTTATACATCTGTTCAAAAAAACCTAGCCATGGAAGATAACCGGGTTGAAGAATTCCAATTGTTTTTTTGCTCATTAGTGTACCTTATATTACAAACTATTTATTGTTAATTTTACTATTAAGCTTTGCTTCAGCTTCTTTGATAAGTTTCCAATAGTTGTGCTGCCAAGAACGATATTTCCAATCGGGACAGTCCTTACACGGCTCTATATCTAAAGCTTTTTTATTAATATGAATATTTCTATAATATTGAAATTTTTCTCCCATCCATATATCTCTTATTTTATCGCTATGTATATTCCCCATATCGGTTTCAGCTTTAATATCAAGGCCGCAAAGCATTACTTTTCCTCTTGAATCTATATTTAACCTTTCAAAAATAAATGGGCACGGTATCATTTCTTCTGGATTAAGGTAAAAACTTGGGTCAGCTGAATTTGACGGATCATTTATACCCCAAGTCAAATATTTTCTTTTTTGAAAATTATCAACAATAGGCTCCCAAAAAGATGCTACTTCATCAACATTAACACCTTTCTGATTTACGCAACTTGCGATTATTTTAGTAGCACTATTTAATTTATTCCTTAATTCAACAGTTAAACCAACATTTTTAAGCAATTTTTCCCAATTTAATCCTTTTCTTACTTTTGCGTAAGTTAGTTTATCAGCGGCATCAACGCTAAACTCTATAACGTCAATTTGGGCGTTGAGTAGCTTGGTAATACTGGATTTTGTAAATTTTGAGCCATTAGTTATAAGTCCAATTTTTGCACCGACTTTTTTAGCATAAACCATAAGTTCAACTGCTTTAGGGTGCAGCATTGGTTCACCCCCGCCTGATATCCTTATCCAAGCACCGTACTCTCCGCACTGGTCAGCAATTATTTTAAAAGTACTTTCATCCATAAATAATCTGTCCCTATAATCCGACCTAATATTTGAATTAGTATATGGGCAATTAGGACATTTAGCATTACATACATAAACAAAAGAAATAACGCACATCATTGGAAATTCTTTTGCCTCAGGTCTAATATTATATTCTTCCTGCGTGTGAATAACCTTTTTTTCCATTTTTCCTCTTTAAAATAATAAATTAATTTTTAACATAAAAATTTTTTATATTGAATTCCTTCGAATAAAATTTCATTATATTTTTTAAATTCAACACCTTCTTGGGAGAACCCACACTTTTCAAAGAGTTTTTTTGCATTATTGTTGTCTTTTAATACCCAAGCATAAATAAAACACAAATTATTTTCCTTTGCAATTTTTTCTACTATTGATATAAGCTGTTTGCCTAAACCCCTGTGTTTATCCTTAACAAATATGGTTACTTCACCGCCTTTATTAATATATAAAATTACTATTCCTATCAATTCTTCTCTTTCAATAATGCCTCTTATTTCAATTTTTTTATTTTTAAACCATTTTAAAGTATCATTTTTATTTATTGGATTTGTTAATAATAAATCACTATAATTATTTCTTAAGGCAATATACTGCTCAATATATCGAATTTCTTTTTTTAAATCTATCGTTTTCATGTTTTATAAAAATATTTTTCCCACCATATCTGAAACATCATTAAGTTCCATATTCTGCCGTTATACATTATATTGCCATTATAATACTGGTTTAATATATATTGAACCGTTTCATTATTCAAAAATCCATGTCGCTTTAATCTTTTTTCTGATAGTAAATCAAACGTGAAATTTTTCATCTGTTGCATCAACCAGTCAAAAATAGGCAGAACAAAACCTTCTTTTGGCCTATTAGTTATTCCTTTCGGCAATAATGGTTCAACAGCTTCTTTTAATATATGTTTTATATTTCCGTTTTTTATTTTCATATCACCTGGTATAGTTGACATAAATTCGACAAGCCTGTAATCAAGAAAAGGGGAACGGACTTCGATAGAATGGGCCATTGAAAGGAAATCTACAAACGCAAGCACTTGATCCGGGAATTGCGTGTTCCACTCCATTTCTAGTATTCTGTTAAGAGGGTCACTGGACGTAAGCTCTTCAAAATTTTTTTTAATAAGTTTAAAAGTATTTGTATTTTTCAACTTTGATTTGAAATTATAAGAAAGAAGGTTATTTTTTTCATAATCGGTAAATAAATAAAGATTATACCGCCAGGTTGCTTCATCGCCATTTGAAATGTCATAAAGACCTTGTATAAATTTAATGCCGCACGGCGCCAATAGGTTTTGCTCTTCTTTTGTTATATCGCCTGTTTTAACTTTTTTATATAATCTTTTAAAATGATACATAGGTTGAGCTGTTCTATGAGAGAGATAGCTTCCGAATAGTTCATCTGCGCCGTCCCCGGACAATGCCACTTTTACATGCTTTTTTATGAGTTTTGATAAAAAATAAGTCGATATTGTTCCGGAAAAAGGCTGATCAAAAGCGGTTATGACATCTTCTATATTATTTATTAACTCATTATAAGGCATTATGTATTCATAATGCTGAGTTTTGTAAAATTTAGACACTTTTCTGGCGTAATATAAATCAGCTTCTTTATTTTTTAATTGATCTTCATAACCTAATGAAAATGTCTTAATTGGCTTATCTGAAAATTCTGTCATAAGTGCAACTATAGCACTTGAATCTACACCTCCGCTAAGAAATGCCCCAAAAGAAGCGTCGCTTATCATTCTTAGTCTTGTGGCATCTTTAAGCAATACTAAAATTTTATCTTTTGCTTCAATATAATTTATATTGTTATTTTCTAAAAATCTAATCTTCCACCACTTTTTTTTTAATACATTACCGGCAGAATAAACAAGCATTTCACCCGGCAATAAACAATAAATCCCTTCAAAAGCTGTAAGGGGAGACGGCACGTTTTTTAAGGTAAAATAATGATACACAGCCTCGTAATTCATACTTTTAACATAGTCGGGATGCTCAAGAATTGCTTTTATTTCCGAAGCAAATATTATCTTACCATTAATTATTGAATAAAAAATGGGTTTAATCCCCATTCTATCTCTTATAAGCAAGAGTCGTTCCTTTTTTTTATCCCATAATGCAATTGCAAACATACCATTTAATTCATTGACAAACTCATCCCCGTATTCTTCATATAAATGAACTATAGTTTCAACATCCGAATGATCTGTATAAAATTGATGACCTTTTTTTTTTAAATCTTTCCTGAGGTTTTGAAAATTATATATCTCACCATTAAAAATAGTCCAAATGCCTTTATCTTCATTATGTATAGGCTGATGACCTGTAGCGATATCAATAATACTAAGTCTTCTCATGCCAAGATTTAGTTTATCGTCAGAATAATAACCATCTTCATCTGGTCCACGGTGTAAAATTGTATTAGCCATTTTTTTTAAAATATTAAAATCCGTTTTACCGCTAAATCCACATATACCACACATATTATATATTCACTCCGTCTTTATAATATTCAGCCATAGCGGCTTGCCAATCTCTACAATCTCTACACATAGGGGGAAGCAAATGAAATTCATGATTATTATGAAACCGGCGGAATTCTTTTAATTTTCCGTTCCATACTTCTCTTATCGATGAATTCTTTATATCGCCAACGACAACTCTTGCATCAAGATCTACCGGACACAACACCACTCTCCCGTCATCGGCTATAGACATAGTTTGCATTGCCCAGTGGCACGGCCATCTTTCTTTATTATCTAAAATAAGATTTGGCGCATCCATAAGATTTCCCCAGCTTACTTTAGGTCTTATTTTAACAATAGCTCCTTGCTCAGACCAGAATTTTGTGAAATTGTCCTTTTCATAAGTATTCAAATCCATTTCAACAAACTGGACAACAACCTCTGGTTTTTTTAATTTCGTTCTATTTCTCAATTTAATCAAGTTTAAAACATTGTCAACTGTCTTCGCG
Source organism: bacterium (assembly GCA_021845685.1). Lineage (GTDB taxonomy): Bacteria > SZUA-79 > SZUA-79 > Acidulodesulfobacterales > Acidulodesulfobacteraceae > Acididesulfobacter. Next base: position 8,250 of record JAJZVN010000049.1, read on the forward strand.
TAGTTACCTCCTATCCTCAACTTATCATATGTTTCAGAATTGAAAGCATCTATTCCTATATATATAGCATCAAGTCCAGAATTAATAAGTTTTAAAGCACATTCATCATCTAATAGATTAGCGTTTGAATTAAGCACAACATCGGAAAGTCCTTTCATTTTTGCATAGGCAATCATATCGAATATTGTTGGTTTTTTCTTTTTCAATATTAAAGCCTCTCCAAAAAAAACCATCCAAACTCTCACATTTTTATCAACCTCGGCTATTTCATTAATAATTTTAGTGAAAATATTCCAAGGCATAATACCTTTTTTTCTAGTCATTTTAGGATGAATGCACATAGAACATTTTAAATTACAGTAGCTTATAGAATCTATTAATAAAACTCTAGGAAAGTCTTTTGCCTCTTCAAGTCTTCCATTGTTAAGTTGCGATTTAAAAAGCTTAATATTATTCATTTTAATAACCCCTGTTTATAAACAACTTAGTAATATATTTTAACATTATCAATAACATTATTTTTATTAAAACCCGAATCCATAATTAGAAACTTAAATAATTTGATTTTAAATAGTTTTTATAGTTTTTTATTTTTTAGTAATTAATTTTAAATTAATTTTCAACTCTTAATAAAACCGATTATATGTTATAAAAAATTTTGCATTTTTCAATAAATTTTTTAACATAATCTTCTGATCCTTTTTCTTGTTGTTTGAGATATAGAATTAATTTATCTTTAGTTTTTTCAGCATAGTCTAAATCATTAAATCCGTACGCAATACCATATCTTGATTCTTCGCCATTATACCATTCTTCTTTAGATATGCCGTTTTCTGGTACAACAATAGACTTACAACCACACATAACTGCATATTGTGAATAAGTAGTATATAAATCATAGGAAATACAATATTCAACTTTATTGAAAATATCGGCTATTTCCTTATGCGATAATTCGTCTATTAAAATAGAATCTTTTAAGTCGTGAATAATTTTTCTTCCTTTACCTTTTCTAAGAATATAACAACTCCCATTTCTTTTTCCAAAATTTGTCTGTTTATAAATATCGTTAAACAAATACCTAATGGCTAAAATATTATCTTCCTCAACATTAAATCCGTTAGGCACAAAGACTCTCTCGGTATAAAAATAAAAATCGTCTTTTCCATAATTGACTTCTCCTGTAAAAAAACCGGGCTTATAAAGCAACCATCTGACCACATTTTTTGCCATCAAGGGATTGCCGCTAACAACTTCTGGATAAACAACAATCGTATTATCGGACAAATCAGAAAGTTTTGCAAAAGGAGTGTTGAATCTTTCACAGATTCCGCTTTTGTGAGGTTGCGGTTGCCCCCCCCATAACCAGATATATGAGCGTTCCCCCTGTTTATTCAATAAATCGCATAATCTATGCAACACCAAATTGCCGCCGCTATTTTCGTCAAAAGGCGGTGCATAAATGATAAATTTCAAATCTTGAACGCCATTTGATTTACTATTATTTGCAAAAGCATTTCTTCCTTCTTTCTTGCCGAATAAAATGTAATGCAATAAGGCATTCATTCCTGATTCTTTCACGTCTGGATAAGCGTCTAAATATGACCTTGTATCAAACTTTAAAGAAGGATATCTGCCTTCCTTCCAGCCTAATATTAAATAATGCTCGATTGGGTCTATATTGCTATTTTTAACGTCGGCATATAAATTTAGATAAAATTCTTCATCAAAAAAGCCTGAATTTTTTATTGTTTCTTTTAAAAATTGCAATTCATTCATGTTTATATTTTAAAATTAAACTTTTCTAATCACAACGGTAAATC
>JAJZVN010000050.1 GCA_021845685.1 bacterium
TTAGAGCGATATACAATTTTCTGCCATTCGGAAAAGAAAGAAAAATCGCCTTAATAACCGGAGCTCGTCAGACCGGAAAAAACTATTCTTCCAAAAAATAAATACAATACGTTGCGTTATATCAATCTGGATTCTCCAGAAATACGGGACGGTATTTCGCAGATTACGGCTTCATAAAGCGATAATATGGTGGGGTATGTTCTGGCGTTCATTGCTTTTGAATATTGCGACGAAACTTTTATTTTCCTGGACGGGCGGTTTTATAATTATAATAGAAATCTTTGCAAATTATGTGTCGTTTTTATGGCTTTTGTCTTTTAATTACGGCAAAACTAAAATTATTATATCTAAAAATAAAATTAATTAGGTTAATTGATGTAAGGTAAGCAGATAAATAAAGGGGTTTTTTAGTTTTTAGTTAATGTTCTATCGGCAAATTGGAGAATTTATATTTCAGCTATGCTATAATAATGGAATAGAAATTTTTAGAGGATATTTATTATTATGGGAGCATTATCTAAGAGCGTTGAAAAATTTGATAAAAGTATTACGCGGGAAATACTGATAGAAAATTCTAAAATATTGGATAAAGATGAGATATACCTAAATCTCAAAGATTTGCCGCCTGAAATTAACCGAGACAATTTCTGGTCTTATAACAAGAATGATTCAATTTTGCCTGACAGAATAATAATAGAATATATATTAATTTATTGAGATTTGAACGAGATAGCGGCACTGTTTAAAATTATTCCTGCGGATAGAATTATAAAAGTGCACAGGTTATTTATAAAAACCCCAAAATAAATATAACGATCCAAAACTTTTTAGGTTACTCGTTTTATTTCACCAATTTTTAAAAAAAATGTGGCCTAAAAATACTGAAGAAATACTGAAAATTTTAGGAAAAGAAGAGGAAATAGAGGACTTTATTCTCGTGGGCGGTTCCGCCCTATCTTATTATCTTAAGCACAGGCTTTCGGAAGACATAGACCTTATCACCGCTCAAGATGTTTTAGATGAAAATCAGATATATAAACTTCTTAAGAAACTAGAAGATAAAAAAATTAAAATTATTCCGAGATTTTCTAAATTCAATAAAAAAACCAGCTTATACAGTATGATTACGTTTTTGACAAAACTAAAGTTACCTTTTATGCCTACGAGTTTGATTTTACATCTGATAAAGAAAACTCCGAAATACTATTCGATAACCTAAAAATAGCCAAAATAAAAATCTTAATGGCTATGAAAACCACGGTATTGAATTACAGAGGTAAACTTAGGGATTATTACGACCTTTATGTTTTATCGAAAAAGTTCGGTTTAAATAAATTAATAGAAGAAACTTTAAAAATTCAACCGTTATTCTATAATGAAAAATTATTTTTAAAACAACTTACGGGGTTAATAGATATTAAAGAAAATTTTTTGAGCAGTAACTTAAAACCTTCATATAATGTAAGTAAAATAGAAATAGAAGAATATTTTGAAAAAGAAATAGAAAAATATTTGAAAGATAAATACGGCGATAAAGATAAGGTTTAAACCGTGTAAAGACCCTGTTTCTTTTCTGTCCGACATCGGAAGCGGAGACGGCCTGCCGGCCGCAAGAGAACACGACAAATATTTATACGGCAAGCTAAGTCATGAACCGCATATTTATCGATACGAGCGCATGGTATGCATTTATAGATAAAAACGACCCCGACCATAAAGAATCGGAAAAATTGTATAAAAGCAATACAAAACCTCTTATAACTTCAAATTTTATATTCGACGAAACCGTTACTCTGCTTATGAGCAGATTAGGATTCGATATCGCCGTAAAATTCGGTGAAAGCCTTAAAAAAAGCAATTTCGTAAATATAATACGGATAACGGACGAAGATGAAGATAGCGCATGGCGGATTTTCTTAAAATATAAACTCCGGGTTCGGTTATACGGACTGCACGAGTTTTGCCGCAATGCACAGGCTGAAAATAGATACGGCATTTACTTTCGATAGGCATTTTGCCGCAATGAGGTTCAATATTCTAGGCTGATTTACATATGCATACTATAAACCCGCCGTTAGAAATTTATTTCCCGAAAATCCGCCTAATAAAGGCAATGAGACAAAGATTATTACTATTATAAGGTTGCAATCAATCGATAAACAGGTATTGTGCAGAATGGTTTTGCTATATTCCGCACAATACCTGTTTTATTTTAAGAGAGAGGACAAAGCCAAAAAAAATCAAGGCCATTGCGAATATTTAGGCGTTGATAGAGAATAACGATATGGAAAATATTCAGGACCTTTTGCAATGGAAAAAATTTCAACCAGCGACGCACCCGGTATGTTCGGCACCCAGATATTTCCGTATTCGTCTATAGCAATAACTTTAGGTTTATCAAATTGGGATACGTTAAATTTATGCATTATTTTTTTTGTTACATTATTTATTTCTATAATGCTTCCGACTCCTTTGGCGCCGACCCATATATTTCCCGCGTCATCTACAACAATTGATTTAGGTTTTGCATTATAAGGCAATTTCACGGTTGCGATAATTTTATGCGTTTTGCCGTCTATTTCCTGAACGGTTCCCGTGCCTTTATCGGCAACCCATATATTGCCGTTTCTGCTTATTGCAATAGCTCTTGGTTTTGAACCCTTTTGCAGATAAACGGTTGCGATAATTTTATGCGTTTTGCCGTCTATTTCCTGAACGGTTCCCGTGCCTTTATCGGCAACCCATATATTGCCGTTTCTGCTTATTGCAATAGACAACGGCTTTGACCCTTTAGTTAATTTCACTGTTGCAATAATTTTATACATTTTGCCGTCTATTTCCTGAACGGTTCCATAGTTTTTGTTTGCTACCCAAATGTTTCCAACAGGACCTATTGCTAAAGTTTTCGGTTTTGAACCCTTTTGCAGATAAACGGTTGCGATAATTTTATGCGTTTTGCCGTCTATTTCCTGAACGGTTCCCGTGCCTTTATCGGCAACCCATATATTGCCGTTTCTGCTTATTGCAATAGCTCTTGGTTTTGAACCCTTTTGCAGATAAACGGTTGCGATAATTTTATGCGTTTTGCCGTCTATTTCCTGGACGGTTCCCGTAAATTTATTTCCAATCCAAACATTTCCGTTTTTATCTATAGCTAATGACTTTGTTTTAGGAACTCCTGTTAAATGTATCGTTATGTGTTTAATGTTTATTGATTTCTTAATGTAACTATAACTCCATACATTAATAACGTTAAAAACAACCGTCGATAATATTAATGTTATAATTAAAGAAATCGATTTAATATTTTTTTTATTCATAAGTAATATACACCTTTTTAGTTAATTAATTTTATATTTCTTTAACCTCATATTTACATATTAAGCCTACTTAATAAATACATCCGTAAATCCGTTTGCAAATCTGTCTCTATCCGTTAACGGCTCAATTCCCCAGAGATTTTCTATATATTTTAGAACTGAAGCGTGTTCATGTCTTACATTTGATAAATAACCTTTTTTTGCTAACGGCGAAATTACTAAACATGGAACTCTCATGCCCAAACCGTACTTATCCACAACGGGCGGAACAACATGGTCGTAAAAACCTCCGCACTCGTCCCAGTTTAAAAATAACGCAGACTTCTGAAACAACGGACTTCTTCTTAAAACCTCTATTTTTTGAACGGTATCAAGCATACCGGTTTTTACATTCTCAGGAGGATGCTCTGAATTTTTATGCAAAGGAACAATCCAGCTGAACTGCGGAAGCGTGCCATTTTTTACATCTATAAAATATTCTTCGGCAGGTCTTATTTTAGAAAGAAGTTTTTTATTTTTTTTAAAACTTTCAAACCAGATAACGGCTAAAAAATGATGTTCGTATTTAGCGGGATTAGGCCAACCTCCGCAATATATTTTCCAAGACACTTTAGCTTCCTCAAGTCTGTTAAATATTGTAGGAAATTCGAAGGGCTTGACTGGTTTTGAATCATTGCTGTGACCGTCAGATTGTCCTGCAATTTGATAAAGCCTGTTTGGCAGAGTCGGCCCCATAAAAGAATGAAAATAATTCTGGCATAAAGTATAATTTTTTGCATAGTAATAATACGGTTTAAGCGCCTTTTTCGCGTCGTAATAACCCATTATAAAAGAATAATCTTTAGCAGGATAATTTATATAATTTAAAAAATAACCGTCCATTTTTCCGCCGTTATATGCCGTATGAAGCGCCCGCCACGAGTGGTTCGGGTCGAGCCTGTTCGGCGTTACGTAATGCAGACCGAGGTCGTAAGGCTTTACACTTCCTCCGTTGCCGTCGGTTATACCGTTAGCCATTATTCTTTCGGGCTGACCGTTAACCTCGTCGTCCATCTGCCCGAAATAATGGTCAAAACTCCTGTTTTCCTTCATTATAAGTACTACGTGCTCAGGTTTTTTAAACTTCGATTTTTTAAGATTTTCGTAATCCGCCTCTTCGGCTTCCGCAGTCTTTAATTTAACTCCTTCCGACAACGCCGTTCCTATAAGCCCGGCGGCGCCGATTTTAATAAAATCCCTTCTGTTCATTTAGTCAACCTCCAAGTTTTTATTTTTTAATATATTTATCAAATAAATATTTATTACTGTTGTATAATTGACAACGAATTTCCATATTTATTTACTACGTAAACATTTTTTCCGTCGGGGCTAACGGAAATCTCCTTTGGATGCGCTCCGACGTTGATAGTAGCAAGTACCTTATTTTTTATTGAATTTATAATAGATAATGTACCAGCGCCTTTATTTACCACATAAACGTATCGGCTGTTTGGACTAACCACGATAGACATAGGATGTTTTCCGACATGTACAGTTTTTTGCAATTCATTTGTTAAACCGTTGATAACCGATACTGTACCGCTTCCTTTATTTGCAACGTAAACATATTTACCGTTTGGACTTACGGCAATAGCCTTGGGATGGGAACCAACATTGATAGTAGCAAGTACCTTATTTTTCATTGAATTTATAACCGATACGGTACCGCTTCCTTTATTTGCAACGTAAACATATTTACCGTTTGGACTTACGGCAATAGGCTCAGGACTTTTTCCGACATGTACAGTTTTTTGCAATTCATTTGTTAAACCGTTGATAACCGATACTGTACCGCTTCCTTTATTTGCAACGTAAACATATTTACCGTTTGGACTTACGGCAATACCCTTGGGATGGGAACCAACCGTAATTGAAGTTTCTAATTTATTTTCTAAGCCGTTTATAACCGATATGGAATTGCTATCCCAATTAGCAACATAAACATGCTCGCCGTTGTAACTTGTGGTTATAAAATCAGGATTAGTACCTACAGGGATTGTAAAGACAGTCTTTCTTGTTGAGGTATTAATAATATTTACCGTATCTCCGCCTTTATTTGCTACGTAAACATATTTACCGTTTGGGTTAACGGCAATAGCAACTGGATATAAACCAACTTTTATTACAGATTCTACTTTATTTTCAGAGACTTTTACTATGGCAACAGAATTGCTCTCTTTATTTGTAATATAAACATGCTTGCCGTGCGAACCGATAGCAAGCCTTACCGGATTTAAACCGACTTTTATATCATTTGAAATATTTATCATTTTCTTGTTAATAATTGATATATTATTGCCGTTTTTATTTATTACGAACAGATAACCGCCGTTTGGACTGACGGCGATTGCTTTAGGGTGCTGGCCGACATTAATCGTAGCTGTCAGTAAATTTGCGGCAGTATCTATAACGGAAAGCGTGTCGCTAAGTTTGTTCGCTATATATGCAAAATTACCGCTGGGGCTTATTGTTACAGCATCAGGATTTTTACCTACTGTTATAGTAGATACAACTTTATTAAAAGAAGTATCTATAACGGATACGCTATTACCGCTTTTGTTAACGACATAGGCATAACCGCCGTTTGGGCTGACGGCGATTGCTTTAGGGTGCGATCCTACCTGTATTGTACTTATTACGCTTTTTGTCGTTCTATCGATAACGGATACGCTATTACTGTCTTTATTCACGGCATAAACATATTTGCCGTCCGGGTTGACAGCTATAGCAATTGGTTTTTTACCTACTGTTATAGTAGATACAACTTTATTAAAAGAAGTATCTATAACGGATACGCTATTACCGCTTTTGTTAACGACATAGGCATAACCGCCGTTTGGGCTGACGGCGATTGCTTTAGGGTGCGATCCTACCTGTATTGTACTTATTACGCTTTTTGTCGTTCTATCGATAACGGATACGCTATTACTGTCTTTATTCACGGCATAAACATATTTGCCGTCCGGGTTGACAGCTATAGCAACAGGATTAACACCGACATTTATAGTGCCGATAATATTTTTAGTTTGCGTACTTATAACGGACACTGTATTGCTTCCCCTGTTTGCCACATAAATATATTTACCGTTTATGCTTTTAGCGATTGCAAACGGATAAAAACCTACACTGATGTTACCTGTAACTTCGCCTGTAGAAGTATTTATAATGGAAACAGTGTAACTATCCTTGTTTGCCACATAAATATATTTACCGCCTGAAACCGCCGCGACAGCATCTGGATGCAAACCGGTTTTTATTGTCCGTATTAAAGTAGGTCTGGCACTTGCCGAATAAGGCAACGACAGCAACATAGATAAAAATAATACCGCTGAAATTAACGATTTTAACAAATATCTGCTTTTCCCCATAAATTCTCCTTTTTTCAAAATGTGTTATATAACTATAGCTTATTTAAAACTTAAATGAGGCATTTAACATGACAAATCGGGGCAATCCGGGATATACGCCAAAATATGTGTATGTTTGATTATTAATCATGAAAGTATTTGTCGAAGCCTGGGGATAATAAGTTCTATTTAATATGTTGTCGATGCTTAAAGACAATTTTACGCCCTTTAACTGCGCTTCTTTCAATATTTTAAATTTTCTAAAATTAAAATAATGGCTTATATATCCGTTCAGCACGAAAAAACCGCCGAGATGAAATTGACCGGTAGGATTTCCGTTTATATCGTTAAGATAAAATAATCCGGTATATGTTCCCCACAATCTAGCGTATGTAGATAATATTTTAGCAAAAGCGCCTATATTAGCAAGATGACGCGGAATTTTAGCTATGTGTTCTCCAGCCAATACAGATCCGTAATTTCCCATATAACTAGAAGTATATGTGCCTGTGTTGAACGAATAATTTGCAAACATACCTAAATGCCTGTTAAAATTATATTTTCCGCCTAATTCGACACCTTCATATACCGAATTCCCGATATTATATTCAAAAGAATCACCTGCATAAGGTCCTGTAATGGGCGAATAAAAAGCAAAGGTATTTTGAAAGTCCTCTTTATAGCCGTTTGCGAATAAATAAAGATTATCTATTTTATATCTGGCTCCAAGCTCAAAATCATCTATATATTCAGGCTTTACCGTCATCGGAACTGAAGAACAATACGTATTGCTTGTGTTACATACTTGCAATGCAGTTAAGTAACCGCCGTGATTTGGCACTTTTTCGGTTCTCCCGTATGACGCATAAATATTTAAATTTGGTATAGCCATATAACTAATTCCTATCGTAGGCTCAAAGTAATTATATGTATTTGACAAATTCCCCGCCTGCTGGCTGTATCCAAGATAATCATCGACTGTCGAACGAATTATATTGTATTTTAGTCCGGGTTCGATAAATAATCTTTTAGGAATAATACTTATTTTGTCTTGAGCATAAACGGCATCTATGGACCTAATGAAACGGCCGGCATATGAAAATACGGCAGGCGTATCGGTATTTGGACCCCAGTTAAGCGTTGTATGAATAGTTCCGTCAAAAAACTGCCCTCCCAAAGTTATTTTATTTCTTGGGAGTTTTATACTCAAAGACGGTAAATCTCCTATTTCATTATAAGTCTGGACATAAATGCGGTATGAAGTAGCATAAGCGCTCGCTTCCCATGCGGGCAACCCTGGAAATAATACCGCAGGATCGATTAAATCGCCGGTGGACGACGAAGTAACACCAAAATGTGGAGAATTAGGCGGATAATAAGGCATAAATAATGAACCGTTTACTAAAGTTGTAAAAGATGAACACTCCGATGAAACAGCAGGGTCATAAAGAGGATAAGACCCGCTATTAATATTTGCATAAGAAGGATAACCTGGATAACATGAAAGATTAGAATATGTTGTCCTATATGTCCGGTTAACATGATAAAATAATTTATTGGAAAAACTAAAATGCCTGCTCACATAATTATTTATCCCTAAAATTGCGTACCAAGAGGTGTTATTATGTTTCGACCAATCAACATTCAGAGGATAACCTAAAGACGGCCCATACTGTTGTTCCAAAGAAAGGGGCATTTCATGGGGGTTATAGTTCGATGTATCGTTTCTTAAATATAAAAAATTAATATTTGATCTCCCTTCGTTATAAAATTTAATTAAAGATAAATAATAAGAATGATTACTTCCGGAAGTGTTATCCACATATCCATTTGAGTTATTCCGCGTTGCCCTTAAATATAAATAAATATTACCCGGAAGTTTTCCGGTATTTATATCGAAACCGTATTGTCTTGTCGCAAAAGAGCCATAACCGCCGAAAATACTTCCGCTTCTTTTAATAGAAGGCATTAAAGGGCTGAAATTTATAGTTCCGCCTAATGAATTATACGAATTAACGCTCGGCTTATTTACGCCACGATATATATTTATAGAGGAAATATCTCCTAACGTAAACGGGACATTATTTGATACGCCGCCAAAATTCTGAGCGCCGTTTTCGAATAACGCATTTAACGGAATACCGTCAAATTCTTCAGTAATCTGATTTGATTGAAATGCTCTCATCTCGATATCTGTCATAACGCCGTTCGGTCCCCTCGAAGATGCAAAAATAGAAGGTTTTTGATTAAGAATGTTCACAATTCCCTGCATCGGGTTGTTTGTTGCTTTTATAACTTTTTTACCAATATGGCTTATCGTAAAGGCCTCTTTAAATCTTTTTCGCCTGTTACTTTTCTTTTTAGCTTTAATTGTAGCTTTTCCAAGGTACTTAGGCATTTTCGCATAAGCTTTAATGTTAAAAAATAAAAGAAGCGAAGATAAGATAGTCATCGTAATTAAAACCTTCATTATTTTTTTCCCATTCATCACGTCGTTCCTCCTAAAAGATTAATTTGCTTTTGAAAATTAATGGCTTATAGTTTAACAGACTAATGTTACAATTTTATGACGTTTGTGTTAAATATTGTTAAATTTTGTTACAGAATTGTCGTGCTTTTGTATATTTTTAAATAATAATCTGAAAATATTAGGTATTAATATTCATTATTATTTCATTATTATTTCGTTGATATTCTATAAAATATTTGTAAAATAAATATAGGAATATTTAAAAATGCGATAAATATATAAGGCAGGGGGGATTAATAGGGATAAAATACGGATAAGGAGCAAAAGGCGTCCCTTGCCAGTTTTGCCATACCCGGCAAGGCTTGATGCGCTCCCCTCTTTTCAATGCTCTGCGCTGTTTTTTGCGGAATTGTTGTATTTTTGTGTTTTATTTTAAATGAACATGCACTGCCCGCCGCCAAAAATTTCCTTGACCTTGAAAAGAAAAGAAATATTAATATCGGAGTTTCGGAATGCGACTATCTCGGACTAAAATGAAAAACGCCGAAACCACTATCCCGCATCGGACTCTTATAGCCGCGTTAATCTATGAATCTGCTAAAAGTAAGCGGCTATTGATTTTCGATAAATTTAAAGTTTTTAAATTATTTACTTTTTCAATTCTTCTATATCCGCAATATCTTTGTTTCTTCGGACTTACAAAGAAAGTATATGTAAAATTTTCATATTAAATTATTTATTTATAAATCATTTTATAAAATTTACGAAAAATTTTTGAAAGTATCGGATTAAGCGAACCTAT
>JAJZVN010000051.1 GCA_021845685.1 bacterium
ACGGAATTTTTTAAAATTAAAAAATGATTAAAATAATTTTTAAAATATTTATATTTGCATTTATTTTGTTTTCTGCAAATATAGTTTTTGCTTTAGGGATTTTTAATATCCCTTACAACCAGTCAGACTCTAACTTTAACAAGCTTGCAATGCGGGTTTACAATTCCGGCAGTCCTTATATCTACACTTACGGAGCTTATACCTATAACGCTTTGCCGTTAACGACGACAATGTCCGGATGCAAGCTGATAAGCATAATCCGCAGGACACAGGGCTTTCCGAAACCGGTTTATTGGGCTGTGGAAAATTATAAGATTTGCTCCGGCAATATAGCGGAAGTTAAAAATACCAATATGGCGGGTTGGGATAACTTGCCGAGTGGAATAAAATCCGTTATAAATAATACTATTCAAGAAGCAAGGCAATACGGCAAGGCTACAGCAAATTATTACGGATATAGGGTAATAGCAAAGACCGGAGCTTACGTCGGAACGGTATTTGTTTACGTGCTTAACGGGATAAAGTTAGAAGCGATGATGAGGTTTTAAAAATGATACTAATTAAATATATACAATTTAATCATTAATAAAGAAAGCATAATAAAAGATTTACAAGAAATAATTTAGTTATATTTTAATTTATACTTAATTTTGGGGTTACAATGGGTAAATTTGATAGTTTTACAAGAGAAGAGTTAATAAAGCTTATTCAAAAGCAAGATGATGAAATTAAAAATAAAGAATATGGTCTTGTATGGGATAAAGAAAAAGAACCCGAAAAAGTTGTGCTGGACTGTGAAAATAATCTACCTATACTTAAAAGAATAAAAGAAAAAGAAATTAAAACTAATAATAGTGATGACAATATCTTAATAGAAGGAGATAATTACCACGCCTTATCTGTTCTTAATTATACGCATAAAGGCAAAATTGACGTTATTTATATTGATCCACCATATAATACTGGTGCTAGAGACTGGAAATACAACAACAATTATGTTACGGATGATGATGGGTATAGACATAGTAAATGGCTTAATATGATGGAAAAGAGATTGGAATTGGCAAAAAATCTTTTGAAAGAAGATGGGATAATTTGTGTAACTATTGATGATTATGAATTACCTAATTTATGGCTTTTAATGAATAAAATTTTTAAAAGAGAAAATCATTTAGGAACTGTTACCATAAGAAATTATCCAAGTGGTAGAAAAACAAAAAGAAAACTAGCTCAAATTCATGAATATGGACTATTTTTTGGCAGGACACAAAAATCATCTATCAAAAATATTATAGTTGATATTGCCGATAAAAGTCACAGTTATATACAAGATAAAGACGGAACATGGTATTCTCCTACTAATTTAAGAAAACAAGGAATTGATAGTAATGCAAAGAAGGAGGATGGTTCCTTTAAAGATAGATATTACCCTATATATTTTGATCCAATATCAGGGAAAGTAAGCACTAAAAATAAATATTCAATCGAAATTTGGCCTATTGATCCAAAAAATGAAAAAAGAATTTGGAGAAGATCTTCTGAAGTAATTGATGAAATGTATGAATCTGGCGATTTGTGGTGCAAGCATATTAAAAATAATGGATACCAAATATATTACAAATTTAAGGGAGGAACTAGCGGAGAGCCTCCGAAAAGTATTTGGTATGATTCTGTATTTTCAGCAAGTGAATATGGAACAAGAATTTTAATGGATGTTATAGGAGAAAGAGAGAAATTTGAATATCCAAAATCTTTATATGCTGTTATGGAGTCAATAAAAGTAATGTCAGATAATAAAAATTCGATTATTCTTGATTTTTTTGCAGGCTCTGGAACAACAGGACAAGCAGTATTAGAACTAAATCAAGAAGATGCTGGAAACAGAAAGTTTATATTATGTACAAATAATGAAAATAATATTTGCGAAGAAGTTACTTACCAAAGAATCCGTAATGTAATTAATGGATATAATTTTAAAGGAAAAGAAAAAAAAACACTCATAGAACAAAAACTTACTTTTAGCAGTCTTAAAAACATTGACGATATATTTGATAAAATAAATAAAGTAATAGATGAAAATAAATCAAAGTTTGATAAAATAGAAAAAAATATTGAAAATAATAGTATAAAAATTGTGGGTATTAAAAATATTGACTCTTTTAAAGATGGTTTGGGCGGCAATCTTCAATATTTTAAAACAGAACTTATTCCTGTAGAAAAAATTAATAAAATAAATGATAAACAGAGACATGAATTGACAGAAAAAGCTGGGCAGATGATTGCAATTAAAGAAAATACCTTCGAAGAGATAAAATGTAATAATTGGTATCAGATATTTGAAAGCAGAAATAAGGCAAGAAAAACTGCAATTTATTTTCGAGAAGATATGAGTAAATTTGAAGAATTAATTGAAAGCATTAAAGACACAAAAACTGTTCTTTATATTTTTTCATATGGAAGAATTGACAAAAAGCTATTTAAATATTTAGATAAAAATATAACTATTGAGGATATTCCGGAACCTATTCTTGAAATATATAAAGAAATAAATTTAACCAATAAAAAATAATTAGTTATGATAATATTAAAAGATTTTCAAAAAACGGCTGTAGACCAATTAAGCTTAACTTTTTTAGATTTATGGAAAACTGGTGAATATAAAATTCCGCTTATTTTTAAATCTCCGACGGGATCCGGAAAAACAATTATGATGGCTGAGTTTTTAAGGTGCCTTGACGATAATTATCAGTTTCACGAAGACAAAGCATATATATGGCTGTCTTTTGGTGGTGATGAATCATATTCTCAGTCAAAAGATAAACTTTATCGTTATTATAATGATGGAACAGACATGCACGTGAAAGATTATAATAATTTAACCGAAGGAGAAAAGCTTTATAAAAATAATATATTCTTTATTAATTGGTCAAAAATAAAAGGAACGGATAAAGAATCAAGAAAATTAAGAAAAAGCGGTGGAGTTGGTTATGGCGGCGGGGCAGTTTTTGACCAATTTATTCAAAATACTAAAAAAGAAAGAGAAATTATTTTAATTATTGATGAAGCGCATACGGAAACTGATACTGCACTTGCAAATGAAGTAGTAGATCTAATAAATCCAAGAATTATTATTAAAATAACTGCAACCCCAAAAAATATACCTAACGCAAGTGAAATAAATCTAAAAAAAGCAGGTTTTGTAGAAGTCTTTGAAAGCGATGTTATTAAAAGCGGTCTTATTAAAGAAAAAATTATTATTCAAACAGATGAGGATATAAAAAAATTAGAAAATCATGAACTTTCTGAAGATGAAATAATGCTTGAACTTGCTTATAATAAAAGACTTGAGCTTAAAAACCTATATAAAGAATTAGGACTTGATATAAATCCGCTTGTTATGATTCAGTTGCCAAGCGATTTTAAAGAAAAAGAAGATGTTTTGGTCAATAAAAAAAATATTGTGTTATCCTATCTTATAGGAAAAGGAGTAAAGGAAAACGAAATTGCTATCTGGCTTTCAAATGAAAAGAAAAATCTAGATCTGATAGAAAAAAACAACAGTGAAGTCAATTTTATGATATTTAAAGTTGCTCCTGCAACAGGCTGGGATTGTCCAAGGGCTGAAATACTCGTAATGTTTAGGGAAATCACAAGCCCAACCTTTCATATCCAAATAATCGGAAGAATTAAAAGGATGCCTGAAGGCCATCATTATAATAAGGAAGAATTAAATAAAGCCTATATTTATACTAACTACAATAAAGATCATATTAGAAATATTAAAGATCCTGAAAATGAAAATAAAATGCCTCTTTACTTCACAGAACTTAAAAAAGGCATTGAAAGAATTACATTAGAAACCACTTATTATCATAGAACCGACTTTAATACGCTTACGCCGCCGCCGTTATGGCAAAAACTTTTTCTTGAAACAATGGATGAAGAATTTGGAACAAGCAGCGAATTTTTTAACGAAAATGAAAATTACGATAAGGTAAAATTGCAGATAAATCTTGAAAATAAAAACGTTAATAACCATATTATCGTAAATGCACAAATTGAAAGCTTTGATAATTTTATTAGTGAAATAAAAGAAAAAGCAGCTATTATGGATTATCATTTTTCTAATTTAGACGTAGAAAGGCTTTATAATTTACTTTGTTTTGAAGAACTTAAAAAACAAGAAGAGGAAGAAGCACAATATAATCCTTCAAGATCGTGGGGGCAACTAAAATCGGCTTTAAATGTATGGTTTAACACAAGACTCGGTCTTGATAGAGATATATATTATCCTATTATTGTAAATGAATTATCTGGGAACAATATTAAACTTAAATCATCTATAAATAAAGCATTGAAAAATTTTAGAAAAAAATATGAAATAGAAATAAAAGAAAAAGAAGAAAGAGAAGTTTTTGATTTAGAGTTGCCGGAACAAGAAGTAGATTTTACTGAAGATTATGAAAAAATAGAAGGTATAAATAAAAATATCTATAAAGAATTTTATAACAGAAAACAATATGTTGGAAAAGATAACGAAGAAAAATTTATAAAATTTTTAGAATTGCAAGAAAATATTATCTGGTGGCACAAACAAGACGATAGAGGTAAAAGTGTATTTGCTATTGAATATTTTGATACGCAAGAAAAAAAAAGCAGGCTTTTTTACCCTGATTTTATTGTTAAAACAAAAAATACAATTTATTTATTGGATACAAAAAGTGGAAATACGGCGAAAGCAAAAGAAACGGCGGATAAAAATAAAGCTCTCCAAAAATGGATTAAAGACAAACAATCAAAATATGGCTTTGAAATAATTGGCGGAATAGTAATTGAAAAATATCCTTATTGGAAAATAAATAAAAAAGAAAATTATTTTTATGAAAATGAAGGCGATTGGGAAATTTTAGCATTTTAAATTATAAAGCTAACTTTATCGAAATTAAAAAAATATGATAGTAAAACGCATAAAAAACTATCAACTTTCTGTAATAAGAATAAGCAAACTTTTATGGTTACTATTGGTTTTGTTTCTATATTTATAGGGACTTACTTTTCTAATTTGTCATATTTTTCTATAATGAAACAACAAATCAAGACAAGATTTTAAAATCTTGCTTCTCTAAATATGAAAATCTGTTAAAATTTTAATAATCGCTGTCGGTTATTAAAAACTAAAACAATTTAATATTAAAAGTTATAAAAAACGACCAATTTTTTTATTAAATAAATATTGAATTAATTGCGAAAAGGGTGTCCAATAATTTCCGTAATTGGTATCCAGTAAGAACGTAAAGTGTATTCAATAAAACGGAATAAACAATGCACACCCGCCTCTCTACCTTAAAATTAACATGATCCTTTCTTTATTATACCTCTATTGTACACTTTATTAAATCATTTTATATTTTATTTTGCCACTCTTTAACTATATCTGGCCAATTAATTTTTCTCTCTGATTTTCCAACCCAAACATCCCAAAAATCTGGATCCTTCGATTTTGGTTGGTGATCAAGGCTTAACTCTTTCATTTCTACAAGGACAGGTATTGGCGCTGCCCATCCCAATAACAAGGCCTTCCTAGTAGGCAATACCGAAAGTTCATTTAATATTCCGCCCATTGTATCAGGAACAAGTTTTTTAAGCATGTCTTGATCTTTGTCATTAACAATCCTGTGAAGCAAAAAGGTGTTGCATTGCGACAAAACAGTCTGGGACAACTCGGATGGTCTCTGTGAAGAAACAACAAGTCCTAAGCCAAATTTTCTACCTTCTTTTGCTATTTTTTCAAAAATTTGGCCGCATAATTTTTGGGAAGAAATTTCTTCGGATTCAGTTTCATATTTCTTAATAAAATTATGGGCTTCCTCAATTACTAACGTTGTAGGTAAAGTTGCATTGTTAATTCTTTTATATCTTTGATGAGATTCAAATATTAACCTTGCCATGACAGAAACTATCAAATAAACTATTTCAGAAGGTAACAATGATAAATCAATCACGGTTATAGATGGTTTATTATCTTCCGAACCAATATAATCATTCAACCATCTTTCCAATGTCAATTCATCTTCAGATTCTACATTTATTACCGAATTAATTCGGTTCTCTGAAAACAGGCTTTTGACTCTCATTAAAAAATAATCCATACTATACTGAATAGAAGGTTCGGTTGCTATATTTTCAATATGTGACAAAAAGCTTTTGCTACTAAAGAATATTGGCGTATCTTCGTCTGGCCCTTTGTATGGTATTAACTCTCCAGTAATGCCTTCTTTTTCTTTTATTAATGATAAAAAAATATTAACATCGGTTATATTAAATGCTCCAAAATATACATTGTTTTTTTTGCCATTAAGTATTTCATTTATTTTTTGAACTAAATCATTTTTATAAGTTTCATATTCTTCTTTTAATCCATTATAATTTTCTAAGGCTTTTTTTGCCTCTTCTAAGAATTCAAAATAATTCTTATTGTTTGGAAAAACCGCTAGACCGGCACCTTTTTGTTCGAATATTGTTAAATTTATTTTAAAAGTTATAAGATATTTTTTGAACTTTTCATTATTATCGTTTATTGTAGAGCTACTTTTGTCTTTTATTTCCCTTAAAGCCCTTTTCAATATAGGTCTTTGTGTTTTTAAGCTTGCCTGAGAAATTGAAGCCCATTCAAGACTGTTCCACATCCAATATGGAACTCTTAATTTTTTTTTGTTTATGATTTTTCCATTTTCACAATCACAATTTTCACATTCACTTTCATCTTCAGTATTTAAAACAACCTCATAATGCCTAACCAAACCTAAATCGCTAAAAGCATTATCATACTCTCCGTTCGGGTCCAATACGATAAACCTAGCATTAGGTTTTTTATCTTCTTTTTCTTTAGTTGCGGCCTCCATAGACCACCTGATTAAACCTGCAACTGAGCAAGATTTTCCACTACCAGTATTGCCCAATACCGCAATATGACGCCCAAAAACTTTATCCGGATTAATATAAACAGGGGCATTGGCAGCCATCGGTGAGGTGCCTATCTTAACCCTGGCATTTTCATCTTTATTTTGGACTATTGCCTGTAATTGTTCTTTATTTGGAATAACTACGGCATCCCCTACAGAAGGATAGTTATATACACCTCTTGCGACTTCATAATTGCCATCATTTTCTTTTAATAAGCCTAATGGGATAATGGATATTTTTCTTTGAGGAAATGGCAAATCCACTAAATCAAAATCTTTGTAACCATATCTTTTAGGATAAGGAGAATATTCTACTGCTATCCATGTTATTATACCAATTAGAGCTCCAGCCTCATTAGGTATTAAAACAAAGCCGTTTATTTTTGGGAATAATTGGGGTATGCCTGCATTTAGCGATGTGCTTTGTGGAGCATTGATTTCCAATGAAACTTTTATCTCTTTCGGAGATATAAATTCGACAGTGCCAATAGTCAAGTTTCGTATATTTTCAAAACCTTTTTGCATGGTTAATCCTCAGTAAATTTACTGGTCTCAACAGGATTGCATTGTGTTTTATTGGTATCACCTTTTTTATTTTCTCCTCTTTTTTCTAATATATTGTGTTTTCTTTCAGTTATTCTATCTATTGCCGATTTTGGTAAATAATTATCCGTTAAAACTTGTAGATCTGCCATATGACTGCCTATAAGTAGGGTAAGTTGGGATTTATTTATTTTTTTTACAATTTTTTCTAGTCGTCCATCTACCTTATCATAAGATATAATAACTATATGCGTTGATGGTATAGTCAACATATCTTCTATAATACGGTTAATATGAGAGTCACCAAACCCGTACCCGTAAGTAACTAATACAGAATTTGGACGGCATATAGCAGTTGAAAAGTCACGAAATAATTCAGAATAAGGAAAATAAGCAGTTTCAATCGCTTTTGAAGAATTAGGATATATTACAACATTATCCAGTGGGTCGGAAAAAAATTCTTCATTTATACTACTTCCAAAACTTATAGGCTCTCTGATAATTTCGGTATTATTAAACCTCCAATCTAATGAACCATGCAATTTTATAAATCTAACAACTCCTTCTACATATCTAGGCTCCCCTCTAATCCCCGGTGGATTATAATGATAGTCGAGATCCACCCTGTGAAACCTCATTATTGGCTTAATTTTTCCAATAAATCTATCTAAAGTTAATATACCTGCCTCATCAAGACCATATTCGATAAACCTATTATAGTTAGTTGTGAAAATATTTAATCTATCGCGAGATGAGGCTCTAGCAGAAAAACTAATTAAAAACCGCTTTAAGATGTCCATGGCTTCTTGATATTTTTCAGAATTAAAAAAATATCCTTCATTTTTTAAAATTTCTTCAAGAAAAGAGCTTAACTTATTGTTAATTTCACCATTAAGAACTTCCGCTTCTTTTTTGTCGTCTAAAATTTTAAATCCTTTTAAAAGTTCAGTCGCAACTCGCAAGTCATCTTCAAAATTGGCTTTTCCTCTATCCATATTTTTTGCCTCCTCATCCGCGAATTTTTTAATGGAATCCTTATACTTGCATTTAAAATCAATTCTAGGCATACATATGGGAGTAACTTTAGTCATACTGGAAATAGCATTTGTTAAACCACTTCCGATTAAAAGAGATAAATGTTCACTTTGAAAAACGGCCGTAAGCCACGGCTCAATTATTTCGCGAATCTCTTTAGTTTTAAATACACTATTGTCTTTAAAATCCCTTTCTATGTGTTTTTGTTCATTGGCAATGAATAAAAGTTGTTCTTCGGAAAAATCAATGTCTTCCATAACTTCTTCCCTAATTAATAAAATAAATTAAAATTATATATTATAATGCAAAAATACCTAACTTATTAAAAAGCGATTAATGTGATTTTTAACAAACACCCCGTAAACCTTAATAAATTATTATGACTTAATGTCGATAATCCCAATCCCTTTCGGATTTATTACGTTTCCATGGAAAAAAAATAATTTTTCGGATTTATTATTAACTGGTTTAATTTGGCATGTAAACTTATAGACCGGGTATTTTAAAGGCAGTCTTGTTTTTGCAATAATTATGATTGCCCCTTCTGAACATAACGATTCATAGTAGCTATATAGGAGTCTCGCTTGTTTACGGTATATCTAATTTTAGTTCCTGATTCATTTAATCGCTCTTCTTCCACTCTAATACCGTTAATTTCGCTTCCAGTCAGAATATGCAGAATATCAGGGTTGATCAATAAATTAAAATCAATTTCATAACAATTTAATCTTAGTTTTTCAGCAATTTTTATCTTACTATTCGTAAGATAAAGCCAAATTTCTGAAAATCTTTCACGTGGGCCAGCAAAATCTGGATTATTTGAAATATCGGCTGTAATTTTAAAATAATAACTTATACCGTTTCTATAAATACTTTTAACAATATATTGATTCAATGCATCTAATAATTTAGACTTGGCTAATTCCAGATTTGCCCTTCCCTGTTCATCATTCTCCAGTTCTCCTGATATACAAGGGTAATTTGAAGGAATGGGACTAACGTCCAATATTTCCATCTTCTCTATGGTTCCTATAGCGTTTATGTTAGATTCGTCGATTGCGTATCTAATTATTCCTTCTGTGTAATCCACGTATTAGTCCTCATCTTCCTTTCTCTTTATCTCGAATGTTTCTATTTGTGTTAGCCTTGATTACAATAGTTATCTTTTTCAATGTTATTCTATCCTGCACCAATTGTCAAGTATAAACATAAATTTTAAAAATAAAAGCTGTTTTAGAACTAATAGGTATTAAATCCTATACCATTAAAACTGTTAATATTAAAAGCGCGGTTCAAAGTATACTATTTCGA
>JAJZVN010000052.1 GCA_021845685.1 bacterium
CTGCGACCTTGTCGAACAGACCTAAAAAAAGAGCGTTAGTTTCATTAAAATTAGCTGTTGTAGCCATTTTTTATTCCTCCTTACAAAAAAATTTAATTTAATTTAAAATTCGTTAATTTTTATTATTTATTTATATAGTTATGCCGCACATGCACATGATAGATAAGATAATTAAGATAAATAATAATAAGATAAATAAATAGATAAACTCTTAAAAAGCATTTAGATCTTAACCCCTTCCTTTTAATATTGGCAACTGATAGTATTAAAATTATGCCTTATTAATTAAATGAGCATTTTAAATAATCAATTAGGTTTTATCATAAAAAAAAATTAATGTCAATAGTAAAATTAACCTTTGTTAATAGCTTTTTTTATTTTAAACTATTTTTTAAAAAATTATCTATTCCCGTATTTATAACTTCTTTAAATTTGGCTTTAATATCGTTCGGTTCTAATAAGAAAGCAATTTTTGAGTCAATAAAGAACGGTTTATTATTTAATTCTATTCTGACTATATAGCCGTTTTCATTTTTTTTTGATTCGGCGGTAGTTTCATTAGTTCCATTGATAGTCTCATAAGTTGATAAATCATAACCCACAAATAATTTATTGTCGGTTTTAAATCCCATTCTATAATTAACATTTACTATTTCACCCTGGGACTCAAATTTTGAAAAGTTGTTAAATAAATACGAATTTAATTCCTTAATGGGTTTATCGGAAGTGTGCTTGACTAAAACTATTATGCCCGTATCTTTAATGTTTGCTTCACCGGCAAAATCTTTAACACAGTTAAATAATTTACTCACATTTTCATCAATTGCCTCTACCTGCTTATTTAAACTTTCTAAATTATCGAATCTTGTTAATAATGTGGCTGAAATCTGCGATATGACAATTTCTTTAAGAGTGTCTCTAAATATAATCCGAGGATTTGAAGGATCGCTGTCGTCCGGCAGATTTGTATTTATCGAAGCTTTATTTATGATATTTTTAAAAGCTTCTTCAGCCTTCGGCTGTTTAAGCCTGACGGCAGTATCTCTGTTAAAAGATACTACGACTGCCGCTTCCGATATATATCTGTTTGCAATATTATTAGTATTCTTCGTCGTATTGTCCATATTATTTATTATTCACCTTATTATTATATTATTATTTTTATATTTATAAAATCTCTAATTAACAATTTAATACTTAATTAATTTAATACTCAATGTTTTAGAAAACTATATCTCATAAAATAAGCAATGTCAATAAATATTTAAAAAAATATTTAATTTTTTTCTACCTTACAAACGCATGCGAAATTTTATCCAATAAAGGCTTCATTATATAACTCATAAGCGTCCTTTTGCCTGTCTTTACGGTTGCCTGCACGGGCATGCCCGCCTTTAGCTTTAGTTTCAATCGTGCCAAAGTCTTTAATCCTTTTTTATCTATTTTAATTTTACAAACATAATATGCCATATTATTCGCTTTGTCAACAAGGCTGTTAGCAGAAACATAAATAACTTTACCGTTAATAACAGGGGTGCTTTCTATATTAAATGCGGGAAACCTTAAATTAGCCGTAAGACCCTTGCGGACATGGGCTATATCCTGCGTAGGCACATTTGCCTTTATTATTAAATTTTGATTTAAAGGTAAAATGTCAATAATAGGCTGACCCGGCATTATGACACCGCCTATCGTTTTTATATAAGTTTTAACCACTATTCCGTCAACGGACGACTTTATAGTCGAATGCGCAAACTGATTAAAAGCAGAGAGATACCCCTGTTTTAAAGCAAAAACTCTTTTTTGCACGGCGCTTAGATGCATATTGACTTCTTTTGAAAAATTATTGCGGAGGTCGTCAAGTTTTAATTGATATTCCGCCATAGACTGCTCAGCTCTCGTTATGCTCCCCGTTTCTTCGTTTAATTTTCCTTCAAGCTCCTGTATAGTGTTTTCCATATAGATAATTTTAACTTTAGGATAATACCCTTCTTTAGCAAGCTTTTTTAACGGTTTCATTTCTTTTTTTGCAAGCGTTATCTGATTTGCAGTCGATCTTTTCAGCTCTCTTATATTTTCAATGTAATCCCTAAAACCTTTTATATTAACTTTTAAGATATTTTCATCGGCTTTAAAATTGATTCTTTTTGAGTTGAAAAGCTGCCTCTGGGTAGCCATTGCTTCTTGCGCCTGAGCGCTGTTTTTAAAGGACAGGAGTTCCGGCGGAAATGTTATATTGCTCGCGCCCGTATTTTCAGCTCTAAGCCTTGCATAAAGCGCAAGGTCTGCGATATATTCGCTTTTTGCGGCGGCAAGATTTGACTTTTGCTGCGAGTCGTTTAAAACCATAAGGGTTTGATTTTTTTTAACCGTATCTCCATCGTGAACAAGAATATCTTTAATCGTTCCTCCGTATCTGCTCTGAATAATATTTTCCTGAGACGAAACGGTAACAACTCCTGGAACACCGATTCCGTTAATAAACGAAGCTAAAGACGCCCATACGATAAACCCGATAAAACCTAATATAAGAACCGAAAAACCGATTAGCATAATAGGCTTTGAGTTTGTATGAATATTGGTATCTATATCATCTTTATTTTCAGACGTGTCATTTCCTTTTAGTCCTTCAAGCAATTTCATAATATTAAAAACTCCGAATATATTAAATTAATATATTAATTAGGATTATTCCCCTGCTGCCGATTGCTGCTGCTGAGCAGGGACCTGTTTTTGCGATGCAAGCAATGAGCTGAGCACGTCATTTCTTAAACCATACATCTGGATAGTTCCGTTTGCAAGAAGCATTATTTTATCTACTACTGAAAGTATATGGGTTCTGTGGCTTATAATAAAAACCGTTGATTTTTGTTCTTTAAGTTTAGCAAGAGTGTTAAGAAGAGCATGTCCGCCGAGGTCGTCAAGATTAGAGTCCGGTTCGTCAAGAACGACTAATGAAGGATTTCCGTAAATAGCTCTTGCGAGCGCTACCCTCTGTTTTTGTCCTCCCGAAAGTATAACCCCGCCTTCTCCGATAAATGTGTCGTATCCGTCCGGAAGATTAAGTATCATTTCGTGTATGCCGACGGTTTTGGCGGCTTCAATAACTTTAATAGAATCTATATCTCCGAATCTGGCAATATTTTCCGCTACCGTGCCGTTCAAAAGCTCTATGTCCTGCGGCAAATATCCTATATATCCGCCTAACGCATCTTTGTCCCATGAAAAAACTTCGGCGCCGTCAAGTCTCATGCTTCCGGCTGCGGGGGGCCAGACCCCGACTATCATTCTCGCAAGAGTTGATTTTCCAGAACCGCTTGGACCTACTATGGCTACCATATCTCCTTTAAGAGCTTCAAAGGTAATGCCTTTAAGCACTTGAATCTGCGAGTTCGGAGGAACGGCATAAAGATTTAACGAATTAATTTTACCTTCGGGAGCGGGTAGCGGCATTCCCTGTTCTCTTTCAGGGAAAGCTGTAAACAGCTGAGTTAACCTTTTGTATGAATCGCGGGCGGAAACAAAGCCTTTCCATCCGCCGATGGCAAGATCTATAGGGGCAAGCGCTCTGCCCATTAATATAGCGCAGGCAACCATTGCGCCGGCGGTAATTATGTTGCCGTTTATAACGTAATAAGCTCCGAAAGTGTACATAAGGGACTGGAACGCTATTCTGAAAAACTTAGTAGGCGCAGAAACATCCCCTGTCTTCTCGCTTGCGCGCGACTGCAAAGCGATAAATTTCTCATACTTTGGATTCCAGTGTTTTTTTACATTAGACAGCATCCCCATAGACTCTATGACATCCGCGTTTCTGAAGTTAATGGTGGCAAAAGATGAAGCTGTATGATAATAGTTATTAGAAGCGGTAAGTTTTTTTTTGCTTACTATCTCCGTCAAAAAAGCCATAAAAAATAAAACCAAAGCGGCAAAAGCGGCAAAAACTCCAAGAACCCAGTAAATTATGCCGATAACCACGACATATATGGGAGTCCACGGAACGTCAAAAAAAGCGATAGCCCCCGTGCCTGTTATAAACTGCCTGATATTTGTAAAATCGCCGAAAACCTGAGAAGCGTCGGTGCTGCCCGTGCGGAGGCATTTTTCAAAAGCAACCTGAAACAGCCTTTTATTCAGACGCTTATCCATATTGTTGCCGATGCGGATTAAAAGCTGGGTCCTCACCCATTCGAAAACTCCCATTAATAATAACATAAAGAGCATTATTACCGTAACCACTATAAGAGTGATATTGCTTCTGCTGGCAAGAACGTCGTCATAAATCAGAAGCATATAAATTGCCGGAACAAGCATAATAAGGTTTATTATAAGACTGAAAATGCCGACTGCGTAAAAATCCTTTTTAAATGAAGTCAAAAGCTTTAAAAGTTCAGGCTTTTCGGCAACAGTAAAAGGTTTATTGCGTCTAAATAAGCTCATGTATAATTATCCTATTTTTAATTATCCTTAGTATTTGTATTTATATTTATACTTTATATTTATTTATATTTATACTTTATATTTATTTATATTTATACTTTATATTTATTTATATTTATTTATATGTATTTATATGTATTTATATGTATTTATATTTGTATTTATGTATTTATATTTTATATTTGTATTTATATTTATACTTATACTTTATATTTATATTTGTATTTGTATTTATATTTATATTTTTACTTTATTTATAATTTTTAAGCCATTTATTTAGGACATTTATTTAAGCCATTTATTAATTTTATGCAAATCGTATTCGGATAAAACTCCGGCGTTAAAATCAAGATTTAAAAGACTTATCATGTACTCGTATTTGGCTTTAAGAAGTTTTACTCTGACATCGTAAAGACGCTGAACGGCGTTTAGAACATCTGTCATAGTTTTTACGCCGGCGGTCAGCCCCATTTTATTGCCTTTAAGAGAAATACGCGCCGATTTGAGGGCTAATTCAAGCATTTTAATTTTAACTATATCGCCTTTTATTCCGAGAAAAGACTGGCTTACCTTGCGGTTATTTTTATGAAGCTCCTTTTCGTATTCCTGATTAGCCCGCTGAACTAAATTTTCCGATTCCGCAGTTTTTGCAAAAGCATATCCGCCGTTAAATATGGGGATATTTATCTGAAATCCAACATTGTAATATTTAATGGGCGGGGTCTGTATATATTCCTGAGTGTTTGTAGCAGAATAGCCCGCGACAAAATCAACCGACGGCAGATGTAAAGAAATAGCCTTTTTTACTCCGTCTTCGTAATAGCCTTCGTTATCTTTATAATATTTAAGCATAGGATTGTGTTTTTTTGCAATATTAATCCAGTATTTAATATTTGAAGGATATGGCGTGGACAGCGGTATGCTATGTTTTAACGGTTCTAAATTTTTACCGCTTACGCCGACAACATTTTTAAATTTCATATAGTTATTTTCAAGACCGTTTTTTGCTCCGACTATTTGCGATAAAACAGAATAATATTTTGCTCTGGCGTCGTAAACATCCGTCTTAGTGCCTGCTCCGGCAGACAGAAGTTTTTTTGCCTGCTCAAGTTCCTGATGAACGGCGTTTTTTTGCGAATTTAAGTCTTTAATATAATCCTGCGCGGCAAGAACGTCTAAATAAACTTCGGCTACCGTTAAGATTAGATTTTGCTTTTGCGATTCAAATTTCGCATTGCCGATAGACGCCCTTGTCTTATACTGGCTATACTCAAAAAACCTCTTCATACTGAATATCGGCTGAGATAAGCTTATCCCTTCGGTTCTTGACGTATAGCTGAAATAATAGGGCGGCGGTTTTATAAAATCGTATCTTGACACGTTTCCCGAAGCGTTAAGATGCGGCAATAAAACAGACAAACCTTCCCACCCAAGCGCATCGGACGCCCTTTTTCCGTAAATATCGGCTTTAAAAGCATGGTCATGTTTTAACGCTAATTTATAAGCCTGAATAAGATTTAAAGGATAAGGCGCCCTATCGGAATTATTTTTATTTTTGTGCGCTTTAGTAATATTGCTTGAAGGCTGGATTCCTGCTTTCGCAGGAATGACATTAGCAGTATTTTTGGTAATATTACCGCTATTACTATTACTGTTGTTAATATTACTACCATTACTATTACCGCCATTGTTATTATTGTTACTGCCGATGCTATTGCTATTATTGTTATTACTGCTATTGTTATTGGTATTACTACTATCGGCATAAAGATTAGCATTAATGCTACTATTAATATCACTATTTATCTTAGCAGAAGTATTAATAGCGTAAACCGCTGAATTAAAATTAAGCGCTAAAAGAAAGAAAAAACAGAATAAAATCAATAAAAACAGAAATGGGCTTAATAGGCTAATGCTAAATCGGCCGATAAATTTATTAATATTAATAATATTAAATTGATTAGATTGATTAAAATACTTTTGCTTTAAATATTCGGGATTTAAATACGCAGAATTTAAATACTTAGAATTTAATTTATTATCAGACACGTTATTTATATTATTGAATTATTTATTGAATTATAAAAAATTATTACTATAAAATTTTTTCTATTTTTAATATTATAACAATTATAATATCATTGCAAGGCTTTTTTAACCTCTTTTTTTATCTTCATGTGAATATGAATATGATTTAAATAA
Source organism: bacterium (assembly GCA_021845685.1). Lineage (GTDB taxonomy): Bacteria > SZUA-79 > SZUA-79 > Acidulodesulfobacterales > Acidulodesulfobacteraceae > Acididesulfobacter. Next base: position 6,643 of record JAJZVN010000052.1, read on the forward strand.
TTTTGGCTTGTTCAATCTCTTCATACTTATTAACCACTTCTTCAGGTTTGCCTTTAGCGATTATACTGCCTTTGTGCAGCAGCATCGCTTCGCTGCAATAGCTTAATATTGATTTTTTGTCATGGCTTACAAGAATAACGGTTCTTCCGCTGTTTATGAACGCTTCTATTCTTTTTTTGCTTTTAGCCTGAAATTCGGCGTCTCCTACGGCTAAAACTTCATCTAATATAAGAATATCGGGGTTGACGTTTACGGCAACGGAAAAAGAAAGTCTTATCGCCATGCCGCTTGAATAAGTTTTAATCGGCTCGTCTATAAAATCTTTTATTCCGCTGAATTCGATTATTTCGTCATATTTGGCAAGTATCTCTTTTTTGCTTAAACCTAAAATTAAACCGTTAATTAAGATATTTTCTCTGCCGGTAAGTTCTGGATGAAAACCTGTGCCGAGTTCCAGCAAAGCTGATAAAGAACCTTTTACGGCGATTTTCCCCGCCGTCGGTTTCATTATTTTGCATAGTATTTTTAGAAGAGTGCTTTTTCCTGCCCCGTTAGGTCCAATAATCCCGAAAGTCTCGCCTTTTTTTACCGCAAAACTCACATCTTTTAAAGCGGTAAATTTTAATATTTTTACCTGTTTATTTTTATTAAAAGTAATTGCGTCTATAAACGCTTTTTTTAACGTGGTATGCGAAGACAATCTTTTAAAAACTTTAGTTATATTTTCTGCTTCAATAGCGTAATTAGAATTTGAATTCTTAACTAATATATTATTGCTTATATTATTATTGCTTATATTATTGCTTAGACTGCTGCTTAAAGTATTGCCTAAATATAAAGGAGACAGATTTAAATCCGTCTCCTTTATATTATCTATTATATTAGTATTGTCATTGTTTAAATTATTTGCTATATTATTTTCAATATTATTTTTATTATTAAACAAACTCACTAAAAAGCTCCTTTCTCGCTGCAAAATATGCATATCCTGCGATAAAAAAAATAAGCGAAATAAATAAAATCCCTAATACAAAAAGGGGACGCGGGGGCACATTGAAATAAAAAATATCCTGAAAGCATTTCATAATATAAGCTACAGGATTTAAATAGATAAGATGTCTTATTTTTAAAGGAAGCTGTTTGTCAAAATACATAACGGGCATTGAAAAAAACAGAAACGTCGTTAAGTTAAGTATAATAAATTGAATATCCCTGTAAAACACGTTGAGAGCGGCAAAAAATAAACTTACTCCGGCTATTAGAAAAAATTCTATTATTATTAATAAAGGAAAATATAACAGGGGCAGCCCGACCCGCATTTTAAATATATAAACAAATAATATAAGAATAGGAACTGCAAGCAGATAATTTAACAGGTTAGCGCCAATTTTGGACATTACGATAATTTCGGGAGGCATTAACGATTTTGAAACAAGACTGCCTCCGCCTGAAATAGAAGCCGTTCCTACTAAGATAGAGCTTTGAAACCACGTAAACGGTAATATTCCGCAAAAAAGATACACAGGATAAGCTTTTGCAGGATTTTTAAAAACTATCACGAACAAAAAAGTGTAAATTATAAGAAGCAGGAGCGGGTTCATTAAAGACCAAAAAAATCCGAGGTATGAACCTCTATACTGTGTTTTAAGTTCTTTAAGCGAGAGCATCCAAATAAGATACCTATATTTTATTAATATCTTAAATCCCTCAGTTATGCTGTTTTTGCCTGATGCCATTGTTGTGTTATTTAATTTATCGGCTCTATTATTATTTGTTATTTTATTGTTATTTTTGCCCAGCATTTAACATATTTATATATCATCATATATAATAAGGAATGCTTAAGTATGAGTTGAAATAACTGCCTTTTAATTATTTTTTATAAAAAATTATCGTATAATGTGCATCTAATCTAATAGTTTGAAGATTGTATTAAGTGAATATTATCATTTTCGGCGATTATAATCAATGGATTTTATAACCTAAATTTATTTATATCAAATTATATGTCCGCTACAAGCTTAAAATTAGTTCTTTTATTGTATTTATTGTATTTATTAATAATTAATTATGATTTGCCTACCTATCTTTACTTTAAAACGCTACAAGTTTAAAATCAGTTCTTTGATTCTGTCCGCAAGCATATCTACCGAACAATCCCAATTGTAACAATTGTTTTTTATATTTTTCATGTTTGGCTTAATATTATTTTTGTATTCAAATTCATTAATCGCTTTAATCAAACCTTTTTCATCGGGAGTAAAATATACAGAATAATCTGCGCCTACTTCCCTAAAAACAGAAATATCGCTCGCCAGCACGGGAACGCCGTAATGTATAGCTTCAACTAAAGGCAGTCCGAATCCTTCTCTTAAGGAAGCGCATATTACGGCATCGGCGCTACTATACAAAAAATTTAATTCATCATCGTTTAAATTGTTAAAAATAAAAAGTTTTTTATTAAGATAAACAGAGTTGTTAAATTTTTTTATCAGCGTATCGACATTCCAGCCGATTTTTCCTACAATAACTAAAACCCCGCCAAATCCGTTTTTCCACAAATCTTCAAAAGCTTCAAACACATAATCATAGCCTTTTCTCGGCTCTATTGTTCCTACCGTTAAGTATATGCGGCTTATTAAACTTGTTAAATCGGTTTTATGTATCTTGTTTAATTGTTTTACCGAATCTGCAAGTTGAAATAAATCCTCTCTAATGCTATTGTTATTATTGGCATCGGCATCTGCATAATTATTAGCAGCAGCTGTATTTTTGTTGGTATCGGTATTATAACTATTGCTATTAATATTATTAGCAGCAGCGTTGACATCGGTATTATAACTATTGCTATTATTGCTATATTGAACAGTATTTTGAATACAGCCGATTTTGTTCTTAAAATCATATCCCAAATAAAAAAAAGATATCGGCTTCTTTTTTATTTGGAATGTATTATTATATAAATTATTATTATCATTATTTAAAGAATTATTAAAATATTCTTTAATTATTTTCATCTCGCTTTTTGAAATCGTTAAAAT
>JAJZVN010000018.1 GCA_021845685.1 bacterium
ACACTTGCAGAAGTAGGCGAGGAAATAAAAAATAAAATATCTCATAGAGCAAGAGCTTTCAAGAAAGTTATAGATTTCATATCAAGTAAAAGCTAAAACTTTTTTGAATAATGCTAAAATTTTTTAATTTATAACAATTAAACTTTAAATTATTATTATAGTTTTATATTATGGTTTTATGCAAATTATTTATTCTTTGTAAAAAGAATAAATTTAATAAAGTATTATAAATATATTTAAATATTTGTTCTAACAATTTTTTTATTAAAACTAAAATTAATCAATAGACTTTATAAATCATAGAACTTAAAGCGCTTAATCCGTTATTAATTTTTAATGTAGCTTGGTAAACATAAACGCCCGGTTTTGTCGCAGGCGGAATTTTTACGTTAAGTTTGGTTCTATAGACGCCTTCTCTATTAATGTTAGTTTTAGAAGTATGGCTATAATAAACTTTACCGTTTAAACCTTCCAATATCCTGTTTTCTACAATAGAAGCATTCTGTATACTTTTTCTGGTTCCAAGAACATTGTAATTCATTATTAAACTTATATTGTTTCCGGGTTTAATTTTTTTTTGGCTAATTGATATTTTTAAATTTGAAACTAAAACCCCTTTTATTTGTTTAAAATTAAATTTAAAATTGCTGGACGGGTCATATATAGCTTTATTGCTGGCTAATTGATAAGGAAGATTAAGCATAGACAATCCTCTTATTTTTCCTTCTCTTGTGACGACATATTTTCCGGTTGCATAACCTACGCCATAACCGATAGATATACCGGCTGCCGTTCCAATAATAGCTCCGATAGGACCTCCTGTTAAGGCGCCTATAACAAATCCTGTACCGCCGCCGAAAATAGCGCCTGTTGTTCCGCTAGCCGCAGTAGATCTTGATGTTGCGCATCCGCTTAAAGAAGATGAAACAATAAAAATTGATAAAACTAATATTAAAATCAGAGATAATTTTTTTTTTAAAATCTTTTTTTTAAAATTCATTTATTATGTCCCCATATTACAAATATTTTATATTTTATATTATATATTATTAAGTATTTAATAATTGCATAAAATTATTATGGATAGTCAAAATAAAGCACATTGCAATTATATATATATTAATTTAAAGTATTTTTTAATTAAATAAATAAAAATAAATATTTAAAAAATTATATATTATATAAAAATATATTAAGAATTATATATTAAATTTAATAATAGCAATATAATTATATATATAATAATTCATAAAATGTTAAAATGCAAGACCTTAATAATTTCCAAAATTGTCGATAGGGATTGTTAAATATATAGTAATACGTTAATAACTAATATTTAAATTTTTATGCTCATGGTAAAATAAAAATTATGAAAAAAAATAGCAAAGAAAATAATTTTGCATTATTAAAAATAGTCGGATTAGCTTACAACGGTTTTGGTATAGGCAAATTTATAAAATCGGAAGAATCCGATAAAATAACATTTGTTGACTATGCCTGCGCTGACGATTTGTTAAGAGTTAAAATATATGAGGAACATAAGCGTTATAATTTTGGAAAAATTGATGAAATAATTGCTCCTTCGCCTGTTAGAATAAAACCTGTTTGTCCGCATTTTACAATATGCGGAGGATGCAATTATCTTAATATTCCTTATGATTATGAGATTTATTGGAAGAAAAAAATTTTTGAAAATGAATTTAAAAAAATGCTGTCATCTATTAAATCTGAAAATGGTAAATCTGAAAATGAGCATAAAAAACAAGAAAATTATAATAATCATAAAAATTATGTAAATCAAAATCATGAAAACATTTGTAATAATGAAAACGTTGAATTTTCAAAATATTTGCCTGAAAACTTGCAGAAAAGTTTAACGGAAAAAATAGATATAATAAAATCAGATGATTTTTTACATTACAGACAAAAAATAAGTTTAAAAGTTTATTCAGATGAATCAATAGGTTTTTTTAAGAAAAATTCTCATTATGTTGTAGATATTGATTATTGTTATCTTGCAAGCAATGAGATAAATATAATGATAAAAAAAGTCAGAAATTTTTTTCTTAAAAATAATCAAAATTTATTAAAAAAGATTAAATCTATAATATTGACTTATACGGGAATTGAAAATGCAATATTTCAGTTGAAAGAAGAATTGTCGGACAAAGAAAAAAAATTACTATTAAATTTGGATATAAATAAAATCTATGTAGAATTTAACAAAAAAATTACTAAGAATACTAAGAATACTAATAAAAATACTGATACTGATACTGATACTGATACTGATACTGATACTGATACTGATACTGATAAAGATTATTTTGCAATTAACGAAGTTAAATTTGCCTATGAAGTTTTATCGTTTATACAGGTAAATAAAAAACAAAATGAATATTTAATAAATTTTATAGTTGATTATTTAATTAATTATTTAAAAACTTATAACAATAATTATAAAAATAATAAAAATGATTATAAATTTGAAAGCGTCCTTGATTTATATTGCGGGTACGGAAATATAACTTTTTCTACAATACCTTTTGCGTCAAATGTTACGGGAGTAGAATTTAATCCTTACTCTATTGAACTTGCAAATAAAAATATAATTTTAAATAATGATTTAATTGAATATTGCAAGTCAAACAGACAAGAAAAAAAATTAAATATATCATTTATAAATGACAATGCTGAAGACTTTTTAAGAAATTCAGTGAAAAATAATTCAATTTATGATTTAATAATAATAGACCCGCCTAGAGCAGGCATTAAAGGTTTAGTTCCGCATATAATTAAATTAAATCCTGAAGTAGTTATTTATGTTTCATGCGACCCCTTAACATTGTTAAGAGATTTAAAAGTATTTATTCATGGGGGTTATTTTATAGACGATATAAAGTTGATAGATATGTTCCCGCGTACTTACCATATGGAAACGGTAGTTTGCCTTAATAGAAAACATATCTAAAAGGCTGATATATGTTAAATAATTTAAAATTAATAATTTATAATCAAAATAAAATATGGAGACACCAAATTCTTCTTTAAAATCCTTTTTTGTTTTTAACTTTTTATTTTATTGCAGAGATTTTATAGATTTAATTTGATGATTGTTTATGAAAATATTTGTTACAGGCGGAGCAGGATTTATCGGCAGCCAAGTTGCCGATATACTTATTGCAAAAAAACATGATGTCATTATAATTGATAATCTTTCAAGCGGTTTTGAATATAATGTTAATCATGAAGCAAAATTAATAAAGGCGGATATTACCGATTTCGGTATAGTTGAAAAAATATTTACGGAAGAAAAACCGGAAATAATATATCATTTCGCAGCGCAGATCGATGTCAGAAAATCAGTTTCAGATCCATTATTTGACGCAAAAACAAATATTATGGCAACTTTAAATTTAATTAAGCTTTCTAATGATTTTAAAGTCAAAAAATTTATATTTTCTTCAACAGGCGGAGCTATTTACGGAGATACCGACGACAGACCGACAAAAGAAAATCACCCGGAATGGCCGCTATCTCCTTATGGAATTGCAAAACTTGCAACCGATAAATTTTTAAATTACTATTTTGAAATTTTTGGGCTTAAATATGTATCTTTGCGTTATGGCAATGTTTACGGTCCAAGACAAAATCCTCATGGGGAAGCAGGGGTTGTAGCTATATTTTTAAATAAGATGCTTAATAATGAACAGCCGATTATTAACGGAGACGGCAATCAAACCCGTGATTATGTTTATATAGAAGATGTGGTAAAGGCAAATATTTTAGCTTTAGAAAACTTTGATAAAGTTGGAATATATAATATTGGAACATCATTGGAAATTAACGTAAATGATTTATTTAAAGAAATTAACAAAAATTTTAATTATAAATTTAAAGAAATTCATGGTTCTGTGAAGCTCGGAGAACAAAAAACAAGCTGTCTAAGTTATGAAAAAATTGAAAAAGAGATGAGCTTTAAACCGGAAACTAATTTTAGCGAAGGTATTAAAAAAACATACGAGTGGTTTAAGAAAATGAATAGCAAATAAATATGACAAACAATTATATAATATAAACGATAATCATAATAATTCGTGATAATGACTACAAACGAACGAAAAACAATTTCCCTCTTAAGCTTGTCCCATTTTTTTTGCCACGTTGCGATACTTACATTCCCCGCAATTTTAATTCTTTTAAAGGAAAAATTTCATGTGAGCTTTGCAACTCTCGGCATTATTGCAGGAATATATCTGTTTTTATTTGGAGCAGGGTCCTTACCCGTCGGTTTTATCGCAGATAAGATAAATAAAAATTTTCTGCTTAAGGTTTATTTAATTGGAATGTCGTTAAGTGCATTTTTAGCAGCTTTATCCGGAAATTTTTATATTTTCGCTGTTTTTATTATATTAATGGGTTTAATTGCGAGTATTTACCACCCCGTCGGTTTAAGCATTATGTCTTTTGTGAAAACCGATAAATTAAGAGGTTTTGCTATTCATGGGATAGCAGGGACATTAGGAGTAGCATTAAGCGCCGCATTTGCAGGATTTTTAGGCTATTATTACGGTTATAATGCGCCTTATTTAGTATTGGGTTTGATTTTTTTATTTATATTTGTTTACTCTTTTTTTGTAAAAATTGAGTCAAACAAAATAGAAAATGTTAATAATAGAAACAATAATTTAAATAATATAAATAGAAACAATACAATAAATAATATAAATAGAAACAATACAATAAATAATATAAATTCAAACAATAATAGAAACAATAATTCAAATAATAATATAAATATAAAAAATAAGATAAATTCAAATAGTGATAATAACTATGAAAATTATTCAGAAAGCAAAAATGCCAATTTACTTACAAATATTAAAAGTTTCTTTAATGACTTTTTTCACAGGAATATAGTATTTATTTTTATAGTTGAATTTCTAAACGGTTTTGTTTTTCAAGGCGTATTTTCATTTTTGCCGGCTTACACGGGAATAGAATTGAAAAATTTTTTATTTTTTCATAATCAAACTGTTGCGGCAGGCAGTTTTTATGTGACGATAGCATTATTAGTCGGAGTTTTATTTCAATATTCAAGCACTTATATTACAAAAAGATATAAACCAAACAGGGTATTTTCCGTTTTAGTTTTAATATCGGGAATATTCATTTTAATTTCAGGTTTTACGGGAGGTTTAATTTTATTTCTTTCTATACTGCTTTTTTCAGCATTTGATTTTTCTATAAATCCTATATCAAACCTTTTAATAAGTAGAAATGCCAAAGAATATTACAGGTCTACAGCTTACGGAATATTTTTTTTCGCAGGATTTGGCATTGGCTCTATAGCTGCGCCTATAGGCGGGTCTATAGCCAGTAGTTTTAAATTAAGCGATGCTTTCGTATTTTATGGAATTATAGCGTTGATTTCATTTGTTATATCTATTGCTATTACTAATTATAATGTTGATGAAGCCAAGACGAATTAAATCAATAATGAATAATAATGAATATATTAACCCGACTTCACCATAATTAACAGCAGCATATTGATATTACTATATTTATGGGGACAATAAAATGTCTATGGGGACTATAAAATAAAAAATAAAATGCAACAATATCAAGGTTATAATTTTATAATAATAAAAACGGTGAAGTTGAGTTAAGAGATAAGTCAATTAAGCTGAGGCAATTTTAATAAATAATAAATAACAAATAATTTTTTGTCTTTTTTCTCTTTTTACATAATGTTTTTATGATATAATTTTGATAAATAATTACTAATTATTAATTATTATTGTAAAATAAAATATTATGCATGGAAGCCACTATATAGTAATTACTGCAATAATTTTACTTTCAATTGCTTCTATCGGAGGAATTTTAACAAATTATTTGAAAATTCCTTATACTTCAATGCTTGTCTTGATAGGTCTTGTTGTAGGTATTTTTCATATTTTTCCATATTTAAAGATAACGCCTTCTTTAATATATTATGTATTTCTTCCTATTATTATTTTTGAAGGGGCTGTTAACATTAAAATTGGTCCTTTGATAGCCAATGCTCTGCCTATAAGTATATTATCGATATTCGGAACGATTTTTTCCGCAATTTTTATAGGCGTTTCATTTCATTTCATTTTAGATTTTCCGTTAAAACAATCTTTAATTTTTGGCGCTATTATAACTCCTACAGACCCTATTTCAATACTTGCTTTATTGAAAAACAAGATAATAAAAAAATTAGGTTATAATAATAATTATAACGATAATGATAGCAATAATAGCGGCTATAGCTTTGGCGACGGTATTAAAACAGTTTTAGAAGGCGAAAGTTTATTTAATGACGGAATAAGCCTTGTTTTATTCGAAGTTTTTTTAGGTTTAAACTTGCACAATGCAGGATTAATTTTTTTAAAAGGGGATGTTTTAAATATCTTCAAATATATTTTTGGAATCATCGGAACTTCAACATTGCAGTTTTTGTATGAAGCGTTAGGAGGTTCTATATTGGGAGTTTTACTCGGTTATTTAGTATCGTTTATATTGTCTCTTACAGTGGATTATTTAACTGAAATTATGATATCTCTTCTTTTAGCTTATGTATCTTTAATAATAGCATATTATTTAAATGTATCTTTTATTATGGCGATTATATTTGGCGGAATAGTTCTTGTAAATTACGGGTTTAAGAAAAAAGTTTCAAGTCATACATTGGAAGTTTTCCCCGTTGTTATTGAATATATGACTTTTGTAATTAATTCTATTTTATTTTTAATCATAGGAATAGAAATGAATTTGTTTAAAATTTTAAATTTATGGATTATTTCTATATTTATTATAATAATTGTAATATTATCGCGATTCATTGCGATATATTTGTTTTCGCCTATGATAAACAAAATTCAAAATAAGTTTAAAATATTTTCAAAAAGCATAAAATTAAATAAGCAGTATAAAAGATTTCTTGTTTTTGGCGGTTTAAGAGGGGCGTTGCCGATTGCAATGGCACTGTCATTGCCATTAAATTTATATATGAGGTCTACGATAATTACTTATGTTTTTATTACGGTTCTTTTTTCACTAACAGCTCAGGCAATAATATTTGATATTTTTTCAAAAAAAGCGTTAAAATAGTAAGCTGTTATTGTTATAGACAAACATATATTGTCGCCGATGTATAATGAGTATAATATAAATTAACTTTATAATAATAAAAATAAAGTAAAATAATTATGAGAAATACGCCTAAGACATTATTTAATTTAATTTTTTGAGACAAACAATTTATGATTATGAAAGATATGAAAACTTTTGAAACCGCGGGATTTCTTTTAGATAAACTTCATTTGATACAAGATGAACAAGGTTGTATAGATGAAAAATCTATAGAATTAATTGCAGATGAATTAAATATGTCAAAAGCCGAAATATACGGCGCTGCGACATATTATAAGGATTTTAAGATAAAAAATTTAACCCCTGATAATAATAATTTTACTAATCATAATCTTAATCATAATCATAATCATAAAATTTCTAGCGCCAATATTCCTGACGATAGTGTTTCTCATTTTGATATACGCAATGTTAGTGGCGCAAATAATTCAGTTAAAGCTGAAAATTGCAAATTAAATAATTTAAATAATAATAATAATAAATTAAACGATGATTATAATTTAAACGAAAATCACAATAATAATAATAAAGATACAATAAATAAATCTTTAAATTTAAATTCAATTAACATTAAATCTGATTTTGTTTTTAAAAGAATCGGCAAAATAAATCCGGATTCTTTGGATGATTACAAAAATAAAGGCGGATTTAAAGCAATAGAAAATGTTTTATATTTAATTAAGAATAATAATATTGCAAATGATGTAATTGCTGTAAATGATATAAACGGTGCAATAAATAATACAATAAATAATGCGAATAATACAATTTATGCAAATGATGCCAAAAATAATAATAATAAAAAAAACGATAAAAATATTATTATTGATATTTTAAAAAAATCTGGATTGAGAGGCAGAGGCGGAGCAGGTTTTCCTGCAGCCATAAAATGGGAAACGGTTTTTAACACCCGAAGTATTGATAAATATGTTGTATGTAATGCAGATGAAGGTGATAAGGGTACTTTTATAGATAGATTAGTTATGGAAAATGACCCTTTTATGCTGATAGAGGGCATAATTGTTTCAGCAATTACTGTAGGAGCCAAACAAGGTTTTATTTATGTCAGGTCTGATTATCAAAATGGGATAGAAAGATTAAAAAATGCAATAAATTTATGTTATCAGGCAGGTTATCTCGGAAATAATATATTTAATTCAGATAATATTTTTGATTTAAAAGTAATAGCGGCAGGCGGAAATTATGTTTGCGGAGAAGAAACCGCTCTTTTAGAAAGTATTGAGAATAAAAGAGGAATGGTGAGAGTTCGTCCGCCTGTTCCTGCTGTTTTAGGTCTTTACGGTAAACCTACTATTTTAAGCAACGCTACCACTTTTGCTTCGGTTGCATATATTTTTGGTAATCTGGATATTAATAATAATGATATTAATAATAATTTGGATATTAATATAAAAAATACCTTCAAAAACAATATAAACGAAAATAACGATAAAGAAATTAATGGCAAAAATAATAAAAATAAACACAGTCGATGTATTATCAATAAAAATTATAAAGATAATAATAATTTTATTAATTTAGATAAGTCATTTAAGTCAGATAAGTCAGATAAGTCAGATAAGTTAGATAAGTCAGATAATTTAAATGATTTAAAAATAGAACAGCTGCCGTTTCCTTTTCAATTATCGGGGGCAGTTAAAAATGCAGGTATTTACGAGTTAAGTAATGAAATCACTTTAAAATATCTAATTTACGATATGGGCGGCGGTTCTGCAGATAAAGGAAAAAAATTAAAAGCAGTGCAAATCGGCGGTCCTCTGGGAGCATTTTTCCCGTTAGCCGATGCCTATGGCGATGAATTTTATAATATAAAACTGGATTACGAAGATATAGCTGATAAAGGAGGTATGTTAGGGCATGGAGGTGTGGTAGTTTACGATGAAGATGCTTCTATGAAAGATTTATTAAAAGACACATTAAATTTTTGCGTTGAAGAATCATGCGGAAAATGCTCTCCGTGCAGGATAGGTTCTATAAGGCTAAAAGAATTATTTGAAAGAATTTTTAAAGAAAATATTTCTAATAAAATCAAAACCGATAAGGGCAATCAAGACGGAAAAGATAACCAATATAATCAAAATAACCAAGACAATCAAAATGTTCAAGATAATAAAAATAAACAAGACAATCAAAATGCTCAAGATAATAAAAATAAACAATATAATCAAGATAATAAAAAAGATAATAAAGTTGAAAATATCGGGGTTATAAGTGAAATTAAATCTAAAATAACAAAGGATAATTTAGATATAATATATGAAATACTTGATGCAATGAAAAATTTATCTCTTTGCGGCTTTGGCAGCGGGATATGTCTTCCCATAGAAAGTCTTTTAAAATATTTCGGCGATGAAATATTGAGTTAAAATTATAAATTCTATTGAAAAAATTATAAAATAAAGAATAAATCAATAAATTATAAATTCAAGTATATTTTTATTAAAATTATTTTAAATATTAGTATCAATATATATAAGTATAAATATAATAAAATAAAATAAAACATATATAAGTATAAGGCAAAAATGGTATCTATCGAAGTTGACGGGCAAAAAATTATTGCTAAAGAAGGTATGACTTTGCTTGATGCGGCAGCAGCGGCAGGGCTCGCAATACCGTCTTTATGCGCTTCAAAAAATCTTTTGCCTTATGGGGCATGCAGAATATGCGCCGTTGAAATGGAAGGCAAAAAAGGTTATATTTACGCTTGTTCCGCTTATGTCAGCGAAGGTATGAAAATAAAGACAATTTCCGAAAAACTTTTTTCTTTAAAACGGACATTAATGGAACTTTATCTTTCAGACCATCCTAATGATTGTTTAACCTGTCCTCAAAATCTTGATTGCGAATTGCAAAAATGGGCTTCATATTTCGGCGTTAGAAAAATTAGATTTAGAGGTAAAAGTCATCTTTTAAGTACCGTTGACGAATCAAACCCATATTTCAGATTTGATCCTTCGCGTTGCATCGTTTGCGCAAGATGCGTCAGAGCATGCAATGAAATTCAAGGCAATTTTGCTTTAACAATTGTCGGCAGGGGTTTTGATTCGGTTATTAAACCCGTCAAAAAAAGCTCTAAAAATTTAAATTTATTTAAAATTAATAAAGTTAATAAGATTACTAAGGTATATAAGACAGACAAGACAGCAGATAGCATAGATAAGACAGTTAAAAGTAATATTATAAATAATGTTAACAATATAGAAGATATAAGCATTGCCGATGACGCAGATAATTTTTTAAATTCCGAATGCGTTTCATGCGGGGCATGCGTAAAAGAATGTCCTACCGCCGCATTGACCGAAAAAAATTTATTTGAATCGGGAAAAACTTTTTCAAAAACAAGAACAACTTGTGCATATTGCGGAGTGGGATGTTCGTTTGAGGTTCAATATAAAGGCGATAATATAATAAGAATGATCCCGAATGAAGATAGTTTGTCAAATTACGGTCATTCTTGTCTTAAAGGGCGTTTTGCGTGGAGCTATGTTAAAAGTAAAGACAGATTAACCGTTCCGCTTTTAAGAGATAATTTAAACGAAGAATTTAAAGAAGTTTCATGGGAAGAAGCATATAGCTATATTGCAAAAAAATTTAAAGAAATACAATCTAAATACGGCATTAATTCAATAGGCGCAATAAGTTCGTCAAGATGCACAAATGAAGAAAATTATTTGATGCAAAAAATGGTAAGAGCTGCGTTTCAAAACAATAACATAGATACTTGCGCAAGAGTTTGCCATCAGCCGACAGGTTATGCTCTCGGAGCTGCATTTGGAGCAGGAGCCGGAACTCAGGATTTAAGTTCAATGTTTGAATCCGATTTGATTATGATTATAGGCGCAAATCCCACCGAGGCTCATCCTGTAGTAGGTGCATTTATAAGAAAAATGGCAAGAAAAGGGGCAGATTTAATAGTAATAGACCCGCGTATAACAGAAGTTGCAAAATCTCCGCATGTAAAAGCAAAATTTCATTTAAGACCGAAACCTGGAACAAATGTAGCTCTTTTAAACGCTTTTGCATACACGATAATTAAAGAAGGACTTTTAAAGCAGGATTTTATAAAAAATAGATGCGATATTGAAAGTTTTAATTTATGGGAAGATTTTATTTTAAACGATAATAATTCTCCGGAAGCGGCTGAAGTTATAACGGGAGTTGCCGCAAATGAAATTAAAGAAGCGTCGATGTTATACGCAAGAGCTAAAAATGCGGCTATTTTTTACGGGCTCGGCGTAACTGAACATTTACAGGGTTCAACAGGAGTACTTGCAATAGCTAATCTTGCAATGTTGACGGGCAATATTGGAAGAAAGGGCGTAGGAGTTAGTCCTTTAAGAGGGCAGAACAATGTTCAGGGAGCCGCCGATATGGGCGCAGAACCTGCAACGCTCCCCGGTTATCGCCATATTTCAGACGATAATATAAGAAACTTATTTGAAAATGAATGGAATGTAAAAATTGATAAAGACCCAGGAATGCGTCTTCCCGATATGCTAAGAAACGCTTTGGCAGGAAAATTTAAAGGATTATATGTTTTAGGAGAAGATATTGTTCAAACAGACCCTGATTCAAATCGTATAATAGAATCTTTAAAAGCAATGGATTTAGTCATAGTTCATGATTTATTTAAAACTGTAACGTCCGAATATGCGCACGTTATACTTCCGGGTTCTTCATTTCTTGAAAAAGACGGAACTTTTACAAATTGGGAAAGAAGAATTCAGAGAGTCAGAAAGGTTTTAGAACCTGCGGGAGGAAAGCAGGATTGGCAGATTATCGAAGATTTAAGCAGGTATTTGACAGAACATGCAGCAGAAGATAAATCAGCAGAAGATAAACCAGACAGTTTTACAGCTGTTTTTACAAAATCTACGAAGGCTGCGGCAGAAGGAGGCTATAGACAGACGACGCCGCTGTCAGCGACCAACACTAACAATAATGGCTCCGGTAAGCATAAGGCAGGTTTGACAGGTTTAAATTATGCCCATCCTTCCGAAATTATGGATGAAATAGCAAGACTCACGCCGTCTTTTGCATCCGTAAGTTATGAAAAATTGAATAAAAAACCTTATTCTATTCAATGGCCCTGCAATGAAAATACCCGGAATGGAGCCGATATTTTACATAAAGACGCTTTTATCAGAGGAAAAGGAAGATTTATTATTACTTCTTTTATTGGTTCTAAAGATTATACAACTGCAGAATATCCTTTTATACTCACTACGGTAAGAAACTTGTTTCAATATAATTGTTCAAACAATACAAGACGAACAGAAAATAGCACATGGTATGACGAAGATTATTTAGAAATAAACGAAGAAGATGCAAAAAGATTAAATATAAATAATGGCGATATTGTTTTAATTAAAAGCAAAAAAGGAAAAATTACTTTAACGGCTAAAATAAGCGAAAGAGTAATGAAAGGCATTGTTGCTACCACATTCCATTTTCCTGAATTTAAAACAAATATACTGACAAGCGATTACTCCGACTGGTCAACGGAAACACCGGAATATAAAGTAACCGCCGTAAATATTAAAAAGGTTGAAAAAAATAAAAAAGAAGCAAGCACAGAATATAAATTTACAGAATCATATAATGATGAAGTTTTAAGAATGTTTAAAGATATTGTTTTAATATTTAAAGATTATCCTGAAGATATTGCAGTCCAAGAAATTACAGCTCACATTAAGAAATATTGGGAACAAAATCTTATAGAATTTTTTGAGTGAAATTCGTATTAAATTAAAATAAAATTATTTAATAAAAAACAGGTTTTATTTTTATTGCGATTAATTGCCCCGCCGCATTCTTAGTTGCCGTTATGTTCACAGTTTGCCCCTTTTTCAAAGTAGAGCATGAGGTTTTCGGCATATTTGCGGCATTGCTTGTCATTGTCATCATACCGTTCTGGACGGCAAGACAGGAAGTAGAGCTTTTGTTATAAATAAATCGGATACCCCTTCTTTTTCTTAAATTATTACAATTTAAATAAAAATAGGAAATTTTAAGGATTTCTGACGTCAAGCCCTTTTATTCTTTTAAAGTCTTTATTGTCATAGGTATATACAACAGATATTCCTATATTAAATCCCCAATAAGACATCAGGGCATCGCCAAATTTAATATTGCTGCCTGCATATTCGGAAATAGCATTTCTAAAAATATCCTCCGATTCTATTTTAAACTCTGGAGTATTTAAAATAGCCTCTACCAGTTCTTTTATTGTTTCTTTCGGAAGCTTATAAACTTTTTCCAGAACAAATACCGTTTCTATAAGAGCAATTGGTAATATATATAAAGACAAACCGTTATTTTTTGACTCTTTAATCAATGCGATTGAATTTTTTCTTTTATTGTCATCGTCTTTAACTAATATCCTCAATATAACGCTTGTATCAACGAATGCTTTATTTGTAGTCATTTGCAGCCTCAACTGTAGCCTTTTCTATCATCTTATCTATGCTTATGCCAAGATTCGGCAATATACCTGCATAATCCAATATAGTTTTAGTTTTTTTTAAAATTATCTCGTTGTTTTTTTCTTCAAGTATAAGAGGGTCTCCGACATCTATGCCAAGTCTTTCCCTGACATTTTTAGGAAGAGTAATTTGCCCTTTAGGTAAAACCTTAATAGCTTGCATAATTTTAAGTTTATCCTTTTGAATTTTGAATTAATTTAACTAACTAATTAATTTAATTACTAATTATATATAAGATAGCACTAAATTATTTATATGTCAATTTATTTTTTTACTACCGATAATTAATTTCGGAAATTATAAAATAATAATACCGTATCTGAATTTACTATTCTAATTCACTTAATTTAAGGTATATATTAATGGTGCAAAAAAATTTATTAAAATATATACAATATACAAATTTATTATTTACGAAATTGTTTTAGAAACAAACAATAAAAAATTTAGAAAACAATTAAAATAGTTTTAATAAAAAACAGGTGTTATTTTTATCGCGATTAATTGCCCCGCTGCATTCTTAGTTGCCGTTATGTTCACAGTTTGCCCCTTTTTTAAAGTAGAGCATGAGGTTTTCGGCATATTTGCGGCATTGCTTGTCATTGTCATCATACCGTTCTGGACGGCAAGACAGGAAGTAGAGCCGGTTATAATGCAAGTTACGCCATGATATAATTTTATAGATGAACTATTTATGTTTACAATGGTGCCGGTGTAAAAATAAGTATCGGCAGGTATATTAGAGGGTTTAAGCTGAGGAGCGCTGTTATTGGCAGAAGCGTTTTTAATGCTGATAAGTGATAACGATACAAATAATGATAATGCAAGCAAAAATAAAATAATTATAAAATTATTAAATTTTATGTACATTTTAATATCCTTCGTCAGTTTAAATTTATAAAAGTTAAATTTGTAAAAGTTAAATCTACAAAAATTTATAAATTAAAACTTAAACGCCTCCATAATTAAAAGTTAAATTATTAAACATACTCTACAATAATGCTATTTAGCAAACCTATTAACTCACATGATTATTAATCTTAAGACATTAAGGTTCTTGAAACCATGAAGTCGGCGTTACTTTTGAAGGCAAAGACGGAATTTGTTGTGTAAATACATTTCCTGTTGATGTTGTTATGTCAAGATAGCCATTATTTGTTATGACAGGAGCAGATGCCACGCCTGAACCAATAGTCGTTGATTGAACAGCTCCGCTTAAAGTTGAAGCCGCAGCATTAATAGTAATTCCTGAAGATGAAACTAAAATAGTACCTCCTCCATTAAGATAGTTTAAGGCATATAATTTTGAAGTTCCATAACCGCAGGCATTTGTCGCTGATGAAGGCGTAAATGTAGTAAAATAAATAATATCGTCGTATACTATCGGAACCGAGGTTACTTTTTCTCCCCCGGAGTATTTTCCGTCCGGCAAAAGTATGCCCCGCAAAGTTATATACCATCCGTCCGCAGATTGTACATCAGTTAAGTTTTCCGTTGAGCCGCTAACGCCGGTCTGATTGACCAAATCCGATTCGTTAATCGGACCGCCTGAAGGGCAAGTCAATGGTCCGCCTATCGCAGTCGTATTTATTGCGATAAATTCATTATTTCTTGAAGTTATGACTTCATTTAAATCTTCCCTGTTTCCTGTTCCAAAATAGACCCAGAAGTTTCCTGAAGTATCTGTTGACGTTGCGGGTGAAAAGAAGATATTTAACGGAGGATATTCAGATGCAGGATAGGTTGCAGTGTTTCCGTATTCCGAAGCAAAAATTCTGCATGCGTCCCAGTTTGAAGCCCCCGAAGGTTTATAAGGCGCAGAGCCGTCAGGGATATTTACTGACCACATTTGCCCGCCTAAATCTCCGGCATAAAAACCTTCTATTCTAAAATTTTGACTTAAAACAGGTGTGACAGCCGAAGGTATTGAATATTTCATGTTTGAGTTTAGGTCTTTTGCCGAAGGGAACTCCCATAAAATTTGTTCATCGGTATAATTTGGAGCTGCAGATGTTCCGGTGTTTACAGGATTCGGTTCAACATACAACGCGTATAAAGCATTGCCAAGACTATTAGTTGACGAATAGCCTCCGCCGATAAAAGCAGCATATGTTTTTATAAATTCAGGCGCTAAAGAACTGTCGGGAGTCTCCGGATTATTTCCGCATACATTTGCCGTAATGCTATTTCCATTTTTATAATAAGGATTAGGCAAACATACATAAGAAACATACGGCTTAGACCATGTATTGCCCATAGAACTGTCTGTAATATTCCATAACGGGTCAGGATATGAAGAACTTGAAGGATTTGTAATTCCTAAAGCGTAATAATAATTTCCCCCGTTTCTTTCACCCCCGACTAATACTGTATGCCAGCTATTCTGTAAACTGCTCTGATTTAAAGGGTAATTAGAACCGTCAATAGAATTTGGCGTGGTTTCACCTGTAGAGGTTCCATTATTTACATATTCATTAAATATATTGCTAAAAAATACATCCGATGCTACCGGTGTTGAATCTACGAATTCCGGAAAATTTAATTTTGTTCCTACGCCTATTGAACTGTCATACCATGAAGTTATTTTTGGAAGCAGATTTGGTGGAATATAGCCGAAAACTTCAGCTCCCGTTCCATATGTATATGAATTTGTAGAACTGTCCCAGCTTCCTGCGTTAAAAGCATGAAGCATGCCGTCATTGGCGCCTACGTAAAGCACTACATTTCTGGGGTTTGTTGTAGTATATTCCTGTTTAAATAATTGATATGAGCTGCTTGAATATGGAAACGCCGGAGGACCGACTATAACAGGGCTGGAATGGAAAATAGCCCCTAATTTCCATTTATCTGTTGATGAATCAGGATCAAGCACAAAATTTAAAATATCGGCTGTGCATGCCGTAACTTCTGCCGATGTAGCGGGATTCGCAGTTGTTACGCTTGGGCAGATAGTAGAAGTATTGGCGGCGGTAACGCCTAACAATGTCTGCAATACTGAATTTCCGCTGCTTGAACTGACGGCGGTGTTTGAAGAGTTTATAGTTTCTGTATCTTGCGACCCTGAAGATGGATTTAAATAGGAGGATAAAACATATCTTGAAGAGCCGGAATTGGATTGAAGCAAACCTCCTGCTCCGTTTCCGTTGTCCCAGTATGAATCGCCGGTAAGTATTTGACCGTTTGCTCCAACGGCGGAACCGTAAGGACCACTTAAAGTATAAGGCGGCGCAATACACTCGGTTCCTAAACTATTTAATGTAGATCCGCTCGGACAGGTTGCGGGAACAGGAGCAGGTTCAACGCATTCATTTCCTGAACTATTTAACGTAAATCCGCTCGGACAGGTTGAGTTTAGCTTAAATAAAAATATGTTGCCCTCTCCCCATAACGGCTGGTTTAGCGATTTAAAATCGGTGTAATACACATACTGCCCTGTTGATGTTTCATTAGCTACGGGGGAAGTAAAGGAAGCCGTTTGTTTTTCTATTTGATTAAAAATAGTCGTTAAAGAAGATTCAAGATCTGTTAAATTATAAGCAAGATAAACTGTGCCCGATAATGTTAATGTTAGATCACTAGGTGTCTTAGCCAGCGAATTTGATAAAAGAATTTCATTGCTGTTTGGGTAGACGGCGGTTATAGTGGCGCAATCCTTAGTATATGAATCGCTATAATTATTATTTACTTCGCAATCTGAAGACTGCCATCCGTTATCTGAAATTGTATCGCCTACTAAAACACTATTTTTTGTTCCAAATAATGTTGTCGGAATTTCAAGCAAAGTTCCTGCGCTGTTCTGAACCGTTGCAGAGATTTTAGTTATTCCGTCAGGATTTGCTTCAGGATTGATGCCCGCTCCCGCATTCGCCATTCCCTGAATATAAGTTCCGCTCCCTACGGCATTGCTATAACCGAACCCTATCATAAAAAGTTCAATAGGATACTTGCTTTTACTTAAGCTTAAATTATATAAATCGTAAACTTCGTATGGAGTATAGGCTGATGGAACTCCGTTAGGATTATTAATATTGTCGGGAGTAGAACATGAAGGAATTGCTAAAGGTGAGTTTGGAATAGTTAAAGCGTTTTCATTGCATCCGGCATTGGCTTCCCCGTCCGTAATTATAATGGCAAAATTTTTTCTTCCGCATGTCTCGGCAGAATCAGCATTTAAAGAATTTTGAAAATACCCGTACATATCTCCGACAGAATCTGCCATAGGAGTTCCGCCTCCGGCTTTTAATCCCGTAACGGGATTTCCATCCGGATTTTCAACATTTCTGGTAGAAAGTGATGAAGAACATTCTATTCTTTTTCCAAATGTTGTATCAATAATTTGACAATTTTTGATATTATTGTTATATATTGGAGCATCCCATAAAAGCCAGTCTAAAGCAGGAGATGCTACATTTTCAGGGTCAAAGTAAGGGTCTGTAGAGTTAGAAGAATTTGAAGAAACGGTTATTGACTGAGATGCCGATAAATTACCCGAGCCGTTGATGTAAGTTGTGTTAGGAATATATAAATTCCAGGGATAATCGCCAAATGTACCTATCCCTGTGTAATTATTCACGCCGCTATAGTCGTACGATATAAAATAATATGTAGAATCATTATAAGTGATAGTATTCGGACACGTGTAGGGGGAACTTGAAATTTCATAATTTGGAACGGATATAAAAGGATAATCAAGATTTACTGGGCAACTATTTGGATTTGTTGCGCAGGCATTTGACCCATCCTTCGTAAAACTTCCGTTTTCATCAGGAATACCTGTCGCGGTTGTTCCTGAAACCGCATAATGAGGTGCGTCAGCTGAATTTTGAAAAGACTCGTCGGCAGAATAGATACACCAGTTCTCCTGAGTTTTCCCGTTAAGCGCATACCATGGCTGATAAAATGATGCAAAAGCAAAATTAAGATTTGAAAAATTAGAATCGCTTACTATTTTTTCTATTGCCACTTTAGCGTTATATATTTTTGAAAACATAGAATTTGAACCGGGAGACCAAGACTTATAATATCGTTCAAAGTGATTATTATAATAATAAGCGTTTCCGCTTGCAGCCCAGCTTTCAGGAGGATTCGGATCTACTCCTGCGCTGTTGTCATATTCAACAGCTTTATTCCACATCATTGAGCCTGACGAGTCTAAAAATATTAAGACATTGGGATTGTTGACATTAGTTAAAAATGAAGTATCGGTTGCATAAGCCGATTTTATATTTTGTATTCCCGTTATATACGCCAAGCCGATGTTTATTGTAAATATCAACAATAAAAGTATAAAAACGTTTTGAAGTAAAGACAAAAAATTTTTAATTTTTGCTTTATTTTTTTGCATAATTTTATTCCTTATTAATATTATCTTTCATAATTAATGTTTATCATGGTGTAGAAGAATATCCAATTTTCATAGGTCCAACATTAAAATTCATTCCTGTTGTTGTATTTGAAGAATTGATATTTTTATTTGCGATAGAATAGATAATTCCTTTATAAAACACATATTGATTTAGGCTAAATCCCGGTACGGGTCCATATTGTCCGGTATATTCAAATCCTGCATTTCCTTGAAATCCTAAATTTTGAGAAATGGTTGTATTAATAGAAAATTGCGGAGGAGGAGGACAATTTGCCTGCAGCGGTGAACAGGACGGAGCTGTCTGTATCAACGGACCTCCCGCCGGAGGGTTTGCCACGGTATAATAATAATAACCTATAGCCGGAGGGTTTACAATAACGAGATTTGTTGCGGGAGCGCCTGGAGATGGACTGATTTCCTGTGTGACTAAATTCATCATAGAATCAGCCGTATTTAAAGTATAGCTTGCTTTATAATTTTGTCCTGCGTTGATTACGTCCGTTCCGGTGGTCTCAATGGCAACTGCAGCTAAAAGACTTAAAATTAAAGTAATAAGCAAAACGGTAATAAGGGCTACGCCGTTTTCATCTGCCGTAATTTTTCTTTTTACGTTTAATACATTTTTTTTAAATGCAGTAGATAAATTTTTCATGATTATTTTTTAGCTTCCATAATACACATTTCTTAAAAACACATTTGAATTAAGGGTTTCGTCTATGTTATATCCTCTAGAGCTATTTGAATTGGCATTATATTTTGAATTTACGCTGTAATTTGGCGAACTAGATATTACCGTATTTGTTTCTCCTTGAATCAGTAAGTTATAAAGATAAATGGAGGGTGGCGTAGATACAGGGAGAAAAGCTGCCGAACCTCCTTGAATCAGTGAGTTAGTTAATGTTAAGTTAGTCGTCAGAGGATTAACGGAAAACTCTGTTATATAATTATCAAGCCTCATAGTAGTATTAGGATAGCAGGCAGGTGCTTCACCTGAAAGAGAAGCAGGGGAAGAAACGCTAAATTGATAGTAGCCTGCCGTCGGTCCGGACAGAAGAACCGGAGGGTTGATTTTACATTCATATAATCCACCGTTAGGTTGTTTAGTGAGCGAATTAATTCCGTTAAAAGGTGCGTTAAAGCTATATGCCGCATTGCCCCAGTAAAACATGGTCTGAGTTAGAATAGAAACGTTTCCTCCTTCTACCCCTTTAGGAGGAATAGGATTGGGATTATTTGGACAAACTCCGAGTCCGTTTCCGGGGCTTAGCTGAATTTTACCTCCTGTACCTGTAGCCTGCACATTTGTTATGCAGAATATCATGCTGCCGGACGGAAGCGATTTTCCATTGACCGGGGTAGGATTTTGAAAACTCAAAAGCTGACCGGTTTGGAAATTTGATATATTGCAATTTTGACCAAGATTGAACTCTGCACTTGTCGCGGCAGCCTTTGCTATATTAGCCGTTGGTGTTAAAGTGCATGGCGCACCGTTATTTATGACGGAAAAATGGGTAATTAATACGGCAAACGGATTATTCGGATAATTTGCTGATACTATTTGCACAGGCGGAATGACCTGCGTCGTTGGTACTCCTTGAGAAGCGTAAAAATAATTAGAACCATAGTCGAAACCTGCCAGTCTAAAAGAGTACTTTAGCTTGTTGTATGCAACGTTAAGATTTTGCTGTTCAGCCGATATTGAATTTTGAGACCTGAAAACTCCTGATTGGGACAAAAGAATAAATGACGCTGCGGCTAATACTAATAAAGATATAACTACGGCAATAATAAGTTCTATTAAAGTCACGCCTTTATCGTTAAATAAAAGTTCTAATGCCTTACTTTTATTTTTACTTAATTTTCTTCTTAATCTTAATCTTAATCTTAATCTTAATCTTGACATTATTGTTTGTATAAGTTTATATAAATTTTTGTTAATTTAATTTTTACTTTTTTTATTTTTATAATGAACCCATAAATCTGAACAGAACTTTTAAGTTTCTTATTCCATGAACCCGAAAATCTGTTAAAATTTAGAGTAAGAAAACTTAAAAAAACATCTTGACAATGGGTGCAGAATATTTTTTATCATAATTTTTATTTTTATAATTATGATTTTATAATAATATAAATAATAAATAGCTATACTATTATACTGAATTTACTATTACTGAATTTAAAGTTATTTCATTAGCCTCGTTGTTCCAGTAAATTTCAATCTTTGCGCCGATAATTGCAGGATAGTTCGGATTTGGCAGCGAAAAATATACGTTTACGGTATAATTATCGTTTATTCCCTGTATAGGCGCTGGCATTGAACAGCTTTGACCAAGGGGGCCGTTAATGCTATTAAAGCTGTTATTATTGGCGGTTTGGGTTACTGTATATATTACAGGCGAACCGCTGCTTATATTGCCCGCGTAATCGGTAGATAAATTTGTAGCGCCTATGCATTGTAACTGAGTTGCTTGCATCTGAGCTATATTAGTTGCCTGATTTGTGCGGGATGCCATAGCATTTCCGTTTATAAAACTTAAAGATAATGCCATAATTCCCATAAAGACAAATGTCAATATCAGCATAGATATCAAAACTTCTATGAGCGATGCTCCTTTATTATTGTTTATATTTAATACGCTATGCATAATTTATTTATTTTAATTAAGTATAATCTTAATTTTAACAATAAAATAATATAACTAAGAGTATAACTAATACAACTTAATAATTTATATTATATTAATTTATATTATATTAATTTATATTATATTTGTAAATATTAATTTATATTATATCTTAATAATAATTTATTATTAATTAACAATAACTTTTTAAAGTTATCCGATTTATTTTATTTCTTACTGCCTATTGCGTTTTATGGCATTATACATACTCTTCTTTTTTAAAACTGCGTACGATTAATTTTCTGATTAATTTTCTGCATAGTTTTACTTTTGTTTTAATTTGTTGTTATAATTAGTAAAAATATTTATTGCGACATTCTTAGAATATTCTTCTATATTTAGCCAATTCTGCCATTTTTTATCAAGATTTTTATATTTAGTCAAATCAGTTTCTTTTAAATCGTAAGGCAGCGGTTTTGTTAATTGGACAATTAATTGTCTTAAAGCTGAAGCATTATTTTCTTGAGGGTATAATTCATCTAAATTTTTTAAAGCTTCATTAGTTTTATTGACGCCTAAATGATCGGCTAATGCTATAAAGTCGATATAATCCCGTGTTGCATTCCTTATAAGTATTAAAAAACCCTTAATTCTTAAAATTTCCGCCGCTGTCGGAACGGTCAATTTTTGACCTTTATATTCTATTTCAGTCGTTTCTAACGGCATAGTTCTTCTAAGCTGTCTTATACCTGTTTCAATGCCGTTAAGATTACCAAGAATCAATACCGGCGGTTTTATTCTTGAAGTTTGCCAGCCCGTTACGGCTTCAAGAGTCGATAAAATATCGTTAAATCTCTCTTTTAGATCTTTAACGACAAAATCCGTATCATATGATGTTCTGTGTTCAGAATATAAAGCTGATGCAGTCCCTCCTACTATAATAGCATCAGGCAAAATATCGTTAATTCTCGCTATATTTGAAATAACATTTTCCCATTCTTCTTTATCTTTATCTTTCATTAAATCCGCCTGTTTTCATTAAATATAAACTTAAGTTATACCAAAATTGATATTTTTGTTCATAAGTATCAATCGTGTAATGATTGCAAATTTTTATAATGTCATCTAATATTTTAGGATTATTCATAGCGTAATCTCTTAATTGCAGCCATTCGGACATATCACCCCTTGATATAATATCGTCTATTGCCTCGAGAGGAAGACCTTTTTTAATATCTACATTTATATGCCGATGTTCCACGCCCAAATCCTCCTGTTTTTTAAAGTTATCCGATTTATTATTTTATTTCCTACTGCCGATGTTTATAATAATTATATCATCATTATATTATAAGTATATTATAAGTCGTAAAATAATTTTACGGAATTATGCACTTGATAAAGCACCTCTTTAAAGAAATTAAAATCTTTATCTTTATATTGATATTGCAGTATTAAGGATAATGGTTGCATTTTTTTTATTTATTATATATTATTATATTATCGTAAATATATATACTCAAAGCTAAATTAAAGCCGAACGCTTAATATTTACGATAATTTTTGGCAAAATGATTGCATCATAAAAAATTATAACAATTTATAATAAAATAATATTAAGCCGATATTAAAAATTATGAATATAAAAAATATTAGTAAAAAATTGAATAAAATTAATAAATTAAATAAATTTGCAATTTTGTTTTTTATAGGGTGCGGCATATTAATATTATCGGGATGTGCGGGAACTAATAGACAGTTAGAGAAAGACCATGTAATGAACAATGGCTGTTTTATAACATGCCGAAACAATATTAAAATTGAACGCCCGCCGTTTTCTAACCATAATAAAATCACTGCAAATAAAAAAATAAACGGCCCCATAGTCTAGCGGTCAGGACGTTGCCCTCTCAAGGCAGTAACACGGGTTCAAATCCCGTTGGGGCTACCATTATAAAACACGCAGTAAATAAGCCTTTTAGACCTACAAACGGCAGTAAAATAATTTTATTTTTAAACAATTTTAAAAGCATTATATCAGGGGCTCGCTTTTGTTGCCAAAAGCTATCCCTAAAACCCAAGCAAAAGCGGGAATGGTAGAAACTGCACCGGAAATAAAAAAACTCTTTATTATTTTAAATATCGGTTGTATAATTTAAGAAAAGGATTAATAGGGGGTATTATGGCAGGCGATTATATAAATTTAGGCGGATTTATAGCTTTAATTGCGCTAATCATAGGGCTTTATGTTCATACCGATAAAAAAAACGATAAGCTGTCGGGTGAGATTAGAATTCTCGACGATAAATTATCCAACAGAATCGATAAATTATCCGACGAGATTAAGGAAAATAATAAATCTTTAAATGACAGAATAGATAGATTATACGATATACTTGTACATATGGGATTCAGGGAAGAAAGAATTCATCGTGATAAAGCCGCAAACGAATAAGCCTTTTGTTCTAAATTATAACAAAAACGTACTCAATGTTTTTTTAAGTATTACATTTTGTTAATTATATTAATAACTTATACATTAGGTTTTTGCCCTCTCAAGGCAGTAACACGGGTTCAAATCCCGTTGGGGCTACCAAACATTATTATTGTGCAAAAGCTTTATTTACTCACTACAATATTAAGATTTTATTATATTAAATATTAGTCCTATTATTTATTATGTTCGTAATATTATTTAATCTGTATCGCAAGTTTAATATTATTACATTAAAGCACCGTTCCGAACTCCTAAGGATATTAATTATTTTATTGGCAATTCTCCTTATTTTTGCCTTTCTGTTCAGTCATTACGAAAAAATTTCATATTTTAAGGCCTTTTACTGGGCGGTAACTACCGCTTCTACCGTCGGCTACGGAGACGTGATTCCGACTAACAATATAGGAAGGGTAATAGCAATGGGTCTTATGCTCGTCGGCATTGGAATGCTGGGGGTTTTTTTGGCTACCCTTTCTTCTATTATGTTTGAATTTAAACTCGGGAGGATTTTTGGATCTATGGAAAGCCATTTTGTTGAAAAGCATGTTGTTATTCTCGGCTATAGTAATTTAATTAAACAATCGTTAGATGAAATCTTAAATGAAAAGGATAATATAACATTAGTTGCCGATATTGATAAAAGTCCTTCAAACGACATTAATTTTGTATTTATTAAAGGCGATATTACAGAGAACAAAAATATTGAAAAAGCTAAAATAGATAAAGCTAAACTTTGCATAATTTCAGACGATGATGACTCCAAGACTTTAATATCCGCAATTACGGTAAGAACAAAATACAAAGATACATACATTATAGCTCTTGTCGTAAAAAAAGAAACAGCCGGAGCTTTAAAAGAAATCGGGGTCAACGAAGTATTTGCCACAGGCTCGTTTTCAAGCAAATTACTTGTTAAATCAGTAAAAATAAGGGGGGCGTCAAATTTTTTCAGTCAGCTAATGAATGAAGATTTTGAAGAAGGTTTGATTGAAAAAAATATTCCGTCAAGCATTATCGGTAAATCATTCCATGATGCGTTGTTTTTTATAAAAGAAACGACGGACGAACTTTTTGTGGGCGTAAAAAGAGACGGCAAAATGATAGTAAATCCTGACGGAAAAGCTTTTATTCTTGATAAAAACGATAAAATGATTTTAATAGGCAAAAAATGATTTTATCAAAATAATTAAATATAAATATAAATATAAATATAAATATAAATATAAATATAAATATAAATATAAATATAAATATAAATATAAATATAAATAAATATGGATATGGATATAAATATAAATATGGATATGAATATTTAAGATAATATAATATAATTAGTGTCGTATTTTTAGTATTTGAATTTTATATTTTAAAAAATAAAAAAATTTTCAAATATATTATATATCTTATGATATGGCAGGCAAAATAAAAAGCCGATTTAAAAAGAGCTTAAAAAGACCTTTAGTTAATATAAAAAGATACATGATAAAGTTTCAAGATAACCGATTCATGTATTTTTCCCGATGGATTTTTTTCGGACTCTCAATAGGTATTGTTGCCGGCGTAGGAGCAATTATTTTCAATGCTCTCATAAGATTATTCAGATTTATATTTCAAAATACTCTTGAAGGCTATTATTCTCCCCGCCCCGAATTAATGGGACAGACGGGAGCTCCTCCGCATATTATTTTAGTTCGCTGGCTGTTTTTGATAATTCCTGCCGTAGGCGGGTTATTATCAGGTATTTTAGTTTATACTTTCGCTCCTGAAGCGGAAGGTCACGGAACCGATGCCGCTATAGATGCGTTTCATAATAAAGAAGGTTTTATAAGAGGCAGAGTGCCGATAATTAAAACATTGGCATCTGCAATTACTTTAGGTTCCGGAGGTTCAGGAGGCAGAGAAGGTCCTGTTGCGCAAATAGGCGCAGGTTTTGGTTCTGTTCTTGCCACATTTATGGGACTTCCTGTTCCTGAAAGAAGAAAAATGCTTGTTGCAGGTATAGGCGCAGGTATAGGAGCAATATTTAAATCTCCTTTAGCAGGGGCAATGTTCGGCGTTGAAGTTTTATATTCCGATATGGACTTTGAAAGCGGTTCGCTAATGCTTGCAATTATTTCTTCTATAGTTGCCTATTCTATTTATGCATATTTTTACGCCGGTTTTAAACCAGTCGTGT
The DNA here is from genome assembly GCA_021845685.1 of bacterium. Lineage (GTDB taxonomy): Bacteria > SZUA-79 > SZUA-79 > Acidulodesulfobacterales > Acidulodesulfobacteraceae > Acididesulfobacter. The sequence goes on from JAJZVN010000018.1 coordinate 26,357, forward strand.
TAGTTCCTATGTTTACTTACACCAAACCTATCACGCTTGTTTTTTACGCTATTATGGGTGTTGCCCTTGCATTTATAGGAAGTTTTTATATTAGATTCTTTTACGGCGTGCATAGCGCTTTTAAAAAAATAAAAATTAAACCGCATTTTAAGCCGATGATCGGAGGTCTTGCGGTAGGAGTTATAGCTTATTTTCTTCCTGAAATTATGGGGGTCGGCTATGGATGGCTCCAGCTTGCCGTTCTTGGGAAGTTAAGCATACTGATGTTAATTTTGATAGGTTTTTTTAAAATTATAGCAACTTCTTTTACCGTCAGTTCAGGCGGTTCGGCAGGCGTTTACGCACCGTCTCTTATAATAGGAGGAATGTTTGGCGGAGCATTCGGAGCTATATTTCATATACTTTTGCCGCATATTATCCTTCAATCAGATATTGCTCCGTTTGTGCTTATAGGAATGGGAGGGTTTTTCGCCGGCGTTGCGAAAACTCCTATTTCTTCACTTTTAATGGTTTCCGAGATGACGGGAAGCTATGGACTTTTGCCGCCGCTAATGCTTGTTAACGCTATTACATTCATTGTAAGCGGAAAAAGAAGCATATATTCTAAACAGAAAAAAAACAGAATGGATTCGCCTGCCCATTCTAAAGATTATTTTATAGAGCCTCTTAAAAAGTATTCAGTTAAAGATATAATGGAAGAAGAAAATTATGCAAAATCAATAAAACCGGAAGCTACCCTGTATGAGATGATCACGATTTTTTTTAATTCAAGTTTTACAATACATCCTGTTGTTGCGATAGACGGAAAAATTATAGGGTTCGTAAAATACGATACTATAAAAAATATGATGATGAATACTCCAGATGATAGCAGATTAGCTAAAGATATAATGGAAACTAAAAAAATACCTAAAATAAAAATAACGGAAACTCTAGACATTGTCGTGCATAATTTTTTTAGGAAAAAAACAGACGAACTTTTTGTTATAGAGGGAAAAACTGAAAAATATGTCGGTATAGTTAGAAAAAGAGATGTTCTGCTTGTAATTAACAGAGCCGAAAAAACTTTTAAAAGCAATAAGTAAGTAATATAATAAGTAAGTGGTCTTCTAACACCCATATTGTTGGAGTAGATCAAGACACTTTTTGATTATAATTTACCTTTTGACTTAATTATTTAATTATAGTGTCTTATTTTATTCCAGTCAATTAGGGAGCTAATACAATAATAATAAGTAATATAATAAATATATTAAACAATACAATAAATAATAAAATATTAATAATATAATAAAAACATTATGAAAGAAGCCCTGTATTATAGCAATAACGATATAAAAATTATAAAAAAACCGATTCCCGAGATAAACAATAATGAAATATTGATTAAAGTGGAAGCTGCGGGTATTTGCGGCAGTGATGTTATAGAATGGTATAGACGGGATAAAGTTCCTCTGGTTTTAGGACACGAAGTTTCAGGAACTATTGTAAAAATCGGCGACTATGTAGAAAAATTTAAAATCGGCGATAGGGTTGTTGCCGCCCATCATGTCCCATGCAATACCTGCAAATATTGTTTAAGCGGTCATCAAACAGTTTGTGATACTTTACGGTCAACCAATTTTGATCCGGGCGGGTTTGCGCAATATTTAAGATTACCCGAAATTAATGTTAAAAATGGACTTTATTTATTGCCGGATTCCGTCAGTTTTGAAGAAGGTACTTTTGTAGAACCGTTAGCCTGCTGCGTTAGAGCTCAAAGACTTGCAGGCGTTAAACCTGCTCAAACAATTATTGTTATAGGAAGCGGACTATCAGGGCTCTTACATATTGATCTTTTAAGGGCTTCAGGAGTGACGACAATTATAGCGACGGATATTAACGGGTTTAGGCTTAATGCCGCCAAAAAATTCGGGGCTGATTATGCAATAAATGCTAAAGAAAATGTGCCTGAAACAATTAAAAACATAAACGGCGGTTTTCTTGCAGATATTGTAATAATTTCTGCAGGAGCCGACAGCGCAATAGAACAGGGATTAAAATCGGTCAGAAGAGGAGGAACCGTGTTGTTTTTTTCGGCTGCAGGAGAAGGCGCTAAACTACCTTTTTCAATAAATGAAATATTCTGGAGAACAGAAGTAAGCCTAATCAGTTCTTATGCAGGCTCAATTGCAGACCATACAAATGCTCTGGAGCTCATAAAAACAAAAAGGATAAACGTTAAAGATATGATCACGGACATATTACCTCTTTCTGAAATATCGCAAGGTTTCAAACTTACTGCCGAAGCGCAAAATTCTCTTAAAATTATAATAAAACCGGGTGAAAAGTGAAATAGTTTGCGGATAGAGAGCGTGCTTTGAGGTTATATTTTACTATAATATATAATTTGCCGATAAAAAAGTATTGTTAAGCAATCACAATGCTTTAAGAATGATAAGAATGAATAGAATGCTGGCCGGATTCCCGCTTTCGCGGGAATGACATCCAAACCTGCTATGAATATATTTACTGTTTCCTGAATAGAAGCACCGGCAAATCGGTATGCCTGACTATAGATTCTGCTACCGAGCCTAATAATACTCTTGAAAGACCTGTTCTGCCGTGTGTACCCATTACTATTAATTCGCAGCTTTCATTTTTTGCCGTTTCATGTATAATTTCATGGGGTATTCCATGGGTTAATATAGTTTTGGCTACGATTCCTTTAGATATTGCAAGCTGTTCTAACTTTTTTAGCAATCCTTTTTCTTCATCAGCCAATGTTTCATACATGTCAATTGATCCAAAAGATAAGTCCCCCGCATTTTGCATAAGATTTATATCTATAATATGAATAAAAATAATTGTGGATTTTAACTGTTCCGCAAGTTCAATAGCTTGATTTGAAGCATTAATTGAAGTTTCGCTAAAATCAACCGGACATAAAATTTTTTTAAACATTTCCCCTCCAGTAAAATAATTAAATTTTTTTTAATGAACAAACCTTAATAATTTCTTAATTTTATATTTTTAATATCGTTTTATTAATTATATCACTATATTACCTTAATTCTGCAATAGAATTTTATATACTGGATTCCTGCTTTTGCAGGCATACAGAGTTATTTAGCATTAGAACTTATAATTATAAATAGTTTCTAATGCAGTCCTTTTGTCCTTTTAAGATTTATAAATTTAATTTATTTTACCATACTTAATAAAACTAATTTTTAGAATTCATTAATATGAGAGGGGTTTAATGCAAAGGCGCCCCCCTAACCCCCGCAAGCAATATATATAAATATATTATATAATAATTCTCCGTAGTCCGTAGGAGGATTAAGGTAATAATTATATCTATTAATTACGCTTATTATGTGTTATATATTGTTATATATTATTATAATATTTATAATAATATAATTACGTTACACAGGTTATTTGAGATTTAACTGTTTATTACTTATTATACAATAGAACTTCAGAACTTCACATTATTGAAAAATACAGATTTAACTTGGCATTATATATAATTCATACAATATTTATATAATATCTTTAGTAAATATTCAACAGTATTTTCAAAAAAAAATAAAAATCAAAATTTATTTATTATATATATCATAATATTTTAAAAAATTGTATAATTTTATCAATTTTAAATTTAATACGCAAAAAATTAATAAGGAGATTATGTATTAATTATGATAAATATTTCAATGCTGCACGGCATAATTTTAGCTATAATTCAAGGCATAAGCGAACTTTTTCCTATATCCAGTTTAGCTCACGGGGTAATAATACCAGCTCTTTTGGGGTGGCATATAAACAGGCAGTCGGAAGGGTTCCTGCCTTTCCTTGTAGTGCTGCATCTCGGGACTGCTCTGGCTCTTATTATATATTTTTATAAAGATTGGATTAATCTATTTAAAGGATTTTTTAAAGGGGTCGTTAAAGGAAATCTTAACATAAATGAAGATTCTAAAACATTATATTTGTTAGCTTTGGCTACAATTCCAGCAGGTCTTATAGGGTTAATTTTTGTTCATAAGCTTAAAAAGTTATTTGGTTTTACCGATATAGCAGCTTTTTTTCTAATAATAAACGGCATTATTCTGTATCTTGGCGAACAAAGAAGGAGAAAACAAGGTATATCTAAGATAGCAGATATGACAATATTAGCAGCGCTGACGATCGGTTTTTTTCAATCTTTCGCTTTAATTCCGGGTATATCGCGCTCGGCAATAACTATGGTTGCCGCTTTATATCTTGGATTTAAACATGAAGCGGCGGCAAAATTTTCCTTTCTTTTGGCTACCCCTATTATATTTGCAGCAGGACTGTTAGAAGTGCCTAAAATGATTAAACTTCATCTTATCAGCTTTGATGCCGTTTCTATCGTAAGCGGTATTGCCGCAGGGATTGCAGCATATTTCAGTATATGGTTTTTAATGAAATATTTTCACAAGTATGAAATAAATGCTCTTTATCCATTTGCATTTTACTGCGTAATATTTGGTTCGTTTGTTCTTGTATATAGAATTATTTTTTAATAATTTAAAATTTAAGCTATCTATCTATTTATCTATCTATTTATCTATCTATTTATTTTTATTTATCTATCTATTTATTTTTATTTTTATTTATTTATCTATTTATTTATTTATTTATCTATACTATACTATACTATCTATCTATCTATCTATCTATCTATCTATCTATTTATTTATTTATTAATATCTATTTTTCAAATCTTGCTATAATATATTTTTCCTGATTTTCAAATCTTGAATCAAAATATTTTTCGGCAGATACAGAAAATTCCATAACCTCTTCTTCCTTTGCTTGATTTTGCATTATTATTATTTTCTCTTTATAATAGTATAACATTAATTTTTTGATGCATTTAAAAAATTATATATAATTATTAAATAATTATGAAGCAAATGTTAAAAATTGATTAAATTTATATATTTTTAATTATTATTTGTGATATAATTCTAATTTAACTTTTTATTAGTTTGTTTTTATATTAATAATTAATATATAGCTATCAAAAATTATATTATTCGTTAATTATTTTTATATTATATTTGTATTTATATAACTAAATTATGGAAAATCAGCTTGATTATATTGAGGATTTTAAAAACTATCTAAGACTTGATAAAAATTACTCCATAAATACGGTTATGGCATATTCCTCAGATGTAAAAGAATTATTTGTATATTTAAGAAATATTTTAAAAATTAATAATGTTTCAGAAATTACCGAAATAGACATTAGAGGATTTTTAAGCAAAGAATATGATAAAATTAAAAAAACAAGCCTTGCCAGAAAAATAGAATCTATAAAATCTTATTTTAATTTTCTTGAAAAAAGACATATTATTAGCCAAAATCCTGTATTTCTTTTAGAATTGCCAAAGATAGAAAAGAAATTACCGTTTTTTTTAACCGTAAATGAAGCAGAATTTCTTCTAAATAATTATTATTTTTTATCTTCGCAAAAAAAAGGCAAAAAATATGAATTTGAAATTTTAAGAAATGATTTGATTTTAGAATTTTTATACGGAAGCGGTTTAAGAGTGAGTGAAATAATATCCGTAAAATATAAAGATTTAGAACTTAAAGAAGGTTACGTTAAAGTTATAGGTAAGGGTTCTAAAGAAAGAATAATACCTTTAACTTTTCAAACGATTGATAAGATTAAAAAATGGAAAGATTACATTGCTAAGGCTAATTTAAATTTTAAAAATGAATTTTTAATTATTAATAGAAAAGGAAATCATTTAACTCGCAGAACGGTACACAGGATTGTTCATGAATCAATGATAATTACAGGTCAGTACAAAAATATATCGCCACACAGCCTAAGACATTCTTTTGCTACACATTTGCTTGATAACGGCGCAGATTTGCGGTCTATTCAGGATATGCTCGGGCATTCCAATCTTTCAACAACTGAAAAATATACGCATTTAAGTTTAAAAAAACTGCTTGATGTTTATAAACAAGCTCATCCTCATTCTAAATAAATCTAAATAAATGTTTTAATAAATAATAAATAAATTTATTAAATTGTTGAAATTAAAAATTAACACATAACATATATTTATTATATAATGATAAAAACTTAGGAATTATAATACCCCTTTAATTATCTAATATTTCACCGACATATATTATGTAATGATAGATAAAAAATTTATTAAATTATTAAAATTAAAAACTATATATTACATATATGGTGTATAACATAAATTTTAAAAATTAGCTTATTGTTAAGGAGAAAAGTTAAAATATGGATAATCATAGTTATGACGATAGAAGCGCTAAGCTTCTCGGTACTACTATAATCGGCGTCAGAAGAAACGGACGTATCGCCGTCGCAGGGGACGGACAGGTTACATTAGGAAATACCGTTATGAAAAATACTGCAAAAAAGGTTAGAAGGCTTTATGACGATAAAGTTGTAGCGGGTTTTGCAGGTGCAACAGCCGATGCTTTTACCCTTGTCGAAAAATTAGAGGAAAAACTCTCAAAGTTTAACGGCAATGTAAGAAGAGCCAGCGTAGAGCTTGCTAAAGATTGGAGAACCGATAAAATTTTGCGCAGGCTTGAAGCTATGCTGATAATTGCCGATGCTAAGGATTTATTTATAATTTCAGGAGCAGGAGATGTTATTGAACCTGATGAAAACGAAAATATTTTATCTATCGGTTCAGGAGGACCATATGCTTTAGCGTGCGCCCTTGCTTTAATGGAAAATACAAAAATGGAAGCAAAAGAAATAGCCGAATATTCAATAAAAACAGCTTCAAGAATATGTATTTATACTAACAATAATATTATAGTTGAAGAAATATAAATATAAATATAAATATAAATATAAATATAAATAATTAAAATAAATAAGTAAAATTAATTAAATAAAAGTAAATAAATACTAAGGTCTCAAAATTGCCGATAGATGATAGATATTGTTGAATATACCTCAATGCATTAATGACGCTGGATTCCTGCTTAAGCAGGAATGACATCTAACGAGTGAACTTTTAAAATCCATCAAAGTCATTACCGCGTAAGCGGAAAACTAGAATAAAATTTTCTATCGGCAATTTTGGGAAGATTAAGTATAAATTATAAATGTATGATATATTGTAATAAATATTTTTTAATTTTATTATCATAAACTAAAATTTAACGGTGAGGGGAAATAACTTAATATGGCAGGTAAAATTGATTTTTTGACACCTAAAGAAATAGTAAAAGAACTTAATAAATACGTCATTGGTCAGGATAAAGCCAAAAGAGCGGTTGCAATTGCGTTGCGAAGCCGCTTTAGAAGACATAACGTTCCTGTAGATATAATGGAAGATATATCTCCTAAAAATATTTTATTGATAGGACCTACTGGAGTAGGTAAGACTGAAATAGCAAGAAGAATTGCTAAGCTTTCCGATTCTCCTTTTATTAAGGTGGAAGCTTCTAAATTTACCGAAGTAGGGTATATGGGCAGAGATGTTGAATCAATGATAAGAGATTTATCTGAAATTTCCGTTATGAGCGAGAGGGCTCAGGAAATGGATAATGTAATTGAAAAAGCTCAAGAAAATGCGGAAGAAATGCTGCTGGATTTATTAGTTCCTCCTCCTAAAGTTTCTAAAAAAAACGTAAGGGAAATTTCTGCCGATACTCATATAAATACAAGAGAAAAGTTCAGAAAAATGTTTAAAGAAGGTAAGCTTAACGACAGAACAGTTGAAATGGAAGTTAAATCGTTCAATAAGCAATCGTTTCCCGTTATAGAAGTTTTTTCAGGACAGGCGGGGTTTGACGATATAGGACAGGATTTAAAAGAAATGTTTTCGGGTATGTTTCCCAAACAAAAGAAACTTGAAAAAGTTAAGGTTTCTGAAGCGTATGAAATACTTATACGTGAAGAAAGCGAAAGGCTTGTAGATACAGATAAAGTAATTAAAAATGCGATAGAAAAGTTAGAAAATTCAGGATTAGTTTTTATAGATGAAATTGATAAAATTGCTTCTCGCGAAAAATCATACGGACCTGATATTTCGAGAGAAGGCGTCCAAAGAGATTTGCTCCCTATAATAGAAGGTTCAAATGTAATGACGAAATACGGAGTTGTGAAAACTGATCATATATTATTTATTGCAGCAGGAGCTTTTCATGTGTCAAAACCTTCCGACCTTATACCTGAACTGCAGGGAAGATTTCCAATACGGGTTGAAATGGAGTCTTTGAGCAAAAATGATTTTGTAAGAATATTAAAGGAGCCTAAAAATGCATTAATAAAACAATACTTTGAACTTTTAAAAACTGAAAAGGTAAATCTTGCTTTTACGGAAGACGGTATAGAACGTGTTGCCGAAATAGCCGAGGAGGTTAATCTTAAGACTGAAAATATCGGCGCAAGGAGACTTCAAACTATATTAGAAAAAGTAGTTGAAGATATATCGTTTGATGCGCCGTATAAAACTGCTAAAAAATTTATTATTGATGCTAAATATATCGATGCTAAATTAAAAGATATAGTTAAAAATGAAGACCTTTCAAGATATATTTTGTAATTTAACTAATTATATTATAGTTATCATTTAATTAAAATTATAATAGAAGTTTTTATCTAATTAATTTAATATACTATACTTAGCCCGACTTCACCATAATTAACAGCAGCATATTGATATTACTATATTTATGGGGGCAATAAAAATGTCTTTAGTTATTAGTTATTAGTTTATAAATTTTTAATAAACAAAAATATGGAAGAGTACATAAAAAAAGCTAAAACTCTGCTTGAAGCTCTGCCTTATATTCAGGAGTTTTATTCAAAAACATTTGTAATAAAATTTGGCGGTTCTATCGCGTCTTCCGACGAGCTTAAAGAAAATTTTGTAATGGACATAATATTATTAAAATTAGTAGGAATCAATATCATTGTCGTTCATGGGGGCGGTAAAGATATTGACAATCTTTTAAGCCGTCTCGGGATAAAAAGCAGTTATCATAACGGGTTTCGTTTAACCGATGCGGGAACTATGGAAGTTGTAGAAATGGTTCTATCTGGTAAGATTAATAAAGACCTTGTTGCTTTAATCGGCAAATTTGGAGGCAAAGCCTGCGGTATATCAGGTAAAGACGGAAATTTGATAATTGCGGAAAGAATAAAAAATGACAATGTAGATTTAGGAAGTGTAGGAATTGTAAAAAAAATAAACAAAGAAATATTAGAAACATTAGATAAAACTTTCATCCCTGTCATCGCTCCGGTCAGTATGGATGAGTCCGGTATTACATTAAATATTAACGCGGACGTAGCCGCTTCGGCTATAGCTTCTGAACTTAAAGCCGAAAAACTAATTATGCTTTCGGATCAGGACGGGCTTTTAAACGGTGAAGGGCAGCTTATAGAATCTGCCAAAGAAGCAGATATTGAAAAAATGCTGAAAGACGGGATAATATACGGGGGAATGATACCTAAGGTAAATTCCTGCATAAATGCCGTGAAAAACGGAGTTAAAAAAGTACATATAATTAACGGTTCTATTTCTCATGCAGTTTTATTGGAGATATTTACCAAAAAAGGTATCGGAACTCAGATAACACCTTAATATTATTTATTGATTTATTTTAATTTTAATTAATATAATGATTCAGGCATATTAATTAGATTAATAGTCGGCTATTATAAACAATATAATTTTATTTATTTCTTTTAATTTTATTTATTATTTGAGGATTAATATAACGCAATGAATACAAAAGAACTTACCGCTAAATATATAATGAATACTTATTCAAGATTTGATATTGAATTGACAAATGGCAGCGGAATAGAACTTTTTGACGAAAAAGGAAAAAGTTATATTGATTTTGCTTCAGGCATTGCGGTAAATAATCTCGGTTATAACAATGAAGCTGTTAATAATGCGATTATTAATCAATTAAAAAAATTGATTCATGTTTCAAATTATTTTTATACCGAACCGCAAGCTTTGCTGGCGCAAAAATTGGCAGAAAATTCATTTGCTTCCAAAGTGTTTTTTTGCAATAGCGGAGCCGAAAGCATAGAAGGAGCTATTAAACTTGCAAGAATTTATTCTAAAAAGGTTTCAAAAAGGGGATATAAAATAATCTCTATGAATAATTCGTTTCACGGCAGAACATTCGGAGCATTAACGGCAACAGGGCAGGAAAAATATCGCAAAGGCTTTGAACCGCTTTTACAGGGTTTTGATTATGTCAATTATAACAATATAAAAGAAATAGAAAGCCTTGTAGACGGCAATGACGATTATTGCGCGATATTGATTGAGCCTGTTCAAGGAGAAGGCGGAGTCAATATAGCTTCTCAAAATTATATAAAAAAAATCAGGGAAATTACAGAAAAAAACAATATGATGCTGATATTTGACGAGGTACAGGTAGGACTTGGGAGGACGGGGAAACTGTTTGCATATATGAATTTTGATGCAGAACCGGACATTATGACTCTGGCGAAGCCGCTTGCAGGCGGTTTGCCTATCGGCGCTATACTTGCCTCTGAAAAAGCAGCCGATGCATTCGAACCCGGAAACCATGCATCTACTTTTGGCGGCGGACCATTAGTTTGTTCTGCGGCAAATGCTTTTATGGATGAAATTTTAAAAAAAGGTTTTCTGGAAAATGTTGCCGAAACAGGTTTGTATTTGAAAGAAAGATTAATCAAATTAAAAGAAAAATTTTCCGATAAAATTAAAGAAATACGTTCTATAGGATTGATTAGCGCAATTGAATTTTATGATATAAAGGCAAAAGATATAGCTATAAAATTAATAGAAAAGGGGTTTCTTACGACTATGGTTCAGGAAAAAACATTAAGATTGACACCTCCTTTGATTATCGGCAAAAAAGAAATTGATTTAATTTGCAGCGCATTAGACGAAATTTTAAGCTATTAAAAATTAATATTAATATGAAGCATAATAAGTAAGCTTAAGACTCAAAATTGTTATAAATTATAAGGAACTAAAACTTTTGGAAACTTTTTGAAAACTTTATTAAAGGAGATAACTTGCTCATCCCATGCTTGAAGTTAGCGGCATCCGCAAGTTAGAAGTTTTATGAATAAAATAAAAAATTTTCTTTCAGTATTAGATTTAAACGAAGAAGAGATTTATTCTATTTTTGAAAAAGCGTTTTATTTTAAAAAAAATAGACTTAATAATCATATAAAACCTCTTGCAGACAAAAAAATCGGAATGATATTTGAAAAATCATCTACAAGGACAAGGGTGTCTTTTGAGGTAGGAATAATTGAACTCGGAGGGTCGCCTTTATTTATGTCTTCTCAAGATCTCCAGCTTGGAAGAGGAGAACCTATAAAAGATACGGCAAGAGTGCTTGCTAAATATTTAGACGGAGTTGTTATCAGAACTTTCGGACAGGACAGGATAAAAGAATTCGCCGATTTTTTTGAAAAACCAGTTATAAACGGTTTAACCGATATGTATCACCCTGCGCAGATTTTGGCGGATTTATTTACAGTTTATGAGATAAAAAAAGATATAAAAAAACTTAAAGTAGTTTATTTCGGCGATCCTAATAATATGTCAAATTCATGGATTAATCTCCAGGCTATTATGGGTTTTAAACTTGTTCTTGCGATTCCTGAAGGTTTTAAAATAAATAAAGTTGTTGAAGATAATTCCAAAAAATATGGAGGCTCTTTTGAAATAACCCATGATACAATAAAAGCTTCCGAAAATGCAGATGTAGTAACTACCGATGTTTTTATAAGCATGGGACAGGAAAGCGACGAAATAAAAATTAATAAACTTAGACCTTATATAATTGACGAATCTGTTGTAAACAGTGCAAAAGACGATGTTATTGTTCTACATTGCCTGCCTGCCCACAGAAATGAAGAAATTGCCGAAACCGTTTTTGAAAGATTTTCAAAAAATATTTTTGATGAAGCAGAAAACAGGCTTCATGTTCAAAAAGCAATAATGGAAAAAATATTTATATAACGTTTCGGCGCAATATTTATATTTATAATGATATTTTTATATTTATAATATTTATTTTTTTATGTAATATAGTTTATTATATTTAACTTTTAATTTTTATATAATTTTTTACATAATTTTCTATTTTAATTATTAAATATTATAAGGAATAAAAAATGGCTGATAATACAAAAAAACCCAAAATTGTTCTTGCTTATTCGGGAGGTCTTGATACTTCGGTTATATTAAAATGGCTTATTAATACTTACAATGCCGAGGTTATAGCTTATTGTTCCGATGTAGGGCAAAAAGAAGATTTAGAAGCCGTTAAAGAAAAGGCATTTAAAACAGGCGCCATTGGCGCCGTTATTGAAGATTTAAAAGAAGAGTTTGCTTGGAATTATATTTTTCCGGCATTAAGAGGAAACGCCCTATATGAAGGTATATATTTGCTCGGAACGTCAATTGCAAGACCTTTAATAGCTAAAAGACAGATTGAACTTGCTTCTGAAATCGGAGCAGACTATGTAGCCCACGGAGCTACAGGCAAAGGTAACGATCAGGTCCGTTTTGAACTTGCTTACGCCGCAATTAATCCTAAAATTAAAGTTATAGCTCCATGGAGGGTATGGGATATATCATCAAGGACGGAACTTATAGATTATGCGGGCAAAAACGGCATTCATGTTCCCGTTACCAAAGAAAAACCTTATTCGAGCGATAGAAATCTTTTTCATATAAGCTATGAAGGAGGCATACTGGAAGATTTAAACAATTCGCCTGACGAAAGCATGTTTGAAATTACTGTTTCTCCTGCAAATGCTCCCGATAAACCTGAAAAAGTTGAAATTTCTTATGAAAACGGAAACCCTGTATATTTAAACGGACGTCAAGAAACTCCGTTTAATATGATAGAAAAATTGAATATTATTGCAGGAAGAAACGGCATAGGAAGGGCAGATGTGGTAGAAACTAGAATTACCGGAATGAAATCAAGAGGCATATATGAAACTCCTGCGGGGACTTTGTTGCAATTTGTACATAGAGCTCTGGAAGCTATAACATTAACAGGCGAAGAAATTGAATTAAAAGACGGTCTTTTGCCTAAATATTCAAAACTTATTTATGAAGGAAACTGGTTCAGTCCTGAATTTAAAGCGCTGCAGACGATGATAGATTCAACACAGCAAAACGTTTTCGGAGTTATAGGATTAGAATTATACAAAGGAAATATGAAAATATTATATAGGAAGTCCGATAAAAGCTTATACTCGGAATCCATTGTAACGTTTGAAGACGATAAGGGTTCGTATTCTCAACAGGATGCAACCGGTTTTATTAATTTAAAAGCATTAAGATTCAAATTGAGAAAATAAAATAATAATTAAATATTGCAATAAATAATTAAATAATATATATATGAAAAAAATTTATTGAATTTAATTTTATTAAAATTAATAAACATATAATATATAATAATGCCCCCAAAAAAAATAAATAAAGAAAACGAAAAAAATAATAATAAAGAAAATTTTGTACGCGGCAGATTCAAAGAAGATATATCGGATTTAACTGCTGATTTTACCGCTTCATTAGATATAGATAAAAAATTTGCTGAATTTGATATTGAAGGCAGCTTAGCCCATCTTGAAGCGCTATTTAAAGCAGGACTTATCAAAGAAAATGAAAAAGATAAAATAAAAGAAGGTTTTTTTATTATAAGTAAAGAATTAAAATTAAATAAATTTAATTTTGATAAAAGATATGAAGATATTCATATTAATATTGAAAAAAGACTTATTGAACTTATCGGCGCAGCAGGCGAAAAATTGCATACCGGCAGGTCAAGAAACGATCAGGTTTCAGTAGATTTCAGGTTATATGTTAAAAATGAAATAAAAATAATAGGAGAAGCATTAATTGGTTTGAGAATTGAACTTGTAAAAAAAGCGCAAGGCAATATTGAAACTTTTTTACCGGGATATACGCATTTACAGCATGCTCAACCTGTTTCATTAGCTCATCACCTGTTAGCTTATTATGAAATGTTTACAAGAGATTTTATTAAATTAAATAATGCTTATATTTCGGCAGATTGGTTAACTCTCGGCAGCGGCGCTCTTGCCGGAGCCGATTTTAATATAGACAGAGAATTAGAGGCTAAGATATTGGGTTTTGGAAAGGTATCTCGAAACAGCATAGATTCTGTTTCCGATAGAGATTTTGCTATTGAATTTAATTTTGCTTTGTCTATGATAGCTCTTCATTTATCTAGATTTTGTGAGGAATTAATATTATGGAATTCCCAAGAATTTGATTTTGTAGATATTAAAGATGAGTTTACAACAGGATCAAGCATAATGCCGCAAAAGAAAAATCCGGATGTTTTAGAGCTTATAAGAGGAAAAACAGGTTCGGTAATATCGGGTTTATTATCCCTTTTTATTATGATAAAGTCTTTGCCCCTTGCATACAATAGAGATATGCAGGAGGATAAAAAGCCCGTTATGGATAACTCGGAAACTGTTTATAAATCTTTGGAAATATTTAAAGATATAATTAAAACAATTGAATTTAAAAAGAATAACATGATTTTGCAATTAGACGATGACGCAATATATGCAACCGATATGGCTACCTATCTTGTCAATAAAGGGCTGCCGTTTAGAAAATCTCATGAAATAATCGGCAATGTCGTAAGCTATTCTAAAGATAAAAATAAAAAATTATCAAAAATTAAAATTAATGATTACAAAAAATTTTCCAATCTTTTTGAAAATGATATTTATGATTTATTTGACGCCAAGCATTCTATAAACTCTAAAAAAACTTACGGCAGCACATCATTAGACAGTATAGGAAAGATGATAAATGATTATAACGATGAAATTAAACAAGACGAAAATAATAAAATGTTTTTTGTAAAATAAAAATAGTTTAAAGATTAAAACAACTTAAGTATGCTAAATAATTTAAACAACTAAATAAATAATTGATTAAATAATTAAATAAAATAAAATAATTGATTAGATAAATTAACTAAATAATTAACTAAATAATTAATTTAAATAAATTTTATGTATGTTATTGATTAATATTAATATTGTTAAGAAAAATGATTTAATTTTATTTTTTTTATTAATACTGTTGATTTTTTTCTCTGCTTTAATTTTATCAGGATGCGCAAAAACAGGATATCCGATAGCCCCTGTTATTCCGCCTCCTCCTGCTCCGCATATAATTTCAATTAAAAAAAATACAGACAGCCTTATTGTCATTTACAAATATAAATTTAATCCCGAAGATATTAAAGAATTTTTAATATATGAAAAAAGATTTAAAAATAAAACAAAAAAAAATCTATCGTGCTCCCAAGCAAAACTTTATTCAATCCAAAATTTAAAATTTGCGGACAAATTTAGATTAAACAAAAAAAAAGAGAGGGACTTATTTTTTTATAAAATAAATAAATCTGTATTAAAAGGAGGTTATTATTATATATTATGTGTTAAAAGCAAAAATTATTTTAATATTAAATCCTCTTTTTCAAATTTTATCACTTTACATATTAATTAATACGGGGGCAAGTTCATGACCTTTAAAGAAAAAATAAGTAAAATAGGTTTTATCCTAAGCCTTGTCATAATAATAATTCTTGCAGTTCTCATTTTTCAAAAGAAGTTTATTAAAAACTTTCAAAAAGTTAAATTCTCAATAAAATTAATTAAGATAATAGGAACTAAATACGGTTTAAAAGGACCTGCCGATGTATTTTTTCAGGGTAATAAAATTATTTATATTGTAGATTCTGGAAATTCGAGAATTTTGAAGTTTAATATTCTGGGAAAATATATTAGACAATGGGGACTGCAGGGAAGCGCGACAGGTGAATTTATGGTGCCTCTTTATGGCGCCGTGCATAATTTCAATGAAGGAAATCCGGAGATTTACATTGTAGATTCAGGCAATTCAAGAATTCAGGTTTTTACTCCTCAAGGGAAATTTATAAAAGAGTTCGGCAGATCCAAAAATGCTAAAAAAATGCTTGTTGAACCTACATATATCGGTTTTGCAAACGGCAAGATTTATATTGCGAATTCAGGAGCTAATGATATTTTAATTTATTTTAAAACTGGTCAATTTTATGAAAAAAAAGACCCGAAAGATAAAGCTAAGCATAATATTTTAAAAAAACCGGTCAGCATTGCATTTTCTAAAAAGTATATTTATGTTTCAGATTATAAACTTTCAAAGATATTAGTATTTGATAAAGAATTTAATTTGATAGGAACTATAGGGACAAAAGGCGAAAACGGACATAAACTTTTTCATCCTGTCGGTATTGTTTACAAAGACGGTTATTTATTTGTTGCAAATTACGGAAGAAGCATAATAACGGTTTTTAAGCTTTCAAAAGGATTTAATGTTATTAAATCTTATAATTTTGGAACTCCTGGAATTGGCGGCAGAAACTTTAATGCTGAATCAAACATTTCAATATCTAAAAACGGAAAATATCTTGCAGTAGCAGATACTAATAATAATAGAATAATTTTATACAGAATTTTTGGTCTAGATTGAATTGGCAATAAATTTATATAGCAATAAAATTGATAATTTTTAATAATAATAGGCAATTTTGTTTTTAAATATTAAATATTAAATATTAAGTATTAAGTATTTAAAATTTAAAATAAATTAATGCTGTTTTGATATAGTATTTAAATAATAATAAATAAATTTTAATTAAATTTTGTGATGATTTTTTGATTAAATAAATATGAAAATAGATGTTGTTATTATAGGTGCAGGTCCTGCGGGAAGCTCTTGCGCTTATGAATTATCAAAGCGTGGCATCGGCAATATACTTATAGAGAAAAAGGAAAAACCTGGAACTCCTGTTCAATGCGCCGAATTCATCCCTCTTAATATTAACCAGTATATTGATTTGACCGACAAGCCTGAAGCTATTTGTCAGAATGTTGAATATATGGAAGTTGATACTGTAAAAGAAAATTATAAATTTGACGGCAAAGGATATATACTAAACAGAGATATTTTTGATTATTATATTGCCGAACTTGCAGCAGGCAAAGGAACTAAATTACTTACAGATACTTTTGCGGAAACGATAATAGAATCCGAAAATAAATTAATTGTCAGGACCAAGACCGATAATAACAATAGAATAGAAATAAATTATAAGTATTTGGTGCTGGCATCGGGAGCAAAAGATTTTATAGATTTTAAAGATAAACATAAATTAATATGTAATAAAAGTTATATATACGGTATTCAGATTAAAACGAATCTCTTAAAACGTTTAAATTCCGCGCTGATCTATTTTAGAAATTACATTCCTTATGGATACGGCTGGGTTTTTCCTAAGCTTAATTTTGCAAATGTAGGAATAGGTATAGAAAAAAATATTAATAATAATATTAATTTAAGAAAAGCTTTTGATATTTTTTTAAATGAAATTAAAAATAAAGGTATAATAAGCGGAAAAACAATATCTAAAGCATCGGGATTAGTGCCTATTTCTGCTTTAAACGACGCTGTATACGGAAATATTGCGTATTGCGGCGATGCCGCGGGTCTTACGCACCCTATAACAGGAGCCGGCAATTTAAGCGCCGTCATTTCTGGAACTCTTCTTGGAGACTTTATATATGAAAGTTTAAAAACAGGAAGTAATTTATTGGAAGATTACAAAGAAGAACTGTTTTCTATTTTTTATAAACC
>JAJZVN010000053.1 GCA_021845685.1 bacterium
CCGATCTATTAATTAATTTAAATTATTTATTAAGATTATTTTTAAATATATCTTGAGCGTGTGTTGATAATTCAAAATTAGTTATTATTAAAATATCTAAATTTAATGTCATTATTATAACATATTATAAAAAATATATAATCATGTAATTGAAAAATTTTTTTTAAGATATGTAAATTTATAGCTTCATACAATTTAAAATACCTTCAGCTTTATTCCATTTCAACTGATTTATTTATAGATTACGCTTCTCATTGGCTATAGGAGCGGGTATGGATAAATAATAATAAATAAAATGCCATAGATTAAAAAAATTAATCTATGGCATGAATTTTATTAATGCTGTAACCTTCTTTATTCTTTATTAATTTACCATATCTTGTCAGTTTAAAACTTCGCAGTGACGCTTGCAAAAAACATTCTGGGAGCGCCTGGATTAGCGAGCGTTGCTCCTGGTTCAGCTCCAAATAAGTCCCGCTCGAAAAATATTCGTTTGAATAAATAAATCAGATACATCCTACGTCATTTTATGATATATTTATTAATAAATCTCATTTATTTGGGGTAAGATTGACGGTAAAACAGGTGTATAAAAATAAATCGGATACTTTATTTGCAGATTTGAAACGGCGCGGATAGACCACCTCATTTTTGCAGCCATTTTTCTTTTAATTTTTGCTCGACATCTTCATGGGAAATCCACTTGCCTTCTTCAAGCTCTTTTAGTCCGCTATCTACCTGAAGCTTAAAGTAAAGCTCATCCATTATATCATTGATATTTATATCGTCCGGCAAAGACTGTATTAATTTAATGACTTCTTTTTTAACCATTTCCATAATCAAACCCTCCCATTCTCATTACTTGCTATCGTTTTTATTTTATTATAATTTCTATATATTTGTCAAAATTATTTAAGCAAACTATTAAAATAAAACAGCTGTAAAAAAAATACCCCTATCCCGCAGATTCAAGCAGGAGTATGGGAATAAATAAATCAGATACTGTGAGATCATGCTAGAAAAGAAAAAGAACCGATAGCCTTTTATTCTCAAAACTGTCGGACTCATATTTTCTATTTTTATTTTTTTATTATAATTGGTTATTTTTTAATAATTATACTATTAAAACTTGTTTTTTTCAATAAAATTATAAATGTGCATGTTTTTTTATTTTATGAACTATTGATAAAAATATTCTTGCTTTTTCTAATGACCGTCTCAAATGCAACAATACATGAGGATTAAAATAAATCGGATAAGGATTCATTGGTGAAAAACTGAAAAATACGATTCTAAAATAATATATTGTCGTTATTTGTCAATACAATTTTTTCATTTTTTTATATTTAATTTTCATTTTTATTGTTTTGATTAAAAATATATATTTTACTAAGAATTACCAAAAAAAATTAATTACTTTATACCTCTACTTATGTAAATTAGTTTTGAAAATAAATTAATTTTAATCGGGGCTTGCTCCTGCTAAAATATCGCCGATGGGAGCCCCTTCTTTTTTCGCTAATTTTTTTATGTACTCTATAACTTTTTTATAAGATTTTAAACCCTTTGATGTAATCCATTCCTGTTTAAATTGTTCCGGTCCGCTTATTTTTAATAACGAAGTAGGAGAATAATATTCTGCGTTGTTATTATTTGCACCTTTTTTAATAATTTTTTTACTGCTGTTAATATTTTTAGCGTTATATATTTGATACTTATTTTTTTGTTGTCTATTATTTTGATACTTATTTTTTTGATGCCTATTATTTTGATACTTCTTATTATTATGCAACTCATTTAATTCTGCTAATTTCAATTTTTTTTTGTTATCAACTGTATTTTTTTTATTGATATATTTGTTATCTGTCCTAATTAATTGTTTATTCTTATTTTTATTATCTACATTTTTATTATTAATATTTACAGGAGCTTCCCATAATCCGGCTTTTCCTAATTTTAAACGCATCTTATCTATATAGCTTTTGCATATTCCGGGATTAAGCGCCGGTTTAACCTGCATCTTAACCACATGATACGGTTTCATATCGGGTTTATCCGTCCAGCCTGTATTTATAACAGGTATATTTGCATCCCATTGAGACATAGGAGGAATTTTAAATATTGCTTCTATTGTTTTTACAATACTTATTTGTGAATAAAATTTCTTTATTAATACTCCTTTTTTAACCCATGGTGAAATCATAACGGCAAAAGTCCTGTGCGCATTTATATGGTCTGCTCCTGATTGAGCATCATCTTCAGTAATAAATACGAGTGTATTTTTCCATATAGGAGAATGCGATAAATAATCTATTATTTCACCTGTAGCATAATCATTATTGGCAACATAATAATCCGGCGTATAATAACAAGGTCTATTGCCGGCTGTGTGGTCATCAGGAAGCCATAAGTAAACAAAAGACGGAAACTTATGATGTTTAATTTTCCTCTTTGCAAAATTTAAAAAGACATTCGCTCTTTGGGTATCAAGAATAAATCTATCCCAGCCGTAAGAAGATAAATCTATATGTTTTTTCATAGCCGGTAGAATATTTCCTATTCTGTTGCGTGAAACAAATTCTCCAAAAACTTCAAAAGGGATATTGTGTTTCAACATGTCATTATATATGTAAAGTCCGTAAGGATAACTTATCCACGGATTAGACCAGTGTTTTAATTTTAACAAACTATCATAAATAGGCATATATTTATAATGGTCTTTTAAATTTAGAGGTCTTAAAGGCTGCGTCCACCCCGGATTACCTACTAATCCCCTCCCGGAGTAATACTGCGGCCACGTTCTTTGAACAAAATCGGAATCAGATGCTCCGGTAGTCCATTGATGCCCCTGAGCTGTAACTTCTCCGTCAGCATCAAAATTTACGAACAGTCCATAATCGTTTGCCAATTTATATAAATTAGGCAGTTCTTTTTGATTGTATAAATCAAAATGCGAGTCTGCCCATTTTCCTGCTCGTTTATAATCACCTAAATCTTCGTCAAATGTTTTATTTTCACGGAGGATAAATACTACATGCTTTATATGTTTTCTTAAAAATTTATCAATTTTTTCATCGGCAAGTTTTCTTTTTTTTCTTTGCGATAAACTGAACAAATCGTTATGCAGAACAACTTTTGTCCAAAATTTAAGCTGCGGCATAACTTTATTTATAGATATTTTTTCGATAGCTCCTTCCATCATATCGCCGACCCACTGGAAATGAACATTAGGACCGCTTCCTATCCCCTTGGCATTAGTAACATAAATATTACCTTTGTTAATAATTATAGATGTCGGATACCATGCGGTAGGAATTAATCCAACCTGCTTTCCTGTTTTTATGTTAAAAACACTTATATCATTATTGCCGGCATTCACCGCATACATAAAGCCTTTATAAATAGCTACTCCGTCGGGATAGCTGCCGTAAGGAGCATGGGAATAAGGCGCATCATTAAATATACGGACAACTTTTAAATTTTGTGTATTAAATTCAAAAATTTTATCATTATTAGAATCGGTTACAAATACATTAGGAGTATTAGCAAGCTGTATTAATGCAGTCGGATTAACACCAGGAGAATAGCTTAAAGGCGTTAATTTTTTACCGACTAAAATTTTGCCGACAGGTTTTAAATTAAATGCATTTAATACTGTTACGCTATCGGAACCCCAATCCGAAACTACCAACCTTTTGCCGTTGTCTGCAAGTATAATATCAAAGGGGTAAGAACCTGCATTTGCATAATTTGTTTTACCTGTTTCTAAATTAATTTTAGCAACGGAATTTGATAGGAGCCCTGTTGTATATAAGTATTTATTATTACTTGAAATAGCTATGCTATCGGGATAAAAAAGGTAGGGTTTATTTTCATGTTTATACGCCATAGTGCCTATCGGCGCATTGGAATGCTTAGAATGAAAAGAATAAGATTTTTGATATTGATGACCTTGATATTGATACGGATATTGACTTTTTGGAAACTTTTGCCATTTTAAATAATATTTTTTAATAACTTTTATTTTTCCGTTTTTCCTAATCTTTAGAGCAATAATATCATTGACTCCGCCACCAGCCGCATAAAGAATGCCGTTTGGAGCAAAATCAATCCCTTGAAAAAGGTCTTGATTTTTATTTTTTGCATATACCATTTGGCTAAATGCTTTATTTAAACTGGAATGACGCGCTTTTTTAGGATTGTATACAATTTTTTTGAACTTTTTAAATCTTCTTTTTTTAAATTTTTTTTGTTTATACGCTCGGTATTGAGCTACTTCTTTGAGAGTTTTTCTGTTATATATGGTAATAGTCTGAAAAAATGTAGCGCCGTTCGCTACAACAGCTATATATTTACCATGAATTACAACATTTGTAGAAAAATTAGGAGTCTTGTTCAATGTTCCAACAGGACTGATATATCTGCCTGTTGGAAGCTTAAATGTGTAATTTTTATAATTTTCTTTGTTGATAACAACAGGTTTAACTATTTTTTTATTAATTTTATTTATAAAGATTTCGGCATCAGCATTTTTACTTATTTTAATAAAAATAATAATGCCCGATATTATTATTAAAAATAATACTAATAAATTTGAAATGTTTTTTTTAATCATAGGCAAATAATTAATAGTAAATACATTGCATTGGTATTTTACATTACTATAAACAATACAACGAAATCACTACCCCTCCCCTTTTTTTAATTTAAAATTAATTATAATTAAGTATTATTTATATTTTTATTTATTTTTATCCATTATTATTTATTGTTATTCATTATTATTTATTTAGTTTTATAATTATTATACATTTAAAATATTACAAGATTATTACAATTATGTTAAATTTTTGTAATAATTTAATTATAATTTTATGAAACTTATATTAAGTTTTTATTACAATTATTATAATAAGTTACAATTAAGCATATATGCATATACATGAAAAATTTATAGAAATTAATAATTTATGGTATAATAAATATAAAATATTTTTATTAAAAATAATAAATTATAAAAGACAATAAATTATTAACGAACAAAATGATTAAAACTAAAGAAGAGTATATAAATAATACAGCGTTAAATACCGCGAAACAAATAATTACCGAAGAAATTCAAATGGCGGGGTATAAAGTGGAGGCTATTTATCTTTTTGGTTCCCGAGCAAGAGGCGACTATAAAAAGGACAGCGATTGGGATTTTTTTGTTGTAACCGATAGAGATCTATCCAAAGAAGATTATATAGAAATTGCACTTCATATTCGCAGGAAAATGGCTAAAAACAATATATTAAATGATATAATTATTAAATCTGAATCTCTTTTTGAACATCAGAAAACAGGCACAGGATTTTTGTCTTATTATGTAAACAAGGAAGGGATAACAATATGATAGAAGATGCTAATATTTTATTCAAAAAAGCTGAAAACGATTTAATAAATGCAAAAGTTTTATTTGAAAGCGATAAAACAACGGGTGATGGAATTTGTTTCCATTGTCAGCAAGCTGGAGAAAAATACTTAAAGGCTTATTTAGCTTATAACAATAAAGAAATTATTAAAACTCATGATATTTCAAATATTTTGGAAGATTGTAAACAAATAGATACTGATTTTGCGAAAATGAGTGAAATTAAAGCTGATAAATTAACCTATTATGCCGTTAATACAAGATATGACGATATCACAGAACCTACTTCCGACGATGCCAAAGAACCAATATATATTGCAGAGCAGGTAAAATCATTTGTAATTGGCAAAATAAAGTAATTAATTAACTATAATTTGTTCAAATTCAATTGTATTTTTTAATTCGCTAAATTATTACAAAAAAAAGGTTACCTACGTATAAGTGAAGTACAAATATAAAATATAAAATGCCATAGACCAGAACATTTGGTCTATGGCATAAAATTTTATTAACGTTATAACTTGTTAATTTTGTTATTAATTAATATATATTTTACTTAAAACTTCGCAGTGACGCTTGCAAAAAACATTCTGGGAGCGCCTGGATTAGCGAACGCTGCTCCTGGTCCAGCTCCAAAATAAGAGCCGCTTGAAAAATATTCGTTTGAGTTAAACTTTTTATTTAATAAGTTATAAACTGAAAAACTTAACTGTACACTTCTAAGTCCTGGTATCATTTTATCAAAATTAACAGTTTTAACATTAATTGACAAATTTACAAGACCGTAAGATGGCATCTTTTGCCTTGTTGGTCCTGCATATACATTGCTAAACATATATTGCGACCCTGTATACATATACCATAGTTTAATATCAGAAATTGTTGTATTTTCAGGAATAGTATAATAAGCGCCGATATTATAAATTGAATTTGGAACATTTGACACAGGGTAATTACTATATGTTTGATAATTTACTGTTGAAAAAAAATTTTTATAATTGGCACTCTGATATGTATAATTTGCATAAAGATGTAAATTTGCATATGGGTCATCTTCGGCACTTATTTGCACTCCTTTATAAAATGCGCTGCCATTAGAAACTAAGGTATGCGGTGTAGGAAACGGTTGATATATATAAATAGTTTCATTGGTCAATATATTCTGAAAATAATTTGCATTAAAAACAAAATGATGCAAATATTTATCTTTTTTTATCATTACTTTAAAGCCCGCTTCAGCATCAGTATTTCTTATCGGAAGAGTTTGAGTAACATTCACAGTAGGGGAATAACCATAAGCCGATGCCGTTGGAGCTTGATAAGAAATAGCCCAATTTCCATATAATGATAAATTATGTAAAACATGGTAATTAATTCCGATAGAAGGCTCTAACTTATAAATATGAGCAATTACCGGTGGAGCTGGTGAAGTATAACTATTTTCATTTGTAAAATTACTTGTGTTAAATCCTACATAATCAAGCCCTGGCTCAATAATTAAATTTTTTAATAATTTTATTTTATCTTGAGCAAAAATTGATAAAAAATCATTATAATAAGTTGCATAACTAGTCGGGGCTTCTGTTGGTTGAGGAGAAAAGTTATAATTTAATCTGCCATATATATCATATTCTCCGAATTTTAAATTGTTATTTAAAATTTTATAGTTAGCATATATTTTCTCTCCATATGTATTAGAATTAGGCTGCCACATTTCATAATAAGAAGATCCTCCCGCCGTTAAAAAGTAATTATTAACTCTATCGTGTTCCCTGAAACCGTGTCTATACCATACTAAAGTATGGAGCCCCAAATTGTTAGTAACATTTAGATTAAGTTTTGAATAAAGCAGCGTTGTTTGAGTTAATATTAATTTATACCACATATTTTGTGGCAGCGAAGAATAATATCCGCTTGTCTGCTGGCTATATAATGGTGCATTGGCATCTAACCCTTCGGTCGTAATACCTGCTACGGGAGAAACAGGGATAAAATTTGGTCTATATTGATGGGTTCTCGATAAATAAGCTCCTAAACTAAATGAATTTCCGTTAAAAATTTTTATTAATTTTCCATAAAATGCATAGCCATAACCAGGCGCATTAAATTGTCCTGTTCTAAAAGTGTTTGCATGCGTATAACCTGCCGCCACAATCCCATCCCAGCCATCATGCATACCTGTACTCATTTCATCGTCTAAAGTATATGTATCAAATGAGCCAAAAGAAAAATTAGTTTCATTAAACGGACGCATTGTCGGTTGAATTGGAATCATATTTACTGTGCCGCCTAAACTATTGTACCATCTACTGGCTGGATTGCCAGGACCATATATAACATTCATTCCAGTGAAAAATTGATCTATAGGGTATTCGTTAGAATCGAAACCGCCGCTAGCACCTGAAAGATTTGTAACAGGGATTCCGTCAAATAGCATTTCAATGCCGTTTTTTTCCAAATCGCCTGCAACAGAAGACCAGCCTACTTTAATACCCCTGATAGCAACTTCATCTCTGGCAAGTCCGCTATTTCCGCCATAACTGGAAACTCTAACCCCTGGTAATAATTGTAACGCTTGGACAGCTCCACCGCCGGTATCTTGAGCTTGCTTCATTCCTTTTCTATTCAGAACTGCCGCAGTCTGAGTCGATTTAAATATTTTTTTTGCTGTCAATGTTTTATTCATTTTCCTGAGCGCTTCTTTGGTTTTTGTCAAAATTTGCTGCGTTGTAACCTCTGAAATTTTGTGCGTTTTTTTAACTTTAGCAGTTGAACTATTAGTTGAACTATCGGCATTTGCAAGCCCTGCGTTAAACACAAGCAACATTGCTGCAATAATAAATAATAAAAGACTTTTAAAAATTATCTTATAATAATTTACATTTAAACTGTTATTTCTTTCGGTGTTTAATTTAATTTTAAATCGGTGTTGACAATTTTTTGCATTACCTTGATAATAATAAAGCCCCCCCCCCCCAATGCCAATAGAGAGATAGTCGGCTATTTGTTTAATTCTGTTATTCATAACTCCTCCAAGTTATTGTTAATTTAATTGTTATTTAATTGCTATTGTTAACTTAATTATTTTTATTTTTTTTATTAATTGTTATTTTCGAAGCCGACAATACTTATTCTTTTAATATTTTTTATGGATAAAAAATAATTAAGATAATAATCCTTAATAAATTGCATAAATATTTGGATTATTTGAGTTATTATTGTTAAATTATTAATTAAATTTTTAATATTTTATAAATTATACTAAATAATTATTACAATTTTATGAAACTTATATTAAGTTTTTATTACAATTATTATAATAAGTTACAATTAAGCGTATATGCATATACATGAAAAATTTATAGAAATTAATAATTTATGGTATAATAAATATAAAATATTTTTATTAAAAATAATAAATTATAAAAGACAATAAATTATTAACGAACAAAATGATTAAAACTAAAGAAGAGTATATAAATAATACAGCGTTAAATACCGCGAAACAAATAATTACCGAAGAAATTCAAATGGCGGGGTATAAAGTGGAGGCTATTTATCTTTTTGGTTCCCGAGCAAGAGGCGACTATAAAAAGGACGTAGAAAAATACTTAAAGGCTTATTTAGCTTATAACAATAAAGAAATTATTAAAACTCATGATATTTCAAATATTTTGGAAGATTATAAACAAATAGATACTGATTTTGCGAAAATAAGTGAAATTAAAGCTGATAAATTAACCTAAATAAATTCATATTACACAACACATTACACAACTTATTTTATTATTTAGATTTGTAAACCTATTTTATTATGGTAAAATATAAATATATGCAAACATGGCTACAGAGTCGCGACAGAGTCTTTAGCAAGTTATTGCATATTATAACTCATTAATATTATTAAATAATCTATCTTTGTAAAAATGCTATGGGACAAATTTGAGACAAAAGGGCTATTTTGGGCGGTTATTTTCTTTGTCGGTGGTATGAAAAATAATATCGAATAATCTTTCGTTAGTCTTGTTCATATAGTCCACTTTTTCGGAAAGGGCATCTATCTTGGTA
>JAJZVN010000054.1 GCA_021845685.1 bacterium
GTTTCAATTCCATATTGGTGCGATTAAAAGGCAAATATTTGTCCATAAAAATAATAACTTACATTAAATCATAAACAAATTTGTCTGTCAATATCAAATGCTGCAAAAACTCCTGTAGCTCGACGACAATACCATATTTCATATTAAATTGTTTTCATATTAAATTATCGGTTATATTTTTTTCAATACCGATGATCTCGCGTTTTGTATATTTTAGGCTGCCAAGTGAATAAATTATGATAGAATCTTCATCCGTTTTCATTCTTTTAATAATATCATTTTTCATAGCCTCAAATTGACCGTATGTCAATTCTCCTTCAAAAACAGAATTTTGCACCCAGTTTAAATATCGTTTTAAAAGCTTATGGATTTTTTGCACTCTTTTTTCGCCTACATCATAAACAAGAATTATATTCATATTTTTGAATCATCATTAAAAGTTTAAATAAATAAAATTACCACCATGCTCTAAAGGCTTTATATTCCTCAATATTAGAAATATGCTTTTCCAATTTATAGCATTCTAAGCGGATAATATGCCTATAAGATACGTTTCTATTAAGCCCTCTATGTTTTAAGGTAGTGTTTAATCTATCATCATATTCTCTTAAAAATATTTTTCTTCCGTTTTCCGAAAGATAACAAGAATTTACGTCTTTTTCAAAATCCCTTTCGCCAAGCATATTTGTATTCATTAATTTAAATATTACATGATCAACGATTATCGGTTTAAATATCTCCGAAATATCTAAGCTTAAAGAGAATCTCCTGTTGCCGGGTTCATGCAAAAAACTTACGGTCGGATTAAGCTGGGTATGGTAAATTTCGCCAAGCGTAGTTGCGTAAAGCAAAGAATTTCCAAAAGATATAAGAGCGTTCAAAATATTATCTGGGGGCCTTTTGTTCCGTTTAGTAAATTCTTCTTTGAGGTCTAAAATAGCATTAAAGCTATCATAATAACGTTCTCTTATATGTCCCTCCCAAGCCATAAGTTCGGAAATATCGCCGGTTTCATCTAATTTAGGTATTATTTTGTTTATATCGGATATATAATTTTCAAGACCCGGTTTTCTATTTTTATAATACCTAAGATTACAAAGAATATTGTGCGCTGCGCTCTTTATAAATTCTTTTGCGATGCCAAGTCTTTTTCCCGTATCTTTGTAAAATTCTACTTGGTTTACAATTATAAAACCGGAATTAAGATGTTCTCTAGGATAATAAGAACCCGAATAATAACCGTAATAATTAAATACATGCAAAGGTATTTTTTGCTGTGCCAAAAAATTAAGCAGTTTAGTATTCAGGTCTGTTTCGCCCAACAGATATATTCCTTCTATATCTTCTATTGGGATTGTTTTCTTTTCTCCGGATTCGAATTCAAGAGAAATGGTATTATCCTGTCTCTTTAAGCGTCCATTTCTTGTTATATAATAATTTCTTTTCATGAGTAACAAAAATCCTCGTAGCCGCACTTTTTGCATATTTTAGAATTTAACACATCCGGTGATTTTAGCATATTTTTGACTTCAACAATCTTTTTAACCGTATTTTTTATTTCATCCTCTTTTTCTTGCGTTAATATTACTTCGGTCGTTTGTTTTTGTTTAGGGTAATTTATTATACCTTTTCTTATATCGACTCCTTTTTGTCTTAAACGATATATATAATATAAAACTTGTCCTATATGGACTTCCTCCATTTTATTTGATTTTTTAACCTCATGAACTACGTTATCGTCTAGAAAATCTATTTTGACTACTCCGTCTATAATTATACCCTTCTTTTTCCTTGAATACGATTCTTCGTCTATAAGTTTTCCAATCAAAACATCGTCAGAGTTATGTTCCATCTCTATATCGTGAGAAAAGAGCCATAGCTTTTTTTTGCAAAGAAGATAATAATTAAATTCAGTGCCGGTAACCGCATCCGCCTGCGATTGAGACTTTAAAAAAGTTTGGCTGTGTGGAATATCAATATTTACCATTATTCAAAATTTATCAATTATAATATAATTTATAAATGGATATTTTTTTATTTCTTTAATAAAACTTCTGCAAGTTTAACGTACTTATTGGCATCGGCAGAAGAAATATGGACAAGTTCCTTATAATAAGCTCGTTGCCTTGCTTCAAAAATAAATAAAATATTGCATAGTATGTTCTATTTACACCAGGCCGACGGTTAAAATTATTTTTCATTAATAATTAATATTTATTTTAAAACATATCAAAATTAAATATTTATAATTCAAGCAATTCAATTATAAAATTTGATTTTCCGTTGTTAAGCGAATTCCTGTTTCTTCATTATAATATTCATAAGACAGTTTTAACAATCCAAAACATTTTTCTTCCGCTATTGGAGGTGAATCATCCGGTTTTAGCCTTATTTGTATTATATTATCCGACATGTTTTTAAGCTGATTTTTTATTTCTATATTTTTTCTTTTTCTTTTTTGATAATCATCGAAATTAATCTGTTGTAATTCCAACTGTAATTTTTTTAATTTTTCAAACATTAATTCGTCATCTTTAGTTTTGCAAACATAATAACTAAATTCTTCTCCAAATTTTTGTTCGTCTATAAGCCTGAATTTACCTATTTTTTCAAAAGCAATATCTTTAATGCATTGAATAAAGTCTATATCTTCATTTTTTGATTGACTAAACGAATGTGTTCCAAATAAAGTATTTTTTTGAATATCTTTAAAAAAGGATTTTTGCAAATCTATAAGCTCGCATTCTTGTAATTTCAGATTTTTAATTTTTTCTTTGGCGAAATTCAAAAATCTTGAATCTTTTCCTTGATAAATTAAATTAGAACGGCTTTTATTATCTTTTTGAAGGTCGAAGACAATTATTTTACCGTTATTTTTTTTATTGTTTCTATTACATCGTCCTGCTGATTGAACAATATTGGGAATCGGACAAAAATCTCTATAAACTATCGGGAAGTCAATATCAACCCCCGCTTCTATAAGTTGTGTAGAAATAAGAATAATCCGTTTTCCGTTTTTAAGTAAATCTTTACTATGTTTTATCTTTTTTTTTCTATCACTTAAAGTAAAATGCGTATTGAGTAAAATTATTTCGGAATCGATTCCTATTAATTTTAATTGAGCGAATAGATCTTTCGTATCTTGAATTGTATTTAAAATTACCAGCGCTGATGATTGTTCTTTTTTTATCATATTTGCGATATCGTTTGTAGTGACGGGATACGGCAATCTTTCGATAGAATAACGATTAAATACTTTTTCGTTAAAATATTTCAAAGAAAGCAATTCTATTGGTTTAGTATAATCACCGAAAAATTCATGCAGATTATGCTTATTATTTTCAGGTAATTCAAATTCAGGCATAGTGGCAGTAGAAATAATAGCATATGAATTAAATTTTTTGCAAAATGAATCAAGAAATGCGACGAAAAAACCGTAAAGACGCGGCGGAAGCGATTGAATTTCATCGATTAGAAATATCGTGTTTGCAAAATTAGGTAATTTGAGAAGCGTAGAGTTTTTGTTGCTTATCAAGGTTTCAAAAAGGCGGACGAATGTTGTAATTATAAACGGGTAATCGAATGTATCTTCCGCAAACTGCGTTTCAAGAATTTTTTGGATAGCTTTAGGGTCGCCGTCGAGTTCGGATTGTAATTTTTCAAAATCTTTATTTTCTGATTTTGAATCTATTCTCCGGATATAATCTTTTTGTTCTTTAAAAATTTTATGACATACTTCTTCAACCTGTTCGGTAATAGAGAGAAACGGCAATGCGTAAATAATGCGTAAATTTTTTTGAAAGTTTAAAATTTCTCCAGCGAGAGAAAGAAGCATAATTGTTTTTCCCGAACCTGTAGGAGCGGTAAGAGAGAATACCCTTGGGTTGTTTTTGTTTAATTCTTCTTTAATTTTTTCGTTGGCCTTTTTTCTTATCTCGTTTCTTATTTTATTGATTTCGGAGTTAAGTTCGAATTGTTTTATATAAGCGTCAAGATTACTATTATACTTATTACAGAATTCGGCAATATATTCTTGGGTTTCGTAATTTGATGCATCCGATTTATCGGCGGCTATGACGGACGCGAAAGCGAACTGCGTTTCTATAAAAAAATCGAGCGGGTTTGTTATAGATTGTGAATTTGTTATTTGGTATAAAAAAGGTCCGCGATAATGTTCTAATTCTTCTGGTTTTTTATTCGTTACCGAAAAATGATTATGTTTTATATAATTTTCTATGAATTCTGATATCGGTAAATACGGATTTTTATCAAGGAACGATAAAAGTTCCGAATATTCTTCTTCATTAAAAATATTCGGAAAATTGGGCAGATTGCCATGATGGTGTGCTATAACGGTTAATACGCTCGCTATCTTATAACGCTCTATCATGTTGCCCGAATCGTTTAATAATTTATCCTGATTGACTTTGCAGTAACAGATAAAACTTAAAGCTGACAGATAAGCGTGATTGGAATATCCAATTTTTATTTTTTTGTTAAAGTTTTTATTAATTTTTAATTGAAAATTAGGATTTAATTTTCCGGCATCATGAAATATTGCCGCAAGTTCGGCTATTTTAAGATCTGTCAAAGATATAACTTTTTTAACAACATTATCGGTATGTTCGGTAATTAGCTTATTAGGATGCGAATAATATTCCGTTAAATCAACCATAATTTATCACCATCGGAATACTCGTAATATTTTCCCCTAACCGTTATTTCATTATTTTCCGATGGATATATTACATTTATGTATTTATCCGGCGGATTCCAGAAATCATCGTTTTGAAAAGTCGGTATGCGCTCAAATCCGATCCTGAATTTTTCAGTTTCTTTTATATTTATTTCGTGTTTTGTAGATATTACATATTTAGTTTTAAAATTATCATTTTTTTCATCGGAAAATCTCCCTTCCGATAAGAATGTTAATTTGGCCGGACAGTTGTGTAATCCGAGTACTGGTGTATATTTCGATTCACTGTTTTTTAAGGATTTTATAAATTTGTTGAATAAGTTTTTTGTACATTCACAGCTATTATATAGAGCTATAGCGACTTGAAATTTTGGCAATTTTAATAATTCCATATATTTAGGTGCCATATCCGATAGCGTTTTTACTTTATGCATTGTAAATCCCCAAGATTCTTTTTTTACCGGATTTAAAACTTTTACTCCGTATAATAAGTCTTCGCTTAACCGCGGGAATAAAAAACGCATTTCATCGCGTTCTTTCCCGAGCACTGCTCCTATTAGACCGATAAGTGCAGTTTTAGTGATAAAATCATGCGAAAGAGGATTATTATTAGTTTCCGGTTTTCTAAAATGTGCGTAATTCCCTTCGATTATTAATATTAATCCTCTCATAACGTAATTTCTATAAATTTATTTTTATTTTTAAATATATTTTTTATATGGGGTAATTCCGAATAAAATCTTATATTATCTATTACATCAGAATTTGATATTTCGATTAATTTCGTAAAATCAAACTCAAAATCTTCCAAATTGCGTATCCCTTCTTCGCTTTTGTTATTTTTAGGGTTAATCTTTATTAATTGATCCGCTCCGTAAATTTTCTTATCTTTGCTTGAATATACGATTTGTAATAACAATAATGAATTTTGATTTGATTTAGTTCTGGTATTAGCGTTATTTACGCTTTCCCATAATGCCTTAAGCATAATTTCTACATCCGATTCTTTAAGTCCAGAATTTATTGCCGAATATGGATTTATCCAGCCGTGTATCTGATTGACGGAATAAGGAACCACGGTTGTCGTTCCGATTGAGCCCTGATCGTTTTTCATGGATGATGGAAAAACGGTAGTATTTTGATGCATTCTTAAATCTACGCTATTTAAAGACGGGTTTAAAATAGCAAACTGAACCGGACCTGTAATGCTTGACAGTTTATCATCTTTCCCTTTAGAAGCTTTTTCGTCTTTTTCGGTAGGGACACCGCCGAATAATCTTACGTCTATGCATTCTTTAAGCAAGTCGTTTCCTTTTTTATCCGGATATTTTGATCTCAAGCTTTTTATTCTTGCGGACGATCCTGTTTCCGCCCCTTTATCGGAAACATTAGAGCGATCCAATATTACATAAATTTCTTCTCCTTTTTCGTTAAGATAATCTCTAATAAATCTTTTTATTCTTACATCGCTTACGAGTATTTTTTTTGTCTCTTCGTCGTAACGCTGCTCTCCCGTAAACGGATCTCCATTTGGTATAGAGTATGAACTTTCGTAAAGAAAGATTATTTCGGATTTTTGTATTGCAGGTTCGGTAATCATTGATGGTCCTCCTTTTTAATTAGTTTCGTTAATATTATCCGTGGATTCTTGTTTTTCATTTTTAGTTTGCGCAAAATAACTTTCAAAAAAACCGAACGCGCATTTGTTTTTATCGTATTTTTCCGCAGATAATTCTAATTCTTTAATTTTTTCGGATAAATTTACGGAAGTTTCAAAAGTGAATTTTGATCTTTCGTGTAAAATCAATTTTTCCTCTATAAAGCTTTTAAATTTTATTAAATCATTAATTGTTGCAATACGTCTGGATAAAGTTCCGATATAGCTTTTTTCAAACGATTTAATAGGGCAATCGTTTCGCCATGCGGCAAATTGTCTGGCAATTTCTCCTAAAAGCAGACCGATTTGATAACTTTTTGAATTTTTAATGCTCATTAGGTATTCTCCTTGCTTAAGAGTGTTTTGTATTTCCGTTAAAAAATAGAAATCGTATTTTGGAAAACTTAAATTTTCTTCTGACCTAATATTTTTTTCCGTAGTTTCGATTAAAGCCGGAAGCAATACCGGGTCTTTATAATATGTTCCAGTATAAATCTGCGGCAACACTTTATATAAATGGCTTTGATATTTTTTCGTATCCGATTTCAAATCTTTAAAAATATTTTTAAATGAATTTTTAATGTCTAAATCTTTTATTGTTTCCTTTTGTTTTTCAGAAAGTTCGTTTTCCTGTATTTTTAAAATATTTTTTTTTATATCTTTAATTCGTTGATGAAGTTTTATTAAATTGCTTTTTTTAATGCTGGAAAATTCTATCATATCTATATCGGGAGAACTTACCCCCTTACCGCTTTTACTAAAAATTAGATCAAATTCTACTATATTTTCCGCTATATTTTCGGTTATAGGCGTAAAAAGCATATCATCCGGAGTTTTTGTCATATTTTCATTGCTGATTTTATCTTCTTTTTCTTGCTCTTGTTCTATAGAATTTATTTTTTGATTAAATTTTTCGTATTGCAATGCCGTTATATTGTTTCCTTTGGGTAAAACTATAATTTTAATATCGTTAATTATTATCAGAGCTTTTTCCGAATAATCAATTGCATAAAATAAATCTAAAACATCTTCTATTTTTTGGAACAATTTAACGCGATATTTAGATTTTTCTTGAAAATAAGGAAATTGAAAATCTTTTTCGGCAGATGCTATTGTTTTATAAAGAGCTTTCTTTAATACATAGCCTTCCGGATTGTCATTTTTTTCGGTAAATTCTTCGATTAATTTTTTATTGATTAATTCTATTTCGTTGTCGAATTCATACCAATATCTGCCACCAAAATCAAAATGAAAAAATAAGTCGGCGGGCGGAGAAGTATTTTTTGCCGTCAATGTTTCTAAATATTCTTTGTTTAATAGTAATTGTTTAAAATTTTCTTTTTTTAAGCATTCTGCAATTGCAGATTTATATTGGATAATATTTTCAATATATTCTATATTAATTTCAAATTCTTTACGGAAAGAACTAATTAAATTACTTTCTTCTTTATATTGTTTTTGAATACTTTGGAAATCTTCTTCGCCGCGATAAAATGAACTTTTTTGGTAGGCTTTTTGTTTATTTGATGTATCTCCTAAGCGATAATAGCCGCCTTCTTTTTCTTTTTGATAAGAATAATAAATATCACCGAAAATATATTTTACCAATCCGTCTGAATCCGATGTTTTGTATGTTAAATAAAATAGTTTATTTTCTATAATATTTTCGTCTATTATTTCATGAAGTTTATCAAAATCAAAACTTAAAGAATTATCGTTAATAATGTTTACGGGCAGCGATAAAATTAATGCCTTTCTTTTATTATCCAGTTTAAATTGTTTAATATAGCGATAATTTTTAAAAGATGTTTCTGATTTACGAAACGCATTTCCAATTTTTAAAACCGTTTCAAGCATAAATCTCCTTTAATATTATCTAAGTTCAACCTATTTTTTTATTGCTCCAATATATCCAAATTAATAATCTCCGCACCCTTTAACCATTCCGCATCCTATGCTTCCTTTCTCTCCAAATCCCGCTTCATATCCTATTCCTATAATCTCTGGATTGCCGGTTACTTCAAAAGGCGCCATAAATCCGATAATTTCAGTGTTTTTAAAATTTATTTTTTTCGTAATTTTTCCGCTTTTTTTGTTCATATAATCGTTATCTATAGTGATTTTAAATTTAAGCATGTCTTGATTTTCGTAAATGTTGTCGGAGTTTTTAATATAGCCGTCGGGTTCTTTTCCGTAAACCAACCGATATTTTTTTACCAAATTTTGTTCTACAGCTTTTGAAAATCCGTCTTCCCATGGGCGGATATAATGACATCCTAATTTTATGCCGCCGTCGAAAATATCATCGATATCTTCGTCGGTATTTGTATCGTTATTAGAATTTATAATAAAACTGTTAAGTTTGGTTTTTTCGGCTGCGGTCTTTTTATCGTATATTTTGCTTATAGTTATAGGGGAAAGGCAAGTAAAACGCATAGTGTCTTTAAATTCGGGTTGAGCGACGGTTTCTACATGTTCTATTAAAAATCTCGCGCACGTCCGATTATTTCCTAAATCAATAATCTGTCCCTGCGTAAATGCTCCAGTAATCAAATGCTGTAAAAAAACTTCGAGAGGCGACGATATCTCCCATTTAATCGGCGCATTTTCGAATATAATTTTATCCGATTTTATTCTATATTTTTTGCCGCTTAGCATAGAATAGGTAAAAAGTTTAAACCCCTTTTTGCTTTTTTTCGTTTGGTATCCATGGTTGTGGAGAAATGAAGAGTAATCTTTGGAAGATAAAAAAATGAATCTATAAATAAGGCTTGTAAGATAGTAATTATAATTAATCGGAAGGACGGCCGTTTTGTCTACCGGTTTTAAAGTGAGTCTGATTCTCATTTTCAGCCTCTTTTGACATTTTATTAAAAATAAAATAATTATATTTTAAATTTTAATAAAGATTTAATTTTATTTCAAGTAGATAATTTATATTAAAATTTTGAAATAAATTTATTAATTGCGGGTTAATGATAATTTATAAGTTTATGCGCCTTTCGTTATAATTTCCGCCGCTTCCATTAAATCTTTAACGTAGAAATCGGGGACGACGTTTTCGTCGTGTTCATACATAGAGTTTTGTATATAGAAAGATTTTAAGCCGGAATTTTTCGCAAGCA
>JAJZVN010000055.1:0-7946 GCA_021845685.1 bacterium
AATATTATTCAGCTATTCATTCCAAGAAATTTAAATTGGGGGATCGTCTAGCGGCAGGACCTGGGACTCTGACTCCCATTACGGAGGTTCGAATCCTTCTCCCCCAGCCATTTAAAAACCGCAGTATTTAAGCCTTTCCAGACTACCTTAAGAAATTTTATATTGATTATAATTTGCATAAATTTTATAATTTTTATAGAATTTTTGTCCCAAAATTGTCCCAATTTGTCCCAAAGAAATTTATAGTCAAGGAGAACAAAAATGTCTGGAAATATAAGGCTTAGAGGTAAATTTTACCACTACGACTTCATGATAGACGGCAAACGCTATAAAGGTTCGACGAGAACGGTCGATAAAAAGCTCGCCGAACATATAGCCGATACGATTAAAGCCGACATACTCCGCAAAAAGCACGACTTGCCGACTAATATATCTTATAATTTTATTGACGCGTATAATTCGTATATAGAAAATAAAGGATTAAAAATAAGAGAAAGAACGGCATCTAAACATTTCTTGCCTGTATTTCAAAATATGACTTTAGGTAAAATTACCTTTGATACCGTCGAAAATTATCAACTTAAAAGAAAATTAGAAATTACGTCTTTAGAAAAAAACGCAGGCAAAAGAGAAGCGGAGATAAATTTTAGGTCTGTAAATTATGAAATTTCTATTTTAAGAAATTTTTTTAACTTCTGCATTAAAAAAGGCTATATCGATAAAAACCCTTGCTCCGGCATTAAAAAACTTAACGAACTATCCCGTCTTAAGACTTTATCCGACGCCGACATAGAAAAACTTATAAACGGAGCTACAAATAAACTTACTCGTGATTTAATAACATTTCTTATTTATACCGGTTGTCGTAAAGGCGAAGCTTTAAACTTAAAATGGGACGACGTAGACCTAAAGAACGACGTAATGGCGATTAAAGCCACTAAAACGAAATACGACCGCTATATTCCGATAAGTAAGCCGCTAAAAGAGCTTTTAGGCGGAATCGAAAAACATCAGGACTGTTTATACGTATTTAATAGAAACGGAGCAAAATTGACCGATTTTAAGCATTCATTCCATACCGCCTGCCGCAAAGCCGGATTAAAAGACCTGCGTATCCACGATTTAAGACACGTCTTTGCAAGCAAAATGGTAATGAGCGATACGTCGCTTTATAAAACCGGAATATTATTAGGACATAGGACGCCTAATATGACGCAGAGGTATGCCCATTTAAAGCCGACGGAGTTAAAAAAAGACATAGAAAAAGCGTTCGGCAAGAAAAACGAAGAAGAATTGAAAAAAGAAGAATACGACAGGGCTCTTGAGATTATCAAAAAGTATGAAAAAACGTTGGAAAATAATACTCTCGACGTAATATCGTAACTTAATATGTTACTGAACAATTACGTCGAGAAATCGGTTAGCGACATATGCTATAAGGTTTGTGAAAATGGTCAGTAGGTTTATACCTAAATTAAAAATCAAAGGCATTAAAACGCAAATTTGGAAGGATTTTTAAGGCTTAATTAGGCTAAAAGTGGAATTTTTATAATTTACGGTAAGAATAAAGTTGCTTAGAAAACTTTTAACTCCCAATAATACGACGTGCAAGTTTGGCATAAAATCGATTAATATGTCGTTAATTTATATACTGTCGGTTTTAAAGCATAATGTATGCGCATAAGCGGTAGTTACGCCATTGCCGGTACTAATCGTTTTGCGATAACGGCTTGCAAATTATGACCGAGCAGCGGAGCGTATTCTGCGGGGATAGCGCATTCATCGGCGCCCGTATCGATTAAGCCATATACTTTTACGGATAGTTTTGTATGCGGATTATGAATTGTAACCGGCAGCCACGGCCTTGCTATATCGTTATCGTTAAATTTTGTAAAAGGAATTTCGGCGGCAATCATCAGTATATCTGCACCATATCTTTAACTGGGATATACGTAATGACGGGTTCTTTATGCCCCTCTCTTTGCGCTTCATCGTAGGCTTCTTTAGGACTGTCTCCTGAACCGATTACGGTAGCGTCTTCAAAACTTTTCAATGCAACATACTTTCCGGCAAGGTCGTTGTTTTTGATTAAAACTTGTATCATTTTTAGCCTCTCTTAAAATTTATAACTCTATATGATAAAATATAGCACTATACGGAAAGATAATCAAGCCTGCGGAAATTCTATAAATAAATTATGAAAACGTTCCCGATTTAATCTTGATTTTCAATGTTTTATCCAAAGAATTATTTTTCATATTTCCTTTAATACTATAATAGGAAATTTTTACCTTAAAACTCGCCGTAAAATTATAATTTTTTATCCGTTTTTTATTCTTTTTTACTTTTTTACTTCCGAAAATAATACAAATAACAAACTTAACAAACTGCATAATACGTAATACGAACAAACAAATCAAACAAAGGAGTTATTTATGGATAAAGTCTGCGAAAACTGCTTATATAAAATATTCGACAACCAAAAAAAATACGAATACGAAATCAACTCAAACATCTACTAAAGACTTCCTATCATTATAATAGGAAGTCTTTAGTAGATTAATTTTAATCTAAATAATAAAACCTATGCATAGTTGCCAACCAGTTCCATTATTATATCTAAAAGATATTTTTGCTAGGATAGCCTGCATTTTCACCATATGAACACCTGATTGTACTTCACTGTGGGTCTCTGCTTGCACTAACAAACCTATACTTGGATAATAAAAATTCCTTAACTCACCGTTAGAAACTTCACAATTTAATTTTAAATAGTTTTTATCGTTTTTATTATTTTAGATGATTAATTATAGATTAGTTTTTATTTTTTAGTAAAAACAGGTTATCATTATGTAGTTTTTTCGGATAGTCGTCAGGATTTTTTATACCAAAAAATGCAAAATTGCAAAAAAGATGGTTTTTTAAACAGGTCTCTCCCGTTGATATAAATAATACAGGTAATCTTTTATATAAAAACTGCCGTTTAATCCTTAAGTCAAACATCTAATTCTCCATTTAAGTATTCTTTTAAATGTTTTCTTATCCGTAGAAAGATTTAAAAATAATCTGCCGGAATGCGTTACTATCTTAGCCGGCATGGTAAGAAGCCATCTTACCGTCCTTGCCGTTAATCTTTTAATAGAAAGCTTCTGTTTAAAAGCCATCATTATGTTGTAGGCAAGGACTACGACGGAAGACCAAAGACCATTTGCTCCGAGATAGCTGGAAGGCAGGCGGTCTAATTCAAAGTTCTGCTTTAGTTCTTTTATATTATATTCGCATACGCCTCTGTCGTTGTACGATTCATAGACGTTAACAATACTTTTGTTGGAGTTAGTAGCTATAAATCTATAATTGCCGTAAACGTCGAACGGAAGGTCCGTTTTTAGTTTCTCTCTGGTGGTTATAATCCTTATAGGTAACTCATTCATAGAATATACGAACTCGGATATCTGTTTTTCTTCGGTTAAGTTTTGAAATTCTAAGCCATAGGCCTGTCTTCTTAAAGAACCGAACTCTTTTGCCCTTAGAAAATAGGTTATATTGTTCTTCGCGCAGTAATCCATT
This sequence comes from bacterium, assembly GCA_021845685.1. Taxonomy (GTDB): domain Bacteria; phylum SZUA-79; class SZUA-79; order Acidulodesulfobacterales; family Acidulodesulfobacteraceae; genus Acididesulfobacter. The sequence continues at coordinate 3,568 of JAJZVN010000055.1, forward strand.
ATCTCATAGGTAAATCCGGCGGAATCCGACCTGTAAATCATTTTAATGCCGTTTTCGGAGAGCTTTTCGTGGATGTACTTAAGCTGCTCTAATAATCCTACGGATGCGTGAACATTACCGTTTCTAAAGTCCGAATATAAACAGTAGCCGTTTACGAAGCCTAATAAAGAACCCATACCTCTAAAGCCTTTGTAAGTTTTCTTGGATTCTTTCTTGTTGGCTTCTATAAGGGAAACATCAGCATCGAACACAGCTTCTTTGATATTTTTTTCTTTTAATGCTTTTATCGCTCAATCAAGGGATAACTCGTCTATTGTTTTCTTAACGGCTCCGGTAGCAAAGTCTCCGTTACTTTTACCGTTTCTTAAAAACCATTCTCCGATTTTAGTGCTGTGGGGCATATTATCTAATCCCCATATAGTTTTAATAGTATCGTCTTTTCTTAAACGGTCTATATTGGAATATCTGCCTTCTCCCGATAACATAATAGAAGAGATTAAAGATAATATTTTATGGGAAGGTTTATAGCCTCTGTTGCTTCCTGCTTTAGGAAGAGAAGAATCTAATCTTTCTTCAAGGCCTAATTTTTTAATAAAACCTGCTAACAATATGCTGCCGCCGAACGATGTAATTTTTTCGTTGCTCATTTTTAAATTTAGTGATAAACTTTTCATTATAAGCCACCTTTTGGGTTATTGTTGGTATTTGCTTAACACCTATATTATACAATAACTTGAGGGTGGTTTTCAAGTTTCTAACGGTGAGTTAAGGAAAATTAAAATTTTATATTTATAAAATGCGTATAAAATTCTATAAACTTAATCTAATAAATTTTAATTTTAATAACAAAAAAATATGCTATAATTTTATCAATAAGACAAATACCACGTTTACATTAAACATCAAAGCATCTTTTAGATTATGACAAATATTATATTTGAGATATATTCATATGCTTAAGTTAACAGATAAAATCGTTGTTGTTGGCATAGTACTTTTATTGGGCACGCATTAGGTTGCTATTAAGCGCTATAGCTAATATAGCTAAAACAAGTAATGTTTAATATAAGGATATATTTATGATAGCCGACGAAAACTCTTTGATTATTCCGCTTAAAATTGAAGAAGAAATTAAAAAATATACAATAAAAGATAAGAAAAATAAAATTATTGTTTTTGGTCCGATTGGATGCGGCAAAACAATAACATTTAAAAAACTAAGCAAAAATGGTGAAGACTCAAATGGTTACAAATATAAAGATATAGACTATAGCAAATTAGAAAACGAAAATGCAACTTTAGAAACTTTAGAAAATATTAGAACTTTTATACAAAGTAACGATAAGATAATATTATTTATTCATGATTATTTTGCGCCAAATAAAGACATGCAAGATAACTATGTTAAAAAACTTCTTGATTTATTAAAACCGAAAGGCAAAAACAAGAAAGGCGATGATATTAGTAATAATAAACAGTTAAAAAATTTATTTGATAATGATAATTATTGTATCTTAAATCAAAATGATTTATTTTTTACAGATGATAAAGCTAATGATTTGATTAATAAAATTTTAAATAATAAAGAAATAGATGGCGAACATAAAAAAATAATTCTTAAGCATTCAAAAATAAAAAATAATTACATACCTTATTTAATAAAAAAGTACACAGAAGAGATTTCAAAAAAAGAATCACCTCAGGAACGCAATTCATATATAGAAGAAATAATATCAAAACATGAACAAAGAGAAAAATTTGCACTCATGCTGGGTATTAATGTTGTAGGTATAGAATCAAGCCTAACTTTTATAGATTTAGGAACTAAAATATTTGAAAAACTTAAGATATCGGATGCTCTAGTATCAACATTAGGTTTAGGAGTTCCTTTTTTAATGATTCTTTTTAACACTTATAAATTATATAAAGATTCAAAAGAGGGCTCTTCAAACGAGACATATTACGATATAATGCTCAAAGGCTGTTCCTACTGGAAAGAACTAGAAAAGAATAATCCTATAGAACAACAAATAATTGCGTATTACTTAGATTGCAAAAACTCCTTAAACCCGAATGAGAGTTTTAATTATTTAAACAAACTTTTTTATTCGGAACAAAATATAAAGAATTTAAAAGATGAGATAGATTTACTGAAAGCAAGCAATAAAGAGTTAATAAATTTTATCCAAAAAAATGAGGAAGAACTAAACCGCATTAAAATAAATTTAGATAGTAAATTTGAAGAAATAGACAAAAATATAGAAGAGATTAAGAAAGAAATTGAAAAAATAAAAGATAAGTTAGTTATTCAAGATCAAAAAATTGAAGACAATAAAGAATTAACTCTGACTGCAGGGGCTACCAAAATAGAAAACAAGGAAAATTCGAAAGATATTTATCAAGACAAAAAAACACTGGAAAGTCAGTTTAAAGATACGGCCATTCCTGAATACATAGAAGGACAAGAGTATATAATAAATGATATTCTAAACAAAGCATCGTCTAAACTTGTAATTGTAAACGGAGAGCCGGGGTCTGGTAAGTCCATTTTGCTTTATCAGATAGCTAAAGCTATTAGCAATAAATATAAAAAAGTTTTTTATATAAATGAGTTTGATAGATTCTCTTTTGTTAAGTTTTCTGAATCGAACGAAAATAATTATGCAGTATTAGATAATATTAATATCGAGGAAATCCAAAAGATTAAAGCTATTAATGGTAATCCTGATATAAAAAGAATAATTTTAACAACAAGAAAAGAATACTTAAAAGACAAACTGGATGAATTTAAGAAAAAGGATTTCATATGTATCTACGATTATAAACCTGACGAAATTTTTATAAGGAATCTTGCTTCAAAGCTACTTGATAAAGAAAAATATTATAATATAGAGATATTAAGAAAAGAAGAATTATTAGATAAAATTGTTAAAAATTCGAACGGTATTGCTCTTTATGTTACAGAGGCAATTAAACTTCTTAAACAAAATTATTTCAGCGCTGATTCTATAAACAATATTCCTTCAGGCATAAAAGACCTTGTAATAAAAATATTAAAAGACGAAATAGAAAGAAATCCTTACCTAATTTATATATATTATCTTGTTTCCCATTATCCTGACTTTCCAAAAGATTTGCTTAATTCAGTTAAAAAGGAATTTTCAGATTTATTCAAAAAAGAACCTATTTATTTACAGGAAGAAAAAAGATCATACTATCTGCATGCCTGGTATGCAGATATAACTGATGAAATATTTGATGAAAAAAATAAAGAATATAATAACATTAGGGATAATATAAATTACATTAAAAATGCAGATTTATCAGAAATTGAAACTTTAGCAAAGGATATAATAGGTAATATTGAAATAAAAAAACCATTATTAGATTTTTTAGATAATATAAAAAATGGTGCGGATGTGAAAGATTTATCAGATTTCATAATGCTTAACGGAATAAAAGACTATGTTTATTCTAAAAAAGAAAAGGATTCTAAATACGGTTATAATATAATAACGAATAAAAACAGTGTCGGCTCTATTTATAAATATATAGATTTAATTCAATGTATCTTACCTACTAGTGATCAATCACAGTTAAATAATAGGCCAATACTTGCATTGACAATTTTACTTTTAACAAGATTATTTAAAAAAAATAATGAGTTTAGGTATATTTCTGAAAATATATTTAAAGAAAATCCTGATGAATTTGATTTTAAATCAGCAGTTAATGGATATATTAAAATAAAAGACTACAGTATTAAGTATGAAATATTGTTTTTGATAAAATCTATTATTTTAATTTACAAAAGTTATATGCCTGATAAAAAAGATTTAATAAAAAAATCAAACGATATATCTTTGGATTATTATAATAAAGCCGTATATAATTTTTTTATGTTGGATTTTAACGAAAGCATAAAAGATATTAATTTGGCATTATCAGAAAAAGATGACGCCTTTTACAATTTAACAAAAGGATTTTTTTTATCATTATTAGGTAAGTATGATGAATCTTTAGAAGCTTACGATGAAGCGATTAGATTAGATCCTGATGATGCAAAAGCATATTTCTATAAAGGATTTGCGTTAGGTAAACTTGAAAATTACGAAGAATCTATAGAATGTTTTGATAAGGCAATTGAATTAGATCCTGATGATGCAAAAGCATATGGCAATAAAGGCTCTTTATTGGTTATCCTCGAAAAATTAGATGAAGCTATAGAATGTTTTGATAAGGCAATTGAATTAGATCCTGATGATGCAAAAGCATATGGCAATAAAGGCTCTTTATTGGTTATCCTCGAAAAATTAGATGAAGCTATAGAATGTTTTGATAAGGCAATTGAATTAGATCCTGATGATGCAAAAGCATAT
>JAJZVN010000055.1:7956-9447 GCA_021845685.1 bacterium
AGATCCTGATGATGCAAAAGCATATGGCAATAAAGGCTCTTTATTGGTTATCCTCGAAAAATTAGATGAAGCTATAGAATGTTTTGATAAGGCAATTGAATTAGATCCTGATGATGCAAAAGCATATTACTATATAGGATTTGCGTTAGGTAAACTTGAAAATTACGAAGAATCTATAGAATGTTTTGATAAGGCAATTGAATTAGATCCTGATGATGCAAAAGCATATTACTATATAGGATTTGCGTTAGGTAAACTTGAAAATTACGAAGAATCTATAGAATATTTTGATAAGGCAATTGAATTAGATCGTGATGATGCAAAAGCATATTACTATATAGGATTTGCGTTAGTTAAACTTGAAAGATACAAAGAATCTATAGAATATTTTGATAAGGCAATTAAATTAGATCCTGATTATGCAGACGCACATTTCTATAAAGGATTTGCGTTGCTTATTCTTGAAAGAGACGAAGAATCTTTAGAATGTTTTGATAAGGCAATTGAATTAGATCCTGATGATGCAGACGCACATTACGAAAAAGCAGTTGCATTAGCAAATCTTGAAAGATACGACGAAGCAATAAAGGATTTAGATAAAGCTATAGAATTAGAGCCGAATAATGAAGAATTTATTAGCTTTAAAAATCAAATTTCCAATACTAAATAAAATAATATAGAGATGAGGCTATTTTAAAATTTTACTAAATAAAAGAGACCGTTTAAAATTTCGTGTCAGTCTGGTATAATCTAACCTTATACAAGGAGACTGACAGATGAAGCAAAGAACCGAATCTATTTTCCAAGAACTTAAGAAAAATTCCGCATTCGACTTTAACCAGGCGGTTAAAGATTTAATGTCCGGCAAAAACTTACCGGAGAAGACAGAGTTTTAACCCCTCTAATCAAAGAACTGGTAGAAACAGCCCTATCCGCCGAAGTAGAGTCTCATTTAGCCGAGGACGCTCTTTCCGGCAAAGCCAACAGAAGAAACGGCTATAATACCAAGACCGTAAAGACCCATTCCGGCTCTTTCGAACTGGATACTCCCCGTGATAGAAGCGGCTCTTTCGAACCGCAGATGGTCAAAAAGCACCAGACTATGCTGTCAGGCGAGATAGAAGAAAGGATACTTTCTATGTACGCCTTAGGTCTTAGCTATGCCGATATTTCCAAACATATTCAGGAAATTTATCAGATTTCTATATCTTCAGCTACTATTAACGCCATAACCGATAAAATCATAGAAAAAGTAAGGGAATGGCAGTCCCGCCCGTTAGAAAGGATTTATCCTTTCGTCTGGTTAGATGCCATACACTACAATATTAAAGAAGACGGCGTTTACGTCCATAAAGCCGTATATACTGTGTATTTCGGCTTCACTGGACACCTATTTCGGAAATTACTGGACAGGTTAATCCTCTTCTTATTTTTATATAATATCGTTAAATTTAAGTCAATGAAAATATCTTAAAATTATCTTAAAAGCCG
>JAJZVN010000056.1 GCA_021845685.1 bacterium
CGAATACGAAAACGCCGTTATCGTTTACGACGTTTACATTTGATAAATTCATATTAGAATCGTTGCCGCTAAAATACTCGCTGTAAATGCTTTTGGAAACTTTAGCGGTATAGTAAGGATCGTAGCCTTGCCCTGTCCTTCTATTGTAATAACGGTAGCCGAGCGGACGGCGAAACGTGCATACCCCGTCCTTATAAGACGCTGCAAACGCATGCTTTACAGCTAAAAATAATAATGCGCCGGCTACCGCAAATATTAAAAGCCAACCTATAAAAGAAAATAATAATTTAACAAAATTTAAAGCAGGAGAAACAGGTTCCTGCTTCTTTGTTTTCTTTTTCGTCATCTTGATATCTCCTTGTAAAAATTAGCAATGTTTTTAATATATTGAAATGTAGAATTAGGTACGCCGCCGTTTGGTCCGGCATTATAACAAGCTAATGCAAGCGCTACATTTCCATTTTTTAAATTTAAACAATATCTTAAATAATAAACGCCACCGATAATATTCTGCACAGGATCGTACGGGTTAACCCCTATACTTTCCGCAGTCGCCGGCATGAGCTGCATTAACCCTACCGCACCCTTCGGACTTACGGCATTTATATTAAAATCGCTTTCTTCGCGCATAACGGATAATATAATGGCCGTCGGGATATTAAACTCTCTCGACGATTCTATAACCGCATTTATGATTTTATTATAAGAATATCCGTAAACTGTTTTGACGGTAAAAATCGATATACTTATAATAAAAGCTATGAGAATTTTAGCCATAAAATCATGCCTCTTTTATACTTTTCAGCGACCGTTAAATTTTCTATTACTTCATATTTATTAATCTTAAATATCTTTCCTGCATTAGAATATTTAAAGTTTTCGCTCACATTTTTTTTACTGCCAAGATTTTTCAATGAAAGAATTACCATTTCATAACCTTTGTAATATTTAATTTTTATAATATTAATAGCGATTTTTTTAATATTATAAAGTTTCCTGATGTCTAAAGTTTTTCTTCTAAATATTCTTATAAATAATTTTTTACCAATTATTTTAATCTTATAAGCATTGTTTGTCTGATTTGCTTTGCTCTCGCTCATTTTTTTAACTTTATTTGCACTTAAATGTTCAATAGCAGGAGACGGCTGATAAAAATTATTATTAGACGCCTCCTGCTCGGTGGGAGGAGTTACAACCGAAAATTTTAAAACAGGAATATTTAAATAAGTAAACATGATACTGTTTAATCTATCAGCTTGATTTGAACTTAACCTTACGTTTCCAGCCACTGCTCCGTTTGCATAATAAGAAGTATAACCGCATCCGGAAAGAGCTAAAACGAGAAGCATTAAAGATATCAAAGATATTATGATATTTTTTTTAGTTTTCATATTTGCACTCTGATAATTGTTAATTTTCCTTTTAAATATATATGCGCAGAAACATCGTTTGCATTTTTATTATCGTAAACGATATAACCCTTATAAACTTCTCGCGGCATAAGTTTTAAATTTGAAATAGGATTTAATATCCTTATTTCTTTTTTAGACGAAGAGCCGTACCACGACGAATTTGTATTGTAAAGGTATAAATCATGAACGGTTATATAATCGTTAGTACTGTTAGACACCATATATTTAATATAATATTTGTTTCCTATTTTAGATTTATAGATAATAGTGAAAGAGACGTTATTTTTATTCGCCGAAGCGTTGATAGTCTTTTTATTTATCGATAATATTAGCTTTTCAACATAAGTCTTATTCTTTGCTATCTGATCTTTCATCGCAATAAGGCTTTGAAATTTTGCTAAATATTTTTTCTTAAGTTTTGTTTTTAAAATATTTAATTTATGAGCCAAATAATTTTTGTAAAATATACCGTTTCCTGGTTTAGCTAAGTCTAAATCAAATGCGACGTCTTTTTTTGACGTAATTTTAATTTTAATATTTAATAGTCCGTATTTAGTCAGAATCTCCATGTTGGTCGAAACTTTTTTGTTATAAGACTGTGCCTGAACGAAAATCTGCGGACCCAAAACCTTATACTGAAATTCGCTAGTATTGCCTATAGTAACGAATAAAGGTATGACCGGCAGCGTAATAACCGAAACATAGCCGTAAGCGACGTTCAACTTATAAACTATGTTTTTGTTAATACGCAGCTTATGAACCTGCTTACGGTTGTAATAACTGTAATGTCTCAAATCGGAGTATCCCATCGAGAAAGCGTTTACCGCATTAACCGCCAAAATTGATATAATCATAAAAACTGCAATTTTTTTAAACATAATATCGCTCCTTCTACGTTTTATACTGATTGTAAAATCTTATTAACTACTACATCAACTGTTTTTATATCTGAGCTATAAGTCCATAAACTTGACTTAATGTTGTAAATATCTTCTTTTTTAACTTCTTTGTCTCCTCTAAAAAAAGCCGAAGCTTTAAGTATAGATATTAAATCCCTAAACCTTCTGTCGCTTACGTGTACCTGTCTTATAAGTATTTCTTTTTTTATTAAAAAAAGAATATCTATTATCTCATCCGACATATTAATTTTTTGAATATCTTCATAATCCTTTTTGATTTCTTCGAGCGTTAAAACTGTTGTCGGACTAAAAGGTCTATCTATCCGCATAAGTTTTTTAAAATCAGATTCCTCTCTTAAAGGCATGACTTCCTGTCTTAATAAGAATCTGTCGTAAAGCGCCAACATAGACGTTCCCTCCGTTGCATCCGGTTTTTCGTTTGATGTAGCAAAAACAGTAAGCATCGGGATAAGCTTTTTTTCAGGCACATATATTATCTTCTCGTTTAAAATCGCAAGAAGGCTGTTTAATACCGATGGATTTCCTTTAAAAAACTCGTCTATTAAAGCTATATGACAGTTGTCTATGCCTATACCGCCTTGAACGTTCATAGATAATAAATCTTCTAATTTAGTAGAAAAACTCATTTGGTACTCAAAAAACTTAAAGCCTTCGACGGCTTTTCCAAATGCTTGCAAAATATCAGTTTTTGCAAGTCCTGGTTCACCTATCAAAAAGGCATTTTTTCTTGAAAAAATAGCTAATAAAATCATATTTATGGTTTCCGTTCGCTGGACATAGAAATCATCTAGTTCCTTTTTAATTTTATTTATTTTTTCTAAACTCATTATTTCCTCGTAAGCGGTTTTAAAAACATTATTTTTATCGGCGTTTTAGCTGGTAAAGTAATAACTACCTGGTTTGCGCTTTGCTGAGCATTATTAAGACTGTTTTGAGCATAAGATATTTCATTCTGAGCTACGTTCTGTCTTAACGTGTCCTGATATGTATACGCGCCGCTAGAATTCATTGCTGACCCGCCCCCTGCGAACATTGCGGCAGCACCCAAAATTCCCGAACCTATACCTGCAAGAACGTTTTTAAAAACGTGATAGTGGGCGTTACCGACTATACCAGCCGAACCGTTTTCCATAACGGCAACGGCATTTACGCTTAAAGATTCTCCGTTTTGCGGATTTATAATCTTCGTAAATTTTATATCTAATCTTGATTTTGTATGCCCTGCGACAGAACCCATAAATTCATATCCGGCCGGTATAACTACTTTTCCTTTAAAACTATAAGGAGCAGAAACTACTGCTATAACCGGCACGCTGTTATTATATGAGTATAATTTATATTTTGTGTACCCTGAAATTACAGCTCCTTCAGGGATTAAAATATTAGAGCCAACTTGCGATCCTGCTGCGTTTTTGTTTACATCATAAGGATTATACGTGCCGGCATTTGGATATTTAAATGCCGCATTTGCTATTTGAACCGGGCTTTTGTATCCTTCCGAAACCTTTATTTTTTGTAAATATTTTGGATTTACAAAAACTGAAATAGAATGAGAACCGGCAGTACTACTAACCGCACCGGCGGCATTTGAAGGATTAAAACGCGTAACTTTTTGATTTTTTAATTTGTTTTTTAAAACATTAATCTCGCTCGTTAATTTTGAATAGCCTAATTTACGATGTTGCTTTTTAGTCTTAGCGGTCATAAAATCGTTTGCGGTATAATGGACCGGTTTCTCGATTTTTTTATTACTTTTTTTAACTGTAATTTTTTTACTGTTCACAAAGAAGCCTATAAATTTTGAAAAAATGAAAATTAAAAATATAGCCGCAATTACTATAATCCAACCCCAATGCGACGATTTCTCAGACTGAAGAGTCGCAAGCTGTTTTTCTAACTCAGCCCTGTCTTCTTCGCTAAGATTAGGATTGCCAAGTTGTTTTTCTAACTCTTTGATTTTTTTGTCTTTAAATATCATAGTTTCGTTTCCGTAAAGTTTACGACTTCAAGTCCAAACGGATAATCTACCGACCTGCTTATTCTTTTTATAATAATTCTGTCCATATAATTTTCCGTTTCTTCAATTTTTCCAGTATCATTTGAAATGATGCTGATTTTTAATATAGCCCGCAGAACAATATGATGCGCCGTCTGATTTCTAATCTCTAGTTTTTTAATTGTCAAGTGGAACTGAACGCCGGCGGCAACGGCATCTTTAATATATTTAGTCCTTTTTATATTTGCGTCCATATATTTTGCGTAAGAGGGACTCATTTTGTTTAATGCCCTAGCGATTTGAGTTCTTACTGTAAGACTGTTAAATCCGGTCATTTCCCTTAAAAAAGATTTAGTAAAATAATATATTTCGCCTTTGCCTGCTGGATGTTTAAATGCGGCCATTCGAAGCACTTGCGCATTACCAGCTTTATTAACCCTTATAACTAATGGGACTCTGTTTATTGAATAAACGTAATAAGATAAAGCTAAAGCAGATAATGTTATTAAAAACATTACTCCGGCTAAAATCTTATAACCAAGATTTTCTAACTTCAAAGAGCCCCAGATTTCATTAAAAAGTCTTTTGTTATCCATACTTATCCTCTATGCTTTTGTATTTCTTTTAGTGGAAGCTCCTGGCGCTATTCCTCCGCCGGATGTTCCGCCTTGTTCTTTTATTGTATTATTTGCTTCCTGCACCCCTTTTTTTAAACCTTCTTTTGCCATATCGGCAGGAACAGAAGCCCCGCCAGTCGCTACAGCCTTAGCAGCCATTTTAGCTTTATCCCGGCTTTCACTATTCTTACTACCATTACTGTTATTACGACCACTCATACCTTTAATGTGATTTTGCAAATTAGCATTACTACTAGCCGCATGCAGTCCAAAAATTTTATGTATTAATATCGGTCCTGCGAGCGGCAAAAAGGTCATTACTATAAGTAGAAGAACTGCGGTGAGCGGCGATATAATCGAATTAGAATCCGCAAAGTGATTGCCTATGATATACGCAAATATAGTAAATTCCAATGATATAAATATTCCCCAAAGCGATACTTCTATAAACCATTTCGTCCAGTTTTGAAGAACTTTCATATTATTAGCGTAATCTCCAAGATTTACTCCTAAAACTATAGGAAAAACAGCATACAAAGTACCTAGGAAAAACAACTGTATTAAATAAACCAAATAACTTATTATTAAATATAAAAAATATAGTATATCTAAGGCTATAGTTATTATTAATTCTCCTATTGATTTAATAAGATAACCTACAACCGCGCCGACTGCTGCAGATGCCCATGATAAAGGATTCCAACTCCATCCGCCTGTTTTAGTATTATGCACTTCGTTAGTAATTACCGTTGTCGTATGATGTATATTATGCAATAAACCTACTATAACGGATGCCCCCATTATTCCGTTTATAATCGAATTATACATATTATTAATTACTGATAAATATTCATAAAATATATTTCCTGAACCGCCAGAGTTATAACTCCAAGCATAAATAAACGATGCGGATAGGATAAAAGAAAAGAATAAATGAAAGTAAGGTTTTGCCTGGCTCTCTAAACCAACCGAATATCTATATAAATTCATATATAAATTATAAATAAAACTAAAAATCAATATCGCATAACCAAGTTTTTCCATAAAAGGTGCTAGCTCAGCCGTTCCTGATAATCCTGTAGTTCCCCATATGTCTTCAGGAACGGTTGATATACCATTGGGATTTGTAATAGTTTTTTTCAACCATGAAGAGAATGTCCCAACAGATGCGTTTGTATCTGGCACTGCTTTTGACGATGTAGCCGGTCCGCAACCTTTAGTTGCGTTTGCACAAGTCGTCGTAGTGCCGCTGCCGCTTGTAGTCGTAGTAGTGCTGCCGCTGCCGCTTGTAGTCGTCGCAGGTGTCGTAGTCGTCGTCTTTGTTTTAGGCGGCGGATAATAATTAGGTGCGTTAGGGTTTGTATCTTGAGGCGAACCCATCGCATAAGCGGAAGTTGACATTAACACTACCACTAAAAATACGATTATCTTTTTCATACTTTTGATGTTTAATATATAAAAGTGCTTGGCGGTTCTGGCAACTTCGAAACACCTGGCACAGTTGAATTACTAATTTTTTTAGCAGCACTGTATTGATTAGCGATAGATACTTGTTTTATTAATTCTCCAGTTGCTTTATTTTGCTGAGCATTTTCTTCAGCAAGCATTTTTAAAAGTTCTAACTGTTGCGAATCGTAAGATCCGCTAATATTTGAAATATTTTTAGAAAAACCTGATCCAGTTGCAATCATTGAGTTGCCTTCTGCTATACCATTTGTACTACTGACAAGCAAATTTCTGTTAAATTGATTGTTCATTGCCCTTTGATAACTTTCTGTGCATTGCGATGAATTAGTCGCTATGCCCGCCGCTATTTCATCTTGGCATAAATTACTTGTTGGCGATATAGCAACTGAACCGCCGAGCCCATTTTCGCTTATAATTTGATAATTATTAACGCCATTTAGTAAAGCGTTTTGATTTGTACTGCTTCCGGAAAGAGCAGGAGAAATCCCGTTTCCTGAAATTCCCGCCTGTCCGCCGTATTGTGAATAAACCCCCTGCAATTCCTCTATATTTGAGTTAATTGAATCGTCCGTGCATTGTTCCGCTGCAACAGAACCCATAATGCCTTGACCTCCGCTGCAGTTATTAAGCGTTATACCTTGCGATAATAAAGAATTTCTCGCATTAGTTATATCGCCTTCGGCGTTATAAACGTCCGTCACGGCGTTAGTTGCTGCGTTAACGGCAGACTGAACTTTTGAAAGCGCTACTTGAAGTTTTGCCATACTCGTCATAGCCTTGCCTATACCAGTAAGAGCTTTTGCTTTCGCCATCATACTTTCAAATGATTGATTTATAGAAGTAGCCAACCCAAATGGTCCGGCTGGCGTTGCCAAAGGCGTAATAGCTTCTAAAGCTTGACCAGCTGATTCCATTGCGCTGCCGGCATCTCCTATTGCGCTTGCGGCGTTAACAACGCCCGAAATCGACGGCACTGCAAATGCGTAAGCGTTTTTTGTGCTTAAAATTGATAATGTTAGGTACATTGACGTCGTCATTATAATTACGAAAATTGAAAATTTTCTAAATTTTTTAAACATGATAATCACCTCAATTTATTTTATAAATTACCCGTATCCTTTAAGGCTAATTTTGCCGAATTACATCTTATTTTATGTTTTCCATAGTAAGTAGAATTCAACTTACATAATTTATATTCTTCTTTGGCTTGTTTAATATTAAACTCATAATTCGTTACTTCTTGACTATTTAAATTCTGGTCTTCAGAAAATGAAGACATCATAGAACATCCAGTAAATCCTAAAACCGGAATTAATAATAACCCAAACATTAATAATTTTTTCATATTTTCATCCTCCTTATACCCCGTACGGTCCGTGCGGATAACGTTCGGCTAATATTTCCAAACGTTCCTTTAAAGACTTTTCGGGGTATTCCTGGTTAATTTTATTTTCGACAAGCCAATCTTCGTTTGATTTGCAATAAAGCCAATATTCAAAAGAAGACGGCTCATTTCTAATGATAGTGGAGTTTTCGCCAAATTTTATAAAATACTCGGAAAAATAACCTTTTTCCGTCATTAAATTATTGACGGTGGCTATTTCTCTATCGTTAAGTCCGCATGCCGCCAAATCATCGACTGTTACGTTATCGACGTCGAGATGGAGAAAAATCTTAATCCCTGAATTGGCAATTATATCTCTTCCTACCTGCGATTTTAATAAATCGCTAGGCTGCTGCGAAATAGAATACATAGCAACATCCCATTTCGCAGAAGTTTTATATAAAAACGATATTAGTTTGCCTATTTCAGGATCGTCTAAAAACTGATGGCATTCATCATAAAACATAAGTACTTTTCTGCTTCTGTCGTACATTTTTTTGAAAGTTAAATTTTTTATTATCGCAAAAATAAGTTTAGAAAGATCTGGGTAGTCTTTAATTTTCTGTAAATCAAAAACGTTTATTCGATTTGATAAATCAAGAGTTCCTTTCCTATTGATAAGTTTTAAATATGGACTTGTAATATCAGTCCACCTGAACATATTTTTGCCGAATAGAAGAGCTCTTTGTTTATCTGTGACATCTCTACCTTCTTTGTAATTAAAAAGGATGTTATTTACGTCCGAAAAGGTTGGGTTCTCGTCTGACTGCACTATATCGTACGCCGAAGATATTGCCCTTAAGATTATAGTATAGTCGTTAGGTTCGGGTGTTCCGTTCGGCAAAACCATCATAGCTACGATATGCGACAAAAAATTAAGTATTTCAGGATTATAATCGCCTGACGGTAGAATGATATCTTTTTTATAAGGAAACGGGTTGAGATTATATTCCCCGTCGAGTTCTATATCCACATAATTCCCGTTAAATAATCTTGTAAATTTTTCATATGTCCCGCCGATGTCAACCCCGACGATATCAATATCGTCGGAAGATAATAAGCAATGCGTTAAAAAACCGTTCATCATAAAGCCTTTGCCAGACCTTGTTTTACCAAAAATATTAGCATGCTTTGAAGATAAAAAGTTATTGAAAAGGTCTAAAGAAACAGGTTCTAACCTGCTATTTAATAATGCTATGGGCGCATTAGAAGTACCTAAAAAGCCTTGATGTAAAGGGAAAAAGCATCCGGCTTCTTTAGATGAAAGCGTCTTTTTTCTAAAATTTAAATGCTGCGTTCCTGGAAAATACGATAAAAATATATTTAAGTATTCATACTTGTCGTCTATAACTTCCATGTTTGCAAAATATTTACAGCCCTGTATGACGGTTTCTGCATCTTTTTTTATATCGTCTTCAACTCTAAAAGAAAGCGAAATGTCTATAAATTTTTTGCCGCTTTTAGCTACCGATTTTAAAAGATTTTCTATAACATCAGATTCAGTTAAGCCTTTGTAGTCGTCATAATCGCCTAAAGTAGATTCGGCCATCGATTTTTTTACGTTAGCGTCTGTCCTTATATCGTTATATTTACGTTCTTGTTCCGGGATAAAAAAACTTACCG
>JAJZVN010000019.1 GCA_021845685.1 bacterium
GGATTATAGCTTTAGCGGGAATGACACCTGTTGGGTGAAAACTTAAAAATCTACAAAGTTATCCCAGCTAAAGCGGAAATCCAGAAAAATAATTTTCTATCGGCAATTTTGAATGTTAATTATTTCTTGACATTTAAATTTTAGTAATATATTATATTTTTTATTATACTTTGTGATATAAAAGCAATGGGGTTTTGCTTATAATGCCTTCGATTTAATATTTCCGCTTAAGTCTTTGGGCTGATGACTCCTACATTATTAATTATTTTGTAATAATTTAAATATAAATTTAATTATTTAAATTACTAAATTGTGTTTTTAAAATAATGTAGAATGAGGTTTCAGTCTCCAATATGAATACCTATATAAATTCAACTGTTTTTCAAGTATTTCAGGTTATCACCGTTCTTGCATTTTCTCCTTTGATTTCAGGTTTTATTAACAAAGTTGAAGAAATTATTCAAGGTAAAAGAGGTCCTTCTATACTGCAGCCTTATTATGATATTTATAAACTATTTCATAAAGAAATTATAATTTCAAAAGATTCGTCTTTTGTTTTTCGTTTTGCTCCTTTTGTTTCCTTTATTTCGATGATACTTATCACTATGCTTATACCTGTTTTAACCGCATATCCTTTACCGCTTGGATTTATGGGCGATATGCTCGGCGGAGCTTTTTTGTTTTCGTTATCATCTTTTTTTATAAATATTGCTTCGCTTGATAAAGGAACAAGTTATGGCGGGCTTGGGTCTTCAAGAGCGACGGTTCTTGCAATTCTTTCAGAGCCTACATTAATTTTAGTGTTTGTAGGCGTTGCTTTAATTGCAAAATCAACTTTGCCTTATGTAATGCTGAATACGATAATTTCTCATTTGCCTTTATATTTCAGCCCATCCCATTTTCTAATTATAGCAGCTTTTTTCCTTTTATTTCTTGCCGATACAGATAGAAGACCGATAAATGCTTCTACCCATGTTGAAATGAGCATGATTGAAGAAGCGCGCATACTGGATTATTCGGGACCTTATTTGGCGCTTCTTAAATGGAGCGGTTATATGAAGCAATTTTTATTGCTTGTTATTTTCTTAAATGTTCTGGTTTTTCCCTGGGGACTTGCAATAAATCATAGTCCGATATCGCTAATAATTGCAATTGCCGCTTTAATATTTAAAATGTTTATAATAGGCATAATTGCCGCTGTTATTGACACATCTATTTCAAGATTAAGATTTTTCAGATATCAGGAATATTTTGCCGCGGCTTTTGTATTAAGCGTATTAGCTATAATGACTTTTCAATATAAAGGATTTTAAAAATTAAGGGTATATTAAATCATGCTGGGACTTGTGCTGCCTGTTTATTTAAATGTGACGATAGATTTATTGACAGCTTTCATACTTCTTTTGTCTTTTGTAATGTTAAGTTCAAAATGGATATCGTTTTATATTCATGCTTACGGCATCCAGTCTTTTTTAATTTTTATATTGACGCTGATTTTAGGCATAGAGACACATAGCGTTGATTTATATTTGGTTGCATTGTTGACATTAATAGTAAGGTGTTTGATAGTTCCCTATATGCTTTTAAATATGATGAAGAAGTTTAACATCAAAGAAGAAATAAATTTAAGCATAAAAATACCCGCTTCTATTATAACTGGGCTTGTATTGACTGTTTTCGGCTATTTTTTAATATTCAAGCTGATTCATAATTTTGTGCCTGATATAATTATTAATTCCGCAGCTATTGCTTTAAGTTTGGTCTTTATCGGTTTTTTTATGATTATTTCAAGATATACTACTATAACCCAAATTTTAGGTTTGCTTGTGATTGAGAACGGTATTTTCTTATTTTCCGTTATATTAACGCCGACTTTGCCTTTAATAGTCGAATTAGTCGTTCTTTTTGATATTCTTGTTACGGTTGTTGCAATGTTAATTCTTTCAATGATAATGAAAATAAAAACAGGCTCATTTTCAACAGGTATGTTAAACAGATTAGTCGGATAAGTTTAATAATAATAAGCAAAATTGTTTGTTCAGAACAAAATTTTAATGAAGGTATTTTATAATATCATCATCATAACTATATTGATAATTAAATTTTATAACTAACATCATAACTATATTGATAATTAAATTACAGGATAAATTAAAGTATATTTAGGATAGATAAATAATGAAAATTATCGTATTAATTTTTTTATTGCTGCCTTTAATATCGGGTATAGCCGCTTTAATTTTTAGAAATAAAAGGTTTGCTGAATATATAACTTTTATTTCTTCAGCGGTTACTCTTGCGATTTCAATTTATTATTTATTATTTTTACTGCATTTTCATTCTATAACGTTTTTAAATAACGCAATAATTATTGATAAATTCAGCGCTTATATTATTTTATTGGTAGCCGTTGTTTATTTTTTATCTTCAATGTATTCAATTTCATATATGAGGTCTGCAGTAAAAAACGAAGGGCTTACGGATAATGAGTTTTTTCGTTATTACTTATTAATAAATTTATTTGCCCTTACTATGCTTGTTGCACCGATACTGAATAATATGGCGCTTTATTTAATTGATATAGAATTAACCACTGTAACGAGTTCTTTTTTGGTTATAACCGAAATTACAGAAAAATCTATTGAAGCCGCATGGAAATATATTGTTATAGTTTCAAGCGGCATATCTATAGCACTATTAGGAACTGTATTGTTTTATTTAGCAGGAAATATTCATGGTATTCACCATGGTGTTTATAGCATGATATCTTCCTTAGACTGGACGGTTTTAAGCGCCCACGCTGCATTTTTAAATAAGGATTTGGTTAAAATAGCGTTTGTTTTAATAGTAATTGGTTTGGGCACTAAAGTTGGTCTTGCTCCAATGCACACATGGCTTCCGGATGCCCATTCCGAAGCTCCGGCTCCAATTTCAACCATGCTTTCGGCATCACTTTTAAATACCGCAATGTATGGCATAATGAGGTATTTTAATATTGCAGGTAAAAATCTGGGATTTAACTATCCGCAGGAGATAATGATTATAATTGGTCTTTTTACGATATTTATCGGAGTAATGGGAATTATTAATCAAAAGACGACAAAAAGGCTTTTTGCATATTCAAGCATTGAGCATATGGGCATTATCAGTTTAGGTTTTGGACTTGGCGGCATCTTTGGAACATTCGGCGCCCTTTTTCAAATGTTGGCGCATAGTTTATCAAAACCTATAATGTTTTACGGTTCCGGAAATTTGCTGCATAAATATAAAACAAAAGATATTAAAGCTATAAAAGGTGTTATCTACACTATGCCTAAAACTGCTTTTCTGTATGTCGCGGGAGCCTTAACGCTTGTAGGCGCTCCGCCGTCAGCCGTGTTTATAGGCGAGTTTATGATACTCCTTGAAAGTTTTAAAAGAAGCGATTATCTTATATCAATTATATTAATAATATTATTAATATCCGCTTTTATTGCAATATTGGCTAAGATAAATTCGATGATTTTTGGGGTCTCAAAAGATGAAAGCATATATGATATAAATAATTTAAAAATCACAAGAGGCGATTTTGGTATAGCTTCACTAATGCCTATGGCAGTTCCTTTAATATTGACTATCTTTTTAGGATTGTATATTCCGTCGCCTTTAAAATCTTTTTTAAATGGAATAGTAAGAATAATAATTAAATAAAAAAATAAAATAACAAAATTATCAGGTGCAAAGAGTGTTTAAAAAATTTCTCGGGGATTATGAATTTATCTGGGGTCCTGTTAAAAAAGGCGTATGCGAATCTTCCTATTATCACTTTTTAACTTCAAGCGAAGAACTCCATGAGCTTGATATCACGTTGGGATATAAAACAAGAAATGCGATAAAAATAGCAAAAGAGAAAAATAATTTATATGAACAGATTTTAGTTATCGAAAGGATTGCAGGAATGCACGCATTTTCTGCTTCCTTAAGCTATTGTCTTGCAGTTGAAGACTATTTTGATTTGACTGATAAAATACCTGAATATATTAAATTAATAAGAATGTTTTTTGCAGAATTAGAAAGACTTAGGAATCATGTGGAAAATTTATCCGAAATATCAGGTTCGACGTATTTAGAGGTGCCGTCTTCGTTGTATGCCTATTATGCAGAAAAAATAAAACAAATTTCATCGGAGGTTAATTTTTCAAGATATCTTATGGGAATCAACACGGTAGGAGGTATAAGATTAAATAATTTAAATTATCATATTGACCGTATCGACGGAGCTATTAATACTCATACTAATGCCGATATCAATACCAATCATGATATAAATATTAATATTGCTGCCGATCTGGATACTAACGCTAACATTAATTCTAATTTTAACACTGCTAATACTAATAAACATAATGAGGACATTTTAAAAGGCTTTGAATATATAATTAAAGAAATAAGCTTATATATTGATAATATTGAAAAAATTATCAAGCAAAATTCAGAAACTAAATCGCATATCGACAGATTAAAAACAACGGGGAAAATTAATTTAAAAATTGCCGAAAAATTTCATGCGGAAGGAATAGTCGCTAAAAGTGTGGGTATTAATAAAGATTTAAGATTAAAATATCCTTATTTATCATATAAAGATATTAAATTAGAGTCCGCATCATATAACGACGGGGACGCTCTTTCAAGATATTTAATCAGAATTGCGGAAACAAGACAATCTTTTAACATTATTAAAATTTGTTTTAAAAAATTGGCAAAAAATTTTCACGATAATATATTCAATTCAATAGAAAATTCATATTCAAGTTTAAATTCAAGTTCAGATTTAAATTTAAAAGAACAAAATAAAAATGAAATAGATGATAATGATAAACAATTTTTCAATGAAAATTTTAAAAATAAAAACAATTTTTATGAATTAAATGCCGCCGCGCATAGAAATAATAAATACGGCTTTGGTTTTTCGGAATCTTCAGAAGGGCCTATATTTTGTATAGTGGGTGGATTTAACGGCAAAGTTTTTAAAAAATTAAATATTAAATATCCTTTTGACAATAATTATAAGATATTTAGCTATTTTACTAAAAATACTATGATGATGGATTTTAATATAAATGAAACAAGTTATAATTTTTCGGTAGCGGCATGCGATAAATAATATTAAATAATATCAATAAATAATTATAAATATTTTTTATATTAGCAGTATAAATAATATAAATAGAATAATATTCATGAAATATAAAATTTATTAATAACAATTATTAACAGCATTAATAATGACGGTAATAAAAATAAAATAGTTTGATAAATATTATAATATAAACATCACAATTAATAATAAGAGCGAAATAATTATGGCGATATGGACATTTGATGGATTAAGATTCGGTGTAAAATCGGTAGAATTTCCTAAAGAAAACGATTTTTATGAGGGTTTTTATTCGTATATAAAATTTGATGCCGATAAATGCTTAAATTCTATAAAAAATGACGAAGACACTTTAGACAAAAATAATGCTTTAAATAAAGATAACGATAACTTATCAAAATTAAAATGTTCAAAATGTCGGGAAATATGTCCAACGTCGGCTATCGATTTATCGGGTTATTATAAAGATAAAGATATAAACAATAAAGATATTGATAGGATTAAATATAATAATGGTGAGATAAATAAAAATATTAATAGCAATAAATATAATAATAATAAAGATATAAATAAAGATATTGATAGCATTAAATATAATAATATTAAATATAATAATAATGATGACAATAATATAAATGATATAAATGGTAATGACAATATAACTGTAAATATTTCTGATGCAAGTATTAATAATGCAAATATTAATATTATTGATATAAAAAAATGTATATATTGCGGTTTATGCGTTTCTGAATGTTTGAATATATCAAAAGCAATCAGTTTTGGCAATTATATAGACAAAGATAATATTAGCAGCGATATTATAAACAATTTAAAGTTTAATGCTTTTATTGAAAATTTTAATAAAGGTAAAAATAACAAAAACAAAGACAATGAAGAAAATAAAAATAATAAAGATAAAAAAAATGATTCAGGCAATAATTTTAGCAATAGTAATATAAATAAAAAAAAATTTAATTTTTTTAAAAAGTCGTTATTTGTAAAGCATATTGATACAGGTTCTTGCGGAGCATGCGAATCGGAAATAATAGCTTTAAACAATCCCTATTATAATATGCATAGATTGGGGATATTTATAACTCCGAGTCCGAGATTTGCCGATGTAATTTTATTAACGGGAGTTTTTACGGATAAAATGTCGGATATTTTTTACAATGTATTGGATAATACTCCAAAACCGAGATTTATTCTGCTTGCAGGCGCATGTCCTCTTTCAGGAGGAATTTACAGCGAATGCAGCCCCGGTTTTTTAAAATATAAAAGCAACGGAGATATTTTGAAATCAGAAAATATAGTGTTGGTGCCGGGATGTCCGCCAAATCCTTTTATGATATTAAATGCTTTATTATTTATAAAAGCCGGTGCTTTAATATAATTTAATTTAATATAATGCAACTATATTTATATTTATAAATTGTTTTTAGAGCCTTAGGAGCAGTCATGTATTTTTTATATTATTATTTGTTTTTATTTTTTTCAATTACAGGGATTATTCTTTCGTTTTCAGGGATGATTTCTAAAAAATTTAGCAAAGCTTATATTGCCGGGAATATTTCATATATGGCAGCGTCCTTATTTGCCGTTATATTTGCGTTATCCTTTTTTATAAAGCCTCTTGCGGATTTTGCTAATTATTATAATAACGCAAGCGGCAGTCATGACATTTTATTCAGTATCGGCAAATATTTTCCCGCAGGTAATATATTAATGTGTTTGGATCCGTTAAGCGCGTTTTTTATTTTATTTTCTTTTGCCGTATTTTTTTATATTTCTTTATATCAGATAAAATATATTGAAAAATTTGAGGAAAAGATTAATCCTTCAAATTTTACTTTTTTATTCGGCATTATGCTTTTAAGTGTTTACTTTACTTTGCTTTCATTTAACGCTTTTATTTTTATGATAAGCTGGGAAGTAATGGCTGTGTCTTCTTATCTCCTTGTTCTTGGAAAACATTATATTAAAGGCACTGTTAAAGCTAGTTTTTTAATGTCGACGATTATGGAATTCGGCGGAATGTTTATAATGGCAGCCATTATGCTTTTATATGTTCATTCAGGTAATTTTAATTTATTTGATATGAAAGATATTATTATTTCTCCTGCTCTTAAAGAAGTTATATTTTTATTATTTTTATTTGGTTTTGGAGCAAAAGTAGGTATAGTTCCTCTGCATATATGGCTTCCTGAAGCTCATCCTGCTTCTTTATCCGGAGTTTCCGCAATCTTAAGCGGAGTTCTAACTTCTGCAGGCATTTATGGTTTAATGCGATTCGGTCTTTATATTTTACATCCCGTAAATACGGCTTTATTTTTAGGCACGGTAGTAATTATCATAGCGGTGCTAACAATGTTTTTCGGGGTATTATATATGGCGCAGACTCATGATTTAAAAGTTCTGCTTTCTTACTCCACCGTTGAAAATATGGGACTTATTTTAACAGGTATAGGAGCGTCTTTATACTACAGATATTTTAATCTTGACGGTCTTGCCGCATTAGCATTATTAGCTTCTTTATACGCCTTAATAAATCATGCTTTTTTTAAAAGTCTTCTTTTTATGGGTGCAGGCAATATAGAATATCAAACAGACAGCCATGATATGGATAAATTTGGAGGATTATTGCATGCTATGCCGCTGACGGGAGTTTTAGCTTTTATCGGAGTAATGGCTGCTGCGGCAATGCCGCCTTTAAACGGATTTGTTTCGGAATGGCTTAATATAGAAGTAGTTTTCTTAGGTTTTAATATACACAGTGTACTGCCGAGGATAATGCTTTTCTCCGCAGGCGCTATTTTAGCTTTGAGCGCGGCTATGGCAATAGCTAATTATGTTAAGCTTTATGGGATAACTTTTTTAAGTTCCGCAAGATCAAAAAAAGCAATGAAAGCAAAAGAAGTTCCTCTGTTAATGAATATCGCAATTTTAATTCCCGTACTTCTGAGTATTTCTTTATCTGCTTTTATGTTTTTTTATACGCCTTTTATGTCCGAGGTGTCAAATTTGATTTATCATATAAATATAAGCGATAAAATAATGCATAACTATATTTTTATTCCTTATTATAATACTTTTTCAGCGTCGAGTCCCGTCTATCTATTTTTTGTTTCAATCATTCTGATAATTATTTTATATTTGATTTATCGTTTTATCGTAAAACCCAAAAAAAGATATGTGAAATTAGCCTGGATTGGAGGAACGGAAAGTTTAAATCCTCATGCGCAAATTTCTGCTTTAGGTTTTTCAAATGCAATAAGAATAATGTTTAATATTGTTTATAAATCGCGAAAAAGAATTGAGGCAAGAAAAATAAGAATTTTAAGTAACGGTGAAGAAATGCCTGCAGGCAAAGAGAGCTATATCTTAAAAACGCATACAAAAACCCAAAATTTATCGGTAAATGAAGAAAATATTGATGATTTTACGAAATCAGATGGGAATATCCCTAATCCGTTTCCGTATTCTTCATTCTATCATGATTCAAGCGGGTATGGTTCTTATATATTTCCATTATTAGAATATTATTTGTATTTGCCTGTAATTAAATTTTTTAACAGGTTAAGCAATATTTTTTCAAAATTGCAAAATGGTTCTTTAAATTTATATATATTTTATATATTTATTGTATTTTTAATAGCGCTGATTGTTGCAAGATGAAAAAATAAAAAATATGTTTTAATATTAATTACCTAACTTTTCTATGAATTTTATACAGGACATTATAACTATACGATATTATTATGCTGCTTATTTTATAAAATAGATAATATCCTATATATCAATATACAGGACAAATAAAAATAATATAAAAATATTTAATAAAAAATAGGAAGTTCAAATATCCTGCATAAAAAATAAGGAAAAGTTAAGTAATTAACATTATTTAAAAAATAAGTATATTTTTTTGATTTTGATTTTGATTTATTTAATTACTATGATTATAATGTCAATTTATAATATATATCTTTAATTTCTTTATTCTTCAAATCTCTTTTAAGTTTTATAGATTCTTGCCTTATAATTTCTAACAAAGCTCTTGATTCCGCATCGCTTATAATTATTCCTAATTTTTTCAATTTATATTTAATAACCGATGTACCGCTGTGTTTTCCTATTAATAATTTTCGTTTAAGTCCTACTTCTTCAGGAGGGTACGGTTCATAATTTATTGGATTTTTAATAATGCCGTCCGTATGAATACCTGCTTCATGATGAAAAATATTTCTTCCTAGAATCGGCTTATTAACCGGAATAGGTCTTTTAGTAATTTTTGCTATAATAGATGCAAGTTTTTTTACTTTTTTAAAATCAAAATCAATATTTTTTTTTTCAATAAACTTAAAGTAGGCTATGACTTCTTCTAATGCGCAATTCCCCGTTCTTTCTCCTATTCCCGTAATGCTTCCTGAAACATAATCGGCTCCGGCTTTCAAAGCTGCTACGGAATTTCCAGTTGCCATGCCTAAATCGTTATGAGCGTGTATTTCAATTGCTATTTGTTTGAATTTAGATTTTATGAATTTTATATTTTTATAGATATCAAGCGGATTTAAAATTCCTACCGTATCCGAATATCGATATTTATAAGCCCCTTCGCCTTCAGCAATGTTTATAATTTCATATAAAATATTTTTATCTGCTCTTGAAGAATCTTCTCCTCCTATAGAAAATGCAATCTGTTCTTTTCTTAAAACCCTGCAAACATCTATTAACGTATTTTTAATATAACCAAAATCCTTATTTAATTTATATTTTATATGTATATCGGATATAGGAATAGAAATATGTATATATTGAACCCCTATATCAAGAGATGCTTTTATATCTTCAATATTAGCCCTATTCCATGAAATAATTTTTGCGTTTAAACCTGAAGAATTAATAGTTTTTATAGCATTTTTTTCTTCCCCGCCCATTATAGGAATGCCAGCTTCAATTTCATTGACGCCTATTTCATCAAGCATTTTTGCTATGAGTATTTTTTCGTTATAAGAAAAGATAACGCCTGCAGTTTGCTCCCCGTCTCTGAGTGTAGTATCGTTTATTAAAAAATTGCAATTTTTTTTATTATTTAACTTAATCATATTATTATTTTATTTATTTAGTTTTATTATTTATTACCTAACTCAACTTCATCATTGCAAGCGCGTTTTCGCAGGAAAGTTTAATGTTGTCAGACATCAGTTTAAAAATTAGTTTAATTTACTCTTATTAATAATTTATCAGTATTAAAATAAGCATAAAATATGCCAAAAATTATTTTGTATGTTTACATTTAAACAATAGTTTAATTAATTTTTAAATAAAAATAAAAATCAGAAAAAATAACTTATATAAATTGATTATATAAATAATTATGTGCTATGTATCGCAATAAAACATTGGTATAAAATTAATCAATAAAATTTTTTTTGTATAAATATTAGGCATTTTTTTTTTATTAAACTTATAAAAGTCGTAATGTTTTTGTTTTTTTAATTAATATTTAATTTTATTTAATTATGAAATATATCATTGTTATTAGTTATGAAATTTATATTAATTTTATTATTAAATTTATATTAATTTTTTATCTGGCATAATTTATGCATTATAAATAGCGAATAAGATTTAGACAAAGAATATATTTATATAATCAGCATAATTTTTAACGCATAATAAAATAAAAAATTAATTATTATTATTTTTGGAGGTAACTAAAGATGAGACAAATTGCAATTTACGGAAAAGGCGGAATAGGCAAATCCACTACAACACAAAATACTCTGGCGGCTTTAGCCGAAAAAGGCAACAAAATAATGCTTGTGGGATGCGATCCTAAGGCCGATTCTACAAGGCTTTTGTTAGGCGGCGCAACGCAGGAAACCGTTTTAAATTCTGTTAGGGACTTAGGGCAGGAAAATGTTACGGATGAAGATGTGTTCAGAATCGGGTTTGGCGGAGTGAGATGCGTAGAATCAGGGGGGCCTGAGCCTGGTGTCGGATGTGCGGGAAGAGGCATTATTACTTCTATTACTACACTGGAACAGCTTGGGGCTTACGAAAGAGAACTTGATTATGTATTTTACGATGTTCTGGGCGATGTTGTATGCGGCGGTTTTGCTATGCCTATTAGAGAAGCATACGCGAAAGAAATATATATAGTCTGCAGCGGAGAACTTATGGCATTATATGCGGCAAATAATATATCCAAAGGGGTTTTAAAATTTGCAAATTCAGGCGGAGTTAGAGTAGGCGGATTAATATGCAATTCAAGAAATGTTGATAATGAAAGAGATATGGTTGAAGCTTTTGCAAAGAAAATAGGAACCCAGTTAATACATTTTATTCCAAGAGATAATGTTGTTCAAAGAGCTGAAATAAAGAGAAAAACTGTTATAGAATATGAAAAAGACGCAAAACAGGCGGATATTTACAGAGAATTGGCAAAAAAAATAGAAGAGAATGAAATGTTTGTTATTCCAAAACCGATGGAAATGCAAGAACTTGAAGATTTAATGATGCAATATGGGTTTATGGAAGAATATGAAAGAACTACTGAAGCCGCCGCTGCTGCCGCTGCTGCTTCAAAATAAACCGTTTTAATTTTTAAGCATCAAAGACTGTATTTTATTAAATTTTAAAAAGTTAGTTTTTGACCGATGTTTTTTAGTTTTTGTTCGGTGTTATTCGGTGTTAATAGTTGGAGAATTATTTAAAAAAATGAATCATTGTCTAATGTAATGCATAGTTAGTTATGTAATAAAATGGCAGAATTATTTAAAAAAGGCAAATTATCATGAAAACAGACAATAAAGCAATCAACAGCATAAGAAATATAGAAAAAGATAGCAATAATAATATCTCAGTTAATAATAACGAAGACATTAAAAGGCATCCATGCTTTAGCATAGAAGCATCAAAATCTTACGGCAGGATACATTTGCCTGTTGCGAAAAGCTGCAATATTTCATGTAATTATTGTCATAGAGATTATGATTGTCCTAATGAATCAAGACCCGGAGTTACAAGCAGACTTTTGGAACCCGAAGAAGCGGTTGAAAGAATATATGAGGTAAAATCTTTTTATGACGAAATAAGTGTTGCTGCAGTGGCAGGTCCAGGAGACAGTTTGTCGGATCCGGAGAATACGCTTAAGACATTTGAATTGGTCAGGAAAGAATTTCCCAAATTAATATTTTGCATGAGCACAAACGGACTTAATTTAAAAGAGAATATCAATGACCTGAAAGATGCAGGCATAAAATTTATTACAGTAACGTTAAATGCGACAGATGCAGCTATTGCTTCTAAAATTTATAAATATGTTAATTATAAAGGAGTCTGTTATAAAGGCAATGAAGCTGCGGAACTTTTGCTTGAAAAACAGCTTGACGGTATAAGAACTGCAATTTTGGAAGGATTTACCGTTAAAATAAATTCGGTATTAATACCGGGCATTAACGATAATCATATAAAAGAAATGTCCGAAAGCATTAAAAAAATGGGAGTTTATCTTTTTAATGTTATGCCTATGATTCCTGCAGAGAAATCGTTTTTTCAAAAAATAGGCATTCAGGCTGCAACAAGGCAAGATATAACCGATGTCACAAGCGGCTTAACGGGAATTAACATCATGAAGCATTGCAGACAATGCAGATCAGATGCCGCAGGCTTGCTTGAAAACGATATAAGCGGCAAGTTGAATAATAATAAGGAGGAAAATCATGATAACAGAAAATGCTGTTCAGGGGTGTAAGCTGCAGAAAAGTTTAAATTTTTCGCAGGATGAAGAATTGTATATCGCAACTTCAGACACTAAAGGGAAAATGGAAAATGACTATAAACCGTTTGTGGATAAAATTTTAAACAGCATTTCTTTTGTGCCTGATTCAATACTTGATCTTGGATGCGGTCCAGGCTATATAGCGCGGAGGTTTAGCGAGGTTCTTCCAGATGCTGACGTTGTAGGCGTTGATATTTCGGAAATAATGATTAACCATGCGATTAAAGCTTCTATTAAAGATAAAGATTCTATTAATAAAGAAACTGATAAAGTAAATTTAGATTTTAACAGAAGAAATATTCAAATTTTAGAATTTGCAAGTAATTACGATAATAAAGCAAAAAATAATCTATATCATATTGCTAATTCTGCGGATAAATTAGCAGACGTAATCGTAAACAACAATGTTTACGATTTAAACGGGGTTTATTTTTCCCAAAAGTTAAAATATCTTATTGCTAATAGCGAATACCTGCCTTTTAATGAAAACTATTTTGATATTATTATTTTAAAAGGAACATTTAAATGTTTGGAAAGAAAAGTTGAATCGCTGGAAGAAATGCACAGAGTATTAAGCGATGGCGGAGAAATATTAATATTCGAGTTTAGAAAAGATATTCCGGAAGATGAATTTTTGATTCTCACAAAAGATATGCAGCCTCAAAAAGTAAGGTCGTTAAGAAATAAATTAAATTGTTCGCCTGATTTGGCAGAATATAAATATTGTTTATCTAAATCAAATTTGTCAGAATTTGCAGAAATAACCGAAGACGGACTTGATTTAAAAATACGGATAATTAAATAGTTAAAAAACAGGAGAAAATTTTATGAGTATTATGGACGGTTTTAGCGGAAATTTAGAAGATTACATAGTAGCTCCGAGAAGATCCGGTTCAAAATGGGTGCCGCATTTTTTAATAGCTTTTGATCAGGAAAGCTGCATTTCATGCGGCAGATGTATCAAAGTGTGTCCTGGAGGAGTTTATGTTTTTGAAGATGAAGGAGATAAAATGACTGTTAGAATTGAAAATATGGATGATTGCATCGGAGATATGTCTTGCGAAAAAGTTTGTCCAAAAAATAAGACAATGCATTTGCATAAATTTGAGCCGCTGCAGAAAAATTGAATAAATTTTAAATAAAGTATATGGAGGAATAAAAATGGCTATCAATATCAAAGAAAATGAAGAAATAGTTGAAGAGGTTTTAAATATTTATCCGGAAAAGCCGCGAAAAAATAGGCAGGAGCATATAGGCGTCAATAAAAAAGATGCTTGCGGGTCTTGCGTTGCTAAATCAAATCTAAAATCTTTGCCGGGTGTTATGACCCCGAGAGGATGCGCATATGCAGGTTCTAAAGGCGTTGTTTGGGGGGCTGTCAAAGATGTTATTAATATCAGTCATGGTCCTGTAGGATGCGGGCATTACAGCTGGGGAACAAGAAGAAATTTGGCTAACGGAGCTATCGGAATAGAAAGTTTTGTGCCTTTTCAGTTTACTACCGATTTTAGGGAACGGGATATAGTTTTTGGCGGGGATAAAAAATTAGAACAGGCGATACATGAATTAAAAGGACTTTTTCCTACAACCAAAGGTTTTATTGTAGAATCTGAATGTCCGATAGGTCTTATAGGCGACGATATAGAAGCGGTAGCCAAAAAAACATCTGCCGATTTAAATACTGCGGTTATTCCTGTAAGATGCGAAGGATTCAGGGGGGTTAGCCAATCTTTAGGACATCATATCGCAAATGATTCAATAAGAGACTATGTTGTAGGCACAGGCAAATTAGACGAAAGCAAAAAGACTAAGTATGATGTTGCAATTTTAGGCGATTATAATATCGGCGGAGATGTTTGGGCTTCGATGAAAGTAATATCGGAAATGGGATTAAATGTAGTTGCCCACTGGAGCGGCGACGGTTCAATAGAAGAAATGAAGATAACTCATGAAGTCAACTATATACTATTGCATTGCTACCGTTCAATGAACTATATCTCAACTTATTATAACGAAAAATACGGTATTCCATATATTGAATATAATTTTTTCGGTCCTACAAAAATAAAAGAAAGTATCAGGAAAATAGCTGCTTTATTTGACGAAAATATACAGGAAAAGTCTGAAAAAGTTATTGAGAAATACGAACCTAAAATGCAGGCGGTCATAGATAAATACAGACCGAGACTTGAAGGCAAAAAAGTTATGATACTTGTTGGAGGATTGAGACCGAGGCATATAGTAGGAGCATATGAAGACTTAGGCATGCAGGTTGTTACCGCCGCTTATGAGTTTGCGCATAAAGACGATTATGAAAGAACAACAAATGAATTGGAAGACGGGACTATTGTGGCAGACGATCTGAACGAGCATGAATTTATTGAACTTGCAAAAAGATTGAAACCGGATTTGGTGGCATCGGGCATAAAAGAAAAATATGTTTTTCAAAAAATGGGGATACCTTTTAGACAAATGCATTCATGGGATTATTCAGGTCCTTATCATGGGTATGACGGCTTTGAAGTATTTGCAAAAGATATGGATTTAGCAATTAACAGTCCATCATGGAAATTTGTAAAGCCGTCCTGGAAAAAATAAAATAATTAATCGGCATTATTTATAAATATAAATATTAACTTGCGGAGGTTATTTAAATGGCTAAAATGACTAAGGAAGAAGTTCAAAAGACAAAAGATTGGATGAAAACCGAAGAATATAAAGAATTAAATTTTAAAAGAAAATCTATCGTAATTAATCCTGAAAGAGCTTGTCAGCCGCTTGGAGCTGTGCTTTGCTCCGCAGGATTTGAAGGTACTATGCCTTTTGTTCACGGTTCACACGGCTGCGTTGCTTATTACAGAAATAATTTATCAAGACATTTTAGAGAACCTATTGCCGCAGTTTCTACTTCTCTTACCGAAGACGGAGCGGTTTTCGGAGGACAGGCAAACGGATTTGAAGGGTTTAAAAATGCAATAAATCTTTACAAGCCTAAAATGTTTGCGATATCTACGACTTGTATGACGGAAATAATAGGAGACGATCTCGGCGCAATAGTAACTAATGCAAGGGCAAAAGGATTTCTCCCTGAAGAAGTGCCTGCGCCTTATGCAAACACCCCAAGTTTTGTCGGTTCGCATTTGGAAGGATATGATAATATGCTTGCAGCAATTATAGACACTTTAGGCGTTAAAAACGAATCTGTTTCTGACACTATTAATATAATACCGGGGTTTGATACAACGACGGGAAATATTAATGAAATAAAAAGACTTTTAAATATTATGAAAGTTCCTTATCTTGTTATTGCAGATTATTCTAATACTCTTGATTCTCCGCTAAACGGAGAATATAAGCTTTACAATGAAGGCGCCACAACTTTGGAAGATACAAAAAATTGCGTTAGCAACAAGGCAACTATAGCTCTTCAAAAATTTAGCACCAAAAAGACTTTAAGCTTACTTTCGGAAAAATTTAAACAGGAAGCAAAAGCAGTTAAAAGTCCTGTCGGAATAAAATTTACGGATGAATTTTTAATGACCGTTTCTGAAATTACGGGAAAAGAAATTCCTAAAGAAATTGAAGACGAAAGGGGAAGAGCGGTTGATTCAATGACTGATGCGCAGCAGTATATTCACGGTAAAAAATTTGCAATATTCGGAGACCCTGATATATTAACAGGGCTTACAAGCTATTTATTAGAAATGGGCGGTATTCCAAAATACGTGCTTTGTTCTAACGGAAATGAAGAATTTAAAAACGATATTGAAGAATTATTGAAAGAATACGGATGCGATGAAGGAGAAGTTTATATAGATAAAGATTTATGGCATCTTCATTCGCTTGTAATGACGGGACCCGTAGATATGCTTATCGGTCCGAGCCATGGAAAGTTTGTAGCAAGAGATGCGGGTGTTCCGCATATTAGATTAGGATATCCTATTTTTGACAGAGTCAATATCCATCGTTATCCTTTTTACGGATATTCAGGAGTAATTAATTTAACTACTTGGATAGTGAATACATTTATAGAAATTGTGGACAATATAAGCGATGATGCTCATTTTGAGCTTTTAAGATGAAAAAAAAACATAAGTGCGAAGATTTAAATTATTTATTATTATTTGTTTAATAAGGCAAATAATTAATTAATGAGTAAAAAAAATTGTATAAAATGAAATTTGCAAAAAATGACTCAAAAGGAGGCGATTAAAATGCAGCTTAAGGTGAAAGAAGAGTTATTTGACGAACCGACATGCAGCCACAATATACAAAAAAAAGAAAAAAAAGCATGTAAAACAGCCGTTCCCGGTTCTTCAACAGGCGGATGCTCTCTTGACGGCGCATATATTGTACTAAGTCCTATACGAGATGCTCTTCATGTTGTCCACGGACCGATAAATTGCCTCGGCAACAGTTATAATCAAAGAACATCCGAGTCAAAAGGCAATGAAATATTTTATATGTACGGAATGACTTCTTCAATAAATGAAAATGACCTCATTTTCGGTTCTGAAGATAAATTAAAGAAAGGAATAATTTATGCAGTAAATAAGTTTAAACCAAAAGGGGTTTTTATATACAATACCTGCGTACCTGCATTAACAGGCGAAGATATTGGAGGCGTTGCAAAAGAGTTGGCTGAAAAACTTAATATTCCCGTAGTTCCCGTGTCAAGTCAGGGATTTTCAGGAGGAAAAAATTTAGGAAATAAGATTGCAGGCGATGTGCTCTTTGAATATGTTATAGGGAAAAAAGAGCCTGATATCGATATTTTAACCGATTATAATATTAATTTGATAGGTGAATACAACATAAAAGGCGAATTGTTTTTAATAAAAAAAGCTCTTAACGACAGCGGCATTAATCTGCTTTCAAATATAACAGGGAATGCAACTATGGAAGAGATAATGTATTCACACAAGGCAGGTTTAAATGTTGTTGTATGTTCTAAAGCCTTAGTGTATTTAGCCAGAAAAATGGAAGAAAAATACGGAATACCCTTTATAGAAGAATCGTTTTTTGGGCTTTCTTCGACAAATAATGCGATAATGCATATAGCCGAGAGTTTTAAAGACGCTAAATTAATAGAAAAAGTTAAAAAAAATATTGAATTAAATACGAAAAAAATACAAAAAAAAATTGAACCCTATAAAAAATTTCTAACGGGCAAAAGAGTTCTGTTGTATACCGGCGGTGTTAAAAGCTGGTCTTTAATTTCAGCGTTAAACGATCTCGGTATGAAAGTTATAGCGACGGGGGTAAAAAAAAGTACGGAAGAGGATAAAAATAAAATTAAGGAATTTGACGCAAACGGCAATATTATAATGTTAGACAACGGAAACCCGGTTAATTTGATAAAAATGATAAAAGATGAGCAAGCGGATATTTTGCTTGCGGGAGGCAGAAATCAATATACGGCTATTAAATCTTTAATACCGTTTTTAGATGTTAATCAGGAAAGAGGAAACCCTTATACTTCATATGATGGAGTAGTCCATCTCGGAAGACAGATTTACCTTGAACTTAATAGCCCTGTTTATGACGTTATAAGAAAAGCAAGCTAAAGATTAATTATTTTTATTTTAATAAATATAAATATATTATAAATATATTATGGAAAATTTAAAAAACATTGAGATAAATCCGTTAAAAACCAGTTCTTCGCTTGGAGCAGTTATTGTGTTTCTTGGTGTTAAAAATGCCGTTGTTCTTATGCATGGTTCGCAAGGATGCGCCAGTTTTGACAAAGTTACTTTGACCAAGCATTACAGAGAAAATATACCTATTTATACAACCGCTTTAAACGAACTGGGAGCAATTTTAGGAGGAAGTGACTATTTAAAAGCGGGAGTTAAGAACATTGCCGATAAAATTAACCCCGCTTTTATAGGTATTACATCGACAGGTTTAAGCGAAGTAAACGGTGAAGATATTAATGCAACTTTTAATGAGTTAAAAAAAGAATTAAAAGAAAGCGGTTCTTATGAAAATTTAAATATGGCTTATGTCAGTACTCCGGATTATAACGGAAATTTTGAAGAAGGATATAAAAATGCTATCCTTGCATTGTTAAAAGAGTTTTGTAAGGATACTAAAAATACGGCAAATACAATAAATAATAATTTAGCCGGCTTAAATATAAACGATGATAAAAATAATATAAGAAATATAACAGATTATAAAAATAGCGATTATAAAAATAATAACGGTAAAAACATTCAAAATATACGCGCCAACGTATTTTGTCCGTTTTCTTTTACGGCAATAGATTTTTTAGAGCTTAGAGAATTATTGGAAGATTTCGGCATCACGCCGGTCATGATACCTGATTTAGGAACTTCAATGGACGGACATCTTGATGAAAGCGGTTATTTGCAGACGACATCGGGCGGAGTTGATATTAAAGATTTAAAAACAATCGGATTAAATAATTTAAATATAATTATAGGCAGCAGTTTAAAAGGTTTAATCGCACCGGTTAAAGAAATTACAGGATTAAATACATATTATTTTTCAAATATAAGCGGATTAAAAAATACGGATTTATTTTTTAAATTTCTTGAAAAAATATCTTTAAGAAAAACCCCTGAAAAATATAAAAGACAAAAAAGACAATTAATGGACGCATACTTAGATTCGCATTTTTATTTTTTAGGTAAAAATATTGCTATAGCAGAAGGAATTGATATATTAGATTCTTTTTCGGAAATATTTGCGGAAGTGGGCGCAAATATTAAAATAGGAGTAACAACTTCAAGTTCCTATGTAAATTTAAAAAACAGATTTGAAATTTTAACGGAAGGCGATATTGATTTATTCGGCGAACTTATAGAAGCTGACGGCAACAATATAGATATTGTGATTTCAAACTCCAATGCCAAATACACTGCCGAAAAAATAGGCGTACCTATTTTAAAAGCAGGTTTTCCTTTAATAGACCAAATAGGGCACAATTTTAAACACCGCATACTTTATAAAGGCAGCGCTAATTTGGTATATGAAGCTGCAAATTTGTTAATGAAAAATTCATGAAGGAGGCATCAATATGAAAGTAGGGTTTGCAACGACAGATAATGTTTTTATCAACGACCATTTCGGATGGGCAAAAAAAATTGCAGTTTATGATGTTACCGAATCAGGATTCGACTTTATTGGATTAAGGGAATTTGAGGAAGAAGAAGATGAAACTGAAAAAATAGATAAAAAAATTGCAAAATTAAGAGACTTAAAAATAATATTTGTTGAAAGTATAGGCGGAACGGCTGCCGCAAAAGTAGTCAGTTCGGGTATTCACCCTGTTAAATCCAAGCCTGGCGATAAAATAGTAAATATTCTTGAAAATTTACGGGAGGTTTTATCAAAGAATCCGCCGCCATGGCTAAAAAAAATTATAATGAAGGAAAAAACGGCAAATATTGCGTAATTATTAACTAATATTTTAACAACAATTTAAGAAGGAGAAGAAAATTATGGAATCTATGGAAATGATCAGAGCAATAATCAGACCGGAAAAAGAAAAAGATGTTTTAAAGGGGCTTGAGGAAGGCGGATTTATATCCGTTACCAAGATGCATGTTTTTGGAAGGGGTAAACAAAAAGGCATAAAGGTCGGACAGGTTGTTTATGACGAGCTGCCTAAACTTGAACTTATGATGGTTGTAAGCAAAAATGATGCTGAAAAGGTATGCGATATTATACAGGAAAATGCATATACAGGTAATATAGGCGACGGCAAAATATTTGTAGTGCCTGTTAGCCATACTTATACTGTAAGAACAGGCGCGGAGGGACTTTAATATGGAATCAAAATTTGAAGAAAAAGCGGTTGAGGTGTTGGCAATAATCAGAAGACATAAATTTCAAGAAACAAAAAAAATGCTCTCAGATGCAGGTTATGATCAAATGACATTTTATTCTATACACGGCAGAGGTAAACAGAAAGGACGCGGCGGTTTAGCCAACGAGCTAGATCCGGGATTAGATTTAATAAACAAAAATAAAGATAATAATATGGAAATGGCGGATAATGATTATCATTTTTTGCCAAAAAGAATGTTGTCTTTAGTTATACCTGAAAGCGCTATGTCAAAAGTATTAGAAATTATAATAAATATTAACAAGACAGGGTTTTACGGGGACGGAAAAATATTTGTCATACCCGTTGGATTTGTTGAAAGAATAAGAACTTCGGAAGAAGGGCTATATGCTTTAGCGTAATTTTAAAATTTAAAAAGTTCCTTAATTCTGTATATAGCTTAATGATAATTATTTAATATTTAATTTTGCTTGTTTTATATATTTTATAATAATAATTTAATTTATTTATTACATTCAATAAATTAAATTTATGTTATTTTAAATATTAAATAATTATTTTTTTAATTCTATGTCAGTATTAAGGAACTTTCACTTATTTCTTTTTTGTTGACGGTTTTTTAGTTTCTTTTTTTATCGGTTTATTTGCCATGGTTAATTCACCCCCTTACTTCCTTTATAGTTATAATATTTTTTGACTATTTTAGTTAATTTATTTAAAATTATTTCAATATCAACCCTTACTTCTTTTTTTATAGTTATAATATTTTTAGACTATTATATTATATTATATTATTATATGAAATATTAATGCATATAAAATATTTATTTATCTGTAGTGCCTGTCCCGCAAGCTTTTTCTGTTCCTGAAGAACAGCATGAAGCGGCGGCGGTTGGCACAGACGCGGTTGAAGTATTAGCAGCAGCTGATGTAGACGTTGCCTTGTCATTTTCTTTCGTTGTTGCAGCTGTATGCGATGGCGATTTGCTGCTGCTTGCGTAGTCAGTTTTATACCACCCCGATCCTTTTAGAACAAAACTTGAATTTGAAATTAATTTTTCAAGTTTACCGCCGCATTTAGGGCATTTCTCTAAAGGTTTTTCATTTATTTTTTGAATTACTTCCGTTATCTCTCCACAATCGCTACATTTGTATTCTCTTATAGGCATATTAACCCTCCGATATATATATTCCAATTTTTGGTTTTTTTAAAATTTTTTTTAGTCAGCTTATTATATCAAGATATTATATCATAAATTTATTTTTTTTCATCTAAAAATCATAGCTCGGATACCCCGTCCGATAGGGCGGGGTGATTGACGCTCGTCTGTAGCTATAATATTTATATATATACCTTATATAATATAACATACAATATACCTTTAATTTTATTTTATTATAACATTAAATATATAAAAAATAAAATTTTCTATAGGCAATCTTGGGAGGAGGAGGGGTATTTACTTGACAAACAACGCTTATTATGCTTTTATTGATAATATTTATAACGGATATATACATGTAATATAATAAATAATATTGACAGGCTAACGTCTTTAGACAACGGATAAATGTTAGAACCGTCCGGTTCTCCATATTTTTATACATGTTTATTGCGTACATAATAGAATTACCTATTATTGTAAGTAAAATGTCAAGCGCAAAACGAATTATACAATTCATAGGTTCTTGACTCTTCAGGTCTGCTGTTTAACATTAATAAATATTAAATATATATATCTATCTATCTATTTATTTATCTATTTATTTATCTATCTATTTATTTTATTTTATTACTTATTATTACCTAAAAATAATTTTACATAGTATGGAGGAACGCAATGTTAGTAACATTTAAATCAAGGCTTTACTTTGCAGCTGTTTTAATGTTTTTTATAATTTTAGCAGGAGATTTTATTGTAATTAATTATATAAATACATTTAGGAATTCATCATATACTCAATCGGTAATTAGTTCTACGATTAGCTCTTTATTAAAGATTCAACGAAATGCAATGGGTATAGTTTATCTTTCAAAGCTTAGAAAGGCTGATATTAAAATAGCAAAATCGGAAAAAAAGACTTTTAATTCTTCGGCCATTGATAAAAAAATAGCAGGACTCGTAAAAGAAATTAAAATGTATAGAGTAAGCGTTTTACCTTCTATTAACGGTTTTTACAGCGGTTTCAGTCATGAAAATTTTCATACGCTTTTCGGCGTAAAAAAAGATCATATAAAGAGACCAAAAAGCTATAAAATCACTGCAGCAATGCTTAAATTAAGGGAACACATGGCGCATGTGAGACCTATTATGAATAAGCTTTTAAAAAATCCTTTAAATGTTGGTCCGACTATGAAAATAATCTATTGGAAGAAAAATATGGATACAATTATTAAACGCCTCCGATTTGTTGATAATACACTAACCTTACATACTACTAAAAAAATAGATATACTTTTAGATTCTTTTATGGTACTTCCATTTTTAGTTCTTGCAGCGCTTCTTCTAATAAGCTATTATTTTAAAAAAACACTATTAGATGAACTAGATCTTACGATAAAAAAAATAGGCGAAGTGGCAAAAGGCGATTTAAGGTCAAAAATAATAATCAATATAAATCCAAAGAACGAAATAGGAAAACTTGTAAATCATGTAAATACTCTTATTGATTCATTATCCAACAATGTCAGCATGATTTCAAATGCGGTAAATTCTATCTCAAGCAGCGGTACCGAGCTGACTTCTTCTTCAAAAGAGCTTGAAGAAAATATAATGAAAATGAAACAGAACGGCTCGTCCATTGTAGAATCAATAAAGCAGATAACTCTTGCTATAATAGAGGTTGCAAAAAATTCATCATCCGGAGCGCAGGAAGCGGAACTAACTAACAAAGCTACCGATGAAGGTTATAATGCCGTTCAAAATGTTATAAACGAGATTAACTCAATAGAAAAAGCCGTAAATAAAGCTTCCGCCGTCATAGAACAGCTCGGCGCATCCTCGCAAAGAATAGGCGAAATAATAGCGGTAATAGATGAAATAGCAGACCAGACCAACCTCCTTGCTTTAAATGCCGCTATTGAAGCGGCAAGAGCTGGAGAACAGGGAAAGGGTTTTGCCGTTGTTGCCGATGAAGTCAGAAAACTCGCTGAAAGAACAACAAAGGCAACAAAAGAGATAACAGGAATGGTTGTTTCTATACAGGAAGATACGGGTAAGGCTGTTGAGTCAATGAATTACGGAAAAGAAGAAGTTAAAAACGGCGTAATCGTAGCTAAAAAAGCAGGTGAACAGATTGAGGCTATCAAAGAATTGACAAATAAACTGAAAGATATGATTACTTTGATAGCAACCGCCGCAGAAGAGCAATCAACAGCTACCGAGGAAATATCAAACTCTTCCGATTCAATACTGCATTCTCAAGAACTGGCTTTTTCAAGCAGCACGCAGGTAAACGAAGCTGCAGCTTCGTTATCTAAGCTGGCGGTAGAACTATCTAACACGGTTAATGTTTTTAAATTTAGCAGGTAAGCGGCTTGATATACATTAGACAATAATTTTTTAAATAATAATGCACCGTCCGGCAATTTATAGTTAATTTAATAAATATAATAAATATACTATATATTACAATATCCAACCTTGCCATAATTACCGGCAGCCTGTTGATATTGGTATATTTATGGGGGCAACAAAAATGTCTATGGGGACTACAAAATAAAAAATAAAATGTAATAATATTAATGGGTTATAATTTTAGAATAAAAAAAGTGGTGAAGTTGAGAATAGGAGTTTGTAATATATGACAGGATTTACGGGCAATAATGAAAAAACTGGCGGCGGCTGGCTTAACAGCAATGTTTTTTTTATAGCTTTCTCCGCTTTTTTTGCCGATTTAGGTTATCAGGCTGTTTTGGTAATATTCCCTATATTTCTCGTATTATACCTTCACAGTTCTATTATTTATTTCGGTATAGCATCGGCTATAAGTTATGGCGTGGGGGCTTTTTTTGGATATTTTGG
The DNA here is from genome assembly GCA_021845685.1 of bacterium. Classification (GTDB taxonomy): domain Bacteria; phylum SZUA-79; class SZUA-79; order Acidulodesulfobacterales; family Acidulodesulfobacteraceae; genus Acididesulfobacter. Next base: position 24,768 of record JAJZVN010000019.1, read on the forward strand.
AGGAATTGCCGGCGACAAATTCGGTCATAAAAAAATTGCTATTATAGGAAATCTATTTATACCCCTTCTTTCTTTTACAGGATTTAGCGTTTATCCTGCGGAAGCCGTCGCTTTATTTTCTGCAGGCTGGTGGGCAAGAAATTTCAGGTCTCCGTCAAGAAGAGTACTGCTTTCAAGATCAGTTTTTAGAGAATTTTACGGAAGAGCATTTGGTTTTTTGCATGCTCTTGACGAGGCGGGCGGCTTTTTCGCCGGTATTTATGCATTAATTCTTTTTGCTTATCATGCGCCTATAAAATATATTTTGATAATTACAATGATACCGCTTTTTATGTCCACTTTTTGTCTAATATTAATATCCGAAAAAAAATTAATAAATAATCCCGGGGCAAATCAAAATATAGAAAATAAAAATATAAATGATAAAAATGAAATTAATGATATAAATATAAAAAATGACAATAAAAATAAAAATAATGCTGATAATAATTTAATAAGCAATAAGAATAAGAATCAAATAAGTAAAATTCAGAACAACGGAATAGCGGAACATAGAGAATTAAATAAAATTAACAGTTTGGATATTAAAAATGATGAAAATAAATATCTAAACGATAAAGGGCATAATTTAAACAATAATTTATTCAAAAGGATTTTAATTGCTACATCTTTATACGGTTTTAGTTCTTTTAGTTTTGGATTCCCTATTTTAACTATTGCTCAATCTTCTAAAAATGATGAATTAGGAATACTTTCTTACATTGTATTTTTTGCTTTTACCTCGCTTACAGGTTTAGTTGCAGGCAGGACTATATTAAAAACCGTAAAAAAACTTGGATTGGGATATCTTCTTACATTTATAGGTTCGGCAGGAATGGCTTTAGTATTTGCTTTTTCTTTAAACCCTTTATTATATTATATAGCAGTAGCTTTTTTGGGAATATCTTTAGGGTTTATAGAGACTGCGGAACCGACGGCTATAAGTATAATTTCTAAAAATGACAGAAGAGGGAAAAGTATGGGGTCTCTCACAGCGGCAAGGAGTATCGGAATATTCGGAGGTAATATTATTATGGGACTTCTATATTCAGTTGGAGCCGATTATTCATATTTATATGCAGGCATTTTGAGTCTTGCCGCTTCTTTAATAATATTTACATCAAAATCTAATATTTAAACTAATTAGTATATTATTATATAATTAAAATTAATATAATTAATATAATTAATAAATTTTTAATCCTGCGTTAGAAAATATTTAGATGTTTCAAAGTCAACGGACGCTGGATTCATGCTTTTACAGGAATGACAATACTGTAATTTAACTTTTCACCCAAAGGGCGTCATTCCTGCTTTCGCAGAAATGACTTTTAGAGGTTTTAATTTTTAACACTATACTATATATTATATATATTATATATAATACTATGCTGTTAATCATCCGCAGCTCATAGAAGCGGGGACAGGCTTGCAAAAGCAGGTTGGTAAAGGAGATTAAATGTATGAATAATAATCTGGATTATATAAAAAACATAGAATATTTTAAAACTTTAAATGAAGATAAGATAGCTGAAATCGGTAATTTTCTGAAAGAAGAAAATTATGAAACGGAAGAAAATTTATTTATTGAAGGCGAAAAATCAAACGGCATATATTTTGTTAAAACCGGCACGATAAAAATTTATAAATCGTCAAAAGACGGAAAAGAACAAATTTTAAAGTTATGCTATACAGGCGAATCATTTAATGACGTTACCGTATTTAGCGGAAATATAAATCCTGCTTCCGCAGATGCCGTAATTAAGTCCACCGTCTTTTTGCTTTCGAAAGAAAATCTGGAAAATTTAATATTTAAATATCCTGAAATATCATTAAATATTATAAAGAGTTTAACCGATAAACTACGATTTTTAACGGGTAGAATTGAAGATCTTTCATTAAAACACACTCAAGAAAGAATAGGAAATATTTTATTGCTTTTTGAAGGGCAAAAGTTAAGCCAAAAAATGATAGCGGATATTGCAGGAACGGCAAGGGAAGTTGTTTCGCGCGCATTAAGAGAATTTTCCAATCAAAATATTATCAGATTAAATAAAAGAGATATTGAAATAATTGACAGAGAAAAATTAAAAACAATGATTGAGAAATAATTATAAATTATAAAATTATAATATATATAAAAATAGGTATGATTTAAATAATTATTAATGCTGAATCAGTTTTAATAATTTCTAACGGTGATTTAAATTAATATATGATTTTGTATATATGATTTAATATAAGATTTAACTTCAGCTACCGATAAGCCCTCTTCTGTAAGGGTGAGGTGTTTTGCTATGCTGTGTAATATATATTAATATGTGATAAATATAAGAGGTAAACATTGAGGATAATTAGCGGATTATATAAAGGAAGAAAAATTCCAAATGTTTTCAATGTAAAAGAAGTTAACCCGTCATCTGACATTGTTAAAGGAGCCTTATTTAATATTCTTGCAGGCGAAATACAGGGGAAAATTTTTTTTGATGTTTATGCAGGGACAGGCAATATCGGTTTTGAGGCATTATCAAGAGGCGCAGGATTTTGTGTTTTTATTGAAAAATTAAATAAAATGACCTCTTATATATCTAAAATTGCAAATGAATTTAATATAAGAGATAAAACCAAAATAATTTGTGGCGATGCTAATAAATTTATAAATAAAGATCTTTTTAATTTGTATAAACCGGATTTTATTTTTATTGACCCTCCATATGATTATAATTTAGCTGAAAAATCTTTAGAAAATATTATTAATAGTTATTATTTGAGTAATTCAGGCAACGGTTTAGATAACGATATAGATGATATAGATAAAGCAGACTTGGATAATAATCTTACGATAATTGTTCAGCATAATAAAAAAGAAATCTTACAAGATAACTATGAGGAATTTTATTTAACCAAAAAAAATACTTATGGAAAATCTGCGCTTTCTTTTTACGAAAAATTGCCGTAAAGTTCACCAGAAAAATAATTTTCTATCGGCAATTTTCAGAGAAGTATGTTGATTGATTCCTCTATATTTTTATGTTATATATAACATATATATAAATATAAATATAAATAAAATCAGAAAATATATTTAAAATATATATCTATTATAATATTATATATATAATATTATATAATAAGTGGTGTTATTTATTTATTATAAATTCTCAATTATGACAAATTATCAATTTAAAAATGTGGCAGTATATCCGGGTTCATTTGACCCCGTTACTTTTGGCCATATCGATATTTTAAAAAGAAGTCTTAATATTTTTGATAAAGTTATTATTGCGGTAGCATGCAATAGAAAAAAAGGTTATCTTTTCAAACAAGAAGAAAGAGTAAAACTTATTAGAGACACAATAGCGGATATTAATGAAATAGACGGCAGCAAAGTTGAAGTTGTTGCGCTTAAAGGTCTTCTTATAAAATTTGTTGAAAGTATCAATGCAAGAGTTATAATCAGAGGACTAAGAGCGGTATCTGATTTTGAATATGAACTTCAGCTTGCAACGACTAACAGGACATTAAATCCGGATATTGAAACTATATTTATGATGACGGCGGAAAAATATTCATTTTTAAGCTCTACTATCGTAAGAGAAATATCTTTACTTGGAGGAGATGTTTCATCTATGGTGCCGCTTTTAATATCTAAAGAACTTCAAAAATTATATTCCAAAGGAGACCATGATGAAACTCTCATGTAGGACATCTTTAATTAAACCTTCCGCTACTCTTGCAATAACTGCAAAAGCTAAAAAACTTAAATCGGAAGGTAAAGATATCGTAAGTTTCGGCGCGGGAGAGCCTGATTTTGACACGCCTTCTTATATAAAAGATGCGGTAAAAGACGCGCTTGATAAAGGTTTTACAAAATATACTTCTGTTTCAGGTATTGATGAGCTTAAAAATGCTATTCACGATAAATTTTTGACTGATTACGGCGTTAATTATGAAAATAATGAAATTTTAGTTTCTTGCGGCGGTAAACACAGTTTATATAATTTATTTATGGTTTTGTTAAATGACGGAGATGAAGTTATAATACCTTCTCCTTACTGGGTGTCTTATACTGAAATAGTAAAACTTGCAGGCGGAGTTCCTGTTCTTGCAGATACATCCTCCAATAATTTTAAATTTAATCTTGATATGCTTAAGGAAAGTTTCAGTTCAAAGACTAAAGCAGTAATTATAAACAGCCCTTCAAATCCCACGGGAGTTCTGTTAGATGAAAAAGATATTATAGAAATTGCAATGTTTGCGATTGAAAAAGATATTTTGATAATTACGGACGATATATATGAAAAGATAATATTTGACGATAAAAATTTTTTTAATGTTTTAATGGTTGATAAATCATTAAAAGAAAATACGGTAGCTGTTAATGCGGTATCCAAGACTTATTCTATGACCGGTTTTAGAATAGGTTACGCGGCAGGACATAAGGAAATAATTTCGGCTATGAATAATCTTCAATCGCAAAGCACTTCAAATCCTACATCTTTTGCACAATACGGAGCGCTTGCAGCTTTAAGAGGCAATCTTGATTTTACTATGAAGATGAAAGAAGAATTTGAAAAAAGACGAAATTATATGTTAGATTTTTTTGAAAATGAAATAAAAACTATTAAACCTGTCAGACCGGACGGAGCTTTTTATATTTTCGCCGATATTTCTGAAGTATTTAAAAATAGCGGCGGTTTCATTGATTCATCGACCAAGTTTTGTTCATATCTTTTAGATTCATATTTAGTTGCGGCTGTTCCCGGAATAGAATTTGGAAACGATAATTATGTCAGACTTTCTTTTGCAACTGATTTTAATGTAATAAAAGAAGGTTTAAATAGAATAAAACAAGCGGTTAGTATAGATAATCTAAAAAATTTAAAAAGAGGATAATAATTAAGTGTTAAAATTATATAAAATAGTATTAAGATTTCTTGAAAATAATACCGGAAACGGGAATAAAGTCGAAGGTGATAGCAGCAGCGATAACGACGATTATAACAATAAATATAACGGCGGAAACGGTAGTAATGTCAATTATTATAATAATAACAGGAAAATTTTTTTAAATTTTTTAAAAAATTTTATAAAATTGCCTTTATTTGCGGTTTCTTTTGCCATTATTGTTTTTTCAAAACTTAAAAGAATTTTGTATTATAATAATATCATTTTTAAGACAAAAAATCCTAATATATTTACCATCAGCGTTGGAAATATTAACATGGGAGGCTCAGGTAAAACTCCGCTTTCTTATTCTATTGCGTCTTATTTGTATAATTATGGTTTAAAGCCATGTATAATCAGCCGCGGTTATGGGGCTAAGTTAAAAAAAAAATCTATATCGCAGGCTGGGAATTTGACAATAAACAATTGCTCTCCGATGAAACACTGCTTTTAATAGAAAAATTTAAATCTCTTAATCAAGAAATACCTGTTGTTATATCAAAAAATAGATATAAAGCATCAAAGGTTTGTTTGCAGGAAGATATTTATGCAAATTTACAGGATATTTATGATAATTACAATAAAATAAAAAATGGCGAAAATATAAATAGCGGAAAAGAAGACAATAATAATGATAATAATAATAAAAACAATATAGATAATATAATTATAAATGAAAATATTAATATAAATGAAATAAGCGAAGCAAACGAAATAAATGGTAAAATTTTTTCAAATTTTAATGATGATAATAATAATAATGAGACAAAAAATATAGATAATACTATAAATACTAAAGATACAGAGAGCAACAATGAAAAGGAAATTGATTTTTTATCTCATTGCAAATACGGAGAAACCCATGATAAATATGAAAAATATAAAAAAGTATGCATTCTTGACGATGGGTTTACCGCATTAAATATCAAAAAAGATTTAAACATTGTTCTTATTGACGGAACTAAAAATTTATTTAAACAATTTGTTATTCCTGCCGGCATTTTAAGGGAATCTATGTCTTCAATCAAATATGCGAATTGCATTATAATTTCTAAAACTGTAGAATTAAATCCGTCAATAGAAGCAGAAATAAGAAAATATAACAATTCTTGCCCTATTTTTTATTCTTATTATGTTCCGACAAATATTAAAGGAGGAATGGGAGGCGAGGAAACAATTTTATGTCAAAATATATCGGAAAAAAAAGCAAAAAAAGCTATTATTATAAGCGGAATAGGAAATCCTGAATATTTTTACTCCAATATAAAAAGCTGCGGATTTGAAATTATATATGATTTTGAATATAACGACCATTACAAATATAAAGATAAAGATTTGTTGAATATAAAAATAAAATTAGATGATTATTCAAATGATATATTCAATAATAAAAATAAAAATAATACATATATTACAAATATTAAATCGGATAAATATGCTAAAAATGATAAATATAATGATAAATATGATAAAAAAAACGATAAAAATATTAAACAGACAACAAAATACCTGCAAAATGATAAATATTCGGAAGATATCATTATAGTAACTACTTTAAAAGATTATGTAAAATTAAAAGAATTTAAATTAAAATACCCTGACATTATAGATAAATTGTATTATTTAGATTTTGAAGTAAAAATAGATAATAGATTTTATGATTTTATAATTGATAACTATTTAAACTATATTGGAAATATTGGAAATACAAGACCCGAATTAGTTTCTAATATTAAAAACTCTATTATTAAAAAAAATGAAAAAAAACTTAATTGAAGGCAAAGCTGAGTATTTTTTGGTTAATATTTTTTATATTTTAATTAACGCTTTGCCTTTAAATTGCTCATTAGCTTTAGGTAGATTTCTCGGTATTGCTTTTTATAAATTAGATAAAAAACATGCAAAAAGCGTTTTTAAAAATTTAAAAATTGCCTTTAAGGAGGATAAAAGCGATGAAGAATTAAATAAAATTATGGTAAATTTTTATAAAAATCTTGGAATGGTTTTTATTGAGATTTTCAGGCTTAATAAATATAATAAAGAAAATATAGATGAATTTGTTGAAACTGATTTTAGCAATTTAAAAGATATATACGGCAAAGAACCTATTCTGCTTTTAACGGCGCATTTTGGGAACTGGGAACTGCTGGCAAAAACGTTCAGCCTTAAAGGATATAAGGGCAATGTTCTTGCAAGACCTTTAGATAATAAATATATAGAGCAAATATTATATAAGTTAAGAACGGTTTCAGGCAATAAAGTGATTTATAATAGAGAAAATGCAATTAAAGAAATATTGACTGCTATAAATAAAAAGGAAATTATAGGATTTCTTCCCGATGAAAATGCATCTAAAAGAATAGGTGTTTTTGTAGATTTTTTTGGAAATCCTGCATGCACTATGCCCGGTATCGCCAATATTGCCGCTAAAACTAAAGCCAGAGTGGTCCCTGCTTTTATCGTGAGGCGAACAGAAACAGATATCAATGTTAAAGATATAGAAAGCCATAAATTTAGAAAAATTACAAGCAAAAACAAAGACCTTTTTTCTATGCATAAATTAATTATCGGCGAGCCTTTAGAAATAAATTATACGGGCAATAGAAAAGAAGATGTTATAAATATTCTAAATATTTTTCATGTGGCAATTGAAAATATAATTAAAGAATATCCTGAGCAATGGTTTTGGATCCACAATAGGTGGAAAACAAGACCTGATGAATGACTTAATTTTCAAATAATAGGGGATAATTGTGCAGTTTTTTACAATAATTAAAAATGAGGTTTTCCAAACCACATGAGACAATATGGGTAATGTGATAATTGTGCAGTTTTTTAAAATAATTAAAAATGAGTCTGTAATTTTTTATGGGTTAAATTTTTAATTGAATTATAAAGCAAGAATTTGATACAATATTTATTATGAGTTATATATTGTCTGTCAGCATATTTCCTGTGGATAAAGGAGGGGAGTCCTTAAGCAGGTATGTTTCTAAAGTTTCTAAAGTAATCGACGGCTCCGGCCTTGAATACGTGATAACTCCAATGGCTACCATGATAGAAAGCGAAAACATAGATGACCTTCTCAATATTGTAAAGATGGGTATAGAAGTCCTTAAAGAGGATTCAAACCGAGTATATGCAAACATGGCTATAGATTATAGAAAATCTGGGCTTGGAAGGCTAAAACAAAAAGTAGAATCCTTAAAATCAAAGATCTAAAAGTAGCTTGTGAAGTTAATTTTAATATTGCTTTTGACTAAAATGTCTAAAAAATAATATATTTATAAAAAGAAAAATTTCATAATGACAAATTTTTGCAAGGTAATCACAAAGGGGAGTATTGCATTAATTTTTTTATGTGTCTTTTTATTTGTATTATTTGCATCATTTATTGTATTTCCTAACTCAGCCAATGCAAGCGGTACGATAACAGGGATCATTCCTTCAAATACACCTGCAGAATCTGGAGCTTCCGGAGCTGGTTTAAACAATGGACTAAGCGCAGGAGCGTTGCCGTCAAACAATAATCAGAATAGCAATAGCCCTGATATTTTCAAATCGCAAAATTATGGCGCTAATGGCAGTATTGGTGCAGATAGTCCATTCAGATGGCGGGGCGTTAATTTAGATTTATCTCCTTTTGTAAGCCAGAACTATTCCAATCCTATAAGCCAGATTGACAATATCTCGGATACTATAACGGGAATTAACGGTCAATCAGTCGTAATTCCTTATAATTATAGTTTAAATAATTCAAATTTTAACGGTAATGGACTTGCATTAAGATATCATTCGTTTAATCATATTATTTCGGTAGGCGATTTTTTGCCCCCGCCAATTTCCTGGATTTTATTTTTTATTCCAAGCATTAAAGACAAATATTATTATTCAAGCGCAAATTTTAATTTAAGTTATGTAAATAGTTCAAATCTTACTATGAATACAACAGATGCGACTATAACAGGTAAAATGCAGGAAGTATTTTTAAGATATTACTGGAATCCAATCGGCGTTGATTATCCTATCAGTATTGATAATAATAAAATAACTATAGTTCCATACGCTGATTTAGGACTTGGAGGTTTTGCGGATTTCTTCTATGCACATAATTTTACTTCAAATAATCCGAACGATCTTTTATATGTCGCCTTAACTAATTCTCAAGCTGCTGATAATAAATATGCCCAGGGTCTTTACGGATTAGGATTAAGATACGGAGCAGGGGTGCAGGTATTTGCAAAACATATTGTCGGTCAAGTTTCTTTTCATATATTGCCTTATAATTTTAAAAGAGGTTTTGCGGCTCCGGGTTTTTTAGCGGTAAATGAAGGTGCTTCTTTGCCTTCTCCGAGTATGACGGAACATATTTTTGATATCGGCGTCCACTATAATTTTATTTTCAACTGGTATGTAGGTTTAAATTATGAAAACGATTCTTTTCATATAGGTTCAATAGGTCAAACGCCCGTTGATTTATCTAACGTTAACGCAACAAGCGGCGGGAATGGCAGTTTAAGTTCAACAGTATCTGCCGATAATTTTTATAAAGGCGGAACTATGACAAATAATTATTTATATTTAACCGTAGGATATAATTTTTAATCGCCTATAAATTCAATCAGGAGTAGAAGATAAAATAAAGATAAAATAAATCGGATGCTTTTTTTAATAATATGAAATTTTAGTCAGAACATTGGGTAGCAGTTCATTAATTGAATAATAATTTTCTTTTATTACTACTTAGATATCCTCCGTTAAAATACAAATTAAATTAATTTTAGTTAAGATACCTAATATTTTACTTTAAAAAAAAGTTAGTTTTAAATCGGCATTTTGTTTAAATTTCGTTCGGTGTTTTATTCATTATACATTAGGCGAAGATAATAAAAGAGTAAATTATGAAAAAAACATTATTAGCTTTATTTATATCATGGTTGTTATTGTTCTTATTTTCATTTAATGCTGTTTATGTTTATGGAAAAACAAGTCTAAAAAAAATAAAATTTAAGGCTAAAATAAAAAAGGGCGTTAAAATTTCAGTTACGCCTACGGATAAATTTTATGCAGATATATTTGGAGGATACGGAGTTTTCGACACAAAAAAATATGGATTAGATCTGAACACCGGCAGGTTGCAGAACAACATTATGCTATATATAAAAGCAATAGGAAATAATTCTAACGGATGGATTCAAAATACAGCTGAAAATAATCTAAACTATTATGCCGCCTTAATGAAATATTATAACGGCAATAAATCCAACATTACTTTTATATACGGAAGAAACGACGGCATGGGTTATATGCCCCAAATATTTTCAAAATCTCTTGAAAATATATACGGATATCAATTTAATTTTCCGATGGATACGGCTTATATTTATAATATCGAGCACAGATGGCATGCCGCATTAAGATGGATAAACTATATAAATAAAAATATTACATTTGAAAACAAAGTATCGTATAGTTACAGCAGGTATTATAGGGTCAGCTATGCTAATCCGGATTTTCAGTCGAATCCGCTTTCCTTGCTTAACGGAGGCTATTTGCCCAATTCTCCTGTGAATTGGGCGGCACCCACCATGCAAAATTCATATAATCCTACGGCAGAGTTCGGCAGTTCATTATTAGGGACTGCCTACCATAATTTTATAAATAATGTCGATAAGATAGGTGACGCCCCGATGTTTATTCTGAAATTGCCTTTTAACAAACTTAAATTAGGCGGAGATTTCTTGTCATATTCAACAAGATCAGCCGAGTTTTGGTACGGAAGTTATAATATGCCTGAAGGAGATAAGTATAATGATGTATGGGACGAATATGACACAATATCTAATTATTATGTATATGCTCAGGATAAAATTAAAATAATCCCTAAAAAATTGTTTATAGAGCCAGCTATGAAATATCAAACAATTAAAACAGTGGCAAACTATAATTCTGGTTATTATAACGCAATAGGCGGAACCAGCTCTAAATTTTATAACTACTGGCAACCGTCAATTTTAGCTGTATACTCCCCTATTAAGAATATAGATATTTATGCGGTATGGGGCAAAACAGTCGGGGTTCCCCAAATAGGGTCTAAGGTACATTTGATTAACTCCGAAACAGATGAAGTTTTGGAAGGTTATGACCCGTTAATAGACGAAAAACCGCAATATATGACAGACTATAAACTTGGTGTAAAATATTTGCATAAAGGTTTTTTGTTAAGCGCAGATATTTACAGGGAAGATTATATCAATAAATATAATTCTGTTTACAACCCTATTGTAGGCGCTTCCGTGTATTTTAGTTCCGGAACTGCAAGACAGGAAGGTTTTAAGCTATCGGCTAAATATAATTTTAATAAGATTTGGGGCATATTTGCAAGATATTCGTATAAGAACGCTCAATTCACGTCAAATTTTTCTGGGACGTATGGAGCGGTTTCCGCAGGACAGCATGTGCCTTATATTCCTAAAAATTTAGCCGGACTTGGAGGATTTGCCGAAATTTTTGGCACTTATCTTAAGATATTTGGAGCGTACACCGGAACGCAGTATGTTCCTGTAAGCGCTCAGAAGAAAGGGGTATATGGGGTATATTACAATATAAATCAAAATTATGAAATTGGCGGCTATTTCGTTTTAAACGGATATGTTTCTCGTAGTTTTAATTTAAGTAAAATATCATTATTTAATAAGATGAACCTAAAAATCGTTAAATTGTCGTTTTCAATAACTAATATTCTAAATAGGCAGTATAATTCTTGGTCTGACTACACTTACGGTGTTTCAAGCACTAATCCCGTTCAAGAGGTTATGCCAGGTATGCCGAGATTTGTTTATGCTCAGGCATCTTTCGGATTTTAAGCATGTCTAAATAATCAGAACAGTTTAAATTTTTATATATTATATGTCATTAAGTCATCCATTAAGTTATCTGATTTATTTTATAAAGAAGGTCTTTTAGACGTCGAAACTGTAAAAAATAGGGCGGAGGAGGCTCTAAGTTATTATGTGGGAGATACACGATTTATTAAATGTAATATTAGAGATGCCGTTGAATATATTTAGGATTATAAAAAAATAGTTACTGATAAATAGAAAAAAATTATATTCCAGAATTAGTGGAATTATATTGACTTAGTCAATAACTTAACCTATAATATATATTATTATATAACATTATTAAATGGCGTGGGATAAGCGGAGCGATTAGGTTGGCTGCGTTGCCGTGCTAATATATTTTACATTTAATAAATTGTTAAATTTAATTTTTTATAAAAAAAAGGGTGGTGGTCAAATTATGAAAGAAATTAACATATATGAAGCGAAAACAAATTTTTCAAAACTTATAAACGAAGTTTTAGAAGGTGAAGAGATTATAATAGCGAAGGCAGGTTTGCCGCTTGTTAAAATAGTTTCATTACAAAAAAATAAAACAAACAGAATACCTGGATTATTTAAAAATGATATAGAACTGAACGAAGATGAAGATATTGATAAACCGTTGCCAAATAAAATTATTAAAGAATTTTACAAATAAAAATTATAATTACTGATTAAATATAAATGCAATATATATTAGTTAATCGTCATATAATGTTAAATCATTATGCTGCTTAATAAACGACTATGACGGCTACGAATCATTCAAGCTAATCGTCATTGTTAATATTAAATTATTAATAATAATTAAATAATAAAATGAAATATCTTTTAGATACTCACGTATTCTTATGGTTTGCCGAAGATAACATAAGATTGTCTAAAACAACAAAAGAAATTATAGCCGATTATAGAAACAATATATATTTAAGCTCTGCTTCCGTTTGGGAAATAAGTATTAAAATCAGTATTGGAAAATTAAAATTAAAAAAAGATTTAAATAAGTTTATTGCCGAAAATATTGTTCAATACGGATTTATACCTATTGCTATAACTATTCCTCATACTATTGAAATTGCTAAATTGCCTGAAATCCATAAAGATCCATTTGACAGGATATTGATTGCGCAATCAATCGTTGAAAAAATTCAAATAATTACTTCAGATAAGTATATTAATAAATATAATATAAAAACAGTTTGGTAAAACATCAATTTTTCAAACTTCCCTCAATACCGGATATAGTCGTCATACGATGAAACAGGAAGAAGCCACCGCCTCTATAGGCGGGCGGTAGTTCACGTATCTACCTGATAAATATTATATAAAACAGAGGTAAACATAATAATTCATTTATTAAAAATAATTTAACAGACCATTTATGTAAATAATTAAATTCTTTTCTTCTGCTATCTTCTTTTGGCGTAACCGTAATTGAAATCATTTGCTTTTTTAAGATGCCCATCCTTTTTGAAATGAAATTTTCTGAAAATATGATTAAAATTAGTATAATAAACGGTCCAAGCATAATAAATATATTGCTATAATTATTTATATACAGAATATATCCCGCAATTATCATAACAGGCTGCGTAATAAACCCTAATATTGAAAATTTATGCAAAAGCGAGCCGACTATATTCCCAGCCTCATCTCTTGATTTTATTGTTTTGAATATATAAGGAGCGGTAAAATATCCTATAAAAATACTTGAACCAAAAAATATTGATAAACAAATATTATAAACATATAAAAATATTATTAAAATCATTAATTTACCCCTATACAACTATAAACTAATAAATTCTTGAATAAAAATAATACATATAATATATATAATTACATCATATAGTATTTGTATTTTCAGTATTTATTGTCTGTATTACTCAAATAAATTAGAGAGGACTAGACAATTATTTTTCTTAAATTAATTATTTTTTAATAAACTTATGAGGACTAGACAATTATTTTTCTTAAATTAATTATCTTTTAATAAACTTATAACAAATTGTTTTGCTGTTCTTCCTGAACGAGAACCTTTTATCGTTGCAAAATTGACGGCTTCTTTTCTTACTTGATTCAGATTAAAGCTTGAAATGCCTAAATTGTATTTCTTTAAATACATTTCAACTATTTGTATATATGTTTCTTGATTGAAACTATAAAGTCCAAAGCTAAGACCAAACCTGTCGCTTAATGATAAACCCTCCTCATATTCCTGCTCAGGATGTATAAAATTTTCAAGATTATTTAACGAAGCAAATTTTTCTGTCGTCAAATGTTTTTTATTAGAAGTTGCGTAAATAATAACATTTTCAGGGAGTTCGTCTAAGCCGCCGTCAAGAATTGATTTAAGTTTTTTATAAAATAATGAATCAGCGTCAAATGCTATATCATCAAAAAATAATATAAACCTGTAAGGTTCGTCTTTTATAATAGTAATCAGTTCGTAAATTAATTCGGCAGTATCTTCAATGACTTCAATAAATTTTATTTTATTAATGTATGGCTCATTACCGAAAGATTTTGTTATTGCCCTAATCAATGAAGATTTTCCCGTTCCTCTGTCACCCCATAAAAGAACATTATTGGCAGGTTTTCCTGAAGCAAATTTAAAAGTGTTTTTAAAAACCTCTTTTATAATATCGTCAATGCCGATAAAATCGGATATTTCTAAAGAATTAATATTCTTAATCGGTTTTAAAATATATTTTGAATCAGTTTTTAAAAATTTAAATGAACCGTTATTTTGCAGATCATTTTTATTAAACAGAACACAGTTAAAATATTGGAAAGATGAATTCAATTCGTTAATATTAATTTTATTGTTTGCGGTAGTGCCGTTCCCATTCTCATTATCATTAGTATCATAATTGTTGCTGTCAAAATTTTTTATGCTTTTGTTATAAACTATTTGTAATATATCAATTAAAGCATTAAATTTTTCATTAAATTGAGAAAAACTATTATGAATATTATAAATTAGTTTATTTGTAATCTTAAATTCTTCCTGAAAAGATTTTAAGATATTATTAAACTCTTCATTTTTATCAATTATTGAATTTATAGAATCATTATGATGTTCATTATAAGTATCGTTAGAGTTAGCTTGTTTCATTATTTAATTTAATTTAATTTAATTTAATTTTTATTTGTTTCATTATTTATTTAATTTAATGAATTAATTAATTAAATAAATAAATAAATAAATTAAAAATGTTTATAATAAATAATATAATAATTATGGGATGAAAAAAGTAAGTTTATAATTATTTAATTATTTAAATGACGCATTAAGTTTTATGGCACAATACGAAGAACACATTGAACATACCTTATCGTCCTTTAATGTAATAGCTGAGCGCATATCTCTTGCTTTTTCAGGGTCTAAAGCACTGTTATATTGGCCTTCCCAGTTCATAGCTTTTCTGAAATTGCTCATCTGAATATCTTTTTGTATTGCATTTTTGACGCCTTTAGCGATATCGCCTGCATGCGCTGCGATTTTAGCTGCTATTACCCCATTCCTAACATCTTCCGCAGACGGGAGTCTTAAGTGTTCGGCAGGCGTAACATAACATAAAAAGTCGGCGCCCGCTCCTGCCGCAATGGCACCGCCTATAGCGCTTGTAATGTGGTCATATCCCGGAGCAATATCTGTAACAAGAGGACCTAAAACATAAAATGGAGCTCCGTTGCATAAACTTTTTTGAAGTTTTATATTAGTTTCAACCTGATTTAACGGAACATGCCCGGGACCTTCTATCATAACCTGGACATCTTCTTCAAATGCTTTTTTTGCAAGTTCGCCAAGCGTTATAAGTTCTGTTATTTGAGCTCTGTCTGTCGCATCTGCGATGCTTCCAGGTCTTAAGCCGTCTCCAAGACTTAATACCACGTCATTTTTTTTAGCTATTTTTACAAGACGGTCGTATTGATGATATAAAGGATTTTCCTTATTGTTTTTTATCATCCATGTAGCTATTAACGAACCTCCTCTTGAAACTATGCCAAGAATTCTTGATTGTTCGTTCATTTTTTTTATTGCTTCTAAAGTTAACCCGCAATGAACTGTAATAAAATCAACACCTTCTTCGCATTGTCTTTCAATGACCTCAAATAATATTTCAGGGTCGAATTTTTCTATAGATTCGTTTTTGTCCATTAAATACTGAAATGCTTCATAAAGCGGCACTGTACCTAAAGGTATCGTAGAGTTTTTAAGTATTTTTTCTCTAAAGTCTTTAATATTTCCGCCTGTTGATAAATCCATGACGGCATCGGCGCCGCTGTCGATTGAAACAAAAAGTTTTTCTAATTCTTCGTCAATACTGCAAATGTCACCTGAAGAACCTATATTGGAATTAACTTTAGTAGATAAGTCTTTCCCGACGGCTAAAGGATTTATGTTATGCACTTTATTTTTTAAAATTATCGTATGCCCGTTTGCAATGTCATGCATAATTTTTTCTGGTTCAATATCTTCTCTGTTTGCAGTAAATTGCATTTCTTTAGTGATTATATTTTTTTTGGCAGATTCAATTTGGTTCATATTTTTTTCCTCTCTAGTAAGTATTAAATTATTAAAGTATTAAATTATTAATGGCAATAGTATTTTAATTTTTAATCTTGCAGGTAAAAAAAATAGAGATGCTCATTAAGTGTAGTATAAGTGTAGTATTTATATTACTGCATTATCAAACATATATTTATTTAGTATAAATTTGCATAGCAAATGTTTTATAGTATTCAATATGTTTAATAAATTAAAATTTTCTATTGCAGAATTAAATTAATGTTATAATTATTTTATACTTATATAATATAAATAAAATAAAACTACATTACAATATACTATAATATAGTATACAATATATAATAATTTTTTAAAATAGTTTATTTAATCCCAAAATTGCCGATAGAAAATTTTATTCTGGATTCCCGCCTGTGCGGGAATGATTTTGAGGGATTTTAAAAGTTCATCCGTTAGGTGTTTTTCCTGCGAAAGCAGGGGCCGGTCTTTATAATATGTTGAAGCAATTTTAATAGTTTCTAACGGTGATTTAAGATTATTTTAATATATCTTTAATTATTTTTATACTTTCTTTAATATTTTTTTGTTTAAGAATCCCTGATTGAATTGCCGCATATCTTGTTCCTGCGTTTCTAATTGTTTGTATATTGCCGTTATTTATTCCGCCTAATGCAAATACGGGTATTTTTGTATTGTTGATTATTTTTTTTAGAGGTTCTAAACCTTGCTCAAAATCCTGATTTTTAGTTCTAAAAATAGGGCTGAATGTTATAGCGTCTGCCCCGTTTTTTTCAGCATCTAACGCTTCTTCATATGAATGCGACGAATAAAATATTATCATTTCCCTATATTTTTCTTTTACCGCTTTTATCGGAATGCTATTTTTATTTAAGTGCACTCCATTGGCTTCAAGTGCAAGTGCAATATCTATTCTATCATTTACAAAAAAATAAATATCTTTGTATTGTTCAATAATTTTTTTAATCTTTTCTCCAAGATTTATAATTTGTCTAACCGATAAATCTTTTTGTCTCAGCTGAAAAGCTTTTATGTCGCTATCAAAGCATGTTTTTAAGGTATCAAGATATTCATTTTCCGAAGAAAAGAAATTTTTCTCCCCAATAAGATATATATTAAATGGGATATGAGATTGCATATTGTAATTCTACCTGGATTTATTTATGGAATTATATTTTTCGTTAATTAATAATGCAGTTTATATTTTATATAGTATTTATATATTTAATATATTATTTGAAATCAAAATCAATTAGTTCAAGCAAGGTAGTTATTATATAGAAAGAATATGGTTATTATATTTCTAAAAATAAAACTTGTCAATTAAAACTGTTTATTATATAATTTATATAATAAATAATATTGATTAATAATAATTATTATATTAAGTCTTGAATTAAACAATTTTTGTGATATGCTATAAATATTGAATATTAATCAATAAGAAAATAATAAAATACATAATAAATAATATATTATAAAATAATATAAAAATTTTTTTAAACAACTTAATTAAATAACTAACTAATTAATTTAATCTAATTCATCAAATAAATAACTAATCAAAATAAATAACTAATTAATCTAATTCATCAAATAAATAACTAATCAAATAATTAACTAATTAATCTAATTCATAAAATAAATAACTTAATTAAATAACTAACTAATTAATCTAATTCATCAAATAAATAACTTAATCAAATAACTAACTAATTAATCAATCATTAATTAAATAATTAATCTATTTTTTTATTAAATTCTATTAAATCTATTAAAATAACTCAAATAACTAAATTAAAATTAAATTATGGAGGTATTATTATGTTGTGGAAATGTTCTATGTGCGGTTATATTCATGATGGAGATTCAGCTCCCGATGTTTGTCCTAAATGCGGGGCGCCTAAAGAAAAATTTGAAAAAATTGCTCCGGATGTTGAGCAAATTATTGTTCGTTCAAGAAAGACCAACCAATTACATATGGATTTGACGCATTTACTAACCAAGGTTATTGCAATTTCAGAAGAAGGCATAACAGATAATCTTGATCCAAATTGCGTGACTATATTCCAAAAAGCTAAAAAATCAGCTTTTGAATTGAGGCAAATGTCAAAGGCTGAGATAGTAGCTCATATAAATAAACAAAAATGGGGTTAATTTAAGTATTAAAATTTATTATATTCTATATGATGAATATAAAATAAATAAATTAGTTTTTATTTAGATTGACATTTCAATATCTAATTTTTTTTAATGTCTAAATTGATAAATTTAAAATAAATCAAAGTATATAAGTTTTTTATTTTATTTTTTATTTTTTTAATATATTATTTCATTAAATAAATTTATTAACTTATATATTTATTTTAATTATTGATAAAGTTAATATACTTTAATACTCAATATTGATATTTGATACTAATATTTAAATTTATATTAAATTTTTTCTTGTAATATTAAAAACCATAAATTTGTTAACAAATTTATGGTTTTTAATATTTATATATATTTATATATATTTATATACAATATATATAATTGATAAATTACT
>JAJZVN010000057.1 GCA_021845685.1 bacterium
TCCGTTATCTTAAGTATTTTTTTTAAGGATTCTATATTTTCAGGTATTTCCGATAACTTTTTTTCCATTCTAATTATCTCTTTTTGATTAGATACAATTTGTGCTTCAATTTCAGCAATCTTTTTATTTACAGATTTTAATTTAAAATTTTCAAACATTTCGACACCTCTTTCTAATAGTTTTTATTTGCCCTTAAACTAACAAACAAAGCTCTGTTTTTAGCAATATTTTCTTTTTTCATAACGTTGCACCAATCTACCAGTTCATCAATGTTTACAATTACTTTTTTAACATTATACCCTTCTTTCATTAAATCTTGCATTGTAGCAGTCGCAATTTCAAGCCAGTCGTCATAGTTAAGGGGCATAAGAATCTGTATCGTCAATAACCCTTATCAATCGGCTTTGTAAACCTACGGATTTATCCGCTGGTAGTCGACTTATTTCCTCCTTATATTAATAGCTATGATTTCTGTAGCCTTTTCTGTCTTTCTCTATTTGTATTTTCCATTCATTTTCGGCTATTCTATCCTCCTTTTCACCCTCATATTTCATTGCCGTTTCGACTTGGTAATCTGACATTATATTAACTTTCTTCTTGTCCCATCCATGTCTGTTTATAAGAAACCACTTCAAATCAGTAATTCTGTCTCCAGAGGAGACAAATAAAATCTTATCTAAATCCTTAATCTTCATTTTTAATACCTCCTTTTTATTTTTATTTATATTTTACTATATTTTCATAGCGAAGTTTTCAGGAAAAAGAACTTCCAATACCGACCTGTCCACGCATTTTCTGAAATATATCGACCTTATAAAAATTTTAATCTTATCACGGCCGAATTTTTCCAATAAAATGCTTAAAGCGTTTCTTAATTCCTCTATATCGTTTTTTCCGTATTTCTCTTTTTTGCCTTTTAATTCTTCAAAATCTTCGTAAATAGCTTGCGCTATCAAATCTTCCTGAATTTCAATTTCTTCGGCTTCCTTTTTTGATAAATTTCTTCTTTCATTTATTCTGTCCGCGCTGCGTTCGTATTTAAGAATAGTTTCCTTAAACGGCGCAGGCTTAATAATTTTTTCTATAATATTATCGCTCGTCAACCCTTCTTCTTTAAGCCTGACGTAAACTGCCTGCCTTAAGCAGGTAAAATCATAGTCGTCGAGACCTAATCCTGCAATGTCTAAATTAACTATATTGCTTATATCATTATCTATTTTGAATCTCAACGACTCATTTAAATTCTCTACCTCGTCTATATTCGATAAACCGGCGTAACCAGGGTAGTCGTTTATAAAATCGGCAACGGTTTCGTAGTCGTCGATATTATATCCGTTCTCTATAACTTCCGTAAGTTCTCTAAAAACTTTGTTCTGATTTGAAAAATAAGTCTTATATCTTACGCCGTTATAGAATTTGTCCGCAATGAAAACGAAAATTTTGTTGTATAAAATCCCGTTTTCGGATAGTTGGGACTTAACGGAATAGACTATTTTATCAATTAAGGAATTTTTATCCATAAGAAGATTGAAGGTTTTATTTTGTCCGGTTGCCGGACAAAAAATTATTAGTTATTTTACTATACAATTTTTATTTATTAAAGTTTTAAAAAAAATATAACGGCTAAACAAGAAAAAATAATGCCTAAGCCAGACATTGAAACGCCTATTAATAGCTTTTTTTCGTTAAAAAATTTAACAGCTAAAATTAGAGAAAATACGCTGCAAATAAAGAAAAATACAGATAATACCCTGTGTAATAATATATACATGCTATCCCCTTTTAATTTTCCTTTTATCATACATATGTTAATCTAATCATGTTTTTTCTTTTTTTTAGGCATATTAACGAATTGATTATAAGAAAAAAGTATTAATTGAATTTATTGTATAGGCTAAGTTTAAAATTTTATTAGAAGGAACAATAACTTGAGGATGATATTCAAAATCATTGTTTTTGTTCCAAGGATAACCGGCAATAATTCTTCCTGGTTTTTCCTTGCCGTAAAAATGTGGAATATTAGAAAGCGATGTAGAGAGAGTTAAATCTATAATCTCCATAGAAGGTAGTGTAACCCACACATGAATATTCATTTTGAAATCTTCAGGATTTCCAATTCTCACCAAGTCACCCTTAATATATTCAACTATTTTTTTCTTATCTTCATTGAAAAGTAATAATTTTTCACCATTTTTATTTTTTTTTACCTTATCAGCAAGATATCCAATCGTATAATATATATCATGACCACAGAATTTTTTTAAAAAATCAAACATTAAGCAATTAACCGTCGCGCAATTAGCTGAAAAAAATTCTTTAAAATTAATATCTCCATATTCCTTAAATATTGCATTAGATATTTCTAAAGAAGCATTATCCGATAAAATCTTTTTTTGACTAAATTTAAAAGGAATTTTAACATTTAATTCTTTTTTGGAAAAATTTAAAGCTTCTAAAAATTCTTTTTCGTAATCGCTTTTAATTCGTTTTTTAAAAAAATACATAACTATCAATCCCCCAGTTCTTTTATTAATTAACAATGCAACTTTTATTTACGCCCTTAACCCTACCGTTTACGGCAAAATAGTCCATATAATTACCTTTATAAACGAGAAATGCTTTATCGGGGAGATATACACCACTGCAACTTTGTTTAATTTTATACGAAACTGTTTTCCCGCCTTTATTGTAAAGATTTAATATATATCTTTGCGGCGAATATTGCCATTTTGCAAAAATACCTAAAACCATGATGATTACGATTATTCCTACTATTAAACTTGAAACGAATTTAAATAAATTTTCAGGACCGACGGAAAACATAACGCCAATGCCAAATAAAATAAAAAATATTTTAGCAAAATCTGTTAATAAATTATCATAAATTGGAAATGGCACCCCGTATTCCGCCGCATAGATAAAAAGCAAAATAAAACCGAAAATATATGATAAAAATAGGGCTATTATTAACAGTTTTGTATATTCTAATAGCGAAATAAACCCCGTCTTAATATTGCTTTTAAACATTGACCAGAAATTACCTTTACTTGTTTGATCCTGCATATTATTTTTCACATTAACTCCTTATTAATATAATAGCCAATATATAATTCTTTCAAGTAAACTACCACTGTACCCATCTATAGTTATATAATCTCTCCTGCGTAAAAAACCGAATATAGCATTAAAAATGAATCTAAAAACAAATCCCGCTATTGTAAATCCACATATCGCAAGCATTACGGTTGAATATATCCTACCCATACTAAGTCCGACAGATTTATGTGATATTTTTACATAATTGTTGTAAATTTTAGGATCAATTAAATATGTAAAATATGCAGCTAAAGCATATATGAGCGAAATAGATGCAATAATAATTAAAATAATTATTAAAATTCTCCCAATAAATATTATAGAGTCTTTTAAGAATTTATTACAATTAAAATTTATCATTGATCCTCCTTAATTTTTAGCAATATTTTTGATATTTTTATCTAATTCATTTAAATTTAATATTCTTTCTTTTTCTTTTCTATCTTTTTCTTCTGTTATTTTTTCCACGTCTAATTGCGCATTAATTGCGTCTTTGTGATTCCAAATAAAAGCTCTGATAGGCTCGTTAATTCTATTATGAATAGAATACCAATAATTATCATATTTTTCAGTTTTATATATTCCTTTTGGTATTGTTATTGTTTTTGTGTTCCATATCGTATAAGTTTTCGTAACGATATAGTAGTTATAATTTTCGTCTTTATCGGTAAAATGAAATAAGTTATAATTTACAATAAAATCGTTCACGTCTTTAAAAGTTTCGATTTTGCCGGAAAACGGATGCTTTTTTTTATTAATATAGCGGTAAATTTTAGGGGCAAATATCCATGAAAAAATAATCATCACAATATAAAATAGTATCATTTTTAATACCTCCTTGAATAATTTTATAAAAAATTTAGTTAAATTCTTGATTTAATTCCATTTTTTCTCGATATTCTTTTTTGTAAGCCTCTATTTCTTTAAGTTTATCGTTGATATCGTCTCTATGTTTCCATATATAGGCTTCTAATGTTAGCCCGTAGTCTGGATTATTTTCATCATCGTATCTGAAAGGTCTTGAGTTTTCTTTTTTGGTATATGCAAATGCTTTTTGAAAAGCATATTTTTCTATATTGTCATTATATTGCCCAAATATATTATCTCCGCCTATACTACATAGTAAATTATTTTGTTTATCATCAAAAATAAACATAAAATTACTTGTCCATGCAATGAAATCGTTAACATCTTTTTTATTTAAAATTAATCTATTATTAAAATTAATGTATTTACTTGATTTATAATTAATATATTCTAAAATAATAGGACTTGTGAGTATTATGGTAAATATTATGGTGATAACTAAACCTGATACTCCTCCAATTGTATAGCCTATCATGTTTGCAAGAAAAAGAAATAATAATATAAATGGTAGTAAGAACGCCATTTTAATGTCTCCTTATTTTAATATTAATTTTTAATTAAAAAAAGAAATATATGATTTTTTCGATTAGCGAACTATTTTTATCTATGACGAACATATTATTATGGTTATGGTAACCCTTTAATGTTATGATTTTTTTTTCAAGTAAAAAGTCAACTAAACATGATATTAAAAAATATACATCAATATAAATAATTGCCAATAAAACAATTATTCCGAGACCATAAATAAAATATACTGCATCATTGCACATTGATTTGCCTCACGATAGAGTTTTAGAAAAATATAGCAGATAAATAAGAAAAAATAATACCAGCAGCAATAAATCCCCGCCCTTACGAGCGGGGTAGCCCTGCCTTTTTTTACCAAACAGGGCTTTAATCAAAAGGGATATCGTCCTCATCGCCAGCGCTTGGCGGCGGCGCTTGGTATTTTTGTCCGCTTTGCGTTTGCGACCGCTGAGCTACCCCCGCAGTTTGTTTTTGAGTAGGTCTTTCCTTATATTCCCCTTCTCCGTCCCCGTCCTGTCCAGACGTATCACCCTTGGCGCCGAGCAGGACTATATTGTTTGCAATAATTTCTGTAATATATTTTTTGTTACCATCCTGGTCGTCATATGACCTGTTATTTATCCTGCCCTCGACGAAAACTTGCTTGCCCTTGCTTAAATAGTTAGCCATTGTACTGGCTAACTTGTCGAACAATACTATGTTGTGCCAAACCGCTTTTTCTGCTTTATTGCCGGTTTTATCCGTAAAATATTCTGTCGTAGCCATACTAAATTTTAAAATAGCCAAACCATCCGGCGTGTACCTTAATTCAGGATCTTTTCCAAGATTACCTATAAGCATTACTTTGTTTAAGCTTCCCATGATTTTTTCTCCTTTAATTAAAATTAGATTATTTTTTTATTTTTTGTCCGCAAAGTGGACAAATTAAGATAGCATTTTGAACCCTTCACTTTTAAGCCTTATAAATTTCTTTTTTGTAACAATAACACCGGGGATATCTAATAAATCCCCCATTAATTTAATCTGTTTTTTTAGTTCCGACTCATTTACGGCAATCAAATTCTCAGGAACGTTGCCGTTTCTTATGCCTTCTATAAAATCAGACATATCGATTTGATAATCTATCCCTTCCGTCCGGACGAAATCGCCGTCTTTAAGGTCGTTTTCGTCAAGATAGTCTATGATATTTTGCTTTAAAATGCTTTCTTTTTCTTCTATGCTTGCCACAATTACATTACGCCTGTCCCGTATTGACTTATAAGCGTCATACGCTTTTTTCACAGGCTCGTCAAACAGATTCTGAAATACTTTTTTAAACGCCCCAGTCTTTTTGAGGCTTTGTTTGGCTAACTGTAAATCGCTTTGGCTTTTAACATCAAATTTAAGTTTCGACAAAACAGCATCTTTGGCTGCTATGAGTTCGCCCTCTTTAAACATAAATATCTCCTTTTTTTAAATTATTTATTTTAATTATTTTTTGTTAAACAAAGATTATTACCCTGAAACGTCCATCTATAACCATTAAATAGCCTGCCGGACGAATCCGAAAAAAACTTTTTAATTATAGCTAAGTTAGAAAACGTCCATTTAGCAATACATCTTTTTTCGTCACATTGCACAACAGGCAACTTTAATAATCGCTCGGTATCTTCACATCTTAAAATTTCTATTAAATTATCATTAAATGTTATTAACGTTTCCATTATTATCACCTCTATATCTATAGCGAAGTTGTGTCGTCCGTTTTGCGGACAAAAATTTTAATTGTTAATAGGTTAATATAATTTCATACCGAAGCTTAACCCCATCGTGGATAAAACTTCTTTTATTTCATTAAGAGATTTTCTTCCGAAACCTTTAATTTTAAACATTTCTCCTTCGGTTTTTTGAACCAGTTCATAAATCATTTCTATGTTTGCACTTTTAAGGCAATTTGCAGCCCTAATTGACAATTCGAGTTCTTCTATAGACTTAAATAAATTCTCATCGTTCGTAAACTTATAAGAGGATTTAAGTTTGAGTGATTTTTCATCTATGTGTCCTTGTAAATAATCCATATATAAAGTTTTATCTACTATATTGCCTGTTGGCGACACATAAACCGTATCACCGACAGGCGTTTTTAATTCTTGATACTTTCCTGTTGTTTTTGCTTCCTTTAATGCGGCAATTCGCATTTTTACAAATTCGTGTTCATTTTTTTTTATTAGCAATTCGCTATTTATCTCATTTTGCAAATCATTCACATATAGAGCTTTATATATTTGAAAATCTAAACCCAAAAAAACTTTTAAAAAACCGGTTTTGTCGGTAATAAATAAATTTTTTTTATCCCCTTCAATGCACGATTGACTCAATAAATCGTATATTTCTATTATTTTTAACATAATGTTTGACGAAGTTGAATCGGGCTTAAATTTTCCTCTTAATATCCCAAAAGCTTTATCGATAGGCACATATCCTATAAGTAAACTTTTATTGTTTTCATAATCGTAGTTATATTCTCCTTCTTGTATTTTTAAGAATGATTTATATGCATGATATTCAAGAAATACTTGCTTAGAATTTTTAGGATGTCTAAGAATTCTTAACGCTTTTTGGACTCTTTGGCGGACAGGCTCTATTTTTATTTTAAGGTTTTCGCTTATCTCTTTGAATGTATAATATTTACCCGTATCATCTAAATCATACCTAAGTCGTAAAACATCGCACATTTCATCGTTTAAAATATTTTTAATCCTTGATAAAATAATGTTTTTAGGCTCTAATTCTGCATATAATTCATTTTCCATATTGAAATAAGAGGAATGTCTAAAAACATCTTCTATCAAACTATAATTACGTTTTTCTATCTTAAACAAATGTTTACCCATAACAATCTCCTATGTTTTTTTAATTATTGTTTTTCAAATCTATTTCCTTTATAAATCTCGATATATCGTTTTCCTTATTCCCTTTGTCTGTTTTCCTTTTTCCCGTACAAGTCATATAGAGCAAATCTTTTGCCCTTGTTATCCCAACGTAGCAAAGGCGTCTTTCTTCCTCTATTGCTAAGTCGTCTCCTAACGATTTTGCATGCGGAAAAATGTTTTCTTCCATGCCGACCATAAACACTACCGAAAACTCAAGCCCTTTTGCGGCGTGAATCGTCGCAAGCGTTACTTTGTCGGTTTCTTCTTTATCAATTCCTATTTCGCTATCCAATGCGCTTGCGTCTAAAAATTCCTGAATATTTGAATAGTTAGACGCCGCTTTTATAAGTTCCTCTACATTATCTATTCTGTTGTTTTGCAATTCGTCTTTTCCCGCTTTTTCTTTTAATAATTTTTCGTATCCGGATTCTTCAAAAGCGGTTTTGATAATTTCGTCCGCTTTTGCCGTCTTTGCCGTTTCTTTTATTTTTAGAATTAACTGAAAATAATTTAATAATTTAGGTTTGTCCGCCGTGCGTTCTTTTTCAAAAAGCTCGGTTTGTTTTGCCTTTAAACCCTTTATGTCTTCCAGCAAGCCTTTTTGAAAAGCCGTCAAAATATCAGTATTATTTTCGTCCGCAATGCGTTTTATCTTTTCTATCGTTGTCTCTCCAGCTCCAGTCGGAACACACTGGACGCTTCTTTTAAAGCTCAAAAAATCCTGCGGATTAACGGCAAACCTTATAAAAGACAAGATATCTTTAATTTCTTTTCTCTGATAAAACTTTAATCCGCCGTATATCTGATAATCTATGCCGTTATTTAACAGTCCCGCCTCTATTCCTCTCGATAGGGCGTTAATTCTGTATAAAACGGCTATGTCTTTATATGAATATCCGGCATGATTAAGCAGTTTTATTTCTCTTGCGATATAACCCGCCTCCTGTTCGTCCGTTTCAAACCTGTAAACTTTAACGGGCTTTCCGCCTTTTTTAACCGGTGCAATATCTTTTGCCGCCCTTTTCTTATTTATTTTTATAACGTTAGACGCGGCTTTTAAAATAGTTTCATTTGACCTGTAATTTTTACCGAGATGCACTTCCTTGCATTCCTTAAAACTGCCTTTGAACTTCAGGATATTATCCACTAAAGCTCCCCTGAAACCGTAAATAGACTGGTCATCGTCTCCTACGACGCAAATATTTCTATGTTTGCCGGCAAGCATTTTTATAAATTTATCCTGGATATAATTAGTATCCTGAAACTCATCGACCATGATATATTTATAAAAATCCTTGTAAAAATCTAATACAAAAGGTTTTTCCTCGAAGAGTAAAACGCTGTTAAAAAGCAAATCGTCGAAGTCCATTGCATTCAACTCTTTTAATTTCTCGTTATATTTTCTATAAATACTTACGAGGTTTCTTTGAATAGGGCTGCTTTCGTCAGCCAGTATTTCATCGGAACTCGCATATTCACTTTTATATTTAGATATAAACTCTTTAGCCTTGCTTGCCGTATAAACCTCTTCGTCTAAATTCAATTCTGATACGGCGACTTTAATAAGCTTTTCCGAGTCGTCTTCGTCCAATACGATAAACGATTCCTTATAACCTATTAGATGAGCATGAAGCCTTAAAACTTTAAGGCAAAAAGAATGAAACGTCGAAAACTCCGGCAAAGAGCTTTGATTTCCTAACGCTTTTTTTATTCTTTCTCTCATCTCGCCCGCCGCTTTATTCGTAAAGGTTACGCCTAAAATTCTGTTCGGCTCGGCAAGCCCTTTTTTAATTAAATGCAAAGCTCTATAAGTTATAACTCTCGTTTTGCCTGATCCTGCTCCGGCAAAAACAAGAACCGGACCTTCAGTTTGCAGAACTGCCGAAAGTTGTTCGTTATTTAAACCGT
>JAJZVN010000058.1 GCA_021845685.1 bacterium
GGTAATAAATAAATAGGATAGTTTTTATGTTGTCGATCGGCTGTCAATCAAAATTTGCAATTTGAGGCGTTTTGTAGCAATATAATTGCTAATTTTTATAAGCAATGCTCGGCTTCAATTCTTTTTCAGTAATCTTCTTGAATTTTTCCTATTGTTCTTTTAATCCCGCGTGATATTTTTTAGCTTTTCAAGGTAGTAATATACTATTTATTAAAATTAGCAGAGAATAAATATAAATTAAATCGTTGAATAGGCAAAACATGTGGAAAACACCAAGCCATATACTTTTTAAAATCAAAAGGGAAATTAAATTGTTCAGCTATCCCTATATTCCTAAAAATATCTTCCATTTTTCTGCGATTTTCTATGACATCTTTGTCTTCTAATTCAATATTCGGCTTGTCTGTTAAATTACCTTTTTCGTCTTCAATCCTAAATTTTGTGTTAAATTTATGATTGAATAAAAGCCATATAAAATCTGAATCCAAAGAGCTATCACTTAGGATTTTATGAGTAAGCGAGAATAAATTTCCGGGATGAGTTTTGAACGCTTCCATAAATCTTGATTCGTATTCCCTATCTTCATAAAGCCATAATTTTTCTTCCATATTTTAAAACAGCGGTAAAAATAAAAACCCCTGCCCCGCAGATTCAAGCGAGAGTGTGGGAATAAATAAATCTGACGCCTTTATTGAAATCAGATAACATTTTATATTAAATAAAAAAGAGTGCGCTTCACTGGTCGGCGTCGCTCCGTTTAATAAAGACAGCGGCAAGTTTAGAGGTAAAAAAAGCATTTGAGAGGAAGAGCATCGGTAAGACTTGACAGAAAACACAGTTGCTTTATTTTATTATTTCTCTTAAATGAGAGAAGAAATTTCTTTTAGAATGGAAAAACAATCTATCTTAAAATTTTCTTTAACTTTTTCTTTTACGTGTTTGTGATGAGGAAAAGTTACGATGCGATTATAGTGCGGCGCATTATCCCATCTTAATATCAAGTTTTGATTTTCGTCCTGCCAGTGATAAGAATAGCTTCTTTCTTTTTCGTCCGTATATTCCCTAATAAATAGCTCGGTATTATTGACGATAACAGCTTTAATTTTTATATAAAAACCATTTTCAAATGATTTAAAATCTAAAATTTCATAATTTTTATCGATTTTGATTTATTGAGGCAATCTAATATTTCCATTATCTAAATCCCTTTCATCTTTTTTGAGTTTTTCCAATGTTTTTTTATATGCCTTCCACTCTATATAATCGTCCCATATTTCGAATTTTTCTTTGCCGCTTTTTACATCTTTCTCAAATTCTTCAAAATTTTTTCCGTATTTTTTTTTGAAAAGAGAAATGATTTCCTCAGTTTTATGAATCTCATAAAATAAATTGGCATAAAATATATTTTTTATAGCTTCTTTCGTTACGGTAAACATCTGACACCTCTTTTGTATAATAAATTATTACGCTCATGTTACTTTTATATTTATATCACTATTTAAGGGAATAATCAAATTTGTGTAAAAACGTAAAATATTAGATATCCGATTTTTTATTATCAAAAACCCTACCCCGCAGGTTCAAGCGGGAGTAAGGGATAAAATAAATCGGATACTGTTATTTAAAATAAAATCCCCTACCCCATAGATTCAAACGGGAGTAGGGGATAAATAATCTGACGCCTTTATTTTTTAGATAATTTTTATTATTATGCGCTTTTTTCTAATTGAATATTTCCTAAATTAAAAATGATAGAATTTAAATTGACTTTTTGTCTTGCATGCTCAATTTCAAAACCCACGGGTTGATTATTTTCATCTATGTCCATAACTATATCTTTACTGATTTCTTCCGATTCTATGCTGGGTTTATCGGATAAGGTTATGTAAAGCGTGTCGGTATCATTATAATAATCTATTTTCATTATTTATCCTCTTTGAAATTTCTGTCAAAAAAAGCATTATGAACAGTTTCGTCATCTTCTAAAAATACAACCCGCAAATATTTGCCGGATTCTTTAATGTATGTCCAATATCTTATTCTTCCGTCGTCTTGGACTTCTTTTCTTAAATAATGCTGTTTGATGTCGGTTAGCCATTCTAATTTTATATATGGTCTTTTAATTAAGACTTTTTCGGTAAAATATTTTGATAATTTTAAGTTATGCCTCATGTTGTAAATTTTACCTGCTTTATTATTTATTTCTCATGAATATATCAATTTAATTAATTTTATCAAAATAATCTTTTATGCTTAAAATTTTATTATATAAAAGGGCTAAAGTCAATTCGAATCATAACCGGCGTTGGTTAGCATTTCCGAAATTGACCGCTTCGCCATCTCCAGCAGATATAGAAGCATTGCTTCGATATGCGCCTGCTTCCGATATGACCTTCGGTCTCATGAAGTTCCTTCGGAACTTTCAACCGGCAGGTTTTCGTCTATCTTAAATTTCATATTCGTTATGCCGGTATGGATAAAATTCTTTCGCAGGATATCTCTGCGGCATAAGCTATAGCGGCTTTAATATCTTCAGGCTTGAGAGACGGATAGCTTTTTAAAATTTCGGATTCATTAACGCCTTCCGATAGGTTACCTAAAATAATAGACGCCATAATGCGGGTTCCTTTAATGCAAGCCTTCCCGTGACATATGAACGGGTCAACGGTTATTCTCTCTCTCCAATCCATATTACAACTCCAAGTTATACGTTAATATAGTTTAATTATACCATGTAATAAATAAATCTGACACCTTTGTTCTAAAGAGATTAGAGAGGGTTTAAAGTAGTTAAATAATATAGTTGACTTTATTATTTTACGTCCTTTTAGTCCAATAATCCGGTTTTTTGTTGAGTTGCATAACGGCAATTATAAACAATTGCGCTTTGTCGATATTATATATAATTCCATATGGAAATCGTTTTAATAAACACCTTCTTGTATTAGCCGACATATTAGTCCATGCTTTAGGGAAAGAAATAATTTCTTGAATGGCTAAATAAACCTCTTCGGTAAACTCAAATCCTAAACCATTCTTACATTTATTATAGTATTCAATAGCCTCGTTGAGTTCTTTTTCGGCTTCGGGATGAAAAGAATAAATCAAGAGTTTAACCTTTTATATATCTTATTAAATACCTCTTCGCCGGAAATAGTATTGACTTTACCGCATTTTATTTCTTGAATTCTTTTTTCCGCCTCATCTGCCCATAGCTTATCTATTTCTACATTGATAGGCTGAATGCTCTGCAACAATTTATCGATAAGCTGTATTTTTAAATCTAACGGCAAAGAAATAATTTCGTCGAAAAGATCTTCAGTTTGTGTCATTTTTATTACCCAATTTTTAAAAAATTAAATTTACACACTAAAAAAACCATAAATTTATTTGATATATACATTAATATATACATCAAATTTAAAAAATAATCAAGTTTACGTAATTGTAATTGCGTGTTACGGGCGGACAAAACCAGCAGATACAGGCGGGAGTGGGGGAATAAATAAATCTGACTTTATTTTTATAAACGGTATCTCATTTAAGGTTTTAGATATGAATTCAGGATTCTTCACCGCCCATTTAACGGCATGGATAACAATTTGAGGAAATGCATTCCTGACGACAGATTTTAAAATATCTTCTGAATATGTTTTCTTTTTTTTCATAATCCTTCTCCTTTAAAATGATTATATTTTAATTATACCGTGAAAATACACAAAAATCAAAGAATAAATCGGATTCTGTCATTAACTATTTTAATTTCCATTTTTAATCGCCTCCATTATAAGTTAACTCGATTAATTTTTATTTTAAAATAACCGTAAAAATAAAAACCCCTACCCCGCAGATACAAGCGGGAGTAGAGGAATAAATAAATCTGACACCTTTATTTTAGAAAATATTTTATTAATTAACGGGGCTATAGTCAATTGTTGACTCCTAAGTTTATTGGAGTCGCATTCAATAATAAGCAGAGATGAATATTTCATAAGTTTATTGGCCATTTGTCTTTTCAAAATGGTCGCCGCCTTTATTTTTAAATATCCGCAAAAATAAAAAACCCCCAATATAATGTCGGGGGTTAAGATTAATATCAGCCGTAAAGCAGGTTAATATTAGTATGATGTTCCAGTAATTAATGTTGATGTGGTTGTGTAATCATTTACAGCGTATATCTGAAGATTAGAACCTGTGAAGTTAGTAGCCGCAAAAGTTGTATATCCTGCACCGCAGGCTGCATTAACTGGAGCAGAGATAGTAGTCAATTGTGAGTTTACTGCTCCTGCTGTTGCTGGTGAACTTGCATTTGTTACTTGTGTAGTGGTAGGAGCTGAAGTATTTGCACCGCTATTTGTAGCTACACCATAATAAAAGTATAATGTCCCTTTAGGATAAAACCCTATATCTCCAAAGCCTCCAAGAGCTGTTGTTCCAGCCCCTGACACTGTTGTTCCAGCCCCCGCTGAAGTATATGGAGTATTTCCTTGATCGGTAAGTTTGCCGCCAGTACAAGTATATGGTGGAGTATCAATAGTATAACCTCCGACGACTAAATTATAGAAAGGATGGGTTGGAGTAGTGGCAGTAGTAACCGCAGTAACCGCAGTAGTATGATCTTTCCATGATGATGCTCCTGCACTGATATACGTTGAATTCGTCGCATTAAATGCGGTCTCATCCGTAAATATCGCGCCTAAGTTCGTTGAAGCCTCGCTGTCTTTTGCTCTATTAACGTAACTCAAATAAGTAGGTATTGCTATTGCCGACAATATGCCGATAATGGCAATAACAATCAAAAGCTCTATCAATGTAAAGCCTTTTTTGCCTTTAAACTTGTTAATGTTCATTTTTGTTGCCTCCTTTAATTAATATTCGATACGATTAATAACTATTGTCCTAAAATTGTCCCATAGCATTTTTTATAATGCTAATTATATAATAAAATTAATAAGTTATAATATGCCGTATTTTGCCTTTAAGTTTGTTAATGTTCATTGTGTTGCCTCCTTTGATTTATTTAAATTAATTTACGGCGATTATTTTAATTATTTATTTTATAAGAAAGCAAACTTTGTGCCAATTAAATATTTTTAATTATTATTTTACTTAATTTGTTGAAATAATTAAGATTTTATATAATTTTATTAATTAAATTATTATTATTTAAAAAAATATTAGCATTGTTTTTAATATAAATAACAAAAATTGTCAACCTCGAATAAAAAAACTTCAATTAATCCTTTGAAATGCTTAATTTTACTTTAATTTGGCAATATGACAAAAATTGTTAAGAGATGACAAAAATTGTCACTTCATATTTTTAAATTGTGCCAAAGATGTGCCAGAATTTAATTTAAAATTAAGAAAATACATAAAATCAAGTAAAATACAGAATGCCTTAAAATAAAGGTATCTGATTTATTTATTCCTCTACTCCCGCTTGTATCTGCGGGGTAGGGGGTTTTATTTTTACGGCTATTTTAAAATGAGGGAGGGCATTATGGATAATATAATTTCATATATTATTAATCTTATTAATTGCCACCCGACCGCTTTAGCCACAGTTTTCCTTGGTATAATTACAGTATGTTTTGTTTATATAACCGGAAAAGAAAGTCAAAAATATCGTCGATTTAAGTTAATTTTAAAAAAGTTAGATGAATTTTATGCGCCATTAATAGGATATTTATCAGTGGTAAAAAATGATTTGGGTTATATAAAATCTATAAAAGATAAAAACAATTTTACAGGGGCTTTTCTTTCGTATCTGAAACCGTCTATGCCTACCACTATCAACGAACAGTGGATTAAAGATACCTTATGGGCATTTGCGAGTTCGGTTTTATTTAACTCTAAAGATAAAATTATTAATGAAGCAACAAACTTTGATAAAATAAAAGAAATAATTTTAACTAAAAAGCATCTTGCAGAGAAAAAGACAAATGAAAAAATGATAAAATATATGGAATACGAAAATGATTTAAATTTTCTGATTATTAAAACTTTTTTAGATAAATTTAATGATTTATATGGAAATAATGTAAATTTTGAAGAATATCCTGATAAAAAAAATGTGTATGGATTAGTGAGTCGGGCTAAAATTGATAATTGGGAGGAATTTTATAAAATATTAGGAAATAATTACGATAAATTAATCGGCGAATTACATAAATTAAGCAGTTAAATTTTTAAAGTAAAAAAGTATCCGATTTATTTCTACACCTGTTTTACCGCCAATCTTACCCCGATATTCCATCAGGGGTTTATTATTTTTACGGCTGTTTAAAAATATAAAAATAGAGGCTGCAACCATTATGAATAAATCTGATGATTTTACAAAGATGGACGATAAAGAAGTCTTAGAAAAAATTAAGATTAAGAACGCTTACCGGAAATTATTAAGAAACGATTCGCATCTGTTAGAGGTTGATGCAAACGAAAGAAGCATTACCCATAGATTCGCGATTTATTTGGAAGACGAATTTCCTGATTATAATGTGGATTGCGAGTATAATAGAAATGATACTGATATTAAAAAGATAAAAAAAATAGATACTACTGATAAAAATATAAATATAGAATTGATTTCTAAACAATATATATCCGCAACCGACGCAAAAGGAAACACTGTTTCAGTTTATCCTGATATTATTATTCATCGCAGAGGAACTAACGACGGCAATTTTATTGCCATAGAAGCAAAAAAAACAACAACAAATAATAATAACAATGATGAAGATAAATTAAGGGCATATAAAAATGATTTTTTAAAATATCGGCATGCATTCTTTGTGGAATTTCCGGTAAAAAATAATTTTTCAAATTTCAATGGAAATCTGGATAATTATATACGGCAGATAAATACGAGGCAGAAAAATTAATTTTACAAATTTATTAATAGGTAGTGTTATATGAATCATAATATTTTTTTACCATTACGAATAATTACAATTGCTCCCTATCTTTTCTTTTTAGGCAGTCTTTTGTTTTTTGTAATTAAAAATAAGAGAACCCCAAAATCGGTTAAAAATTATTTTGATGATTTTATTAATTCCCTAAATAAAACAGAATTTAAAATAACTATGCTTATGTTTTTTATATTTATATCTACTTTAAGCATATTGTATTTATTTTTTGCGTATCCTTTATTAATTTCATATCCAAATTTTAGTTTTAAACTTATAAACATTGCCTTTAGCGGTCTTGTCGTTATTGGAACTTTAGCTATGGCTCTATCAAGTTTTTATAGCATTAAAGAATTAAGAATAATAGAAGAAAAAAGAAAAGAAGAAATGCAAGGTAAAGAAGAAAGCAGGAAAAACCAGATAATAAAAATTTTCTTTAGACAAATTAAAAATCATTTAGAAGATTTAAAAATAATTAGCGATGATATTATATCATCGGAGAAACAAGGAATTAGTATTTTTACGCATGATAAAATATTAGATATTTTTTATGATTTTTTAAAAATTAGTAGTGTTTTTGAGGATATTTCCGGATATAATTCTCTATTTTCTGAACTTCAAAGCCCTTGCGAATTAATATTTAGAGAATATTATCGTTATTTATATAATTTTATTCAAGACACAAAGAAAATTAATGAAGAACTTATAAACAGCATAGGGTATATCTCCGATGAAAACAAGGGATCTATTTTTGAATATATAAATAAAATGTTGAATGCTAATTCACTACAAGAAATATTATCCGAAGAATCATTTAAAAAATATGACGAGTACTGCAAGCATACCGGAAAACCACCAAGTAGATTAAAAGAATTTATAAATTTATTATATACTCCAAATCTTCTCAATATAAAATCATCATCTGGTTACTTTATAAAGCTTAGAAGTTTTATTGAATATCCTATTTTTTTAATGCTTTTAGGTTATGAGTGCTTATTTTGTATTTTAAAAAATTATAGCGTAATAAATGAAGATTCTAAAGAACGTGATTATGCCGTATTTGATTACAAAAAAATAAAAACCGAAATAATTGAGATAGCCCAAAAAAGTCAAACAAAATCAGAAGTAATGGAAAAATCCCTTAAAAAAATTGATGATATTAATGAAAAATATAAAAATTATATTATAATATAACCTTAAATAACCGTTAGAAATTTTACAATTAAATCCTAAATAGTTATTTTGTATAAAATATGATTTAAATGCAATATTAGGCGGCAGTTTAGCAAACCATGTAAAGGCAAAATAAAATATTTATGCCGTTTTTTACAATTTTTTTTATGAAATAATAAATAATAGAATAGATAAATATAAGGTATCAGATTTATTTATTCCCATACTACCGACTGCGTTTGCCGTGGTAGGGGGTTTTTAGAAAATAGGGACAGCGACCATTTATATTAACAAAAACATATTTAAAATCTATTTCTTGAAATCGTAGCGTATTAGATATATAATATATACATAAACTAAATCAGATGAAAAGATTAACGATGAACATGCCTGAAAAAACAGTAAACTGGAACAATGATAAAAATGAATGGTTGAAATCGGAAAGAAATATATCTTTTGAGGAAATAATAGTTGCAATAGTAGAACACGATAAGTTAATAGACGTTATACAAAATACGGGAAAATATAGAGACCAGAAAGTTTTAGTCGTTGAAATGGAGAATTATATATATTTATGTCCATTTATTGAAAACGATAACGAAATATTTTTAAAAACTATTTATCCAAGCAGAAAGCTCACTAAAATATATTTAAATGAAGAGGATTTAAAAAATGAAAAAGATTAAATATAATGATACCGAAGCCGAACTTGATTTAATAAACGAACTGGAAAAAGGTAATTTTAAATCAGTGTCCGGCGCAAACAAAGAAAAAGATAGGATTAAAAAAATTATGAAGGGTAATTTTTATTCAGAAAAGAAAATAATTAATATAAGGCTTTTAAATAGAGACGTAGAAAAGATAAAAGCGCTCGCCCTTAAGGAAGGAATCCCTTATCAGGTCTTGATAAGGTCAGTTATTCACAAATATGTTGAAAATAATATATAACAATAATAGTAGTAAAATATAATAAAAAAAATAAAGATGTCAGATTTATTTATTTCCATACTCCTGCCTGAATATGCGGGGTAGTGATTTTTATTTTACGGCTATTTTAAAATAGGGATGAACATTATGAATAAATTTGATGATTTTATAAGGGTAATTTTTCAACGCTAATTTAAAATTAAATTAAATTTAGTTTAGTTTTTTAATTAATGCGGACGGATTTATTTTATCGTTCACTCT
>JAJZVN010000059.1 GCA_021845685.1 bacterium
AGCAATATGTAACTTCAGCGGGAGACATATAGTGCAAAAACAGTTTATAATTAGGATTGCCGTTTCCTTCCGCAAGTTTTTTATTGTATTTAAGCATAAAAATCTTGCATACTTGATAACTCTGCGTAGTCGTCAAATTAGACTTTTTCTTATAAATAGACTGCCCTGCCGCATAAGCTGCTCCGTCTAATTTTTGCAAATTAGAATATACGTCGGCGTAAGCTGAAGACGTCATTGAAATAAAAAAAATGGCTAAAGCCATAAAGAATATTTTTTTCAATTCTCTTGCCCCCTAAATATTCACAGACAACAATAAATCCGCAATAGCGTTAATTTCTTCAACGGAAAAAACCTGAGACGTGCTGTCGAACATACTTATAGCGTTACTTACGGCATCGTATCTCGAATTTGCAGGACGATACAAAGAACCCATCATATGAATAGAACCGACGAACCTATCGGCTATGCCGATAACGTATGCGCTCCTCGGAACGCCAGTCATTTTTTTATTATAGCCTTTAGCTAAAGGCAGTTCATGATGGTCTAATATAGCAAAAGTCGAAGCGGGAGATATTGCAGACGCCGAATTAGCCGATAATTTCGTATGCTGTTTAACCGTATCGTATTCTCCTTCGGTTAATTCTCCCTGTTTATAAAGAATATATTCGGGTATGCCGATAAACCCGCTGTTAGCCATATATGAAGCTATGATTAAATCTTCCTTTTCTAACCTGATTTCTTTATTATTGCCGCTTTTTATCAAATCAAAATCCATTTTTAGCAAATCAAATATGGACATCGCCACTAATCCGGTTTTAATGCATTTGTCGAATATTATAGGTTTATTTACCGCTATAAAACCTAAAATAGTGTTTAAAGATTTGATTTTTTCGGATACAGGCTGTTCCTGAACGTCTTCCTGATTCTGATTTTCCTGAGCCGGTTCCTGAGTGTCTGCCGTGCCTTGATTAACGGTTTCTTCAGTTTGAACGTCTGCCGTCTCAGGTTTTTGTGTTTGTAAATTTTCCTGATTTTCTGACATATAAATCCTCCTATGATTTTTTTTGTTTGCAAGTATATTTTAACCACCAGCTTTTGCACCCTACCGTGAATAAAGGAATAAATGCGCTTACTCCGTAAACCAATGCGCTTTTTATCATAAGGTCAAAAAAAGACGGTCTTATAAGTTTATAAAATAATAAAGAGTAATAAGCTCTTTGCGGCGGCAAGCTTCTGTCTATAAATCTTGCCCAAGAAAAAAACGTAACGAAATAATGTCCGATAGAGACAAAACCCGACAACTCATAAAGCAGATAAAAAAACACTATTGAAAAACCGCCTATAAGGGCTATCATAACCGTTCTTCCCGTTAAAAGGGATAATATAGCTATTTTGGTTATTCTGCCTGTATAAAGGCTTGCAAGCGTCAAACAAAGCATTAAGTAAATAAAAAGCGGAATCAGCGCAAAAAATATTAAAATAACCTCTTTAAATAAGCTAACCGGATGTCCCGTAAAAAAATACACGTAATCAGGTATTATAAAAACAAGCACAGGAAAAAGCAGCAAAGTAAAAATCAACTCAAAAGAACCGTGCTTCATTCCTACGTTCATATATTCCAGCCTGTCCCTATAAGTAAATCTGTCTGCTTGCAACTCTATGCCCTCCAATTCTATAGCTCTCCATTTTTGCACTTGGTCTATGACGTCCATAAACGTCAAAACTTTTTTGTTTTTTTCAGGCTTCATAACACCAGGAGTGCCGGAGCCTTGATTAAACATACCGTCATAATCGTTGTTGCTTAATGCCAAAATAACCTCCCGAAAATTATAAAAATTTTCTTATGAAATATTGATTATGCGTTAATGCATATATATCCTGCCTTGGAACAAAACTTAAAACAAGCAAAATTAAAACCGCAAGCATAGGTAACGTTACAAGTCCGTATTCCTGAATAGTTCCTACTCTAAACAAATGCAAACAAAAACCTTTCTTTGCAATAGGATACAAAAACGGAACGCCTATCATATTGAAACTGTCAAGGAATAAGTGGGAGAGAAATGCAAGCGTAAAAACCGTTATTTCCGGTTTAAGGCCTACATCATAATGAATATATCTTCCTGTAAAATAAATAATGCCGAAAACACAAACTGCAAGAAATAAAAGCGTATGAGCTATGCCTCTGTGCTTCCAAATAGTATTTTTTTTTCTTGAGTCTCCCAATATTAAATCTATATCCGGCAAAACTCCGCCTACCATTCCGGTTAGTAAAAGAGGCGCTATATTTAAATAAGAATGATTTGCGCTACTGCCTATATAAGCGGCAGTAACGGTTAAGCCTGCTATAATGTGAGTTATTCTTGTCATGAAACACCTAAAAAAAATAAAAGTTTATTTAAAAAATATCACTTTAATAAATGTTTGTCAATACAAAAATTGATTAAAGAGATATTAAAAAATAATACGGGAATATCAGAAAGTTTTGATTATGTCTTAAAGAGTTTGCATATTTTGCTTAATCTGCAAATGCTGGGTATAATTG
Organism: bacterium; assembly: GCA_021845685.1. Classification (GTDB taxonomy): domain Bacteria; phylum SZUA-79; class SZUA-79; order Acidulodesulfobacterales; family Acidulodesulfobacteraceae; genus Acididesulfobacter. Next base: position 2,543 of record JAJZVN010000059.1, read on the forward strand.
CAACGTTGTGAAGAATAATTGCTGCAACCTAAAAATTTATTTCCGGTTTTGCCGTTCTGTCTTTCAACTAACAATCCAGCTTTACACTTGGGACATACTTTTGGAATTTCGGTAGATTCGTTAAACAAGAGTTCGCCTTTATCAGGCAATTCTAAGACATTCAAAACATACTCCGAATATCCCCCTTCATGCGATAGCAAAACTACTTTTTCTTTTGCTCTCGTAAGGACAACGTAAAATAATCTTCTTTCCTCGGGATGTTTTATATTAGAATCGTATTGAGGCAATAATAAATCAAATAAAGGATCTGCCTCTAACGCTCCAGGAAAAGATCTCCAATCCACCGACTCGTTGAATAAACCTACGACGATAACATAATCCGCTTCTAATCCTTTTGAACCGTGAACCGTAGAAAATTCCACATTACATCTACCTTTGAAATTATTTTTTATGGAATTAACATCCTCAGAACTTAATCCCATAGTGTTGTTTATTCTATACCTGCTTAATATAAATACGCTCGGGATTTTTTCGGAATCATGGGAAGACAGCAAAATTTCCAGCGATTCCTCTATTTTTTCTTTAACTTCGCTATCTTTTTTAAACGTTTTAATATCAATAACCCCTTTATGATTCTTATTAATAGAATTTACTTTTTTCTTTTTTAAAAACGAATCCTTTTTGACAAATGAAGAGGAAATATTGCTTATGCCTTGATTACTCCTAAATGTTTTAGTTAAATACAACTCTTTCGTGTGCCCGAAATAAGACTTAAAATTATTAAAAATATTAATATCCGAACCTGCAAAACCGTTTATAGCCTGCCAATCGTCCCCCACGCCAAAAAGAATACTTTCTTTATGCTGGCTTAACGCCGACTTAATCATTTTTGCTTCACCCTGCGTTATATCCTGAAATTCATCTATAAGTATAAACTTATAAGGTATTTTCACTTTGCCGTCTGCAAGATATTTTCCGGCAAGACGAATCATATCGGCATAATCTATCTTGTTCTCTTCCTTAAGCATTTCGTTATATTTTTCTATTAGCGGTATTAATACATTTATAAATAAATGGGCTCTCATTTTATCCTTTTGTCCGCCTATCCTTTTTAGCAAATCATTTTTGGTAAAACTATTAGATTTAACGAGACTTACGCCCCTAAAAATCAAAGCATCAACCCAGTTTTTGCCGATATCCTTAATTCTTTCGTTTATTTCATCAATATCTCTTAATTTGGCAGATAATCCCAACGACTTAATTTTATTTTCAAGCTTTTCAAACAGAGTCCCGTCAAAATAATCTGCGCTGGTAGTATAGAAACTTTTAGGACTTATTTTTTTCATTGCTTTTATTTTTTCCTTAGCCTGAATCTCATAGCTTTCCCGCTCGCCTAAAGACATAAACGACGGCGCCTTGCCTTCTTTGTTTAACGCAAAATGTTCATGATAAACATCGGCATCCGGATAATAAAAATCCGGTTTATAATCGTCCCATCCCAGTTCCTTCATAGCTTCTTCCCATGGTCTTTCATACTCGAAGTTTATGCAGTGGAGATAAAGCCAGTTTGCAATGGCTACCTCTTCAAACGAACGGACAAAATCTTTGGATAATGTTACTATGCCTTTAACCTGATAACGGTTATCGTATATATATTTTAAATATCTCTCGTATTCTTCTTTATTAGAGAAAGCGTTAACAGCGGGATTTTCGGTATTAATGGTGCTTTTTAGTAAAAAATAATTTGAAGCAAAAGTTAAATCCGATATTAAAAGAGAATTAAGCGTTTTATTTATATAAAAATTAGACTTTTCTTCGTTTAAAACGTTGAATTTTTCATGTTCCTTTATAACAGAATAGCCAAAAGCATGAAAAGTACTTGCTTTAATCTCGCTCATGCCTTTAATTATGCCATTTTTTGAAGATAGCCTTTTTTCCATTTCATTAGCGGCTTTTCTGTTAAATGCGATACAAATAATTTCATCAGGTTTAAACAAACCCTTTTTAAGCGCATAAGCCGCCTTTCCCATAATTACGGAAGTTTTTCCGGAACCTGCCGCCGCAACTACCAGATTGTTTTCTTCCATAATAACGGCACCTACGGCCTGTTCTTTCGTTAAAGGATTGGATTCGATAGAGCCGAATAGTTTATCATATTTTTTGATTTCTTCTTCAACGAAACTATTATTTCTTTTGTCGATAGTAGAATTAAAATCGCTCAAAACACTATTTAAAAAATCATAAATATCCGTTAGAATTTTATGGTTTTCTAATTTGGCAAAAAGAGGATGATCTTTTATTTCTTTAAAAAGTTTGAATAAATCCTTATAATCAACCGAACCGATAAAATATTCAGATTCTCTTTTAGTTATATATCTATCGGTTTTTAGAAAGCTTATAACAAGTTTTTTAATAGAATTAAACTTTTCTAATAAAAAATTCACTTTAAGGCTGATATCGTTCAACTCTTCTTGCTTTTTATGCTGGATTGTCTTTTGTATATATTCATAGACAATATAAGCGTTTTTTTTAGAAAGTCCGTTAAAAACTTGCGTCTTATTGCTTTCGTTGTGAAAAATAACCGCATAAAACAATAAACCGCTCTTAATAGAAACGGTCGAGTTATAAACTATTAATATTTTTTTTTGATTAAGAACAAGGCATTCGTTTGCATCGTCAAGATACAATTTAAATCCGTTAAACGGAAATATTATGTGCCATATTAGCCTTGGTTGAATTATTTGCATGGTAATAGATTTTTTATATTTGTATTTATATTGACAATAGGTTATCTATTAATAATTTTTATTATTTTGTCATCGCCAACAGCAAGCCAGATATTGCCCCGCTTGTCGATTGCCATAATATTATTTGCATTATTAGCTTTAATAAGATATTTTTTTATTATTTTTCCAGAGGGGCTCATTTTTATTAAAAGATTGTCGCCTGTAACTTTATGAGCATTTCTTACATCAGACACTACATTAGGCGAACTGATATTCTCTGTTTTAGTTATTATTGTTTGATGAGGATTATATATCCAAATATTGCCACGCTTCCCTATTTTTAAGACTATAGAACGTATAGTGAGGGGATTTTTTGAAGAAGCATCGGAAAAAAAATTATAAAGACTAATTACCTTTCCATTAGCAGGATTGAGTTTTATTATTGTATTATTATCGGTCGAAATCCAAATATTGCCATGCTTTCCTATGGCTATAGCACCAAAAGTAAGAGTAAAAGGTATTTTGTAATTCTCTTTTGCTCTAAGTCCATGAGAACCAAATTTAACTACACTATTTTCATTTGTCGTTACCCACAAAGCATTATTTTTAGTAAAAACAGGACTGCTCATAATCATAAAATTAGGAGACAATGTCCTAATAAGTCTAAAACCATTAGGCGTATTGCGATATTCTTTTAATGAACCATTATTATTATTTAAATAGAAATTATTATTATCTATTCCCACTAGCCGCATTGATGTATTTATAATATGCTTTAGATTTTTTACAACATTTATTCCTACAAAATCGCTTGTCCAAATGGTATTATTTTTGCCTACATACAATCCATAAACATAATGTCCTGTGTTATAAGCCATTATTTTTCCGTTTACTCTATTTATCACTAATATGGTTTTATGCTTACTGCTTCCAAGGACTATATTGCCGTGCTTATCAATGGCTATAGTAGTAGGATTATAAGTTAAATTATAAGTATAAAACGAATAAGCATAGACATAGCGATAATTTGTTAATATTGTCATTATTGATACCATGATTATTAATAGAATTATTTTCTTCATACATTTTACTCATCTTAAAGCATTATTTTTTTTGTCCGCAATGCGGAAATTAGTTTGGAAAAAAATTAATCGTTCATTATATTACTAACATCGACATCGTCGTATATATTTACATTTCCGAAATCGTCTATAGGACAACTGTTTAGTTCTTCTTCGATATCATACGAACTTTTGTTATAATCATCTAAAAAATCAAAAGCATTGGAATTGTAGTAATTATTGCCTGTGAATTTCTTTGGAAATACGCCCTTTAAATAATTGTCTTTCGACAATATCGAACCGTGGAACGTAAAATATATATAAGGATACTTAACGGTAGCAACCGGACGATATCCTTTGCCTATCGCTTCTTTTGCCAATCTGTCGTTCTCAAAAAGCAAATCTAACAAAAGATAATTATCCTGTTTAGATTCTTTATTTTTTATAAAAAATACGGAAATAACTAATTTTATAATCCTGCTTAAAAACAAATAAAAACCGTTATTATAGTATTTAGCATATATCGTATTGTTAAATTCATCTAATCTGTGAGAACCGTTATTCAATAAATGTCTTATGGAACTTATAAAATTAATATATTTAAATGCTGAAGGACTTAAACGATATAGTATTTTTCTGATAACCGATAAAGCGATTACGATAAACACAAAGCTTATCGCTAAAAAAGCAATAATAGCAATTTCGTTGCCGTTAGAAATTAAAAAACTTTTATAATTAGACATAATTACCCCCCTTTAAGAAAATTATATCATACTATTTTTTTCCAAGCTTCACTAATTAACCATTCTCCTCCGCTAAAAAGTCCGTCAGATCTGACTCCATCTTTTTTAAGCCTTTCTTGTACTTGCTGTTTATTAAAATCGTTTATTGTAGAAGTTGCAATAGGTTTGTGATTTTCTATTTCTTTAAATCTTTTCTCCGCTCCATGATAACTTAAAGATGGCATGCCGTGTTTTGGAGTATCAGAAGATAAGTTATATATTTTGTGTGTAAAGTTTTCAGTTCCGGTAAACGAATTGCCTCCAGACGGTTCTATCGACCAATAATCTTTTGAATTTTGATTATAAAGACTGGTAAAATAATTGCTTTCGTTATTATAAGATGAATTTAATTTATTATTTGAATTAACGTAATCTCCTTTAAAAGTATTAGGATTAATGCCGTGCTTTTGTATGCTTGTTTTTAGTGGAGCAGATGATGTGTTTATAGCTTTTTTCATTGGATTAAAACCAGACTCTCCATTTACAATACTTGACAGTGCAGTTCTTAAAGCAACTGGATTATTCCTATTGTCTTTAACTAAGTTAAGGTATTCTGTGTGTTCTGCCTCAGTTGCATTTTTTCCAGATAATCCATGTTCTTTACCCCACTGCCTTAATATGTAAGGCATCGCATTGTCGCTAACGCCACCTGATTGAGTAGATACGGCAGATATAGAATGTGAATATCTTTGCTCGTTTTTTTCTTCTTCGGAACGCATGTTCTCTAATTTATGCAGTCTTGATTCGCTTGTGCTTAATTTTGCGCTTATCGCATTTTCGGCATTTTTAACGCTTCCATACTTACGAATTAAATTTGCCGATATAGCGGCGTCATTATTATTCGAACTTGCTACCGTATTTGCGTTTGTCGTAGTTTTGCTTTTTATCCAATCTTGGCTATGACCCACATTCGCCTTGGTTCCTGCGCCAACACTCGCACCGCTTCCTTTATTGCCAGCCGTAACGCCTCCATTAACTTCTACTCCAGTTCCTTGGTGATATGTGCTTGTATAGCCTTTACTTGTAGCCACCTTATGAGAATGTGCTCCTTTTGAATCGTGAACAACTTGTCCTTGTCGAGTAACCGTTCCTCCGTTTCCGGCAGTTGTTCCTTCACTTCTAAGAGCCGAAAGTTCATTGCTTAGTTTAGTCGTGCTTTCTTTTGCACTGCTTATTTTATGCGTTAAGGTTGAAACCCGAGCCTCGGCATGTTCAAGTTTTCGCTGATTTAATGCTTTAAATTCTTCGGCTATGTTTGCGTTTATCGGTCCTTCGGTATTATCTATTTTTCCATTTATAGATGTAGTACTAATACCTGTACCGCTTGTGTCAGTCGAAACATTATTGCCTCCCATAACAGATGTTTTATGAGTCGTTCCCGCATTTTGACCTATAGATTCTTCCGTATTTGCGCCGTGCTCGTTTGTAAAATTTCTCGCCCTGTATCCGGTATTTTGAACATTTGTGACATTAGTCGCATTAGCAAGATAGTTATTGTCTCTAATCTGCCCAGCCGTCATATTGCCTAATCCCGCTTCCGCTCCTCTAACCGAAGCGTTTTTAGATATGGCGCTGTCCATTCCTCCGACTACGCTTGCAACAGCGTAACTGGAGCCTGAGGCTATCATATAAGCGACCATTGGAACCGACCATGAAAAATAGCCCATCCAAG
>JAJZVN010000060.1 GCA_021845685.1 bacterium
CGGATTTTCAAATAAGTTCGAGATTTAAACCGATGTATTTAAAAAGGTGGAATTTTAACAAAGAATATCTGACTCTGCTTAAATCAATAGAAAAAATACTTCCGCTGAAAAAAGAATCCAATATTGCAGAAAACGATAAACTTGCCGAATATATTTTAGATATGAGCGAAGGACTTTTAGGCGAGATAATTGAAATAATAAGTTTATCCGCAATCTATGCCATTAAAAGCCGCAAAGAAAAAATAACTTTGGACGAAGTAAAAAGCACCGGCTATGTCCAGCCGTCTTTAAGGCGCAGCATCGACGATTTGGAGGCGGTATAATGCAGACGGCGGATAAAATATTTGCATATAAAGTCAGAGCAATAGACAAAAGGTCTATAGCGGACTCGATGTTCAGAATAAGACCTCTGCCGCTTAACGACGAACTGCTTTCGTCGTGGCTTATAAGAACTGCCTATATGCACCATTCCGACCCCGCAACGTTTTTAAACTTATATTTTCCTGAATACGATTATCATCTTTGGGATAACGATTTAGACCTTTATAATCAAGATTCTTTCATTAACCGTTTATCTCAAAAAACCGGATATAAAAAAGAGATATTTTACGGCATGACTCTTAAATCTTACGAAGGCTGGCTTTCCGAAACTATATATTATAATAACAGGAATGCTTTTATTATGCCTATATTCAGGCGTAAAAGAAATATAAGACAGCATGCGCAAAGAGTATGCCCTTTATGTCTTAAAGGGGATAAACAGCCTTATTTAAGGAAAAAATGGAGATTGTTTTTCTCTACCGCCTGCGTAAAGCATAAATGTTTTTTGATAGACAAATGTCCTGCCTGCGGCGAGCCGTTTGTAATTCATAAAAGGCTTTACGACGGCGATTTTCCTCACTGCCGTAAATGCGGATTTTCTTTTAAAAATGCCGAACCAGAATTTATAAGCGAAAATTCTTACGGATTAAAGGCGATAGAAAAAATTTACGATATTCTTGAAAAAGGAATGTTTGAATACGAAAATAATTATTACTACTCTTTTTTCTTTTTTTATATATTAAACCGTTTTACCAACTTAATAAAAGGCGGATATAGGAAAAATTTACCTGTCGAATCAGGTATCTTGGAAAACGACGAACTGCCGGTTTCAAATACGCCGGGGATACCTTTCGTTATGGAACTCGATATTAAACAGCAGTATGTTTTGTTTTCTGCTCTTATGCGGGTGTTTGATAATAAGGATGGTATCATCAGATTCTGTAAAGACAACAGATTAACCGTTAAGAAATTGACGAAAGACTTGCAATATATTCCTTTCTGGTTTTCGGAAATTCGTGATATAATGAATAAAACAAAGTATTCAATGAATATCATAGAAACTCAAAATGCTATGATTTATCTTGCAAAAATGGGGATAAAGCCGAATTTAAAAAATTTACATAAAATTCTTGGCATGAGTTTTGCATATAAATAATATAAAAATAGCTCAAAAAAATAAAACATTATTAATTATAATAAAATAGCACTGATTATGAAAGATATTGACTATGCATTAGTAGAAGAAAGTCGTCCGCCGATATATACTGCCATGAAATATTGGGGTAAAAAACCTCATAACATCTGGCGAGAATACATAAAAAATTATACTCCAGAAGATGGTATTTATTTAGATCCTTTTGCAGGTAGTGCCGTTAGCGCATTCGAAGCGGTAAAAGCAGGAAGAAAGGCTATAGCTTTTGATTTAAATCCAATCACGGCATTTACAATCGAAGTCATCGCCTCGGATTTTTCTCTCGATAAATTTAAAAATAAAGTCCAAAATATAATTTCTACGATTGAAAGAGACTCTATATATCAACAATATTTTTATACGACATGTAGATATTGCGGTAATAAAAATGCGGTTGTGCAAAACTATAAATGGAATAATGATGAACTTTATGAAGTAGGAATAGTTTGCAATTGCGACGAAGGAAGATATACTTGTAGTCCAAACCAAAATGAACAAAATATAGCTAAATCATTAAATACATTGCAAATAAAAACTTGGTATCCCGATAAACCATTTCATGAATCAGAATCTTTTAGTGCTAATTTTATAAACTGCATAGGTGGAAATAATTTTGCAAATTTATGGACAAAAAGAAATCTTTATGTGCTATCTAAAATTTACGATCTTATACTACGAGAACAAGATGATGTAATAAAAAAACAATTAATATTCGGTTTTATACAATCGGTTCATTTATGTACTAAAATGAGCGTCCCAAGAACAGAAAGAGGAAATAGGCCTTTTTCTACTAGCTGGGGGCGTTCTGCTTACCTTTGTAGCGCAAAAAAAATGGAAATGAACCCTTTATTGGTTTTCGAAGGCAATTGCATAGGAAAGCAAAGCGTCGAAAGCGCTCTAAAAAATGCTCAAGCTTACATTGGTAAAAAACCAGAACTCATTTATATCGATGAAAGAAATAGAAAAAATAGGAGTAAAAAGTTTGATATCAAATATGGAATAATAGATATAAATACCATAACAGACTATATAGACGATGAATCTATTGATTTTATCATGACAGACCCTCCATACGGTGGGTTGGTTCAATATCTGGATTTAAGTTCTATTTGGTTAGTTTGGCTTGAAAAATATGACAAAAAATATATGCCTAATTTTGCTGCGGAGATTTCATACAACAAAAAAACTATTAATTTTGAAACTTATAAGAAAAGATTTCAAAATGCAATAAAAAATTTATATAAAGTGCTTAAATCCGATGGAAAAATAGTATTCACTTTTCATAATAAAGAAATAAAAATATGGAATACTTTTCTTAATGCTATTTCGCTGGCAGGATTTAAAATCGAAAAGGTGATTCATCAGCAAAACAGAAGAACTGGCGAATCAAATGTGGCTAACCCATATGGAACATCGGCAAGTGATTTTTATATAAGATGCATAAAGCAATCAATAACTAAGAATATTTTTAAAACGGATAACGATGAATTTGAATATTTTGTTCTGCAAAAATCAATAAAATTAATTGCCGAAAGAAACGAACCTACACCGTTTCAGATATTATTTAACGGCTTATTGGTTGAAATATCTCAAGCGGGTTTTAATTTAGAAGATTTCGATAAGAACATCGAAAGTGTTCTATCAAAACATATAGATGAAATTTTTATAATATCAGAAAATGAGACTAATAAATCTGGCAATTTTTGGTGGTTTAAAAATCCAAACGAATATATAAAATATCCAGATATAAAATTAAGCGAAAGAGTTGAAGAAACTATAATCGCTTTCTTGAGAAGAAAGGTGTCCGTAAGTCTAGACGAGGTGTTGGCCGAAATATTTATTAGATATCCCAATGGATTAACCCCCGATATTAAATCTATAGACTTCATACTTAATAAATATGCTAACAAATCAGGGGGCAAATGGATATATAAAGAAAATGAAATAGAGCCTGAATTTACCAGGCATACCGAAATTTTATATTATTTAGCAAGTATAGGAAAAAAAATGGGATTCAAAATATTCATCGGGATCCGAGAGCAACCCGAAAAATTCAATGATATAGAATTACGAAATACAATGGACATCGATTTAAAAGAAGGAATAGATGGTTACGATAACGACCAAGTATCAAGAATAAAATGGATAGATATGCTTTGGTTAGATCAAAAGAATAATATTAGATATGCTTTAGAAGTTGAAAATTCAACTAATTTTACATCTGGGATTCAAAGAACCTCTAATTTAAATAATAATGTTCCAAAAATAATGGTAATTCCCGATGAAAGGATAGGTGAGTTTAAAAAAATTAATGACCCGCTTTTTATAGATAGTTTTAAAAGTCAAAAATGGAAATATTTAGCATTTAGCATGGTAAAAAATTTAAAATCCTCAAGAAAATTAACTGAAACCGATTTGGATAAATTTTTAGAAAATATAAAATGATAGATAAAAATAAATTAAACGATTTAAACGGCAAAGAATGGTTAAAATTAACAAAAAGTTTCTGGCTTAGCGAAAAATGCATAGATGACAAAGATGCCATGAAACACCCTGCTCCATTTCTTATTAAAGATATTGAAAAACTTATTAGCATGTTTACAAAAAAAGATATGGTTGTTTTTGATCCATTCGTCGGAAGTGGCACGACTTTAATAGCAAGTGCCAATTTAAAAAGGTATGGTATCGGAATCGATTTAAATCAAGAATATAAAGAATTAGCATTAGAAAGATTAAATAAAAAAAAATATTATACGCCTGATGATTTTGACTATAGAGTTGGCGATTCAGTATATGAAATTGAACATATAAAAGAAAGAATTCATTATATCGTAACTTCGCCACCATATCATAACATCTTAAAAAACAATGGAAATGGCTTAAGACAACGTAAAAGCAATAGTTATAGAATTGGAGCAAGAATTGGCGTTGAATATTATAGCGATTACCTAAACGATTTAGGTAATCAAAAAACATACTACGATTTCCTTGATTTATTACAAATTATAATGGAAAAATCATTTGAAAAATTAGAAAATAAAAAATATTGCTCAATAATAATTAGTGATTTTACGGTTGACAAAAAAGAAACAAATGTTCAAGGAGATATAGTCAGAATTATGAGGGATATAGGATTTGAATTTGTTGGCACTATTATTTTATTGCAAAACAATAAACCGCTATATCCTTTTGGATATCCATCTACTTTTGTAATTAACCATCATCATCAAAATATAATAAATTTTAGAAAAAATATTGAATATTGTAAATAAATATTTAAATTAACGTCTATAAAAAAGAGCATAAAAATCATGAATAAATTATATTATCCTGTTCTTAAAACAAAAGGACATCTTTTTTGGCCATCAAGGATTTAAAAGAAAAAACTAAAACAAAAATTATACCTATTTTTGAGATTATTCAGGAAGAAGAAATAAAACCCGAGAAAATTATCTCTAGTTTAAAATCATATATACCAAAATATATGCCTGTAATTCTTGATTTTGCATATTTAGACAATGATGAAAATAATGACTTAAACGAATTTATTTTTTCAGTTGTAAATAACTGCAAGAGCAATGGTTTTAATATAATTCCTATGTCAGGAATTGGTCGGTCTAACGAATATGACATGGCTATAAGCGAAACATCAAAATACTTATATTTATCATGACTACCTCACTTATTCATCAAAATCAAATGGCATTTGATCACCAGACTGCGGAAAAGCCTTTGCTAACATCCCATGAAATTGTCTCCAACTAGATGATGCTTTCATAAGTACGATAACGGCATAAATATGTCTCTGTAATGCTGGGTGGCCAATATCTTGCGTTAAAAATTGATGATGTTTTATTTTTCTTATGCCTTTTTCATCTGGTGGATTTAGTTTTTTAAGTTCTTCAAGAACACCTGGCGCTAATCTTTTATAAACAATATCATTTGTGTATGTTCCAACTATACTTGGCCTATTTAATTTCATACCCTTCCATTGCCATTTATTTAATCTAAATATTTCTTGATAAAATTCATCGGGGAACCTCTTTGCCCATTCAGCATATTCTTTAAGTAAATATTTATCAAGAATTTTCTGTAAAGCATCTTTATCTCTTATTTCCTGATAACCTGTTGCTTCATCAACAAGTGCTATAATACCTAAATGAGCTAAGGCACGAATTATAATTTCTGCATTTTTTGCTTTATTCAATTGGGACGCATGTAAAATCTTAGCGTCGCGCGCCTTTAACCAAACATCGCAAATTTTGGGTAAATATTCCGCAGGATAACCTTTGACAACTTGGGTTTTAATTTTATATTGAACAGGATTTAAAAGGCCATCCATTAACTCATTAGAAATAAAGGGGGTTAGCCTTTTAGATGCCACAAAAATAGGTAAAGGGGGCCTGCCTAATTCTATATCTATTTTCTTCGTTAATCTAGACGAACCGCTCCTTGATTTAAAAGCCTTACTAATACCTGTCTCAGTTAATATTCTTTGTCCATCCTCTAATACAGCACATGGTATTATTAAGTCATCTATTTCTAATTTTCCTATATGAGTAGCCTTTAGAATCTTTTCTGTCATATACTATAATTATATATATAATAATTTGATTTCAATCATCTCTATACATCTAAATTATGAGTTATCCCAGATCCATAAAAGAATTAAATGTTATCGGCAATGTTAAATTAAAATCTTAAAATACTAAATTAGCATTGATAAGTGGTGCACTTAACACTGCCGATGTGGTGCACTTTTAGATTGCCGTTGACATTAATTATTATGGCACAAATCTGTGGCTTCTGGTTCGAATTTTATACCAAACTCCCTCTTAAAAATTTTTTTGCTGTTTTCCGCAATTTCTTTTTTACATTTTTCTGGGGCAAACACATGACCTCTCCATCTGCTAAAAGAATATTGTTTGCTCCATTGTCCCACAGGAAAAAACTCGCTTAAGGTTATCGGTTTTTTGCCAGGCAAAGGTGTTATAAATGCTTTATCGGCTTCCTTAAAGTCAGGTCTATTAGGTAAATCTATCCATACTTCTTCTTTTAAACAATCCTTATTACCATCCCATATTTCGTTGGCTAATTCTCTGAGAAATTTGTAATCTTTAATATTAAGAAGTTTATTATACCCCCCTACGGAATCTTTTTTTATTGTATTATTAGAAATAATAATAGCTCTCTTGAGAAGCCGACGGTATTCAAGATTATGAATTAGGTTATGAAGGTTATTGTCTTTTAATAGTGCATTATTTCCAAAAATATCTGCATCGGTAATATAAAGAAAATCTACCGGAGAATTAAGGCTATGCCCGCAAATTTGTATCTCCTTATTCTTTGCATATTCTATAATTCCTCTCAACATACATTCAGAAGCTCGAACTTTATGGTGTTGGTAGATAGTTGTGAAAAGAATCATTTTTGTAAATAATATTTGTTCAAGTGATGTCATTCCTCTGTAATCAACAGTAAGTCTTTTTGACTTTTTGCCCTCTAAAGTAATATCGCTAACATCAATCGAATACCATAGTCTGTCCAAATCAACCCTTAAAGGGAGACCGCTTGCCTCTCCGTCGCGATGAACGTAATCTAATTTATCCGCATCAAAGGGTCCGTTTAAGACTTGTATCTTGTAATAATCACTTTCGTCGGGCGAGTGTCCGATAATAGAAGCTGCTGCAAGATCTATATCTATAATTGCTTTACCTTTAACGCATTCTTTAATAAGATTTCTTACTCTATCGCTTTGCAATATATGGGCGGAAAATATTTCATGAGCTTTAGCTGTGCCAAATTTGTCATGGTTATCTTTTTTAAATTTAACTATTTCGGGATAAGATTCGACTATTTCTTCAATAGCGTGAGAAAATGGGGTATGCCCTGCATCATGAAAAATAGCGCTTATCCTCAAAGTGTTTATCAAATCTTCGTTGATATAACTCTTATTTTCTTCTTTTCCGCGTAAGGCTTCAAGTAATTTAGAAACTTGGACGGTAACGCCGAGGGTATGTTCAAATCTTGTATGGCTTGCCGACGGAAATGTAAGATAGGCAAGCCCAGTTTGATGAATCTGCCGGAGTCTTTGAATAATTGGAATATCCAGTAGAGCTACTTCATAATCTTTAAATCTTCTTGTTCCCCATATGGCATCATGAATTACTTTGCCATCTCGTACATTAAGTCTATCGTGATGTTTGCACATATGGTTAACATATTTTTCAATTTCATCTTTTATATTTAAGTTTTTCAATTCCGACATTTTAAATACAAGGAGTTGTTACCTGTTGATATTGCTGTAGTTTATCGGCTACAATATCTGCTATTTTTTTAATTTCTGATTCATCATCTTCAGTAAAAAACTTTTTGGAATTTGTTTTGTATAAACGCTCTATTTTTCCTTCTGGAAACTCAAAAACTTTAAGATCTGGATTATTACATTTTAAAAAACCCGTCATCTGCAAATTGTCCATTGTAAGTTCAATAATAGGTGAATAATGATAATAATCATTAGAGGTGAAAAGCAACTCTTTTAAATAATATTCAGACTTTGCACAACTTTTACAAGAAGAAATTGCATAGTAAATGCTTTCGTGTATCAAGGGATCGTTTGCTGGAAATGTTGGCTTTTTTTTTGACAGAAAAGCAAAAATAGCTCCCACTAAATCGCTCGGAGTTTCAGGAATTTCCATAATTATCTCCTCCATTGTCCATTAATAATTTCTATAAGAATTAATTATATATTATTGACTCGTCTCAAAACTGCGGGCACCTTTGTTGTCAATGCCGCCAATATTGCTCTTTATTTAACATTTTAATTAAAATTGCATTAACAATAAGAATGGGTTATAATTATTAATATAGCTATCTCTATTTCGAATTTTACCACTTAACTGGTAATAATCAATGCAGAGATTTTAATTTACATATATTCATATAATAATTTTTTTGTCAAATATTTTTTATTAAATTATATATTTTAATAAATTATCAAACAGGGTTATGACTCTATTTACATTAGGCATATATTCCGATTTTGCAATTTTAAAATCATATTTTTAAAAATAGTTTACATAGTTACCCTAATAATAAATTACAAGCACGCTTTGGATTTAATCTGCGTTGTTTTTAATTTCCTCTCCAAATCCCCGCCCCATGCCCTAAAACTCTTACTTTTATTCTTTTTATCCGGATGCTTTTTCCTTATTAAAATCATACTATCATTTTTAAAATAATTTTCAATCCTTTCGAAATT